>DATDGL010000021.1:0-25767 GCA_036522115.1 Candidatus Angelobacter sp.
TTTTGGGCGTCCTCTAAACCTTTCTCAACCTGTCCGGCGTAGATTTCAGCCCATGCCAGATCGCGGTAGGCGAACGCCAGATTATTCCGCGCGCCCTCGTAGGCGTCCGCTTTGAGTGCGGCCAGGACCGTTACCGCATGATCACGATAGTCGACTGCCTGCGGCCACTGGTTTCTGTCTTCCTCCACTTGGGCGGCATCACCATACGCCGCCGCCAAGTCACGATCACGCTGGATCTGCGGAGGTTCTTTAAGAAGCAGGTCAATGTATTGGCCGGAGAGCCCGTGAGCTTTGTCATACCATTGCATCATCGCATCGTTGTTACCAAGTCGCTTTTCATAATCGCCGATCCTGAAGGCTCGATCCCGTGCCGCAGAGAGATACTTGCCGCTCGGCCTAGTTTTGTGTGCATTCATTTCGTCCTTGAATGATTCCTCATACGATGTAATCGCTTCCGTGTCCTTCTTCAATCTCTGAAGATAATCCCCATGGTACATGTGCACTTGACTAAGACGATCCCAATCGCGGTCGTCGAAGTCATGGCGTGCTGAATTGGGCTGAAGGTCAGCGACTATGTTCATCCCCCGCTCAGCATCCGCCTGCGCTTTAACCGGATCAACGTCTGCCAGTTCGTAGCCGGCGAAAACATAGGTGCGTGCAAGCAGGATTTTCACGCTGTGGCCCTCTTTGCCTTGCAGAGAGTCTGCTAATGCCACTGCTCTATCACGATAACCGCTTACGGTTTGGTTGTCCTCTCGCGCACGCGCTGAATCGGCCGCCCACAACGGGATCAGGGTAAGAACGTCCATGATGTCGACGTCCTGAGGCGCAACATCGTGGGCATGCTGCGCTGCGCTGAAACACTGATCCTCGCCCATCAAAGAGTACTCGTACATCTTGTAGAAAAAGCCCTTAATCTCAGGAGATCTGCCGCCCATCTTATAAAAGCCCTTGGCGACCGTGATGCAGTGGTTCAAGTAAGCGTTGTTCTCTGCGTTAAGCTTGTTTTCTGCCTCCCGTGTCCTTTCCATGTCCTTGTCGTGCTGTTGAACCTTTTCTAGCTCAGCTTTCTCTTTCTCTTTCTCTCCCTCGAACTTCGCTTTCGCGTTCGCCTCCTCCGCTGTCGCCTTATCCTGCGTCAATTTCACTTTGTCATTGAGCGCTTGCTTCTCAAGTTCCTCGTTCGCTCGCGCGACCGACCTTTCATACAAGCCATATGCCAGCAGAGCGGTAAGCAAAAGGCTTACGAACACCACGGCCCCGATCACTTTCTGCAGGAACCGCGCCCGACTCAGGGCTTCTTGTTCCGCTCGCCGTGCCTGAGCCAGTGCCTCGCGTTCCTGTTCCAGCTGCTTTGCCCGCGCTTGCTGTTCATCCCATTGGTCGCGGCTGCGCTTGACCGGCTCGGCCAGCACGTCATGGGTAAGTTCTAGGCGAGGAACTCCGCGGTGTTCCTCGACCTGAAGAAGACGGAGCCTTATCAAATCGTCGATGTAGGAAGATTTTGCTCCTGCCTGCTCCAAATCCGCCTTGGCCTGTGCCAGGTCAATGTTGTCTCGGTACCCGGCTTTCGTAAGAAGACGATCTTCGATGAGCCGCCGTACCTCCGGATGCATATCGGCAATACTCTGTTTGTAGAAATCATCGATGATAGTCACCCCCTGAGTGGTGACCAGCCGCCGGGTGATCTTTGGCAGGTTTTGATTGAGGCGTTTTTCGTTGATCTGCCGGCAAAAAAGGCTCAGAATCGCTGGAGCGATCTCTAATTGCTCCAGGGACAGTGGCGCGCCGACTTGCACGTTTCCATCGATGGCATCGGCGTGAACGCCGGCAACAAAGCGTACGATGAATTCCGCAACGTCGCCGGCTACCAACTCCTGATTAGGTTCGGCCACCACCGAGTACGCCTGCCGCCCGCTCATTTCGGTAAGACGCATCCGGTTGTCCACAAACACCAGCGATGGCATTGGACCTCGCAGGTTCTCCAGATTTGCCAGATAGTCCTCGCGGAGGGTAATAAGGATGCGGCACCCCGATGCCTCGAGATCGTATTGCCTCGCCAGATTGCGGTCCCTCGTGAGTTTCTCAGTCAGCGCCTGCGGCGTCCGGTTTTCGATCAAGTCCGCGAGCGCGGGGAGGAAGTCCTCGCTGAGGCGTGCAGCAAATCCTTGGCGGGCGCCGAGAGTGAACCACTCCTCGAATTGATCGAAGACAAGAATGGGTGTTACGACCCCGCCTTCATAGTTGATGAGGTTGCCGCCGCGTCGGTGCAGGTACTCCCAAACCGTTTCGCTGGGTTGAGGTGGGGCCACTTCGGCCAAGTCGGTTGAGCTGATAGCGGCTTCCAACGCTGCTTGCACTTGCGATTCCAGGGTGGGAGCGTCGTCGGCATAGCTCAACCGTATATAAACTGGCAGAAAGGAAGCGGCTCGTAGCTGAGGAAATAACCCCGCCTGGAGCAATGAGGTCTTTCCCAGGCCCGACTTGCCGAAGAGGACCGTTAGCCTTTCCCGCTTTACGCAACGAAATAGTTCGTCACTTTCGTCTTTACGGCCAAAGAAATAGCCCTGTTGCCGCTCGGTGAAAGCCGTGAGCCCGGGCCATGGATTCTGAGAATCCAAGGGCAGTTCCTCTGCCAGAACTGGGAAGCTAGGTGAACTATTCATTGCTTCACCCCCCTCTGCGAGATTCTTTCTGTGGGCGAGATCGTAAGGCGGCAATGAGATCGGAGGATGGTTTGCCTAGAGGACAGTGATACATCTGCATCTCCCGAAAGCGCTTGGGCATTCCTTGATAGGTTTGGGGCTGCCTGAGGATCCGGTCGTCTTCGTCAATCACAATCGGGACGATAAACCCCTTCGTCGAACCAAAGAACCTCTCGTCACGCTCCACTGCCGTCTTCCATTCCTTGCGAAAATAACCCTGCTCTCTTGCCAGCGATCCCGTCGAAAGCAAGGGCAGGAACAAAGAACAGTTTTCGATGTTGTATTCCAGCTTGGGGTCGAACTGATCACCTGCCTTCAGGGCGGCGTCGTACCATGCCGAAATTCCCATTCGCGTTAATTCTGCGAAAAAGATCTTTGCCGCGGGGGCATCGCTGCGTGAATAACTGATAAAGACCGCTCCCGCAGGCATGATAGAAGGCGGTCTTGAATCTGCCATTTCGAGGTGCGGGTGGCTGCGTCCCACCTGCTCCGACCAACGCCGATGCAGCTCATCCACAAAATCTTCCGGCTGGCTTCCCAGGACGATGGTGGACTGGCTGAAGTGCCTGAGAAACAACACCAGCGGCCGATCATGACCGGCCTTCGGGTCCGCCAGATACTCTCTTAGGTTTCGCGCTTCGTCAGAGTTGAGGTTTTCCCGGTCTCTTGCGAGCCAGAGAAAGAAACGCGCCAGCCAATCGCCAAAGTTTACCCCCAGCAAAAGGAGATTGCTCTCCCGCAACGCGTCGAAAAGCCTCCTGGGCCGATACTTGGTATCCTGGAGCTTCAGAACAAAGCGCAATAGATCTTCGTCGCATATGGCAAAATCCATCGTGCCCGGCTCTGCCTTGCCCAAAAGGTAATAGAGTTGCCGATAACCCTTTTTGGTCCTTGCGTCTTTGGGCAAGTCTTCCTTCTCCCGATCGATCCGGCGGTAAACTCGAGCCTCGACGTTACCGGCGCTTCGTAACGCAGTTTCGAATAACGAATCGCAAGATGAGGTCACAAACAGATCGAGGTCAGAGATTTCGGCTAGCTGTACCAATGCCCGGGGAGGTTCAATCGACGAATCGTGAATGATTTGCCACACGTCGTCGTGTAAATCCCAGAGACAGCGATCGCCCTCCCTTCTGACGACCACCGAAACTACATCATTGAGAGCTGCGTCGCTTATGGACGTGCCTAATGGCGCAAGGTCGGTATCCGTAACCTCGTGTCTGGTCGCCAACTCCTGTGCAATAAGATGGTCATAGGTAACGTACCGATCCCCAACCTTCACGCGCATCAGGCCGGTTCCTACCATCGGAATCAGATTGCCGTTACGGACGGCGCCGATCAAGGCCCGCCAGTCGGATTCCCTCATTTGCAGCGCGAGTGCCTCGCTAGTCGATGATGGCGTGTTCATTGGCAAATCGCTCGGAACGGTTCGGCAGAGAGGTGCATATTACTATAGGTTCTAGATTCCCTCCGTGTGAATCGTTACTGACAACCAGCAAGAAACAATCCTTGCCAGAATTCCTTTCCAGGAAGGATATTTCGCAGTAACTAAGGAAGCTTAATCTCGTCCCACTACGCGCAACTATCCTACAAGCCCTATTTTTTGTTCAAGAATACCATAAAGTGCTAGGTTCAGAACGGACACGGGAATCCAGGCAATCGCATGAAAGATTTTTTGCCCCCAAAACTTGAGCTTTCAGACAAGTTGCACGGCAATTTTGGTTCTGACGGTATCCGCGATCAGGTCGGAAGCCTGCTCAGACAGAGTTAATGCTGTTGAATATGGTTCCATCCGTGTCTCTCGGAGATTGTTTGGTAACAAAAATCCCGCGTAAGGACGTTAAAAATCTTTCATGCGATTGCCCTGGACGAGGAATCGGGTTAAACGCGTAGGAGCTGGCAAAGTTTCGAATCTGGACCGACCAGGACATTGAGAAGTGAGACACATCTTGCCATCACTCAGCGCCCGGAGCCTGCACTGAAGCCCGCATCTGAACGTGTGGTGGCAATGGGTTTTGGTTGGTTTGGTTTTTACTGTTCCCTGTAACCTGTAGCCTGTTCCCTATGTTGTCCTCTATTCCCTATCTTTCGGTCCACAGCAATGAAGAGAACCGGTTAAAACCCGGTTAAGACTGGTTAAAACCAGCAAAAGTGACAGCATTGTGACAGCACTTTATTGACTCCCCATCTCTCGGGTGTGATTCTGGAATTGTAAGAAGGGGTTTCGGAACGGTGTCAGGGGTTTGAGGGTTTCGGCTCTTCAGATGACCCGATGCACCGATTTAAAGGCTGTGCCCCCAGGGGCCAACAGCCAGCGGTTGCTCTTTGACAATTGAATATTGAGGCGTTTTGGCGGCGTCTAAGCCGACAGCCGAAATCCCGGCCTGCCGTGGATTGAGGCGTCAGAACGCAATGGTCGCCAACGGTTCGGTGTCCGCCTCCCACTTTAGTCGGGAGGAGCGGCAGCGAATCAGTGAGCGTAGCAATACGCGGTGGCAGGCGTGTGAGTACCGGCGCTTACGAATCAAGCACTCGAGTGCCGCACGAAGCAAAAGCGTAGCGCAGCAGGAGAGGTGCGACGGCTGGCGGTGGAGGAATCATTTCAATTCCTCCACCCATTCGTCCTCCACTTTTCCCCAACGTTTTCAATGAGGTGGAGGAAGTGGAGGAAGAGGACGAATCAGCCGAATTTTTGCTCTAACTAGCCAAGGGCTTCCGCCCTTGATATCCCTTGCATCTGCGGGTTTGGTTTGGACTTTAAATTACCAACTTACCAAGCCGGGGCCCAGCACGCGCGCTTTTGATTTTGCGCGTGATGGGGTGGAAGTTACCCAATTACCAAGTTTTCATCTCCAGCAATCCCGTTTGAATCAACGAGAACAAAATCCTCGTAATCGCGTGCATAACGGCCTGGCTGGTGTACCGGTTTTTAGCCATCCGTCCCGGGACGAAAAGGAATCTATCTCCCCAATCCGGGACAAAGATCTCTTGGTTTTTCAACAACCTTCCCGGATTGCCGGATTGTCCCAGCATGTAAATATTGTTGCTTGCGCCGCGTCTCCGAGGCTCTCCTCCCAGCGATCTCCTCGGTGAACTCTTGCCCTCAGTGGTAAAAAGCTTTGCTGTTGGTTTGAGCCAAGAGCCAACAACCACGAGCCAAAAGCCATCCGCTCTACTGCACCGTGATGCTGATGTTCAGCGTCTGGTTAGGATTCGCAGGCTGCGAGTTTCCGCTGCTTGCGGTCCCGCTGGCTGTGACTACCATGGTCGTGGTTCCCGCCGGAGTTCTCACTGGAGGCGGCGGTGGTGGCGTTGAGCCTCCGCCTCCGCAACTGGTCAGTGCGGTCACCAGCAGCAGAGTCATCAGGCAGCCGAGGATTACGTGGACGCGCTTCTTCCGTCGCGCCCCTGCCAGCAGCAGCACGCCGATGGCGATTGGACTTAAGCTCCACGCTCTTGCGTACACTTCCGTGTGTCCCAACGGGTGCTGCGGCGTCAGCAGCAGAGCGTTTGTTCCGGTGGTTTTCACTGTGAGCGTGGTGGTTGCCGTGGTGCCGGACGGACTGACGGAGGTGGTGGGCGGAGTGAAGGTGCAAGTGGTGAGCTGCGGCAGATTGTTGCAGGCGAAGTTGACGGAGCCGTCAAAACCGTTGATCGAGGTGGTGGTAATAACAAAGCTCGCGGATTGGCCGGCCAGGAGAGTTGCCGAGCCTTTGTCCGCCTTGACCGTGTAGTCCGCAGGAGCAGGAGCGGCGACCACCTGCACAAAGGGGGCAGAGGTCGAGGCGCCAAAGTTAGTGCTCCCGGAGTAACTGGCGGTGATGGTGTGCGGCCCGAGGGTCAATGAAGTATCGCCAAAGGAAGCAACACCGTTCAGCGGCGAAATTACGGCCAGCGGCGTTGAGCCATCGGTAAACGTGACCATTCCGCCATCGGGCGTGAACGCGGCCGCGGTCAGCGTTGCGTTCAGGAATATCTTGGAACCCAGCGCGGAGGGCGAACCGGTGGAATTCACCGTAACCGTGGTGGGCGCTGCATTCACCTGAACGGACATCGGCAGGGAACTGCTGGGCGGATGCGTTGGGCTTCCTCCGGTGTAATCGGCAAAGATCACGTGCGGCCCGCCGCCCAGGGTTGCCGTGGTTTGTGCGTTGCCGTTGGCATCCACATTCATGCTGGAAAAGGGTTGACCGTCGGAGGTGAAAGTGACCATGCCGATGTTCGGCGGCCCTCCGCTAGATTGGGTGACCGAAGCCTTATAGCTAACGGACTGGCCGAAGGTGCTGGGATTGACGGTCGTGCTGAGCGCGGTGACGGTGGGACTGGCGGGAGCGGTAATCACAAACGATCCGCTCTCGCCGAAAAGCATTCCTTGCGACGCGGTATCTGTAGCCACCAGGGTTTGCCCACCTGTCGTGTTGAAGGTGACGGAAAATGTTTTAGTCCCATTTGGCAGCGTGGAATCCGCCAACGGCGATATCGCCAGGTCACTGCTGGTGAAATGGATGGTGCCAGGGTAGCTGGTCACGATGTTGTTGCTGGAATCTCTGGCCGCTACGGTCACGGGGATGGCCACGCCCTGAACGGCATTACCGGGTTCCGCTATGGTGATGCTGGCGACGGGGCTTTTGGGAACGGTATAGTTGGCGCTCCCGGTAAACAGTGGCAGGGCCTTGTCAGTGGCCGTGATGGTTTGAAATCCCCCTGGAGCATTCGGAGTACTCAGCGACACCACGAAGGTGTGGAAGCCGGCGTCCGCGGCGGTGAAAGTGTAGTCGGCGGGAAGGCTGGCGGCTGGATCGGTGCTGCTGAAGTGTACGGTCCCGGTGTAGTTGGCAATTGTGCCGAGGGAGTTCGTCTGGGCCGTCACGGGAAGGTCAAACTGCTGACCGGGAAAGACGTTCTGTCCGCCTGCAATGCCAAACGTCGGAGGTCCAACCTCGCAGTCGCCTTGGAAGTTGGAAAAGATTTTCTGGATGGTGTAAGTCTGGCCGTTGGAGGAGAAGGAAGCTTGTTCGGTGTTGCACAGGTCTCCCACCTCTTGCCCATCGGTTGCCTGGACCCAGGCCAGCGGCCTGGCGATGGTGGCGGCGAGGCCGGTATCGGGATCTGTGACCGTCTCCGCCAGTTCATGGGTCAATACGTTGGTGACGGAGTCAAGCTGGCCTATGCCTCCACACCCGCTGCTGCATCCGCTGGGCGGCTGCATGTCCGGCAGCACGCTGTAGAGCAGGTTCTTTCCCCCGGTTTGTCCAAATGTGGTGGAATGATATCCGCAGAAGCCTCTCGGCACGCAACTGGTCAGGGTCCCGAGACGGATCGTCTTACCCGGCGGGAAGAAGAGCACATAAACGGTGTTGCTGTTGCCCTGCGCGTCGGACACCGGCGCCGGCAAGTTGTTGGCGGCAACCTGGGCCAAAAGCTCCGCCTGGATCTGGTCGTCGGTGATCGTGCTGCCGTCGTTGACGGCAGATGGATTAATGGTGAACAGGCCGTCAAAGACGCCGTGGCCAACGGTCTGGTTCGATCCCGGCTTTCCATCCGCCGTAGCTACGCCTGCGGTGCTGTACTCATTGAGCATGTCAAACAAAGGGCTGGCGGCAATCGCCGTCGAAAAGCTGGCAACGCTGGGCGGCGTGGTGGAGCTGATATTGGCAAGATACGGGCCAGTGCCTGTGCCGTACAACACCTCAACGATGTGAATATTGGAGACTATAGGCCCGCCAAAGTAGGTGACACTCGGTCCCGCAGCCGTCTGTGGTCCGGCGGAAGGCGCCGCGCCCGGTTCCCGAAACGGAACAATGCGGACCGGTTGCGGCGAAGGGTGTTCGCCTGTTCCGGCAGTACCCGGCGATGTTTGCGCATACGCGCCGCAGGCGACAGCCAGAATCCCTATAGCCGGCAGAAAAGGAATGGAATGAAGAAGAAGTTTAGCCAGGAAGCGCTCAGACCCACGAACAGACTGCATGAACAACCTTACCTTCCCCCGGAAGCCTGGACAGGCAGCCGGTGCATCCCACAAAATAACCCATTTTAGAAAGCAGTGATTCTGAATTTTATAACAACGGGCGGCAATTCGTAATTGGCAATTAATTAGCGTTAACACAGAGTGAATCAGTGCTGTCAGCGTTATCAGCGTTGAGGTTTTACTGTTTCCTATTCCCAGTCCTGTCCCCTGGTTTTTCGCTGTTTGGTCCAGCCCTCTTTCACGGTCTGGCGGGCGCGGCCGAAAGCCAGCGCGTCGGCGGGAACCTCGGCTGTGATGGTGGAGCCTGCGGCTACATAGGAACCTTTGCCGATGCGCACAGGCGCGACCAGGGTGGAGTTGCTGCCGATAAAAGCGCCATCTTCGATGACCGTCACATGTTTGTTTACGCCATCGTAGTTGCAGGTGATGGCGCCGGCGCCGACGTTGACGCCATCGCCAATCTCAGAGTCGCCCAGATAGGCGAGATGGTTGGCCTTGGAGCCGCGACCGATGCGGGTTTTCTTGACTTCGACAAAGTTGCCTACATGCGCGCCTTCGCCAACCTCCGTTCCCGGACGGATATGCGAGTAAGGCCCGAGCAGGGCGGCGGCAGCGATCTTGGATTGGTCAATGATGCATCCGGGCCTGATCTGCGCGCCATCTCCAATTTGGGAATCGCGAATGATGGAGAAGGAGCGTATGTGGCAATTGGCGCCGATGCGGGTCTGGCCAAGAATCTGGACGAACGGCTCGATGATGGTGTCCGGCGCAACTTCAACTGGAGAATCAATCACGCAGGTTTCAGGCCGGTAGATGGAGACCCCGGAGGCCATCAGTTCAGCGGTTTTGCGCGCCCGCAACGAGGCATCGAGTCCGGCAAGTTCGGCCAGGGTATTGGCGCCCAAAACCTCAGAGGCGTCGCCAGCCGGGAGAGCCACGACTCGCGCTTTGGCTTTTATCAGAAGGGCAGCCATGTCAGTCAGGTAAAATTCGCAATTGGTGTTGTTGGTGGTAAGCCGGTCAATGTTGGCAAACAGCGGCTTAGTGGCAAAGGCATAGATGCCGGAATTGATTTCCTTCAGTTTTTTCTGTTGCTTTCCGGTTAAATCTTTATGCTCCACGATGGCCTTCACGTTTTCACTGGAAGGCGAACTGCGGACCATGCGTCCGTATCCGGTTGGATCCGGAGGCTCGGCGGTGAGGATGGTCATGGAGGCTTTACGTGCGAGATGAAAATCGCGCAGCCTGGTAATGGTGGCCGGGGTGATTAACGGCACGTCACCAGAGAGGACGAGGATGTTTTCATGCTTCACATCGTCGCGGGCGCACATGACGGCGTGACCGGTTCCGCGTTGCTCGGACTGAAGAACAAACTGCACGCCAGTTTGCTGGACGGCGGCGCGGACTTCGTCAGCCTGATGGCCGATGATTACATACACATTTTTTGCCGGAACTATCTGGGTGGCTGAGGCGATAACGTGCGCCAGCAGCGGT
The DNA here is from genome assembly GCA_036522115.1 of Candidatus Angelobacter sp. GTDB lineage: Bacteria > Acidobacteriota > Terriglobia > Terriglobales > Acidobacteriaceae > Angelobacter. The sequence goes on from DATDGL010000021.1 coordinate 10,165, forward strand.
TGGCCGCCAACCTGGTGCAGGGCTTTTGCGCGTTTGGATTTAAGCCGGGTGCCTTTGCCGGCAGCCATGATGAGGATGGCGAAATTCGAGGTTTGATTTGTGGGCATTGGGACAATGATAGAACACCAATCAGCACTTAGCACTCAGCATTCGGCCCGCGAACAATTTGGCCAATCTGTGCGACAAAGCCGGCATGGAGAGGCGCCTGCACGGCAACGGGGGGGATTTGAGCTTTGAGGTGTTGATCAGACCCGGCGCTGGAGTTTTGCCTTTGCTGTGAGCGCTGAGGATAAAATCGCTCCAGGATGAGTGTTCGCAAGGTCGTCCATATCGACATGGATGCATTCTATGCGTCCGTTGAGCAGCGGGACGATCCGCAACTGCGCGGCAAGCCTGTGATTGTGGCGTGGCGGGGCAACCGTTCCGTGGTTTGCGCCGCCTCCTATGAAGCCAGAAAATTTGGCGTCCGCTCCGCCATGCCGGCGGTCCGCGCAGAACGCCTGTGCCCGGATGCGATCTTCCTCCCGCCGGATTTCACCCGCTACCGGGAAGTCTCGCGCCTCACGCGCGAGATCTTCAGGAGGCACACGGACCTGGTGGAACCGCTGTCCTTGGACGAAGCTTATCTCGACGTGACCGAGAACAAGACCGGCTTGCCCACGGCCACGCGCGTGGCCAGCGCCATTCGCCAACAGATCCGCCAGGAGTTGAAGCTGACTGCCTCGGCCGGCGTGGCCCCCAATAAGTTTCTGGCCAAGGTGGCCTCTGACTGGCGCAAGCCGGATGGACTGTTCGTGATCCAGCCCGAAGAAGTGGAAACTTTTCTATCGCCACTGCCGGTGGGACGCATCCCTGGTGTGGGTAAGGTTACGGGGAAAAGGCTGGAGGATCTGGGAGTCAAAATCGTCCAAGAGCTGCGTACTCTGGATCTGCGCACGCTGGAGCAACACTTCGGTCGCTACGGCCTGCGCCTGTACGAACTGGCCCGCGGCATCGATAACAGCGAGGTCGTCCCCGACCGGCCCACACAATCGATTTCCGCCGAGGACACCTTTGAGCGCGACGTGCTGCTGGACGAGACCGAGCCGATAATCCGCCGCCTGGCGGAAAAAGTCTGGTCGGCTTCGCGGAAGGAATTGCGCATCGCCCGCACCGTGGTGCTGAAGTTGAAGACCAGCGACTTCAACATCCTCACGCGCAGCCATACGCCCAGGCTGCCGCCGTCTTCCTGCGAGGAGTTGACCAGCATCGCCCTGTGGTTGCGGGAGCGGGTGGACCTGGATCCGCACCAGCGCTTTCGCCTGGTTGGCGTGGGCCTGAGCAATTTTCGCGAGCCTGAAACCCCTCCGCCACAACAAACCCTCTTTTGAATAGTGAAGCATGTAAGAGAAAGGTAAAAATCAGGCAAGAGAAATGTAAATCTCAAGAGAGCACGCGGGGTCATATGTAAAAATTCCATATGCCTTTTCCTGAAGGCAGATGGGGTCACTCAAGGAGGCCAAAATGCGTCAATCATCAAGGGTCGTGGCATTCGTCATCGTGCTGGTGTTGTGCCCTTGTTCGCTGCTGGCCCAACGCGGCGGAGGTCGCGGCGGACGTGGCAGTACTGGCGGCGGTGCGAATGGAGGCCCGGCCGAGACCCAGGAGATGAAGGATTTCAAACTCGGGGCTGCGGTTCAGGCCAACGAGCGACAGGTTGCCTTATTTCAGGCGTTGGCAAAGGACGCGGAGACTGCCAGGAGCCAGGCCGGGGAACTCGTTCGGGTCGGCAAAATGACGCCAGATCAATTCACCATCCTGGGCGCCGCCATTGAGACGGCCCGTGATGAGAGCAAGAATTTTCTGTCGAGTCTTTCCGAACAACAGAGGTCTGGGTTGAAAGCCTTCAGGAAAAACGTGGAGAAAGCGGACTCCGATGTGGGCAAGAACTGGGAGGTGCTGAATCAGCAGTTCGAACGGGCCAACAAGAGCGATCAGCAAATCGCTGCTGAGATGGCTAAGTTGGAGAAGGCCCTGGCAAAATTCGTAACCGAACAATGGGACCTCGGCGACAAGATGGGAATTCAAAACCCAGGGAACAGATAACAGCCTCGCCACCGGGCCGGGCCTGAGTGAACGATCTGTGACTCTCGGGTGAGATTGAGGTCGTTGACAACCGGGTGATCGGAAACCCGAGGCGCCATCGATTGCCGTTGTGCAAGGTGGCTTGGTTCTAAATGGCTTATTGGAGAATCACAGAGCAGGGAATTTGGTGCACCGTCTTTCAGAATGCACACTGGAATCCGCCTAAAATCCCTGCGAAGGCCCTGACGTGACATCGACATTTTAATGAAACGAAATGCCTCTTCCTGACACTATTCCTACAGGAGGGGAAGACACCTTGAACCCATTACCAGGAGAGAGGCTTCTACTACAGTCCGACAACAATGCTTTCGTCCTTACATCGCACCGTGTGCGCTTCGAGACACAGATGACGGGATTGAAGAAGGTCACCAGCATCATGTTAGAAGAGTTAAGTGCTTGCGAGATAACCACAATGAGCAAGCCCTGGCTGCTTGTGCTGGCCGCAGTGGTTTTTCTTGCCGGATTGGCCTCCAGCAGTTCAATCGTGACTCATCCGCAACGATAGGCGGAGCCCTTGTGGCCCTGGTCGCCGCTTATTTTGGATCGCGTGATCTCGTTGCGGTCTTCCGGTGGCGCCATTCACGCCTCCACCAAGGGAATGATTCCAGAAGCCGCGAAGGGTTTCATTGACGCCGTCGAAACGGCAAAAAATGAGCGATACTTCGCCGTGCGCCGAGTGGCCGCTGGCGCGGCTTAGAGGCAGGAAATAGATCGGGACTTCGGCCGTCGGGCTCCCCGATGCGCGGCGGATTTTCGCGCAGTGGTGTGGAGGTGCCCTCGGCTGAAGGCCAGCACTTGTGGGCAAAAAGGCCAACGAACCCAAGGCTGAGGCGGAGCGGATGGTGCCGAGCAGTTCGACGCCGCAACCAAAGCCTACATTGATCGCTGGAAGAAAAATCTTTTTGACCGCTCCGGGAGGCATCCGCATCGTCGAATTGCCGAGTGCAAATCACTATCTGTTTCTGAGCAATCCAGACGATGTGATTCGGGAGTTGAAAGTGTTTTTGACAGGACTGCGGTAGAAGATATGGCTGTTTCTAGTCGCAACACACATGAGATCGTTCCGCCCCAGATTGGCGCAGAGGGGCAGAGTTGTGCAAAAACGCGCAGGAAGAAATTGCTAATAGCGGAGTGGTATTAGCGAAGTCCGTCAGGAAAATACAGCTTGTTCCCACAACTTCGGCACCTCGGGAGGAGTCTTGTTCTCCTCGGCGCTATGGTGCTGAATGCACTTATAAATGCGGCCGTCATACCTCACCAGCTGACCCGGAGAATACACTGTTGGCGTGAGTGGTTGCCACGATGGTATACCTCCCCCGAAAGCTGTGAAAAAAGAGTTGTCCAATCCCACAAGCGTGCCCTCCGGATCCGACACGATGCAGTTCGCAGATGAGTCCGTGATACGAGGCTCTTTTCTTTCGACTGAAAAGCCTAAACTGCGTAATCGTTCTATAACGCCCCGCGGGTCCGATACTTCGACAACAATCATCATCGTACTCGATGAAGGCGGAACAGCCCCATCGGCCCGGTAAATCTCAATCATTGGCTTGTGATTAAGTGAAGCATAAACGGGAAAATCGTATGGTTCGTTGCCCGTCTCCTCACCGCCAACCATCTCAAAGCCAAGCATCGAATAGAATTTCGCTGTCTCGCCGGGATCCCGAGCGTAAAAGCGAATGGCTGAAATTTTTGTTGACTTCATGTCAGAATGGTAACAGCATTGCTGATACCGCAAGTGCGATTGCGGACCGCGTCCAAGTGATACAAGTATTAGTGGGAATTTTATATGGGAAATCTCCCCGGACTACGTCCCCAATTGCCTGCAGATCACAAATGCCTCCCAGAGAGACCGCTTCTATGTTCCAGAATAAAAATTGACCCTGTGTCAAGGCGGCTACTGGTACTATCGTACGAATCTCGAACTTCCAATCCAATGCTCTGTCAACCTGGTCTTGAGGTACGACAAGAAAGAGGCCGGGAACCACTTGTGTCTGGCTTAGAACCATATTAACTCTCTTTGGGTCTGGGACGAGCACGTGATAACCCCATCCTTTTTCAGTCTGTGTATTGAAGGCCCAGATAAACTCGTGGCTGAAATAAGTTATTCCCTGCGGAAGCTGCACATAGAATAGTGTCCACGGTCGAGGTTTCCCGGGATTCTCGATCTCTTCAATCTCCTCGGAATCGAGGATTTCTTCATCCGCTGCTACCTCCTCCTCTTCCTCGAGACTTTGATAGCCACTAGGATCGATTCTGTTAACGGGATCGTTCCAGGAAAACGCGTACTTGTGCAGGCTTCGAGGTTCCTGAATCTGTCCCTCTCTCGTATCCATGCTCAAGAACCTTCCAGTTCGCACGTCAAGGTATCGAGCACGGTTGTAATAGACCCCCAGCGCCGAGTCGAACTGCTGCCCTGCAAAGAGGTAATTGTTGGGTGTTGAACCTGTTGAGTTAAGCAGATTGCCAAAGGCATCGTAATCGTAGGTGTCGGTAACGGCTCCGGTTGAGCTGGTCAAAAACCTGACGCTACCGTGCCCATCGTACTCGTAAAAGCTGGCAGTAGGCGTACCGCCGATGGTCTGTCGTTCGTTGATCAACTCTAGTCCATAGGTGTAGGCGCGAGTGACAGTTCCCGACTGAAGCTCATCGACAACCTGGGCATAGCCCGTTACGTTAGCGTCCGCCACCAGATAATTTGTGGTCACACCGGCTACGGTTTCGGCGACGCGATTGCCGTCACCGTCATAGACGATCTTCACAGCACCATGCTGCACTAACCGATTTTCGAAATCGTATGTGTCCGCAATGCCGCCGTTATTGATGGTGTTGCCGTTTGCGTCGTAGACATCCGTCGTGAGGCGATCATTTACGTCGTAGTTCAGCAAACCAGAAGGAATCGCGGGTACTGAGGACGTCAACTGAGCACGATTACCCACAGAATCGTAAGTGTAGCTGACAGTACCATTCTGGGAAGACGCACTGCTGATAGCTTCAGAAGCAAGGCGGTAAATCGAGTCATAAGAGTACTGTACAGTCCGGCCTGTAAGTTCAGCGACACTCAGCCGGTTGCCCGCGGGGCCCAGGGTATAGGCATAGCTCGAAATTGCTTTCCCGGAAGCACCACATGCCGGGCCAGTGGCTCCGCACGTACTCTGCATTGAGGTGAGCCGGTTTAAGGTGTCGTAGCTGTAGCCACTGGTGATCCCATTCGGATAGACAAAGCTGCTGAGATTGCCGACTGCATCGTAGCTGTATGCGGTGGTTCCGGTGACATCAGTGACCGAGGAGAGGCGATTCAGCGCGTCGTAGCCGTAGGTCATCGACGCCCCGCCCGGGTTGGAAGAGGCCAGAGAAAGAATGTTTCCGGCAGCGTCATAGGTATAGGTCAGTGTGCCGGATGGTGTCGCTTTGATCAGTAACCGGTCACGATCGTCATAGGTGTAAAGGTTGGTTCCGGAGGCATCCGTCATCGACAACCGCAAACCGATTGCTGTGTAAGTAAAGTTCACTTTTCCCGCGCCAATACCATTCGTGGTGAAGAACGGGTCAGCGCTCTTGACGATCAGACGATTCATGGTGTCATACGCATAGGTAGTAGTACGTCCGTTGAAATCCTTTCGCGATGTCAAGTTTCCGGTCGCGTCGTAGGTATACGATTCGGTCATGCCCAGGGGAAGCGTGCGACTAATACGACGCTTCATTTGGTCATAGGCAAACGAGACGCTGTGCGAGTTAGCGTCGCTCTGTTTGGTGTTGTTGCCCAATTCATCGTAGCTGTAGTTTGTCGCCTGGTTGAGGGCATCAGTTACGGAAATTAGCCGGCCAAGCGCGTCGTAGGCGTACTGCGTAACCTTTCCTGCCTGGTCGGTTTTCAAGACGCGGCGTCCCACGGCATCGAAAGAATTGGAATCGGTGGTGTTATCCGGATATGTGGTCTGCACACGACGATTCATCTTGTCGTAGGCAGACTTCGTGGTACGGTTCAAAGCATCAGTGGAGGAAATCTGATTATTGACAGCATCGTAGGTGAAGGTGGTAAGGTGCCCGAGGGAATCGGTAGTGGAAATATATCGCTGTGCATCGTCATAGGCGTAAAGGGTTGTATTGCCGAGAGCATCGATGGACTTGATCCGCTGACCAATGGCGTCGTAGACCGTTTGCACAGCTGAGTTATCGGGATAAACGGTCTTGACCAAGCGGCTGAGAGGGTCATAGGTGTATGCGGTGGCGCGTCCAGCACGATCTGTGGAACTGATTTGCCGATTGTCAGCATCGTAAGTAACAGTCTCTTTTGTTCCATCCGGATAGGTGGTCGTCGTTAACTTTTCATCGTTATCATAATCGTAATGAGTCTTTCGTCCCAACGGGTCAACGGAGTCGGTATGCCTGCCGATTGAGTCGTAAATCACCTGTGTAGTTGAGCTGTCAGGATTGATAGTTTTGACGAGGCGGCTGCTCGAGTCGTATTGATACTGAGTCGTGAGTGTTTCCTTGGTTCCGTCTGATCGTGTGCGCACCACTGCCTGTGTCAGCTTATTGCCATTGCTGTCGTAGGTATAGCTGGTGGTGTTTCCAAGAGCATCGGTCTGCGAGGTCAGATTTCCATTGCTGTCATAGACAAGAGTGGTTTTGTTCCCCAGCGCATCAGTCTTCGACGCCGGGAGTCCATTTTTGTTGTAGGTGTAGCTCGTAACACTCCCAACAGCGTCTTGCATTGTCAGCAAGCTGCCATTAGCGTCGTACGTGTTGGTTGTGACACGGCCCAAGGGATCAGTGATTGTGAGCGGCTGCCTCCTTGAGTTGAAGGTTGTCTGCGTCTTATTTCCCAGTGGATCTGTAACGCTCGTTTGATCGCCCAAGGCGTCGTAGGTGTAAGACGTTGTCTTGCCTAGGGCATTCGTCTCTGTGAGCTTGTTATCGTTTGCATCGTAGGTGTAACTGGTTATGCCGCCGAGAGCATCAGTTACTCGGGTCAGATTGCCATCGTCATCGTACTCAAACAGGGTCTGGTTCCCAAGCCGGTCGGTAACTGTTTCGTGGTTGGTGGCCACAGCATGAGTAAATGTCGTGGTATTGCCATTGCCATCGGTAGTTGAGGTCAAACGCCCACTGGAGTCATATGTGTTTTTCACCGCTTGAACTCCACGGGGGTCAACAATATTTGTCAGCAAGTGCGTAGCGTCGTAGCTGAAAGTGGTGGTGTTGCCGACGCGATCGGTGAAGCTGGCGAGGTCGCTGCCGGCAGTGTAGGAATAATTGAGAGTATTGCCATCAGGGTCTGTAATCTTTGTAATGCGATTTTGGCCATCGCGCGTGAATGCCACGCTCTTTCCAGTGGAGGTAGTGATTCCGTTAGTTTCAATGGTGACCTGATTTCCATTGCGGTCCGTTACGCTGGTTACGCCCAGCGTTTGGTCGATGGCATAGGTGACACCGTCGACCGTAGTTAGCTGAAAGACGGTCTGGTTGGCATCATCGACGGTTGTGAAGTCTAAAAGATCTACAGGCCCCGGACTAGGTGGGTTGACCAATGAACTATTGTCCCCAACAATCTGAAGTGAAGCGCCCTGGGTTCGGGCAGGTCCCGGCATCTGGACAAAAATCAAATTCGCCGATTCAATCGGGGCGACTGACTGACAAGACGGACTGGTAGTTTCTTGGAACCGATATACAGTGTTATCAGGGAAAGTGATGGTAACTACATGCGGTTTTAGTGGTTGCAAGCAAAATGAGGGAATGAAGCCGCTGTCGTTCTCTGTCATGATCCAGTTAGCGCCGAGTTTCCCATTTTTTTGCAAGCGCACATTGCTGATAGTCAGAGACCAGCCTACGCCGAAGTCACTCGACGCTTTGTCCCGACTGTCATACATCCGTCCAACTCGAACGGGCAATCCGACAACGGGCACTTCCAGGTCCTTAAAGGCAAGTGTGAAATCTCCCACCTTGACATTGCGGGTCACATCTACGTTGCTATTGATCGTCGATGTCTGGCCAAACTGATCAGTCGAGACGAGCTGGATGATGTAGTTGCCATTCAGCAAAGCAGTGGGATCAATTGTTCCCAACAGACCATTGTTGACCGGAGTATTGCCTGAGGCGAATGTGGTGAAGACAGGCGCTGGGCCGACGCCGTCCGCGGATGCCAACGCGTATTGCAGTTGCCAGCTTCCGCCGCTTACGGAGCCGATGATCTGCGTTGGGCTGGTGATCTCCGTGCCTTCCGGGAGAGTGACGCTCACTGTGGGTGGTGGAGGCGGTGGCGGCGCGGGATTCACAATCACGCTTGTGGTCGCAGTAACGGTGAACTTGGTGTCGTTGGCGCTCAATTGCAGGACATAAGTTCCCGCCACAGGGAAGGTCGCCTGGGTTACAGCCGAGTTTGGACTGCTGAATGTGATAGCAGCCGGACCGCTGACTTCGCTCCACGCAAACGTGATCGGCCCGTTGCTGCTGGTTGCTGATCCGTTCAACGTAGCTGTATTGGTGGGCAGGGTGATGGTCTGGTTTGGCCCTGCACTGACTACCGGCGGTTGCGCCGGTGGAGGATTGACAGCAACGGAAGTAGTCGCGCTAGCGGTGCTGAAGCCGTCCGTGGCGCTCAATTGCAGGACGTAAACCCCAGCCGCGCTGAATGTCACTGTGGTGACAGCAGAGCTGGGACTGCCGAAGGTTACTAAGGCTGGCCCGCTGACTTCGGTCCACGAGATCGTCAGAGGTCCGCTTCCACCGCTGGCCGATCCGTTCAGCGTGGCTGAATTAGTGGGCAGGGTGATGCTCTGGCTTGCCCCTGCGTTCACTGCAACGGGAACCGGATTTACGGCGACACCGGTCGTGGCGCTGACCGTGATTGTTCCATCCGTCGCGCTCAGCTTGAGCACGTAGGAACCGAATGTAGAGAAGGTCGCCTGAGTAACGGCAGTGTTCGGGCTGCTGAATGTCACCGTGCCGGGACCGCTCACTTTACTCCAGGTGAGCGTCAAAGGACCGCTGCCGCCACTGGCAGAACCATTCAGCGTGACAGTGTTTGTGGGCAACGTGATCGTCTGGCTGGGGCCTGCGCTCACCGTGAGTGGTGGAGGCGGCCCGGGATTGACGGCGACGCCAGCGGTTGCGCTCACTGTAGTCGTGCCGTCAGCGGCGCTCAACTGCAGAACATAACTTCCTGGCGCGCTGAAAGTGGCCTGAGTGACTGCCGAATTCGGACTGCTGAAGGTGACCGTGCCTGGGCCGCTGACCGTGCTCCAGGTGAGTGTCAGTGGCCCGTTGCCTCCGGAAGCAGAGCCGTTCATCGTGACTTTGTTGACGGGGAAGGTGATGGTTTGACTTGGCCCAGCGCTCACCGTCAGGGTCTGGGGCGCCGGATTGACCGTAACGCGAACATCCGAGGAACTAAAGAGATGGGAATCACTCGCGGTCAGGCGCAGGACATACGTTCCCGCAGCACTGAAAGCCACCTGGGTGGTCGCCTTTGTGGGAGTAGCAAACACCACCGCAGCGGGACCGCTTACCTGGTTCCAACTCACAGTGAGAGTGCTTCCCGTAGGCAGCCCATCGTCCGTTGCAGTTCCGTTGAGGATGATGGTATTGGTGGGCAGAGTGATGGTCTGATTTGCACCGGCGCTTACTACTGGCGGCTGATTGACCGACGGATTCACGGTGACGGTGGTGTTGGAGATGGCGGTATTCGTGCCATCGGTGCCGCTCAGTTGCAGCAGGTAACTTCCGACAGCGGAGAAAGTGGCCTGGGTTACTGCTGAATTGGGACTGCTGAAGGTGACTGTGTCCGGCCCAGAAAGTTTGGTCCAGGTAAAGCTCAGCGTGCCAGTATCAGAATTTCCAGAACCGTTCAAGGTAACGGTGTTCGTTGGCAGATTGATGCTTTGTGGGCCACCGGCATTGACCACGGGGAATTTCGCGGCACCGGTGATGGTGGTGGCGTCACTGGTGAGGGCGCTGGGCGAGCCGCCGCCGGCTACGGAAGCTATGTTTACCTGCGGTGAAGTAGCATTGCTGGCCACGTTTACCGAAACGGTAATCGCAGGATAGGAAGCTTCAGCAGCCAGGACATCACTGCGAGAGCAGACGCCAGCCGTGCAAGTCCAATTTGTTCCCGACGCGGATGCCAGAGTCATGCCCGGAGGCACGAAGTCGGAAACAGTGACCGTGCCGCTGGTGGCTGTGGTTGTGGACGCGTTCGAAACAGTAAGCGTGTAAGCAGCGTTCTGTTGTCCGGTGGCAAAATTTCCAGAATGCGTTTTGGTGATTTTCAGCAGTGGCGTGTTGGCCACGGTGCCGGCGATTAGATTGGTGATGATGTTGTCGTAACAGTTGTTGCATGGGCCATCAGCACCATTGGGGCCGCCCAGGAAGTTGATTGAAGAGACCACATGGTCAAGCGATGGCGTGAGGGATGTAGCTGGCGTAAATACACCAGTATCGACAGTAACTGAACCTTGCTGGCCGGTGAACTCGAACTGAACATTGTTATCGTCAGGTCCTACATCGCTGGTGTCGCGGATGAATCCAGTGAAGGCAAAGAATGTGTGGCCGGTTCCGCCGTCATTAGTGAGGCCTGGGGCCACCAGAACCGTGCCCCCAGCCTTTATTGTGCCAACGTTATATGAATCGGTGAATCCGTCACTGGGACCAATCTTGAACACGCCATTGGTGATGTCCTGAGTGTCGGTGTTGTGGAAGATGAAGGTTGGGCCATCCTGAAACTTTCCGAAGCCGAGATCGAGATCGCAGAAATAGCAGACTTCGATGTTGCCCACCAACCTTCCGGCTCCCGTATTTACCGTAACCGTGGTATCTGCGCTGCTGCTCAACTCAGAATCACTCGCGGTGAGACGCAGGACATAGACTCCCGCCGAGCTGAACGTCGCTGTGGTTACGGGAGAAAGGCTGTTGCCAAAGGTTACCGTTCCCGGAGAGCTGACAGCCGTCCAGAATTGAGTCAAGGTCCCGCCAACTGGCAGACCGTCATCTGTGACTGAGCCATTCAGAGTGACTGTATTGGTTGGTAATACGATCGTCTGGTTAGGTCCGGCATTTACTACTGGCGGCAGATTGTTGTTGGGTATCACCGGAGGATTCACGGTGAGGTTCACATTGGAAGCGGTGGTGAACACGGTGTCATTCCCGCTGAGTTGCAGGACGTATTGCCCAGTTGCGCTGGCCGTAGCAAATGTGTGCGGCGTTGAAGGAGAACTGAAGATCACAACTCCGGGGCCGCTCAGGAGCTTCCATGCGCTGGTCAGAGGCGCGCCGGGCGGCAAGCCATCATCGGTCACGCTGCCGTTGAACGTGGCGATGCCAAACAGATCAGTAGTTTGGTCCGGCCCAGCATTGACCACTGGCGGCAGATTGCCGTTTGCTAAAACAGTGATTGTGATGTTGGACGTGGTGGTGAACTGGGTATCGTTGGCGCTGAGTTGCAGAACGTACACGCCGGGAGTAACGAAAGTGGCTTGTGATACGGGCAGATTGGGAGCGCTGAAGGTGACTGAACCCGGTCCGCTGACGACGCTCCACTGAATGGTCAGCACCGCGCCGACCGGTTTACCGTCATCCGTCACAGTTCCATTGAGGATCACTGAATTGGTTGGCAGGGTAATGGTTTGGTTGGGTCCAGCATTCACTACCGGCGGCTGGTTTGGCCGAACATTGGCAGATGTCACGGTTGCGCTCTGCGGACCGTACGCATTGGTGTTAGCATCGCTCCAATTCAACGTGGCGGTGGCGCTGACCTGTCCATCAGGTTGGGTCTTGGGAACGCTGAAAGGCACAAAGATTTGCGCTGTTGCGCCGACGACAAGCCCGCTGGGCGGGAATGGGTTGACCACGCTGCCATCCGGCAATTTCACCGGCGCGGTAAAGCTGGCTGCATCGGCGTGGCCGATGTTTGTGATTTTCAGGTGGTAGTTGCTGTTTTCGCCGGAAGTAAGGTTCGCGGGCCCGGCGAGGTCCACAGTCAACACCGGCAGGATTTCTGTGCTCTGGAAAGCCGGACTGGTTGGACCATAGCTGTTGGCGGCGGCATCCAGCCAGGTCAGGTTGCCGGTAAAGTTCAGCTTGCTGTTTTCCAGGGCAGTGAGACGGGCCTGATAGGCCGCATCGGTTTCCCCGGCGCCTTTGGCAGGAACCACGGGCACGGTGAAGGTTGAACTTACTGCTGTTGCCTGGCCTCCTTGCAACGCAAACGGAGGAATGCTGGTGATGGAGCCATCAGGGTTAGTGATCTTCAGCACTACCTGCGAGGCGTTGCCGCCGCCGATGTTCTGCACAGCGTAATTCAGCGTGGCTTTCTGCCCAGGGAGGAGCGTTGCCGGCCCCGTGGGTGTAACGGTGATGATGGGCACACGCTCTGTCGTGCTGATGAACTGCTGGTCAATCTGGCCGTAGTCGTTTCCATTGGCATCCTGCCAGTTCACCTTCGCTACCGCTGTCAACTGGCTGCCATCAATCAAAGCCAGGCGGGCGAGATATTGCTGGTCGCTCTCATTGGGCTGCTTGGCAGTGATGGCCGGAACCACAAAGTTGAACGTGGTGGAGACACTTCCGCCCGCGGGAATCGTGGCGATGGTGGCCGTGCCCGTGCTACCGTCCGGGAAGACCATCAGGATGGTGACATTCTTGGCGTCTGCCTCTCCGATGTTCCCAACCGTTACCTTGTAGGGAATCTTGCTGCCGGGGCCCACGCACGATGGCCCAGAGATTCCCAGCGTAAGTTCGGGAATCTGCAACCGGCTGAACGAAGAGACCGGGATCGGCAGGAACGGCTGACCAAAAGCATCCGTGAAGGAGATGGAGCCAGTTGATGTAAACAGCCGTCCATCCACGCTTGCCAGCCGCGCCTGGTAGTCCACGCTGGACTCTGTGCTCTGGCGCAGCGGAATTGCCGGTGTGGTTTCCTGGAAGCTGGCAGTCTTTTGCGCGCCATTCAGGATGGAACTAATAGTCTGCGTGCCTGTGGCCGGTGTTACACCGTCAAAGCTTTCATTCACAACCACGGAGTCAGCCACTGAAGTGGAGCTGTTGGTGATCGTGGTGGTTACCGTGAAATTCTGGGCTGGAAGGACCGTGGTCGGCTGCGCCTGAGTAGCGGTAAGAGCCGGAGGCGTAGGGAAGATGTTACCGCCATCTTCAACCACTGCGACGAGTTTGCAGAAGCCAGGATGGCCCGGATCAGGCCCGTACGGTGGATTGGAATCTACCTGGCAGACCGCCGCCGCGGCAATGTTGCCAAAAACCTCGCTGCCCTGCTTGGTAATTGCCGTTGAAATAATGACTTCAATGAAGGCAGGCAGCGAAATCGGCGGTGGAAAACTCTGACCCGGCTTGGAACTCCAGCACCTGTCGTCCAGAGGTCCGCCGTTTCCGGCGCTTGCCTCGCACACATGCACTTGATTGACTGGATCGGCGAAGCCTTTGAAGCTGGGATTGCCAGTGAAGTTTCCGCCCGTAACCTGATTGGTCCAGGAATGTCCCCAGAAATTCACATCCTGGCCAAGGTGCAGACCTCCGGCGTTGCCTCCCCACGCGACAAAGGAAGTGGAGAGATAAACCGTGACCTGAGTGGCGGTGAGCGAGGGCTTGTAGAGACTATCGCCGGCAAACGACACCACGATCGCGTTCGGACCGCTGGCCTGACTGGGGCCGAGTGTGAGCGTAGTGCTCGCTATGCCCTGCGCGTTAGTGACAGTTTGTGCCTGGACCGTCCCCACACGGAAGGTGATGGTCTCGTTGGCAATAGGCAGTCCGCTCTGAGGATCGGTCAGCGCAGCGCTAACCGGTTGGGGAACGGCCGTTCCCAGCAACACACCGCCGGTATAGTGGATTGCCGTCTCTTCTTTGCCGATATTGATGCTGCTGTTGAGCTGCGCAGACTGGAAATTTGTTTCACCAGCGTAGTTGACGGTAAGCGGAGTAGCTCCGGGGGCAGGCGCGGGGCCAAAGTTCACCGTGCCTATGCCATTTCCGTCAGTGGTGGCCTGGAACGTCTGGCTGGCAAAGGCAAAACTCAGTGAGCGTCCACTCAGCGGATTGCCGTTGCCGTCTGTGAGCTGTGCCGCAAGCGTCAGGGGATCATTGAATTCACCTGCGCCCGCGCTTACGAGATTCAAACTGGTTGTACTGGGACCCGGGGGTGTCACCGGCGCTGGGCAGGGATCGGCTGAGGTCCACGTGCTGGTGACCTGATTCGACTGGATTGAGCCCCCAATAGAGTTCGTTACCGTGGCTTGCAGGATGTCTGTGCCGGCAAGGGTGCTGGCGTAGGTGAAGGTTGCATTGCCTTGAGAGTCTGTGGTTCCGGTCCCGGACTTTCCAGCATTGGGTCCACTGAGCACCAGGAAACCAACAACCACGTTGGGCGTCGGCTGGTTGCCCGCGTCTGTGACCTGGGCGATGGCGGTGTAAGGAGTGCTGGCTGCCTGTACTGAAGTAGGCGGCGTGAGCGTGACGTGTCCGGTCGTATTCTGGATTCCGGAGGTGCCAATCAGACGCCACTGCAAGGACTCGTTCCCACGACAGGCTAGGTCGAATCCGCCGGTATCCAACACGTGTCCGGTGTCATTGAATGCAGTGGCCACGCCGTTAATCGTGATTTTGACGGTGGGGAAAGGAGCCTGGCCGTCCGGAATCGTATTCCCGCATCCGGTCAAGCCAACATCGCTGGTATCAAGATTGAACTCTCCGGTCTGGGTGAGGATAAAGGTGGAATTCGGTGCGATGGTGAAGCTGCCCCAAAGATCGGCGATGCCATTGCCATTGGAGTCAAAGCTGCCGGCGGCGGTCCAGCCGGGTACAGTTACAAAAACGTCGTTGATCTGGATAGGAGAATTCGAATTGTTGTCCAGCCGGATAGCGCCTGAATCGAAGCTGGGCCCGGCGCCAATGAATGTTGTGTTCGGCGAACCCTGCCAGGGAACCGGAAAGTTTGGGTTGGCGCGCAGATCGTCGGCGTAACCTACAAACACCGCGAGGGCTGCGGGTCCGCCGCTCTGAAACATGAAATTCGGTCCCAGCACACTCTTCAAGGGAGAGCCCAGAAGCAGAGATAGATTGGAAGTCGGAGTTTCGAAAAGCGTAGGGCCGGCCAACGGTGCGCCAGCCAACGGCGTGCCGGAAAACGCAGCCCCGGAAAACGCAGCCCCGGAAAACGCAGCCGGGCGCATGTGGCCAGCGGGGCGGGATGCACTGAGAATAGACTCTGTGGGGACGGACGCAGCAGGCATTCTTTTTGCAGCGGCCGGCAAAGACGCCGTTCGAGGTCTGGCGGATTCGATCTCCGGCGGTTGCGCAGCGGCGCTCTCTTTCAACATTCCCGATAGCGGAACGAGTCCAGGATCCCATCCGTCGACCCAATGCGACACAGATCCGGCTGGCGCAGAGTATGCGGGCAGCGAGGTCATGACCATAGCCCACACCAACAGTGCGCTGACTATCTTTCGCGCAAAGGCCTGAGGATGAAAAAAC
>DATDGL010000022.1:0-2330 GCA_036522115.1 Candidatus Angelobacter sp.
GTTAGGGTGAATCGTGATACTCATGCTTTTCGATGTGTTCCCAGGCAATTGTACCTTCCCGCGTAGCGAAAGAGAAGAATGCGCTTGCTGCGGTAGTGGGCTACTTTGGCTTTATGGTGACCATGCAGCTTCTCCTTGTCATTCTGAGAGGCTGTGACTTTTTGGTTTTTCGCGAAAAAGCCATGCTGAAAACAAAGCGCTTGCAGGGCAAAAATTCGCGATTTTTTAAAAAAGTCACAGCCTCTGAGCCGAAGCGTAGCGCAGGGGAAGAATCCCCCAACAGCATCCAGGCATCAAGCAGCATTCGACCTATTCATCTCACTCCCTGAACGTGCATGCGGTTTGACTTTTTGCCCACAAAATATCTTTGTTTGCGGTCAAAGGTGCCTACTACCGGATTTCTTCCAGCCCGGCGGAATGCCTTTCGTGATGAAGGGGAGACTGTCCGGGTCTTCCACCTGTACGGTGCCATCCGGCATCAACTTATAGGCCTTGTCCGTCGGGTCCAAAGGCACTTGGCCGAGAAGGCCCTGATGCATCATTTCATACCAATTCGACGGCAGGCGCCCCATCCTCTGCTGATACATCTTCACCCGGCGCTCCAACTCCGGCACATCGTGGTCCACGCGTAATGCGGCCACGTGCTGGAAAGCATTTTGCTTCACCATGTCATTGGCGGCATTTTCGTAGAGTCGAGTCCACAAATTCAAAGCCGTCTCAGGATCATTGGCCCGCTCCGCCATGCTGGCCGCCATCACCCTCATCCAATCGAGTGCTTTGGGATTTTTTGATCCTCTTGCGAAGGCTTCTTGTGCGGCCTTGGGGTCCCTGCGGTCGAGGTAATGAATGTATCCCAGGGTAAAATACAGCCTCCAGTAATCCGGATTGGCCCGTATTCCCTTCTCCACCAGCGCCACTGCCTTGTCCGGCTGTCCCGCCCCGATCGGCGGCTTCTGCGATAGAAAGACTGACCCGAATTCGTACGCTACCAGCAGGTGCGGATCGAGGTCCGTGGTGATGTCGAGCAGGGGGTACAAAAGATCGTAGCGTACGGCCTCATCATGCTTTTGCAGCTTCCTCCCGTAGTACTGCACGGCGCGCGTCCAATAAATGTCCGCCAGGACTCCGGAATAGCCGAGTCCCATGCGCTTTAATACCTTGGATGATGGAATGTATAGGATATCTTCCAGGGTAGCTTGTTTCCCGCGTGCGGCCTCCACTCCGTTCAAGCAAAAGACTGAGCCTGCAAAAGCTGCCGCTAACAGCGCCACTGTCACGACGGTTTTGCCCGGCGTTGTCATTTCAAGTTGCGCCGCTCAAAAATCAATATGGCCCCCACCGTGGCCGTAAGGGAATACAACAAAGCGTAAACCGTGTTCAGCAGGATGAGCTTGCCGCTCACGCTCTCCGCATGCGCCACTTGGGAAATCACGTTCAAGGCGGAGAAATTCGGCGCCAGGTAGGCAGCCCCTGTCGCCAGCCACTTGGTAACGCCGCTTGCCAGGCTGGCGAAGTTCCGCAAGTCCTCGGCAAAACTTCCAATCGCAAACAGGGCAAAAGCGAAAATGGCCGATAGAATGGGCGTGGAAAACGACGAAAACAGCAGCGTAATTGCCGTGACCATGAAGAATTGCAGAACGATGAAATACACCGCCACCAGCAGCGTGGCATCGTCCTTGCCCAATCCCCGTGCCATGGCCAGCAGCGCCAGGTAGAAACCCGCGGTCATGAACGCGGCATTCACAACCAGGGTCATCAGCAATCCCAGGTACTTCCCGGCAATGAACTCCCACCGCCGCACCGGGCGGGAAAGGATGGTGTAGAGCGTCTTCTTTTCCATCTCTTTTGAGACCAGGCCGATGCCGATAAAAATCGCAATGATGATGCCGAAGATGGAGATGGCGCTGAGTCCCACGTTCACCAGGATCAGCTTCTCCACGCCAATCGAAATCTCTCCAAAGAGCGGCGCTGTGGCCACCAGCAGCAGAGCAAAGACCACCAGGTTGTAAAGCACCCGGTCGCGCACCGCTTCACGAAAAGTATTGAAACTGATTGCGGACAGGCGGGCGATCATGCCTTCACCTCTTCCTGCCCGGATGTCTGGGCGACAAAATAGTCTTCCAGCGTGCCGTGGAGCGGCGTGAGAGAAATCACGTGGGCGCGTTGTTGCCGCAGTTTTTCCAGCAGTGCATCAGCATTCTCGCTGGTCACCACCCCGCACACGATGTCCCCGGTAACGTGGCCCTCGGCCACTAAGCTGGATACGCTGGCCAGCGCATGGGCGCCGCGCCATACCACCTCTGTCTTGTCCGCGCTCTTGGACGTAAGAT
>DATDGL010000023.1:0-1505 GCA_036522115.1 Candidatus Angelobacter sp.
GAAGTCGTTGCTGGGAACGCGCATCACGGTGTGGAGGCGATTTCTAAGCTTCGCGGACCGCAACGCCGTGGGATTGCTCGGCGACTTTGAGCGCGCCGTTTACGCCTAGTACCTACTTGCATAAATCAGAGTACTGTGATTTTGGGGCTGAAGAGAACACCACGGCCTTTTTCCACTCGAATGGAGCGGCTTTCTCGTTGTAGACCTTGACGAAATCGTCGATGGCTTGCCGCAGCTGAGCGGGCGAGGTGAAACTGGCGCCGCGAAGGGCCTGCCGGCTGAGAATGCTGAACCAGACTTCCACTTGATTGAGCCAAGACGAATACGTCGGCGTGAAATGGAATCGGACCTTGGGATTGCGCTTCAGCCAGCGATCTTCCTTAGGCTTGTGCGTGTTTAGATTGTCCAGCACAACATGGATTTCGCGACCGGGATGCTCGGCCACAATCTCGTTCATGAAATCCAGAAACTCACGCCGACGGCGGCGGTTGTAATGCGCTGTCTTCACCAATCCCGTGGTGATTTCCAGCGCTGCAAACAGCGTGGTCGTGCCATGACGTTTGTAACCGTGGCTGAATCCGTTGACGGCCTTGCCATCTGGCAATCGTAGGTATCCCTGCGCTCGCTCCAGCGCCTGAATCGAGGGCTTCTCATCCACAGCCAACACCAACGCTTTCTCGGGTGGGTTCAGATACAGGCCGACGACGTCGGCAGCCTTCGGTCCAAATTCCGGATCGGTGCTGATGCACCAACTACGACGGCGTTCCAGGCAGATGTCATGACGACGGAGAATCCGCCATACTTGATCCTTGCTCACACCCGACAAGGCTTCCGACAACAACCGGCCATTCCATTGCGCGTAGCCCTTGGGGGCAGGCTCATCCAGCAAAGCCAACACGCGCTTCTCTGTGGTCTGATCGTAGGTGGCGGGCTTGCCGGAGCGCGCCGCATCGCCCAAACCCTCCAATCGCTTCATCCTGAAACGCTGGCGCCACTTGGAGACCCGCGCAGTCCGCGTATCTAAGATTTCGGCGATCTGGCGATTGGTCCGCCCGGCATTTGCTAGCAGGATGATCCTGGCCCGCTCCACTCGCCGATGCTCATTCTTGCCTTTTCTGGCCCATTCTTCCAGAGTCTGGGCTTCCTCATCCGTCAGGCGGATCACGGCGGCTGACTGGCGCATACCCAAGTATGCATCAGTACGCTAACTATTGCAAGTAGGTACTAGCGCGCACGCGGGGGAGTCACAGGCAGTACCACCATCCAGTCAAGCCGGGGACCGTAACGATCGCAGGTCATCCCTCGATTGAGTTAGACCCGAAGACGCAAGCGTCTATACTGAGACAGGCGGGGCTTAGGCAATGAAATACTTTGTTTTATACGCACCCACGGAGCATGGTTACAGCGCTCATGTGCCCGATCTTCCCGGATGCGTTGCGGCTGCGGCTACGCTCCAAGAGACGCGTCAGCTCATGAAGGAAGCCATTGAATTTCACCTGGAGGGC
>DATDGL010000024.1:0-12461 GCA_036522115.1 Candidatus Angelobacter sp.
GCCACCATCTCCAGGCCGCGTTCTATGCAGACGCCCACCCGCACCTCCGGCCCCACGCCCATCTTCCTTAAATAATGTCCCAACTGGTTAGCTCGCCGGTTCAACTCCTGATAGGTCAATTCCTGGCCCTGGCATTGCACCGCCGCAAATCCCGGACTCCTCCTCGCCTGCTCCTCAAACAACTCATGAACACAGCTCGGCCTGCACTCCGCTTCTGTCAGGTTCCACTCGTACAAAACCTGGTGCCGCTCCTCCTGCGGCAAAAATGCCAGACAATCCACCGTCTCTTGATCGTTCGTGACCATCGCTTTCAACATCCGGTGCAGATGTCCGATGTAGCGTTCGATCGTCGCTCTCTCAAACAATGCGGTGGCATACTCAATGCCACCCTCGATTCCGTTGCCCATCTCCAGCAGCGACAGCGTCAGATCAAACTGCGCTGACCGATGTGGAGCAAGCACCGGTCTCGCCAGCTTTAGCCCAACAAGATCCAACTTCCCTTTGGGAGCATTCTGCCAGGCAAACATCACCTGAAATACCGGGCTGTGGGCCAGCCTCCGTTCCGGCCGCACAATTTCCACCACCTGCTCAAAAGGAATGTCCTGGTTTTGCTGCGCCGCCAGCGCTTGTTTCTTCACCCGCCCCAGTAACTCCCCTGGCCGGGGTCTGCCTGATAGGTCCACGCGCATCACCAGCGTATTCACAAAAAATCCGATCATCCCCTCCAACTCCGCCTGGCCTCGGTTGGCTACCGGCGTTCCAATCAACACATCCTGCTGCCCCGATAACCGTCCCAGCAGCGCCGCCCACCCCGCCATAAGCGTCATATATAAGGTGGTGCCCTGCCTCTTGCTGAACTCCTTTAGCTCCGCCGTCTGTCCCTCGTCCAGCATCACCTCAATCCAGTCGCCTGCATAGTCCTGCTGCGCCGGCCGCACATGGTCGGCAGGCAGATCCAGCAGCGCTGGTGCTCCCGCCAGAGTGGTTCGCCAGTACTCGCCTTGCTGCTTCAGAACCTCCCCTTCCATCCACCTTCGCTGCCATACTGCGTAGTCGGCATATTGCACCTTCAACTCCGGCAAAGGATCGGATTCGCCTTTTACATAGGCCCGATACAACACGCTGAGTTCATTGAGAAAAATCCCCATCGACCAGCCGTCAGAGATGATGTGGTGCATGGTGATCAGCAGTGTGTATTCATCCTCCGCCTGTCGAACCAACTGCCCACGAATCAACGGTCCTGCTTCCAGGTCAAACTCAGTGCCGGCTTCTTGATCGAGCACTTTCTGTAGTTCAAGTTCTCCATCATGTTTTTCCCGTAAATCATAGTCCTGCAATGAAAACAGGCTCTCATCTGCCGATCTGATCCGCTGCACGGCTTCGCCATCAACCACTGCGAATGTGGTACGCAAGGGTTCATGCCGCGCCAACACTCGATCCAAGGCTCGGCCCAGCGCGCTCCGGTCCAGCTTGCCAAGCAAACGCACGCCAACGGAGATGTGATAGGCCTCGCTCACTCCTTTCATCTGTGCCAGAAACCACAACCGCTGCTGCGCATAGGAGAGCCTGAGATGCTGCTCACGATCCACCGTTGTGATCGGCGGCCGTTGCCCCCGCCGCGTGCCTTCGATCTTGCGGGCGAGATCCTTCAGGCAGGCATGGGCAAACACATCGCTGAGCTTCACTTCCACTCCCAGTGCTTGCCGCAATCGCCCAATCATCCAGGTCGCCAGCAGCGAGTGTCCGCCTATGTCAAAAAAGTTGTCGTTTCGCCCAACCCTTTCTATGTCCAGCCCTTGCTTCCAGATTCCCGCCAGCGTGCTCTCAATTTCTCCTTGCGGCTCCTCGTATACAGTGGTTGCAAAGGAATCTCCGTCCGGCGCCGGCAATGCTTTTCGGTCCAACTTTCCATTACCCGTCAGCGGCAATGCCTCCAGGAGTACAAACGATGTAGGTACCATGTACTCGGGCAATTTTTGTGCCAGATGACTTCGCAGCTCTTCTGCTCGAAGCCTGCTCCCGCCGCCACCCTGATCTCCGTTTCGCCCTGGTTCATTCTCCGCTTCCGTGTAGTAAGCCGCCAGGATCCTGTTCCCTGCCGCGTCCTCGCGCGCTACCACCACCGCTTCGCTCACACCGCTGTATTCCAGCAATCGCGCTTCAATCTCAGCCAACTCGATTCGAAATCCTCGGACCTTGACCTGGAAATCATTCCGGCCTATAAACTCGATCGTCCCATCGTGCCGCCAGCGAACCAGGTCGCCAGTCCTGTACAAAGACGCCCCAGCCTGCGCGCTGTACGGATCAGGCACAAATCGCTCCGCCGTCAGCTCCCGCCGCTGTAAATACCCCCGCGCGACACTCGCTCCTCCTATGAAGGCTTCTCCCACCACTCCGATGGGCGCGAGGTTCATCCATTGATCCAGCAC
This sequence comes from Candidatus Angelobacter sp., assembly GCA_036522115.1. Classification (GTDB taxonomy): domain Bacteria; phylum Acidobacteriota; class Terriglobia; order Terriglobales; family Acidobacteriaceae; genus Angelobacter. The sequence continues at coordinate 2,430 of DATDGL010000024.1, forward strand.
ATAAACCCGCCGGTCTCCGATGGGTTTGCCGATGGGCAGGGAGATCATGGCCTCAGGCAACTCCCGCGGCACGACATAGCAGTTACTGAACACCGTGCATTCTGAAGGCCCATACCCGTTCACCAGTTGCGTTCCCGGCAACTGTTTCAGCGCCTGCTTGATGTGGAGGACTGATGCTGCTTCTCCACCTGTCAACAGATACTTGAGTCCCTTCAGGCACTTCACATCGTCTTCCGCAATTGAGTTGAACAATGCCGCTGTCAGCCATAGCGTATTGATGCCCGCACGCTGGACATAGTCCCTGATCTCTTCGGTGGTCAGCACTCGTTGGCGAGCCAATAGGCTACGCCCGCCTTTCAACAGCGCCGGCCACAACTCAAGCGTGAGTCCATCCCAGTTCAACGAGGAATGCTGCAACAGCACCGACTCCTCATCGAAGCAGGCATAGTCAATTCCAAAAATGAATCCGGGAATACTGCGATGGGGAACCTCGCTTCCCTTCGGCTCTCCTGTAGATCCCGAAGTGTAGATCACATAGGCCAGGCATTCGGGATCCAGGCCGATTTCGGCTGGATCGAGATTCGTCTCCGGCTGATTCTTCCAGGCAACAGCCTCTGTCAGATCCACGATCCGCAGGGTGGTGCTGATTCCACCCGGCAATCGCTGCGAATCTCCTTGTGCCATCAGCACTCTGGGAGCACTGTCCTCCAAAATCAACTGCAAGCGTTCCGCGGGATAAGAGGGATCCAGCAGCACATACGCTCCCCCAGCCTTCAATGCCGCCAGCAGCCCCACCACCATCTCCAATCCACGCTCGACCCAAATCGCCACTCGCGCATCTGGGCCGACCCCCGCCATACGCAGGTAATGCGCCAACTGGTTCGCTCTCCGGTTCAATTCTGCATAGGTTAGAGCAGCTTCTTCAAACGCCACCGCCACTGCTGCCGGAGTTTTCATCACCTGCTCTTCAAACAGTTGATGCACGCACTTCTGCCCGTATTCCGCCGTCGCCGGGTTCCAGTCCACCAAAAGCTGTTGTGTTTCGCTGTCGGTTAGCATGGCCAGATCCGGGATTCGAACCTCGGGGTCGGCTATGGCTGCCTCCAGCAGACATTCGTAGTGGCCCAGCATCCTTTGAATGGTTTCAGCCTCAAACAATCCGGCATCGTAGTTGAAGGCCACCCCGGGCACTTCATGGTCCGCTGAGATTAGCGTCAGATCGTACTTGGAGGTGGTGGTCTGCACTGGAATCAAACCCATCTCCAGGCCTGAAAGGTCACGCGTCACCGTCGTTCCGCTCATTAACGTGAACATCACCTGAAATAGCGGAGAGCCGCTGACCCGTCGCTCCGGCGACAGCTCCTCGACCAGTTTCTCTAACGGAAGCTCCTGATGCCCGTAGGCTTCCAGCGCCGTCTTTCTCACCCGCTCCAGGAGTTTCCGAAAAGTCGGCTCGCCCTCCAGATCAGCCCGCAAAATCAATGTGTTCAGGCAGAACCCGATCACGCCCTCCGCCCGCACATGATTGCGATTCGCGATCGCCGTTCCCACTCCGAAGTCCGCCTGTCCCGTGTATCGCAGCAGCAGCACCTCATAGATGGCCAGCAACGTCATAAATGGGCTGGCGCCTTCTTGCCGGCTTAGCTGCTTCATTTTTTCCCAAAGCTCTGGTTCAATCGCTCGCGCTTCCGTGCTCCCGCGATGCTGGGTTGTGGCCGGCCGCGGCTTGTCAGTGGGTAGATCCAAAACCTCCGGCATTCCGGCCAACCGGTTCTTCCAGTACTCCATTTGGCGGACAAAAACTTCTCCCTTCAGCCACTGGGCCTGCCACAGCGTGTAATCTGCATACTGGACCGGCATCTCTTTCAACGGCGATGCCTGCCCCTGTACATAAGCCGCGTACAGCAATTCCATTTCCTGCTGAAACACTCCCAGCGACCACTCGTCCATCACAATGTGGTGAAAGGTCAGCCCCAGAATGTGCTCCCGATCTCCCAACCGGATCAGCACGCCCCGCAGCAGCGGTGCGCTACTCAGATCGAACGGCTTTGCTGCCTCCTGCGCTACGATCTCTTCTGCCCGTTTTCTCCGGATTTCAGCCCCATTCTGATCAGCCAAATCCAGGAGTTGCAGCCGCAAATCGATTCGGGCTTCCACCTTCTGCACTGGCTCGCCGTCCTCTGCCACAAACCGCGTTCGCAGCGCGCCATGCCGCCGAATGATCTCCTGCAAACTGCGCTCTAGCACCTGCACGTCTAACTTTCCGTGCAGTTCGCACGCCATCCCAACGTTGTAGAAATCGCTCCCTGGCTGCAGGCGATCTAGGAACCATAGCCGCTTTTGCGCGTAGGAAAGCGGCAGGCGCTCATAATCGGCTTGGGCTATCTCCCAGCCCTGGGAGCGGACGCCTTCTTTCTCCAGCAAAAGACGCAGCAGTTCCCGCTCATCTTCAGGGTGATCGTTTTTCAACACAACTCTTTCAGAAGACATTCTTAGAAAGACATTCTTAGAAAAATCTCAATTTTTCAATGGCTTGAGCCTCAGGGAAAACCATGAGCACAACTGAAAATGACTCCGTCACGGGTGGAATCTGGATCGATGCAAAAGTCTGAGGAGTTGAGCCGTTTGCGGCCTTACAAGTGACTTTGGGCGCAGACCAATGCGAATCGGAAGGTCAATTAGGACAAGCTACCGCCCCGTCTGTCACAATTGTGCATTTTTACGCACAATGCTGGCAGGTTGCTGGAAGGCTGGCTTATCAGACCATAGATCAAATAGAAGGGGTTTGTAAAGAGTTGCAGAGAGGGTGAAATCCTTAGTTTTGAGGAGTCGAAAACGTCGAATTTCTTAGAGCATTTTCAGAGATGCGGTAGACCACCGCCGTCGGGCGCCTCCGCTTCGCTTGTATCATGGGGCAGAGAGGCTTTCCGCCTGTCATAACCGTCAACGCACTAAACGGACACTAACCAGCCAAGGGCTCGCCCTTGATATCCCTTGCGTCTGCGGGTTTGGTTTTTGATTTTAAGTTACCAACTTACCAGGGTCGAAAATTACCCCGGGAAACAAAAATCAGGCGGCTTGGGTTTTCCGAAACGGCCCATAATCTGGAAGATGTCATTCAGCATCCCCAATGTTTTTACGCTTCCTGCCGGACTACTGATCTGGACGCTGCGGAGATCGTGGCTGGTATATTTGAAAGAGGAAGGACCAAGTCGACGGCGCCACATGCGATCGCCTCCTTCGGCATTCCAAAAACCACGCAACTGGCTTCGTCTTGAGCAACCGTCTCAGCCCCTGATTTCTTCATTTCCAACAACCCTTGAGCGCCATCGTTGCCCATGCCCGTCAAGATAATGCCCAGGCCATCTGCTCCTGCTGCCTGCGCCACCGAGCGAAACAGCACGTCAACGCTGGGCCGGTGACGAGAAATCAGCGGACCGTCATAGATTTCCACGAAGAACTGCTCGCCATGCCGCGTTACGGACATGTGTCTGTTACCCGGCGCAATCAGTGCTCTGCCTGGAGAAATAAGATCACCGGGTTCAGCCTCTTTGACTTCAATTTGGCTCATTTGGTTGAGCCTCTGCGCGAATGCGGCTGTGAATACTTCCGGCATGTGCTGGACGATCACGATGCCGGGAGAATCTTTGGGCATGGCGGTGAGAATCTCTGTGAGGGCCTCTGTGCCTCCCGTGGAAGCTCCAATGGCCACCACTCTCCTGGAGGATATATGCGGTCTCCGGGGCCGAGGCTGGGGGAGGGGGAGGGTGGATTGGGGCCGGGCCACAGTCGACCGGCTCAGACGGCGGATGCGCGCACCCGCCGCAGCTCGAACCATGTCAATCAGCATCACCGCCGACTCATGGAGAAAATTGCTGACTCCGATCCGGGGCTTAGTGACAATGCCCAGCGCTCCTTCATCCATTGCCCACAGTGCCTTGTCAGTTCCTTTCCCTGCTACTCCCGAACAAACCAGTGTGGGAATCGGGTCCTCGGTCATAATCTTGCGCAGAAACGTGAGGCCATCCATTCGCGGCATCTCCAGATCGAGAAGGACCACATGAGGACGCGTCTGCTTCATCTTGTTCATCGCGATCAGGGGGTCGGCTGCAACCGTCACCGCCATATCTGGTTCCTGCGAGAGAATGGACTGCATCACCTGCCGCACTACCGCGGAGTCATCGACCACCAGCACCTGAATGGGAAAGGGTGGGTTATGATTGGGCATCGTCTTCCCGATATTTCCAGGTATAGACCGTGGGAATAACGGTCCTTAGGAAGTTGCTCATGGTGTGCAGGCTTTCGGCGTGTCCGAGAAAGAAATATCCACCTGGAGAAAGGAAGCTGACGAGGCGGCGTAAGGCCTGCTCGCGGCTGCTCAGATCAAAATAGATCAGGACATTCCGGCAGAAGACCAGGTCGAACTTGCCCGCCAGGGGGTATGCCGGCTCATTGAGGTTCAGGCGGAAGAATTGGATCAGGGAACGAATTTCCGGCCCGGCCTTTATCTTGCCGGCCTGGTCCGCGAACCCTCGCAGCATAAACTGCTTAAGGTAGGGTCGGGGGATTTCCGCCGCTTTTTCCGCCGGCCAGATTCCGGCGCAGGCAATTTCCAAAGCGCGCGTAGAGAGATCGGTGCCCGTGATTTCAATCTCCCACCCTGAAGTCGAAGGCAGATGATCGCAAAGCGTCATGGCCAGCGAGTAAGGCTCTTGCCCGGTGGAGCATCCGGCGCTCAGCACGCGAATCTTTCGGCTGCGCCGTCCGCTTCCGGCGTCCCGCATCCACTGCGGAAAAATCCGGGATTTCAACAATTCAAAGTGTTGCGGCTCGCGGAAGAAATGGGTCTCATTGGTGGAGATCGCGTTGAGCATCTGGATGCGCTCTTCCTGCGAGTTGACCACCAGATCGTAATACTGCCGGAAAGATTTCAACCCGCAATGGCGCAGGCGCTTGGCCAGCCGGCCGACGAGCAGCGCGGTCTTGGCCTGCGCAAGCCAGATCCCGGCCTCGCGGTAGATGAGGTCCTGCAGTCGCCGGAAATCCCTATCTGAAATCTGGCGCGAGATGGCATCGAAAGGAGAAGGCAGAGAGCAAACAGGTTGAACAGCGTCGCTTGCCTCAGCAGTTTTTACCTGGGTCTCCATGGGTCACCCAACCACTAAATTCTCAGACTGCTCATTGGCCCAAATGCGCTTTGACCACCAAAGCCAGCTTCTGTTCGTTCACCGGCTTGGTCAGAAAGTCGCTGCAACCGCTGGCGTAACCCTGCTGCACGAAAGCATCTTCGCCGCGCATGGTGAGCAGGACCACCGGAATATTTCTGGTTGCTTCGTTCTGCTTCAACAGCTTGCACGCTTCAATTCCGTTCATCCGGGGCATCTCAATGTCCATCAGGATCAGATCGGGCTGCTCCGCCATCGCCCGCTCCACGCCTTCCTTCCCGTCGCAGGCGCTGGTAAGAACATAGGACTCGTGATGGGCAAAAAGCATCCTGGCTGCCATGCGCGCTGTCGAGGAATCATCAACCAATAAGATCTTCTTGATCTTGGCTGTCGGGTACGGTTCTGCTGCAACGTTGGTCAGATGGGTTGATGTCATGGTTGTCCTCCCTTGGTCGGCATCAGTCCGCGGTCAAACCGCGCGTTTCGCGCCGTATGTTAAGGTCGAGTATTGGCAGGTCCTCTCCTGCGGCCTGGGCGGCAGCTATGCTTTCAGCGTATGCGGAGACTTCGCTCAGGTTGTGCAGTTCCTCTGTTGTCAGTACCTTGTCTACGTCCAGCAACAGGGCGAACTTCCTGCCTGACTGCGCCATCCCCAGCAGGTAATCCATCTTTACCCGCGTCCCGAAATCCGGAACCGGCTGGATGTCCTCCGCCGACAGCTCCATCACCTGGCTTACAGCATCGGCAATCAGGCCCACGATGGCCTGCTGGTTTTCAAACTGGGTCTCCACAATTACTACGCAGGTCGTCTTGCTCACCGGCTTCTGTTCCATGCCGAACTTGGCTGCCAGGTCTACCATCGGCACAACCGCGCCGCGCAGGTTGATTACCCCCCGCACCCACTGCGCCATCTTGGGCACAATCGTGATCGTCTCATACTCGATGATCTCCCTGACTTTGAGGATGTTGATCGCGCACTCCTCGCCGCCCAGGAGAAATGTCAAATACTGCTGTTGTTCTACGGCTTCTTTTACTGCCACAGTCATCGGCCTTCTCCTTTTCTAAAAACGTGAAAGCTGGCTGCATCCGCCTCAGCCTTCCCGTTCGGCTTCACGGTTGTGTCTCATGCGACTTAACCTGCATGCGCTTCCTGAGTGCAGAAGTCGCGGAGCAGCGCCGGGATATCCAGAATCAAAGCCACTCGGCCATTCCCTAAAATTGCCGAACCGGAAACCCCAGGGACATCTTTGAAGATTGCCGGCAGCGGCTTGATCACCGTCTGGGAGGCCCCATAGAGGGCATTGACCGCCAAGCCGGCGCGGCTGGCCTCATGTTGCACCACCACCACGCTCTGCCGTCCCTGGCGGTCGCCCTCGATTCCGAAATGGTCCTTCAGATGAAGGAAGGGCAAAGGTTCGTTCCGTAGTTGCAAAACCCCTTCTCGGCGGGCGGCGTCGTTGTCTTCCTCCGGCAACTCCACGCACTCGATCACTTGGTCCACGGGAATCACATAGGTCTCATCGCCCACGCCTACGCCGAAGCCTTCAATAATAGCCAACGTAAGCGGAAGCCGGATTCGCACGGTCGATCCCACGCCGGGATCGCTGATTACATGCACGCTGCCCCGCAGCGCCTGCACATTGCGCCGGACTACCTCCATTCCCACCCCGCGGCCGGACATGTCGCTCACGTGACTGACCGTGGTGAGACCGGATTCGAATGTCAACTGGTACACGGCTTGATCGGATAGTTTTTCTGACTCTCCTACCAGTCCTCTTTTCTGGGCCGCTTCCATGATTTTTTGCCGGTCGAGTCCGGCCCCGTCATCAGAGACCTCAATCACAATGTTGCTGCCCTGATGGGAGGCGCGAAACGTGACGGTCCCGGCCTGCGGTTTGCCCAGTTTCTTGCGCACAGCGGGAGGTTCCAGGCCGTGATCCAAAGCGTTACGGACCATGTGCAACAGCGGGTCCTTGAGGTGCTCGACCACTGCGGTGTCCACCTCAATTTCTTCTCCCTCAATTCGCAGTTGCGCCATCTTGCCCAGGTATTTTGCAAGATCGCGCACGGTGCGGTTGTACTGGCGGAAAAGGGGGCCAACCGGCACCATGCGCGTCTTTAAAATGGTGTCCTGGAGTTCGAAGTGCAAGGCGTCCGCGAAGCTGTGAGCATCGCGGATTTCATCCAGGCTTACTTCTTCCTTGGCTTTTAACATTTGCGCCACGCGTCCGCGCGCGATTGTGATTTCACCGGCCAGGGTGAGTAGGCGGTCCAGTTTGTCGATGTCCACGCGCAGAGTGTGTGCTGTTTCTCTGGGCGGAACGCCGCCCCTCAAAGATGACGATTCAGTTGCGTGAACTTCCCGGGCGCCGCTTTCGGCTGTTTTGGCCTTGTCGGCCTTTCCACCCTTGAGGCAGCGGGAGACTCTGGCAAGAATCTCTCTTGCGCCGGGACTTGTTTCATCCTTGTTTTCTCCGGCAGCGCTCACCATTTGCCGCAGAACATCAACCGCGTCTAGCAACAGGGTAATGATGTCAGCAGTGACAGACAGTTTGCCGCTCCGGACCGTGTCCAAAAGGTCTTCAATCGTGTGGGAAAACGCCAGAAGCCCTTCGATTTCCAGAAGGCTGGCATTGCCTTTCATGGTGTGGACCACGCGAAAAATGGCCTGGATCCGTTCGCTATCGTTGGGATGGGACTCCAGTTCCAGGACGGATTGCTCCATCAGGCTGAGTCCCTCTTCGGATTCAACCAGAAAGTTCTTCAATATGAGGTCGCGGTTAATCTCCATCATGAATTCCTAATCAGGGAAACCGATACTAAGCCGGTGTTGCTCTGCATCTTCAGCTTGCGGCCGTTTTCTCCCCCGGTGTCCTTGGTTACAATGGCAATCCCAAGACGGGAAAGACTTTCTATCGCCAGGTCGACATTGCGTGAACCAATATGGTTCCCTCTGCCGTCTTCGTCGCGAAAAACTTGAAACATGCACGCCCCGCCGAAGACCTTCGCTTCGAGCTGGCTGGGCCTGCTTCCCAAAGCCTGCAAATATTTGAACAGGGCTTCGATGGCCACATTGCCATAACGAGGTGAAGGCTGCCCGGATCCGTCCCACTCCGGCAGCATGTAGTGTGTTGCCCCGCCAATCGATCGCGTGCGGTCATAAAGACATACGCCCGCGCAAGAACCCAGGATCATGGAGATTTGCGCTGGTTCATGGGAGACGTACATCTGGCCCGGGTGGAGGTAGACTTCTTTCAATGGCAGTGTAGGCGCCATATTTCCCACCTCAAGGTTGATCGGCATTTTTATGGCTAAGCTCATCCACGAATCTCCTGGTCCTTGGTTGTGCCGCTCGCCAGGCAGGGCCCGGCGTAAGCGCAAAGCAGTTTCAGCAGCTCACGGTCTGCTGAATCCAGTCCATTGCGCTGCGGAAGCAAATTGAAAAAAACGATTGCGCCTTTCGTCGTGCGGTCCAGAAAAAATGGGACGTAGGCGGTGACCCCAAGAGACGAGAGGAACAGGTCCGGCTTCTCTGCTTCGCTCTGGATGTAGATGGCGTCCGCGGGAGCTTCTTCGATGATTCCTTTTGCGTTCATCCGCATGGCCTCAAGCTGTTTCAAGTTCAAGCCTACCGACCCAATGAAGTTTAGGCTGTCCCACTGCTCGCCCATCAGCACCAGGGCCATTTGTTCACATCCGATCAGATTTGAGCTGATCTCGACGATGGCCTCGGCCACCGCTCCTTCCCTGACTGCCTGGTGCAGCCTTTTTGCCCCCGCGTATAGCTTCGCCAGCGTCATCTGCTCCTTATGGGTTAGCGGGAGTTCCGAACACCGTTGAAGATATTGCAACGACAGATTTCGCAGGTCTCGTTCTAACGACGCCGGGTCTGCCGCCGGTATGTCTCTCGTCTTGCGCTTCGGTATGGGTGCGACCGTCATTGTTGTCCTTGTTGCCCTTCACCGGTGAGATACCCGTTGACCATTTCGATCAGCTCGGCGCCATTGATCGGCTTGGTGACATAGTCGTTGCACCCGCTTTCGAACCCTTGTTCTACGTTGCACGATTCTCCACGGCTGGTCACCATAATGATGGGTACCCTGTTGAGTGCTGCGTGCCTTCGCATCTCGCGGCAGGCCTCAAAACCATTCATTTTGGGCATAATCACGTCCATCAGGATGAGGTTTGGCTGCTCGGTAATCGCTTTCTGGACCGCCTCCTCCCCGTCCCGGGCCAGGACTAGTCCATACTCAGTGTGCTCCCGGAAGAGCATCTCCTCCATCAGGAGCGTCGTGCTCGAATCGTCAACCAGAAGAATCTTTTTATCCACTGCCTGCAATTCTCTTTCTTGGCTCATAGCCCTCTTCCGCATCCGGCCCGCTCCGGCAGATCTTTAAGGTTTTCAGTTCTTCGCGGGAAATTATTAGAGTTTTCTTACTTTCTTTTGCCTGAGGCCCAGTAACAATATTTTTGTAGTTGCGATGCCATTAAATAGCTAAACATTGTGAAGCGGCAACAAAATTCACGAGGGTTGCAAAACGAAAGTAATAGAATGGTTGTTCCGTTTTGGATCAGGCTTGCTTTGAATGACCCCCGCGCGGAACCTTCCCAGGAAGTATCAATTCTGCTTTAGAGGTTCAACCAGCGCTGGCCAGGCAAAAACAACAAAACATTGGCTTTTTTGCAAAAAAGTGCTGTCACTCTGACAGCATTGTGACAGCACTTAATTGACTCTCACCACTCCGGCTGTAATGCTGGTAACAGGCGTACGAAATACGCCGATCGCCCTCGGGCGACCGGGATTTTATTGGTCCCGGCAATGGTCTTTGACAACTGAATATAAAGAGTGGAGCGCAGCCGCCCTCGG
>DATDGL010000025.1:0-4784 GCA_036522115.1 Candidatus Angelobacter sp.
TCCCAAGGGACTTCATCCTCCACGCGGCGTTGCTGCGTCAGGGTTTCCCCCATTGCGCAAAAGTCCCCACTGCTGCCTCCCGTAGGAGTCTGGACCGTGTTTCAGTTCCAGTGTGGCCGTGCGCCCTCTCAGGCCGGCTACTGATCATTGCCTTGGTGGGCCGTTACCTCACCAACTAACTAATCAGCCGCGACCCCCTCCTTCAGCGAATTGCTCCTTTGATCATAAGGAATTTCACCCCATGAAATTATGCGGTATTAGCCCCGGTTTCCCGAGGTTATCCCCCACTTAAGGGTAGGTTAGTCACGTGTTACTCACCCGGTCGCCACTTTACTCACAGAGTTGCCCCTGCTTTCTCGTTCGACTTGCATGTGTTAGGCACGCCGCCAGCGTTGATTCTGAGCCAGGATCAAACTCTCGTTTGAAACCTGAATCGTCACTCGACGGGTTGTCAGCCACCCCATCAAGCCTAAGCTTGCCGGAGCACCCGACAGTCAGAGTGACCGCCACCCCGGCTAATAGGACGCCCGAAGACGCCCCGGAATTCACCGGATGGCTGTTTACCTATTTTGTGAGAATACTCGGATTTGAACCCTCGTTCTTCTCACGACTGGCACGTTCAACCTTTTTGTCAAAGACCCGATTGCGAGTTGCCGCCTGAGCGGTCTCGTTTTCAGGTACCCGGATTTGACTCCGAGCTCCTCGAAACTTGCTGTCTCCCAGTGTCCTGCGGACTCTAGAGACGAACCTTACAAACTTACCGCGAACCTCCGCTGCCTGTCAACGCCCTCGGCGTTAATTCTCTTGATTCCAGGCACATTGAACCAACTCTGACTCTGCCTTTCTCGCAAGCAGCGCCTCTTCGCGCATCCGGACCGTCTCCGGCCAGCCCGAAAAACGGGCAGCCGCAAACGCGGACAAAAATAACCACAACAAAAGATCTCGTGAGGTTTGTTAAACCCTTCAGGAAACTCTGTTCCCGAATGCGGCCCCGTAGGTCCTGCCCTGGGGCAAATTTGGTGGCCTTTCGATTAGATGATCGAGCGTGCCCATTTGATTCGTTTTCGGCGGCTCAATCTTTGCTGCACTTGACTGGTTGCAGCTACCTCTCTATGCCACGTCCATTACTCTTGAATATTTATATCAGGTTACTTTCGCTTTGGCAAGGGCTAAAACCACCTTACCGCCGGCCATCTTCAAGATTGACCCGTGGTAAGGCTTTGCTTTGGACTTTGGTTTTAAGTTTGGAGTAGGGCTACTTTGGCTTTATGGTGACCATGCAGCTTCTCCTTGTCATTCTGTGCCGAAGCGTAGCGAAGGGGAAGAATCCCACAACAGCATCCAGGAATCAAGCAGCATTCGACGTATTCATCTCACTCCCTGAACGTGCATGCGGTTTGACTTTTTGCCCACAAAATATCTTTGAAGTTTTGCGGTCAAAGGTGCCCACTACCAGGTTTTGGGCTACTGATTTTGACTCTCCCATCACCCGATCACGCTGCGATCACCCGATTTTTCGGGCGCCCGATGAGTCGAGTGTGATCGTCCTCGACTCCGTCACGTTGTTCCCGGTTGCGTCCCACGCTTTCACCACAACGAAATCCATCCCCGGCCCCAACGTAAACAGCTTGTTCACCTCGGTGGCCGTTGTATCGTGGTTTTGGTTTTGGTTGTGGTTGTGCGTCGTGGCTCCGTGGTGGGTGTTCGGCCTTTGCTTTTGGGCCTGGCTTTGCTAAATACTGATTACTAATTACTATTTACTTTCATTATGAACCAAGAGGAACCCGGCAGCTCATTCTCAAACTTTCTCGCGTCCTTATGGCACGACCTTCGTTATGGCGGACGCATGTTGCGCCGGAATCCCGGATTCGGCATCGCCGCCGTCCTGACTCTGGCGCTCGGCATTGGCGGCAACACCGCCATCTTCACCATTACCAGCGCGGTGCTGCTCAAGCCTCTCCCTTACAGTAATCCGCAGCAACTGGTCTCGCTCGACGTCCAGCGCAAAGATCATCAAAGCCGCTGCTGCACTCTGGGCTGGACGGATCTGGTGCGCGAACGCAATCACTCGTTTTCTTCGAGCGCTGTCTACGCCATTGACAGCTTTGATCTCACCGGCGGCGGCGATCCCCAGCAGGTGATTGCCGCCCGCGTTTCCCCGGGATTCTTTGACATGCTGGGCGTGAAACCGCAGCTCGGGCGCTCTTTTATCGATGAGGAAGGCCGGCCGGAAGGCAAGTTTGTCGTCATCATCTCGGATGCCCTGTGGCATTCCCGCTACGGCGCGGACCCTCATGTTGTGGGGCAGACCATCAATCTCGACTCTACGCTGTATACCATTGTTGGTGTGCTCCCGAACGTGCAGTTTCCCTTTGTGGCTCCTGCCGATATCTGGTCGCCCCGCTACTTCGAGTATTCCTTGTTCACGCCGCAACGCCTGCGCATGGGCGTGGGTTACCTGGGCATGGTGGCGCGCCTCCGCCCCAATGTTTCAGCCAGGCAGGCTTTGACGGAAGTGCAGTATTTGCACGAGCAATACCGCAAAGAGAATCCCGCGGCGCCCGACGCTGATGCTGAGGTCTCAGCCCAGGTCAACAATCTTCAGGATTCGATCGTCTCCAACGTCCGCACCCAACTGTTGTTTCTCTCCCTGTTTGTTGCCTTGTTGCTGCTGATTGCCTGCGCCAACGTAGCCAGCCTGTTGCTCTCACGCGCGCTGGGCCGCAGCAAGGAGATCGCCCTCCGCGCGGCCCTGGGCGCCAAGCGCACCTCGATCATCCGCCAGCTCTTGACGGAAAGCGTCTTGCTCTCCGTGATCGCGGGCGCGGTTGGACTGGGGCTGACCTACGCAGCTACCAGATGGCTGGTCAGCGTGAGCCAGGACAATCTTCCCCGTGGAATTCCCATCACCGTGGATGGCCGGGTTCTGCTCTTCACCGTCATCGTTTCTATCTGCACCGGCGTAGTTTTTGGAATCTTTCCCGCGCTCCAGCTTGCCCGCACCAACATGAATGAGACGCTGCGCGACGAAGGCCGTGGTTCAACCGGAGGACGCAGCCGGGTGCAGATCAAGAACCTTCTGGTGGTCCTGCAGGTCGCCTTTTCCGTTCTGTTGCTCATCGGCGCCGGCCTGCTGGTGCGCAGCTTCAGCCATCTGCTGCGCACCGATCCCGGCTTTGATCCGGACAATGTGCTCACCATGAACATCTCCCTGCCCACGGTGAAGTACTCGGACGCGCAAAAACAAAATGCGTTTTTTGATGAGGTGCTGCGCCGCGTCTCTGCGTTACCGGGAGTCCGCTCCGCCGCCACATCCGCTGCCCTGCCTTTGATTCCGAAACGGAAAACGCCCGTGCTCCCGGAGGGGCAGGCCGAGGTTCCGCTGGCCCAGCGTCCCATCATCATCATTGAGCAGAGCAGCCCCCGGCTGCTGGAAACCATGCATATCCCGGTCAAGCTGGGACGCGCCTTTACCGATGCCGATAATGCTCAGGCGCCCAAGGTGATCATCGTGAATGAGACCTTTGCCCGCTCTTACTGGTCCAATCAGAACCCTATCGGCAAACACGTAGTCATAGGGCGCGGCCCGGCTCCATCTGAGGTGGTGGGCGTGGCCGCGGATGCCAAGAACAATGGACTGGCGGCGGAGATCGAACCCATGATCTATCTGCCCTTCGCCCAGCTGTCCTGGGGCAACATGAACCTGATTGTTCGCACCGCCGGAGACCCGCACGGCATGATCGCGTCCATCCGCGAACAAATCGCTGCTATGGATGCTGCCCAGCCGGTGACCAACGTGCAGACTGTTGAAGAGTTGATGGATGGCACGCGTTCCCAGCCCCGCTTCTTGATGTTTCTTCTCGCCTCGTTCTCCATCACCGCGCTGGCCCTCGCGGTTGTGGGCCTCTATGGAGCGTTGGCTTATTCCGTGGCCCAGCGGAGGGCAGAACTCGGTATTCGGCTCGCCCTGGGCGCGGAGAAATCACACATCCTGCGGCTGGTGGTGAGTCAGGGAGTCATGCTGACGGTGATCGGGATTCTCATCGGCACCGCTATCGGCCTGATTGCGGCCCTGGTCTTTAAGAGCCAGGTGTCTGACTTGCTCTACAAAATCAGCGTCTTCGATGTTCCAACTTTTGTCCTGACTCCGCTCACCTTTGTAGTGATCGGCGCGCTGGCCAGCTACTTCCCCGCTCTCCGCGCAACCAAAGTCCATCCGACAGAAGCGCTGCGGGGGAGTTAGCCATTGGCAATTAGCAATTAGCTCTTGGCTCTTAGTTATTTAGCTTTGGATTTTTCCGTCGGTTTTCCTCTGCGCGCCTCTGCGCCCTCTGCGGTGAAGGTGTTGGGCTTGCTTTCCAATTGTTGCTGAAGGCTCTTGTCATTCCCAGCGCTGCCAGGAATCTGCTTTTCAAATTACCCAATGCCAAATTACTCAATTATCAAATGTCTTCACCATGGTTTTCCTCTGCGCGCCTCTGCGCCCTCTGCGGTGAAGGTGTTGGGCTTGCTTTTCAATTGTTGCTGCAAGGCTCTTGTCATTCCCAGCGCTGCCAGGAATCTGCTTTCAAATTACCCAATACCAAATTACTCAATTATCAAATGTCTTCACCATGGTTTTCCTCTGCGCGCCTCTGCGCCCTCTGCGGTGAAGGTGTTGGGGTTGCCTTTCCAATTGTTGCTGCAAGGCTCTTGTCATTCCCAGCGCTGCCAGGAATCTGCTTTCAAATTACCCAATACCAAATTACTCAATTATCAAATGTCTTCACCATGGTTTTCCTCTG
>DATDGL010000026.1:0-20575 GCA_036522115.1 Candidatus Angelobacter sp.
CGCGGCAAGGAGGCAAATTCAGTGATTTTTTAAAAATGCCTTGTTTTGACTGAAGTGGAGAGATAATAGGGCAATAACATTAAACAGCTTCTAAAAATTTGTTGCCCTGCTTTTGTCAAACATTTTCGAGGTAAGAATCTAAATAGTTCCTTCAGCATGGACGAAACACCTAAGATCGAATTGGTTCGTGATCCTGATGAACGCGATGTCAGGCTAACCGACTCCCTGGCCACTGCACGTCTGGACCGCTGGCTGGCTATGCTGGTTGAACGGGGAGGCAGTGACCTGCTGCTGGTACACGGTGCTCCGCTTTCGATGCGAATCAAAGGCGAGGTCGTCGCCCTAGATAACCGGCCGCTACGGGGACAGGAGATTGAGTCAGCGGTGCTGCCATCACTCACATCCAACGGCCTCAAGCATTATCGCGAAACTCAGATCGCGGACTCTTCCTACCGCATTCCCAGCCTGGGACGTTTCCGCATCAACCTGCATCGTGAACGGGGACACGCTGCCGCCGCGATTCGCGCCCTGCCGACAACGGTTCCTCTTTTACGCGATCTACGGCTTCCCGCTGCAATGGAGTCACTCACGCGCCTGCCGCGCGGACTTGTGCTGATTGGCGGTCCTGCAGGTTCGGGCAAGACCACCACGCTTTCCGCGCTGGTACATGAGATCAACCGCCGCGAGCCCCGCCACATCCTCACCATTGAAGATCCGATCGAATACGAACATCAGAACATTCGCAGCGTGGTGGAACAAGTCGAGATCGGCGCCGATGCACCCGATTTTCCCACGGCCTTGCGCGCTGCTCTCCGTCAGGCCCCGGACATTCTGGTAGTAGGCGAGATGCGTGATCCTGAAACCATGCGGATCGCGGTCAGCGCGGCAGAGACCGGCCACCTGGTTTTTTCCACGCTGCATACCACGGATGTGGCTTCCACCATTTCCCGAATCTGCGATTCGTTTCCTCTGGAGCGGCAGAACACGATCCGCCAGGAACTAGCCATGGCGCTGGCCGCGGTAGAAACGCAAATTCTGCTGCCGAGCAAGAATGGTGGACGCGTCCCCGCCGCTGAGCTGCTCATGGTCGGTTACGGCGCCAAGCAGCACATTCGCCGCAATGCGCTCCAGCACATGCACCAGGAGATCACCATTACCAAAAAATCCGGTTCGTTCAGCCTGGAAGAGTCTCTCGCGGAACTGGTGGCCCATGGCCACATCGACCGTGCGGATGCGCTCCTTAATGCCCTGCACCCGGACGATCTTGAAGCGCTCCTGCGCACTCAGCGCTCCCTATAGTCATCTCCACTATTGACCTTATGATGTAATGCACCCCGATGTTTCCTGGGTCGCACTCCAGGGACCAGTGTATTTCAAAGGAAGAAGGCTGCAAAAATTCCGCACTCAGCGCGGCGTCCACTGCGGATGGCCTGTCAACAATCCGTTGACGACCAAAATCTGATAGGCGAGCACCAGTCCAAAAACCAGGCTGACCAGACCGGATGTCATCCCCAGATATCGCGAAAACCGCCGGCTTCTTCCGGCCAATTGAAAAGTGGAAGCGATGCTTAAAGTAATCAGCATCATGCCAACGATAGTTCCCACGCCGAAAACCAGCAAATATCCTACCGCCCAATAAGAATTGCGAATGGTCGCCAGCACCAGCAGAGCAACCGCCGCCGAACCCGCCAGACCATGAACAATCCCAATGATGAGCGGGCGCAAGGGCTGATAGAGTCCAGTCCGCCCTAAGGTGCGATCAAGCCAGGCTACAGGCGTCTTCTCAATAGAATGAAGATGTTGTTCCGGCTCATGTCCATGAGGGTGATTGTGAACGTAGTCTCCGTGGCTGTGGTAGTGAGAATGAATCAGCTTGGAGCTCTCGCGCGAATGAACCGGTCCAGCAGGCATGGAACGCACAAACCCGGCAACATTCATTGCACCCAGCAGAATCAGCATGAGCCCCACTGAGAGTTCCATGCTCAGACCAAGGCGTGGGGGGATGACCAGACCAAAGAGAATAATGGCCGCACCGACCAGCAGGATGGTCAGTGTATGACCCACACCCCAAAATACGCCAATCAGAGCCGACTTCTTGATGTTGTGCTGGCGGCTTACGATGGTGGTCACAGCGATAACATGGTCAGGATCAGTGGCATGGCGCATGCCCAGAAAGAACCCCAATGCCAGGATGGAGAGAAGGCTAATCATGAATCGTCCTTAAACGTGTTCACTTAACGAGGACGCGAAAAAAAGTTCGTCATCCCGAGGGTTTACCCACGCGTTAGCGAGGGTAAATCGGAGGGACCTTGCGTTCAGCCGTTAACTCAAAAGGTTCCGAAATCTCCTAAGTGAACAGTATTGTCCTTAAACGGCCGCAATCGTGTGCGCCTGGGCCCGCTCCGCTGCAAGAAGTTCCAGGTAGTCTCCCATTCCCTCTCCGGTTTTGGCAGACACCTTGAAGATGCGCATCCCAGGACGCACTGGCTGAATATTCTAACAAGCTGCTCCCCAATCGAATTCAATTGCTACAGCGAGATCGGGTTTGGTCACCAGCGCTATGTCGCAATACTGTTCACTTAACGAGGACGCGAAAAAAAGTTTCGTCATCCCGAGGGTTTACCCACGCGTTAGCGGGGGTAAATCGGAGGGACCTTGCGTTCAGCCGTTAACCCAAAAGGTTCCGAAATCTCCTCGGTGAACAGTGTTGCGCTATGTCGGCACTGTTAAAAGATAGTGGGATATTTCAATGGTTTCATCCTCACCTTCAGTCACCGAGATCAACACCAGACGGGCGTTCGCTATTTGCGTGTCGTGCTGCCCAAAGGCAGCCATAAAAAGCTTTTATGGAAACTAGCTGCTTGGCCGTCGCTAAATAAGCCACAGTATACGAATGCAGAGTAAAAGCGGCGTAAGTTGTGCTCTCCAATCCGATGATATCTCTTCCGGCCAAGTGAGTGTTTTCGAGAGTTGATTTACCGCTCGTCAAACCAGTATTGTGGCATGAACCTGGATCGTTAAGGTTGGCTGTAACATCATGTTTGCACAGCCTTCATCTCAGATGACAGCTTCCCTTTCCAATCCGTTGCCTACGCCGCCCCGCGAAACTAGCTTACGTCTTGCGTCCTATGGTCAACAAGGCTTGTGGCTTCTCCAGCAAATGAACCCTGGAAACATCGGCTACAACCTTCCGCTGGGCATCCATCTCACTGGAGCTCTCAATGAAACAGCCCTGGAAGAAAGCCTGCAAGAAATCCTGAATCGGCACCATGTTTTGCGAACACGTTTCATCACACTCAACGGAGAATTGTTTCAGGAAGTTCTGCCTCATCTGGATTTGCAGCTCAGAAAGCTCGACTTGAGCCACATGCCGGAAGTACAGCGGGAGGAAGAAGTCGCGAGAGAAGCACGGTCACAGGCGCAAGGGAGCTTCGATCTCGAGCACGGACCGTTGTTTCGAGCGGCATTACTTCGCCTAGTCCAGCAAGAGTATGTCCTGCTCATTACAGTGCATCACGCTGTCTCTGATGGTTGGTCAACTGGCGTACTGCTGGCTGAGCTGGTAGCCTTGTATTCCGCCTTCAGCCGAATGCAGCCCTCGCCCCTGCCGGCGCTGTCACTGCAATACGCAGATTTTGCCGAGTCACAGCGGCAGTATCTGACAAGCGAAATCCTTCAAGAACAACTCAGTTTCTGGCGAACCCAACTCAACAATCTTCCACCGCCGCTGGAGTTACCGGCAGACCGTCCGGAACCACTCACTCGGACTTATCAGGGAAATTCTTATCGCTTTCTTATCGGTCCTGATCTCACGACAAAACTGCGGAGCCACGCGCGTGAGAACAAGGCCAGTATGTTTATGGTATTGCTTGCGGCATGGCAGGTGCTGCTCTACAGATACAGCAGTCAATCTGACATTCTGATTGGCACAGCGAGCGCTAATCGAAATCGTTTGCAGTTGGAAAGGCTGATTGGACTTTTTGTCAATACCCTGGTCCTGAGATTTGATCTGAGCGGCGATCCAGATTTTTCTGAAGTCCTGCGACGGACGCGGGAGGTGAGTCTGGCCGCGCAGGAGCATTCCGATCTGCCTTTTGAAAAGCTGGTATCTGAGTTGGCGCCGTCGCGGAAATCAAGCGACAAGCCTTTTTTCAAAGTAATGTTCAACTGGCTCAACCTGCCCGTTGCAAAAGTGGAGCTGGCCGGTTTGAAATGGGAGCACCTCGAGCAGGCGATCACAGTAAACCGATTTGATCTGATGCTGACCATTTTTGAAGGAAAAGATGAGCTTCCAGGGTTGTTCGAATACAGCGCCGATCTCTTCGATGTGCCCACGATGGCGCGTTTTGCGGACCACTTCAAAACCCTGCTAGTCAATATAGCCGTCAATCCAAATCAGAAAATCTCCGATCTCGGCTATATGACACGCGAAGAGCTCCGGCAGGTATTTGCATACTCAGGCGCTACGACGGAATATCCTCGCGAGAGTTCGGTTTGCCAACTATTTGAGGAGCAGGCACAGCGTACACCTGGGGCACCGGCCCTGGTTTTTGAAGATCAGGAGCTTACGTACGCTCAACTCAATTCCAAGGCCAATCAGCTTGCCCGCCACCTGCAAAACCATGGCGCCCAGATTGAGGACCGAATCGCAATTTATATGGAACGTTCGGCAGAAGCAATTATCGCTTTGCTGGCCGTTCTTAAGAGCGGAGGGGCCTACGTTGCGATTGATCCTGCATACCCCCCAGACCGCATTGCCTTCATCCTGAACGCAACAAACGCCCGCCTCATCATTACACAGGAAAACCTGGCGACTAATCTTCCGCCAGAAGCCGACGTGACAACAATATGCATCGGTCACGACTGGCAGGTGATCGAGCGTGAGAGCTCGTCAGATCTAACCCTTCCAATCTCAGCCGAGAATTTGGCCTACATCGCCTACACATCAGGTTCCACCGGTAGGCCGAAGGGCGCGGCGATCATTCACCGGGCAATTGTTCGGCTGGTGCATGGAAGCAGCTATGCCCGGCTTGGTCCACAGGAAAGCATTGTCCAGTTTGCTCCCATCGCATTTGACGCCTCGACATTTGAAATTTGGGGCTGCTTGCTGAACGGAGGGAGGCTAGTCGTCGCTCCCGGAGGCGTGGAACATTTGGGCACGGTCTTGCGCCAGAACGGAATCACCACGGCCTGGCTCACTGCCGGTCTTTTCCACTGGATGGTGGAAAATCAACTCAGTGATCTGTGCGCTGTGCCGCAGCTCCTGGCCGGCGGCGACGTCCTGTCTCCGCTTCACGTGATGAAGTTCCTGGCCGACGCCAGCGAACAAGCGGTGCTTATTAATGGTTACGGACCAACAGAAAATACGACTTTTACCTGCTGCCACCCGGTAAAGAAGGCGGACCGATTTGCGGCGCCAGTGCCCGTCGGCCCGCCCATAGCGAACACAAGAGTGTATGTGCTGGACCCGCAAATGAATCCGGTACCGGTGGGCGTTCAGGGAGAGCTGTTCATTGGCGGGGATGGGCTGGCGCGGTGCTACTGGGAAGCAGCGGATTTGACAGCAGAAAAATTCCTCCCGGATCCCTACAGTGCTCGACCGGGTGAGCGGCTTTACCGCAGCGGCGACAGGATGCGATGGCTGCCCAATGGAATCCTTGAATTCCTGGGCCGCACGGACAATCAAATCAAGATTCGTGGATACCGGGTGGAGCTGGGTGAGATTGAATCCGTTTTAAATTCACATCCTAAGATTCTTGAAGCGGTGGTCCTTGCCGCAGAACAAGCCTCGGGCGAGAAATCCGTGGTTGCGTATTTTTCCATCAGGCTACCCAACGAAGTCACCGGCGAGGAGTTACGCCAACATTTACGGACGAAACTGCCTGAATACATGGTCCCCTCCACGTTCGTTCCAGTTGTTGAGTTTCCGCTGACAATAACCGGCAAAATTGACCGAAAGGCACTTGCCGCGCTCCCCGTGAATGAACTGCAGAGAACCGTTTCGACGCCGCCCCGCACAACTACCGAAATGGTGATTGCGCAAATCTGGAGTGATGTGCTGGGCAGGAAGAACATCTGCGTTGAAGATGATTTTTTTGAGCTGGGCGGACATTCACTGCTGGCCACGCAGATTACTCTCAGGCTTGGTGACGCCTTCCAGATTGAGGATTTCCCTCTAAGCCAGTTGTTCGATTCCCCTACCGTTGCGGGATTGGCGGCCGCGCTGGGAAAGCGCTATGATCCCGAAACTCTGGAGGCCATTTCGCGAACCATTCTGGAGATACAGAACCTTAATCCAGAAGATATTTAGGCAGTGTTCTTTTCGGCTGATGATCCAGCCATCATGGGATAATCGTTTCGCAGGCCAAAGGCACCCGTGCCAGATTCCCACCAGCCACGATTTCCAGAACCGGAAGAGATGCGGCAACTCGTCTCTACGCTCCTCAAGAAGAAAGGAATCATCCTGCCGCCAAAGGAAATGATTCCAAAGAGGCCGGTCTTCAGCCCTTGTCCTGCTTCCTTTGCGCAGCAGAGACTGTGGATGTTGGAAAAGGTGGCGCCCGGCAGCCGCTATAACATGCAGGTATCGCTGCGTCTGAAGGGGAGACTCGATCTCCACTCCCTCAATAATGCGTGGCGGGAAGTTGTCAATAGGCACGAGATTCTTCGTACGACATTTGCATTAGTGGACGACCAGATCATGCAGTTCGTCTCACCTGAGCCTTCGCTTTCACTGAGGCTATTGGATTTGACGGCGGATGCTCTTGCTGAAGCCGAGAACCAGGCCTCACACATTCTTGGTAAACAGGCGCAGGAAGTGTTCGATCTGGCCACAGCGCCATTAATTCATTTCCTTGCCCTGCGAATTGGAGCGGACGATTACATCCTGTCATTCACCATGCACCATATCATCGCTGACGGGTGGTCTTTGACGGTCCTGGCTCGTGAGCTGACAGAGTTGTATGCAGCTTTCAGCGAGGACCGCCCCCATGGCCTTAAGCCTTTAGCGGTTCAATACGGTGATTTTTCCTGGTGGCAACGGCAACGGCTGAGCGGCGATTTTCTGGAAAAGGAACTCAGCTATTGGAGAAAGCAGCTCAAAGACGCAGCGGTCCTGGGATTGCCAACAGATCATCCACGCCCCACCAGGGAAGAATTTCGTGGATCGCATTCCTATTTTCTTATTCCAGAAGAGATAGCCGGGCCATTGCGCGAGATTGGGGGCCGCAACCAGGCCAGCTTATTCATGGTGATCTTTGCGGCATGGCAGGTGCTGTTATATCGGTACACAGGCCAGAACGATATTGTGGTGGGCGCTCCCGTTGCAAACCGCACCCGCGTGGAAATTGAGCCACTCATCGGTTTCTTTGTGAACACGCTGGTACTGAGAACAGAGATTGATGGCAATTCAAACTTCAAAGACGTGCTGTCCCTGGCGCGCAAAACAACACTGGCTGCCTATGAACACCAGGAAGTGCCTTATGAAAAGCTGGTAGCTGATCTTCAGCCGGAACGCGCTATCGGCCAAAACCCGCTCTTTGGGACCGTGTTGAATTGGGTCAACATCCCGGAGTCAAATCTCGGATTCGCCGGGTTGCAGGATGAAGTCATTCAATCCGCTCCAGCGGAGAACCTCACGGCCAAATTTGACCTGAGCCTCAACATCTTAGAAAGAAGCGGAGCGCTCTCGGCCAGTCTTGAGTACAGCACTGATCTATTTGAAAAATCTACCATCGAGCAGATGTCCATCCATTTTCAACATCTTCTCCGCGGAATTGCCGCTAATCTCAACCAATCTGTGGCTGAGCTCCCGCTGCTCAACGAAGACGAGCGCCGCCAGATTGTGTGGGAATGGAACCGGACTGAGCGTGAGTATCCAGCTTACGGAACGGTACTCGATCTGCTGGACCAGCAAGCACGGAAGACGCCAGAGCATCCGGCAGTTGAGTTCGCAGGAAAATCAATCAGCTACAACGAGCTGCATTGCCGATCCAATCAGGTGTGCGATTTCCTTAGAAAGCTGGGCGTCAGGCCAGAAGTTAGAGTCGGCATCTTTATGGAGCGCAGCCATGAACTGGTAATTGCGCTGCTAGGAATTCTGAAGGCTGGCGGCGCCTACGTCCCCTTAGATCTTCGCTACCCGACAGAACGACTCAGCTACATACTCGACGACGCCCGGCCTATAGCAGTACTGACTCAAAGGAGCCTGCAGCAGGCTTTGCCTGAGTCCGCCGCGAAAATCATTTGCCTGGATGATGACGAGGAGTGGAATGTTTCTGCCGGGAGTAGCCAGGGCCATCCTGTGCAACCATTGGAGCCCGGCAACGCGGCATACGTGATCTATACTTCCGGCTCCACAGGTGTTCCCAAGGGAGTGGTAGTCCAGCATGGCAGCGTGCTCAACTATCTCTTATGGGTGAGCGAATCTTTATTCGTGGGCAGCATTGATTGTCTACCGGCGGTCACCGGCCTGGGGTTTGATGCCTCGCTGAAGCAAATCCTTGGGCCTCTCGTAACTGGTGGGACGGTTTATGTATTGGCTGATGGTCCCGCCGATCCGCAAAAATTGCTCCGGTTTATTTCATCCCAGCGCCGTGTGGCACTGAACTGCGTGCCTTCATTCTGGCTGCACGTGGTTGAAGAGATAGAGAAGAATCTAGACAGCACCCCGGCCAATCTGGCCCAGCTCTGGCTCGGGGGCGAAAGCTGTACTCCAGATCTGATTGAGCGCTCGCTTCGCGTATTGCCGGCCTTGAAAATCTCCAACTTATATGGACCCACGGAAGCGACGGCCAATGCCATTTATGCAGAAAGAATTTCTGCACGACAGCTCTATATAGGAAAACCGATCGCCAATACAAGGTCGTTTGTCCTGGGCCCGAACCTCCAGCCGGTACCAGTGGGAGTAACCGGTGAGTTGTACATCGGTGGACAGGCTTTGGCGCGCGGATACTGGAGCAGACCGGACCTGACGGCAGAAAACTTCATTCCTGATCCTTTCTCCAGTCGTCCGGGAGAGCGACTGTACCGGACTGGCGATCTGGTCCGCTGGCGGCCAGATGGACAGATGCAATATGTCGGCCGAAGCGATGAGCAGATCAAGCTGCGTGGATTCCGGATTGAGCTGGGAGAAATTGAAGCGGTGCTGGCGCAACACCAGTCGGTACAGCAAGCCGTTGTAGCCGTACAAGGCGCTGGACAGGAGAAAAAACTGGTTGCCTGTGTGGTACCCGTGGCAGGAATAGGGCTTTCGCAGACGGCGCTTCGGAACTATGTTCGGGAAAAGTTGCCGGAATACATGGTGCCCTCCGCGTTTGTGGAGATGTTGAAACTTCCCCTCACGGCGCATGGCAAAGTGGACCGCAAGGCTTTACCGAAATGGGACTTTGAGCGGGAGAAATCGGAATATAAACCGCCGTGCACAACCACGGAGGAGTTGCTGGCTGGAATCTGGAGCGAAGTTCTGGGCGTGGAGCCGCTTGGGACCCATGACAACTTCTTTGATCTGGGCGGACACTCGCTTTCGGCAATGCAAGTGACTTCGAGGCTGCGATCAGTTTTTCAGATGGATCTGCCTTTCAGCGCCATCTTCGGCACCCCTACAATCGAAGGTCTTGCGATACAAATTGAACGGAGCAGGCGCGAAACAACAGGCCATGTCTTGCCGCCTCTCATATCAAGAGACGATTCAGGACCATATCCGCTTTCATTTGCCCAGCAACGCCTATGGTTCATGGACCAGTTGCATCCGGAGAGCACGTTTTACAACATTTCCGGAGCTGTCCGCCTGTCAGGGGAGCTGAATATTCCGGCTTTGGAGCAAGCTTTGACAGCGCTGGCGAGACGACATCAGGTGCTGCGCACGCGATTTGAATTGAGAGACGGGGGACCCACGCAAATTGTCGAGCCAGATGCGACTGTGAGCTTGCAGTATGAAGATCTGCAATCGTTCAGGCCAGAGGAACGCGCGGGCCGTCTTGCGGCAAGAATTGAAGAGGAATCTCAAAAACCATTTCTCCTCAGCCAGGCTCCTCTGGCACGAGTCGTGCTGCTGCAGACTGGCGAAGGGCAGGGCGTTTTATTCGTTAGCACGCACCATATCATCTCTGACGGATGGTCAGTAGGTGTATTGATACGGGAATTGAGTGAGTTGTACGCCGCTTTAAGTGAGGACCGGCCCCCGTCCCTGGAATCTCTTCCTGTGCAATATAAAGACTATGCCAGGTGGCAGCGGGAATACCTGCAAGGCGCAATCCTGGAGAGACACCTGAACTACTGGCGCGCGAAACTCAGTGATGCGCCGCCTGTAGAACTACCGACAGACAAGCCGCGACCGGCGAAAGAGAGTTTTCGTGGAACTTACTACCCGTTTCTTGTTCCCGCGGAACTCTCGGCAGGGCTGCGAAATCTGGCACGCTCACAACAATCCACTTTATTCATGGTCCTGCTCGCGAGCTGGCAAGCCCTCCTTTATCGTTACACTGGCCAAACAGACCTGCCACTTGGCCTGCCTGTAGCCAACCGTGGCCTGCCCGAAACAGAAGGACTGATCGGATTTTTTGTCAATACACTCGTCCTGCGATTGAAGCTGGATGGTGATCAGAGCTTCCCTCAAGTATTACAACAGACAAAGAAAACTACTCTGGAAGCGTACGATCATCAGGACTTGCCATTCGAGAAGCTGGTAGCAGACTTGCGGCCTGAGCGCAGCCTCAGCCAGACGCCCTTTTTCCGGCTGATGTTCAATTGGGTGAACACACCTTCTGCAACGCTGAAACTTTCAGGCATCACATGGGAACCGATTCCGCAAGAACACAAGACGGCCAATTTTGATTTAACTCTGAGCGTGAGCGCAGAGAACGGCCCGTTGCCGGCCGGCTTCGAGTACAGCACGGATCTCTACGAAGAAGCCACAATCGCTCAGATGGCCAATCATCTCCTGGTCATCTTGCACTCAGTTGTGGAAAATCCTGCTTCTTCCATTGCAACCATGCCTTTGCTGACTGGGCGCGAGCAAGAGCAAATGCTGACCGGGTGGAACCAGACCGCAGTCGCTTTTGGCCAGCCGGTATGCGTCCATGAATTGATTGAGCTACAAGCCCAAACGACCCCTAATGCTATTGCGATCGTTTCGGATGAAGAAGTAGTCACCTATGCGGAATTGGAACGCCGTGCGAACCAGATTGCGGGCTGGTTGTGGTCCCGGGGAATTAAGGCAGAAGTTCCAGTGGGAGTCTGCCTGCCACGCTCCGCAAGAATGCTGGTGGTTCTGCTGGGAATATTGAAGGCCGGCGGCGCTTATGTGCCGCTTGATCCTTCGTATCCTCCAGCGCGACTGAAGTATATGGTGGAGGATTCCGGACTGCATCTGCTCTTCGCAGATACGAGTCTCCGGGACCAACTTTCCTCCCTGCCAGCCGAATGCATCTACCTGGACCTGCTGAATGACGCTCTCGCGAATTGCGACACAACTCCGGCGCGAAAGGTCAGTCCCGCCAATGCTGCTTACACCATCTATACGTCGGGCTCTACGGGCCGGAGTAAGGGTGTAATTGCCACGCACTCGTCAGTCGCAAATCAACTGCTGTGGATGAAGAGTGCTTTCAGCTTGAACAGCTCTGATCGGGTGATTCACAAAGCCTCCGTGAGTTTCGACGCCTCCGTCGCCGAAATTTTTGCTCCGCTCGCTGCAGGAGCCCAGGTGATTGTTGCCGGACCGGAAGCGCATCACGATATTAACTCTTTGGTCCGGCTGATCCTGGAGCACAAAGTCACGTTCATTGATTTATCTCCCACGCTGTTGCACGCGCTGCTGGAACATCCGGAAATCGAGCATTGCCATTCCCTGCGATGCATCGTCAGCGGAGGAGAAGTGTTGACGGTGGATGTTGCGAGCCAGACCATGAAATTCTTGCGCGCCCGGCTCTTTAATACCTATGGGCCTACCGAAACTACGGTGCAATCAACGTTCTGGACCTGCCCCCAGCGGCTGCGCAACCGCAGTGTTCCAATTGGGAAACCAATCGCGAATACCAGAGTATATGCATTGGATTCGAATGACGAGCCGGTCCCGATTGGAGTTGAAGGAGAGTTGTACATTGCCGGAGCGGGAGTGGCGCGCGGTTATCTCAACCGTCCTGCACTCACCGCGGAGAAATTCATTCCCGACCGATTTAGTCCGGAACCGGGTAAGCGCCTGTACAGGACGGGCGACCGGGTGCGATGGCGCCGTGATGGCGCTCTGGAGTTTCTGGGCAGAACTGATCATCAGGCGAAGGTGCGCGGGTTCCGTATCGAGACGGGCGAGATCGAGTCCACATTGCTGGCACATCCCAAAGTTCGCGAGGCGGCGGTCGTCGTCTCTGAAGACGTTGCCGGAAAACACATACTGGCTTTCATTGTGCCGAACAGAGATTTTGCTCCCACAACGCAAGAGTTGCGCCAACATGTAAAGGGACTTTTGCCTTTTTACATGAGACCCAGTACTTACACTTTCATGCAGCAGCTGCCGTTGAATGTGAACGGAAAGGTAGATCGAAAATCACTGGCGCTGACGCCCATTCCTGGGGTCCATAAAGATGAACTTCCTCGAACCGCAACGGAGAAAGCACTTTCCCGGATCTGGGCGGACGTTCTTAAGCAGGAAACAGTGGGCGTTGAAGATGACTTCTTTGCCCTGGGAGGCCATTCTTTTCTGGCCGTACATCTGATGGCCGAGATAGCACGCTATTCCGGCCGGAATTTGGGTCTGGACAGGATATTTGAATACTCTACTCCCAGAGAGATGGCGCGCCTGCTTGATCAGCAAGGGACTGATGCGGCGCGTGCGGCCCTTGTCTGCATGAATAAGGGTTCTGATGATCTGGCGCCACTGTATGTGACGTACCCGGTCGGCGGCAACATCTTATGTTATCTGGATCTTTCCCGCTCCTTGAGCCGCAGGAAGGCATTCTATGCAATCCAGGCACTGGCAGGCGAAGAGCTGCAACGTACGACAATAGAAGAGATTGCAGCCTCTTCTCTCCGATTGATCAAGAAGCGAGACCGTCACGGCCGGTACGAGCTGGGAGGATGGTCATTTGGCGGAATGGTGGCATTTGAAATGGCTCAACAGGCAACCGCTGCGGGCGACCCACCCGCGGCACTCTACCTCCTGGATCCCCCCATTCTTGAAGATATCCCGTTTGAGGACCATCCCGATGACGAGTTAGCGGGTCTCTTTGTGCTGACGCTGATAGCAGATTTTACTGGCGGGAAATCCATTCCCCTGGAAGAAATCAAGAGTAAGTTTGATCTCAAAAACAGCTCTGTGGAGACCCTTATTCAGAAGACGGTCGAACTAGGACTGCTGCCGTCGAGTACAGAACCTGCGGCACACCTGGAATCTTTTGAAATCTTCAAGCGCAATCTACGTGCGGGACGCAGATACCGGCCTCGCGAGTATTCCGGCAAGACCCTTCTGGTTCTGCGCGAAAACGGCCGCTCACAGATATGGCCCACTTTGCTGCCGGCAGGCACCAAAGTGGTTCGCATGCCAGGCAATCACTTCACTTTGATGCGCGGCTCCAACGCAGCCAGGCTCGCCCAGCTCATCGAATCCGGCGCGGATTCATTGTTAGCTTGAACCGGGTCACCCCTTGGCCATGACCGGGCCTGTTCGTGAGCCTGGTATTTGCTGAACAGTGCTCAAGCTGCCGAGTCCCCAACGTATTTCACGCTCCTTTTCCGAGGCCAGAGCCGCTCCGTTACCTTTTGCCGTTGGAACTTCGCCACCGGCTGCTACGTTGCTACAAGGGGCATTTTCATTGAGTTTTGTAATGGGCTGGCGGACGCTACCGTCGTTATTGAAGCGGGATTCAGGCGGCAGCAATTTGAACCAGCAGGCAACGAAGTCCTGCATGAGATAGCCGCGAGCGGGAGAGGCCTTGCCGATGCGCTGGGTACGGCTGCGAATGCCGAACGACTGGAGCATGGCGGCAAGCGTCTGGGCGGTGATGGGACCGTCCTGGTTCCAAGGCCGGCCGGGCTGGGTATGCAGCCAATCGAGCAGAGCAGCGGTCGAGATGCGCTCAGGATTGCCATGATGGTTGAAGGCCTCCCGGATGTCACAGAGCAGTTGGAGGCTGTCTTTGCGGCCATGAACAACCTCTTGTTCAAAGAGAGCAGATAGAGCTTCGCGGGCGCGCTGGGGCCATTCACCACCGATGAAGCCGGCGACCTGGAGCAGAGGCTCGATCATGTCCTGGCGGCGCGGGGAGAGACCAGAAGGAAACTGTTCGGCAGTGAGAGCGGGTAGCTCTTCCAAGGCTGCACTGTATTTTTCTGTCCAGCGGTGCAGGCGGCAGCACAGCGGCCTGGACTGCTTGAAAACGCGGGCCGGGTTGAAGCGTTGGACTTTGTCAGCGGTTGTTAATGGTTCAAGCAGGATCGGAATGGAACGATCCGCCAGCATTTCCGGCAGCGTTCCGGTTCCGGCAAAGGCCTTGGGGCAGAAGAGATTGCGTTCATGAGTAGCGTGAGTGTATCCGGGACCAAAGCGTGAGCCGCTGACGAGCAAAGCACGGAGGGCAGGATTCTTGCTGCGAACACGGGTGCCGATGGTGGCCTGAAATTCATCGAGCAGCAGAGTGTGGGGCACAGGATCTATCCGGCGGGTGAGAGTGGACGCTGTGAATCCGGAAGAGAATGCAGGGTCGTGACACAGCAAACTGAGCAGGTGCAGGCAGAGAGTTTTACCGGACTGCTTATGATCCGAGCGAATAGCAAGATAAGGAGTGGTGGCTGCTGCACCAATGCTGTGGGTGTGGAAGACCCAGAGGCCCAGGACAGTGCGCTGATGGAGAGAACAATGAAGATACCTGTCTATAAATTCAATGATGTCGCTGAGCAATTGAGCGCTATCTATCGGTGCAGTGACTGGCTTACTGGCGGCAGCGGGTTTTGCGGCTTGCATGAAATCCTCCAACATCGGGTGATCTGGCGATCCGGTGATCGGGTGATCTGAACAGCAAAGCCCGACCTGCGTGTCTGAAGCGTAGTTGCTTTCGGCTGCACCAAAAAACACCGCAAGTTAAGTTTTCAAAGACCAAAAGAACACAGCGGCCCCTGAGGGCCCAATGCTCAGTAAATCATATCTTATGCATTGTTGTCAAATGTTATATTATGTTTTGAACGGATGTCAAAACCATCGCGGGCGCAATTGCCTGCTCTAATTTCCGGTTTGCCGACCATACACTCACAACCGTGACGGAAATTTAAGTGTCCTAACCGTTGATGTTCACAACGGCTCTTACAGTCTGTCGCTGCTCGTTTAAGGGGAGACAGCGCCATGCCGGACCCAGTTACCGTGCTGCCGCCCGCGCCCTTTGTTCGGCGCCCCGCAGCAGCCTAATCAGCCCTTCTAATGCGAGAGATGGCTCGCCACGCCAGACGAGATGCGTGCGGTTCGTGGAAACTCGTTGCGGCAATGCGTGCTGGTTTACTTTGTCCGCGGCATTCAATGCTATCAGTACAGATTTGGGCGCAATGGCGAAGCCGGTGCCGGCCGCCACGCACGCAATCATGCCCTGGTAGGAGCCAAACTCGAGCGCGCGGTCCGGCATCACGTTTTCACTGCCCAACCACTCCTCAAGGCGCTTGCGATATGAGCAGCCATTCGTGAATGCGATCATCGCGGTCCGCCCGAGATCCTTCGCTGTCGTAACCTTTTTGACCTGCCTTGAAGTTATGAGCACCAATTCTTCTCTGAATATGGGGACAGCCTTGAGCTCCGACGCGAAGAAGGGTTCCGAGACAAACGCTGCCTCAATGTCGAAGTTCATCACACGGTGGATGAGGGCCCCCGTTGTTCCGGTAACAAGTTCCACGACCACACCCGGAAACTCAACATGGTAACGGGACAGGACCGGCGCCAGCCTGGTTCCGGCGGTGCTCTCCAGAGCACCGAGACGAAATGTGCCCTGGGTCTTTCCGCTGCGGAGTTCGTGCACTGCTTCATCAGCGAGTCGAAGCAGGCGTAAAGAGTAGTTATAGAGCGCGCGGCCTTCCGCACAAAGACTGAGAGTTCGACCCTGCCGTCTGAAAAGCCGAACGCCGAGAAACTCCTCTAATTGCCGGGTACGCGTGGTCACATTCGAAGGTACCCGGTGCAATTTGGCTGCCGCACGGACCACGCCGCCTTCTTCGACCACAGCCTTGAAGATGGCCAGCGACTCCAGATCAATAATTTCCATAAAGAGAATAATAATTCATAACAATTCACTTGTAAGAAATTATCTTGTCCAGTCTAATTGCCTCGTGGCGTCCTCGAGCCTTACTTCGATTCAACCCGCATTACCGCCGGCAATGACGATCGCCGCCGCCGGGATGATCTCACTGGCGGTAGCTGTGGGAGTGGGGCGTTTTGCGTTTACTCCGCTTTTTCCTCTCATGGTCCGGGATGGATTGCTTGCAAGCAACACCGGCGCGCTGCTGGCCGGGAGCAACTACCTTGGTTACTTCATGGGGGCGGTGCTTGCCGCTCATGTACGGCTACGTCCAGCGATGCTAATGAGGCTGGGTCTCGGGCATCGTGGTGGTTACTGCGGCAATCGGCTGGACCTCCTCGGTGACCGCGTGGACCCTGCTCCGCTGCGCTGCCGGGGTATTCAGCGCGTGGTCTCTGGTAGGAACGACTGCATGGGCATTCGCGTGGCTGGCCTTGCTCGGTCGCTCCAATTGGGCAGGCACTGTGTTTGCAGGTGTTGGCGTTGGCATTGCCGGAGCAGGCGTGTTCTCTGTACTAGCGGCTCGTCCGGGTATTCCTGCAACCAGAATGTGGATCGAACTTGCCGCGATGGCATGCATGGCGACATCGGTGCCGTTGATCGTGAGCCGAAGCGGTCCCACAAGCAACAACAATAGTAAGGGCGCATCCGCCTCCCGCGCGCATCACGTGACCCATTCGAGAACCGGCGGCCTGGTTGTCTGTTACAGCGTTTTCGGATTCGGATACATTCTCCCAGCCACTTATCTACCGGCACTTGCGCGCCATTTGGTAGACGACCCCAAAGTGTTCGGCTGGGCGTGGCCGATTTTTGGAACCGCCGCCGCCCTGTCTACCGTTATTGCATCCTGGAGGCTGCAACGATTCAATCGTGTCCACGTATGGGCTGCGTCACACGTCGCGATGGCGGCAGGTGTGCTGTTGCCAAGCATCTGGCTATCAATCACCAGTATTGTGATCGCGGCGTTGCTGGTAGGCGGCACCTTCATGGTCATAACCATGGTTGGTATGCAGGAAGCGCGAGCCCGTGCCGAGGAGAATGCCACCACCATCCTGGCCCAGATGACGGCAGGGTTTGCGTTTGGGCAATTGGCGGGCCCTGTGGCGTCCGCTGCCTTTGAACGGTTCACCGCCGACGCCTGGGTTGGGGTGAGTTACGCGATGCGGCTGGCCGCCGCGGGCCTGATGATCAGTGCCATATATCTGGGGCAGGAGACCCGCCAGCGAAATCATTTCAAGGAGGATTGCCATGGATAACACCGCCACGACTACCCCGCAGGGGTTCGGCAATTCAAGATCAGAACGCTTACCGGTCCTCGAACAGAGCGCCATGAACGACGCCCAGCGCGCAGCAGCCGACGCGCTCCTTCGTGGTCCTCGAAAGGCGATCCTGGGCCCATTTATTCCCTTGCTGCGGGCCCCGGTTCTCATGGAGCGTATTGGGAAGGCCGGCGAAGCTCTCCGCTTTGAAAGCACTTTGCCGGACTGTGTTCGGGAGCTTGTCATATGCGTGGTCGCAAGAGAAACAGGGAACCAGTTCGAATGGCAGATGCATGCTCCGCTGGCGATTCAGGCGGGAATCCCCGCAACCGCCATCGACGCGTTGGCTGCGGGGCGCCGTCCGCGCGGGCTTGATCCCGAACCAGCCTGCGCGTTTGATTTCGTCCATGAATTGATGGCGCGGCACGGCGTCTCCGACGAGACATATGCCGAAACCGCCTCTCATTTCGGAGAGGCACAAATCGTCGAACTCACCGCTTTGGTTGGTTACTTCGCCATGGTGTGCTGGATCATGAACGTGGCGCGAACGCCCGGTGTATACGCGTCCAAGGTCCCAGCCCTGCTGCCATTTCCCAGATAACGGCAATTTCGCCTATTTTGTAATCTAAGATTCTGGGCGAACGACGGGCACACCGGAAGTCATCCGGCTTACAGGAGAAATTAGCTTGCGTCCTCAGTCATTGGCAAGATGAAACATCCAATGTTCTGGACGGTGCTCTCGTTGACCGGCTTTGAAGTGATAATCATTCCGCTGTTCAGGTGATCACCGAGGCACACGAGGCCGATTTAACTGCTAAACCTTATTTTTGCGATTACTGTGGACGTTTTGACCACCTGCACCCCACCACTCCGACCGGGCTTGTCAAGGGATGGCGCTAGATCGTGCTGCCCTCCAGAATCTCTTATGCCGCCCCTGCTGGGGCTTTCGGATGTGAATCATTTTCCACCCACAGCTTGCGAAGCTGTGAATGGATTGAAATACGCGAACATACGTTCTGGCGTGAGCGGTGTTCTTACACCGCCAAGAGTGTGAGAACGCTCACAACCCAAAAATCAGCGGATTGCCCGCTAAAGCGGAGGATCTCGGCAGATCATGCGCTTTTATCCTCTCTCCTGTCTCTGCGGGATGGTCATGAGCCTCATGCCACCGCCGTTACCAGTTTGGGTCTCCAATGCAGCCGGATCCATTGTTGAATGTTATAGGTCAGGCAAGCCCAAAGGACTTCACAACCCACCTTGATCAGACCCCGGACGTGGAAGCGACGCAGCCCCAGCTTTTCTTTGATCCAGAGGTTGGGAAATTCGGCAATCTGTTTCCGCTGGCGATAGATGGCTTGCGCTTCCGGTGTCTTCATCTTCTCCACAAAGGCAACGACCGCTGGCTCGTTCTGGCTGCGCACAATCAATCGTCCCTGCTGGATGTATTTACCTGCAGTGGGGCAGCACTGCTTTTGAAAAGGACAAGCGCGGCACGTCGATGCCTTGGCTCGATATTGATGACGCTCCACTCCTTCACGATCGTGCTTCACTGCCCTATGGGGTAACTCTTGGCCTGCGGGACAGACGTACAAGTCGCGTTCGGCATCATAGCGAAATTCTTGGGGATAAAAGGCTGCGGTCACGCCCCGGCGGGCACAGTTACTGGCGGCTTTTTCTGGATTGCGCTTCTCCTCCAAGTTACCACTGCCAATCAACTCTACTCCGCGCTGTTCCATCTCCAGCACCGTGGCTCGACTCACGTAACCGTCATCCACCACCGCCTGCTGCGGCATCTGCTGACACTGGCGCTGGACTTCATCCAGGCCCGGCCCCAACTGGCCCTGATCATTAGCGGCTTGGATCACCTCCACCCCCACAATGAGGCCCGCCGTGGCATCGGTGGATACTTGCACGTTGTAACCAGGAGAGAAACTGCCATCCGCATGTTTCATCTTGCGGGTTTCCGGTTCGGTCTCGCTCACCCGGCATTCCTCGGGTGGAGTCTCGCCCGCGCGTTCCGCTTGCACTTGGGCCAATTCCTCCATCGCTGCTTCCATCCGCTGCAATCGTTCCCGCGCCGCACGTTCTTGCGCCGCACGCTGCCGGGCGCTCCTCTCAGGGTTGTCCTTGGCCGCCTCCTGTTCCATCTCCTGCACCCGCTTTTGCGCTTCCTCCAGATGCTGTTGCAAGGTCTTTTCCCGATGCAGGGAAGCTTTGCTGGCCGCCGCTTGGATCTTGGTTCCATCTTGCATCACTCGCTCCAACCGGATCAGGTTTTGGCTTTGTATCACTGCCAGTATCTGCGCCAACAACCCATCCAAGGCTTCCTTATACTGCACGCGAAAGCTGGCCAAGCTG
Source organism: Candidatus Angelobacter sp. (assembly GCA_036522115.1). Taxonomy (GTDB): domain Bacteria; phylum Acidobacteriota; class Terriglobia; order Terriglobales; family Acidobacteriaceae; genus Angelobacter. The sequence goes on from DATDGL010000026.1 coordinate 19,883, forward strand.
TGGTAATTCACGCTTTTCATCCCCGTTAACCACTGGTAGGCGGGATGATATTCGCAGCGCCTCGATATTTCCCGCGCCGAACTGACCCGCTCACTGTAGGCGTAAATCCATAAACAGATCAGCAGATGAGGATCCAGCGCGTCCTGTCCCGCTATTCCTTCAATCGACTTAATATGGGTATAGAAACGGCTCAAATCTAACCCCCCTACCAGTTCCCAGATCGCTCGTGCCGGGTGGTCAGGTTCCAGCAAATCCTCGACCACCACTGGGTGCAAAATCATCTGATCGCGCTCAATGGCCTTCAGGCGTGGAATCCGCGGTGGCTCCGCCGTCGGAGACGATAGTTCGGCTTCCTCGGCGATCGCTTCTATCCTCACCAACGGCAGTCGGCTCTCCTCCTCCGGGCTAGCCACGACGTTTCCCCCGCGCCGCTCCCGACTCGCTTCTTCGGGGACCGCGTTTGATGGTCAAGCTGTGCTTATCTTCTACGATCCACTCGATGACCTCACCTTTCTCCAACTCCAAGGCTTCGGCCAGGGGTGCGGGGCAGATCAGATAAAACTGACGAGTGCGGTTAGCCCGTTCAATTACTTGCACACTGGATTCATAACCCATGGTTCACCTCGCGCCTACGAAAGCAGGGTATGGGAGTAGTATGAAACTAGTTATATCGCTAGTCAACAACTTTTTTAA
>DATDGL010000027.1:0-22253 GCA_036522115.1 Candidatus Angelobacter sp.
TTTTTTGGGTGCGCCCGGCAGGGCGCACTCACTTGGAGGTGAAAGTCCTCTACACGCCCGGCAAGGGGAAGTGTTAGCTGAACGGCAAGGGTGTCCACCGCGAGGTGGAATCTGGAGGAAGCTGTAGGCAAAGCGCTGGCCCGGCGAACAGGAAGCAGATAGAGGCGGCGCAGCGGGGTGAGCAGGCCCATAGGTGCAAAGCCCGGTTCTTGCACGGAACGCTGCGACGTAGATCCGGACGGGCATAAGCGTGACGGTGAGTGCGTCATACCCGGGGAGATCTGGCAGTTTGCCATGAGCTATCAACATTGAGAGATGTTGAGAAGAACTGCCAGAAGTCAGTAGAGGCTATAGTAGTCATCTGCAGAATCGTGCTCGGGTCGATTGGGACGGAACTCTTTCCAGGGTCTGTCCACTCGGGACAATATTTGTGCAGCCACTTCGGAATGCTGCCGCGAATCTCATCAATGGTTTGCGCCGCCTCGTCCAGGACTTCCTTTTCGCGTTCCGACAGAACCCCTTTGTGGGCGGGCTTTCGCGTCGTGATCGTGAAGGGCTCTTGACGAACGATCACGTCATCCCATCGAATTTGATCTGGCTCTGCCCCTTCGCCTTTCATCAGGTTGTAGATACCGCTGACAATCGGACCCTTTGCCAGGGAAGCAAATTTGAGCAATAATATACTTGGCAAAATCAGCAATTTTGATGCCGACTTTTTGCGGTCGTGATTCGCTTTTGCCTTGCTTTCGCCCTGACACTCTGAAATAACCAAGATACGGAATGCGCCAGTGCGTTACCACTGACGCACTCCTAACCACTCATGCAAAGGAGCTGCACAAATGGCTGACATCAAGACTACAGACTCACCTAACCCAGACACAAGGCAGGAGTTCCCCGAAGTCAAAGGCAAGATCGTTGAAATGGTGGAACTCACTGCCGAGCCGGATTACTTCGGCATCTCCATTCGCTTTGACGATAAGACTGGACTCGCTTTCAGTTTCGAACCCTGCATTTTCGCGGTCCCTACTTACGCAGACTGGACAAGCGGGGAAGAGAAATTCATCAAGGAATATCGACCTGTACGTAGTACGATGCTTCGAGAGTAAGATTAGTAACCCGCGCATTCGCCCGCCAAAGATGGCGGGTTTTTATTTGTGCTTGCGTTCTCTTTTACGTTCCTTCTTACGCTTTTCTCTCGCTTCCATCTTGAGCAAGTCATCTTTGGAAACTGAGAGCACTTGACGGAGAGCATTGTCGAAGCGTTCATATTCTGTTTTGCCGGGAACGTTCGGCGGGGGTAATGGTTTCATGGCTCTGCACCCGCTGGTTGCTCGAAAATGTTTTGTTGCTCTGGTGGAACTTCCAAATCACAAATTCGTTTCACGCTAATACCTAGGCGTGTAGCATGATTTTCAACCTGATGATCTTCAGAGTATATAACCGGAGAGTCTTCCCCTTTTGCAATGGCGACAATCTGAATATCAAACTTTGTTTTCGCCCATGTTTCTATTGGCTGTGCTCGTTGCTCGGCTTTTACTTTTTTGATTAATTCAGCAGCTTCCACTGCTGCTTTAACGTCGAACGGGCTGAGTTTGAATTTAGCGGAATTGCTGAAGCGTTTCAGATATTCAGGGCCAGCGCTTCCGGCTCTAATCATTATCTCCGCTAAAACTGGAGTCGGGATGCAAATGAGTGAGTTGCTGTTAGAAAGTTTCCTTACGAGATATTCAACACGCTCATAGACTTTGGTGACTGGCTTGTTCTGCCTATCCACGATAGCCACACTTGAAAGATCGTGCCGTAAGAGCACTATCAGATAGGTTGAATCGAAGACAATCACTGCACCTTATCCTCTCCGTGCCGTATTTTTCGCAGTTCCTCTAGCGGGTCAGCCAACTCGTTCCACTCATTTCCAGGGACGGCGCGAAGCTCGGCGAATACAGTACTCGGACTGTCTTCTGTGAGGTCAGCCGTGAAACTCTGAACCTCGAATTGCTCTAGGTTCCACTTTGCGTTCGCGTCACGCACCCAAGTTGCCATTCCGTATAGGCGAACTTGCTGGAACACATAATGCCGAAGCTGTAGTATGAGTTCCTTTCGTGCCCAGCAGAAATACTCCTTACCGTCTACATCCACTAGGTGCACAGGAACAGTTGGTTCCTTTCCTCCCACTCGGCGCAGGAGACCTTGAAGGAATGCACTTTCCTTTATGGGGCCATAAATGGGACTCAGATTACGCCTGTTGCCGGGAAATTCTATTACCGTCACTTCGCGAGTATCAACTCTTTCAAGTATTTCGCCGTATCCATTGTCTTCGGTTAGTATTGTATTGAGCTTTTTGTAGGCGTCCAGAGCATCTTTTGGGCCTATGTCATTGGCTGCTTGTTTAATACGCTCTCTCACCTGAGAATCGCGCTCCATTTCCACCAGCGCAACTGGACTTGCGCTACCACCCTCGACCTTTAGGAAATGAACGTTTTCTCGATAGCCGAGAAGACTTGCATAAGCTTCCAGATAGTCTGCCAGTTTGGCCATCGGAAGAGTTAGCGGGGTGATTTCCTCTCCGTTCACCATTCCATGAATCCGAAGTTTATATTCTCGATACTCCTTCTTAGCCACGGCCTACCTCCCTGTGTCGTGATACACTTCTAGTAGGCAGTCCGTGACAGCGGACACTTTTGCCGAGAGATCGAGATTTACACAACGGCTCGCTGCCAGGCGAGCCATTAGTGTTTAATGCGCTATTTTTTACCAGAGCTTTTGAACTGCAAATATTAACACTGGAAGGACTAAACTTTTGGCCGCTTGCCGCGTTTTCCGCGTCCCCAAAGGTTAGAAGGGTTCCGGTTCCGGCAAAACCCCCACCTTGCCAGTCAGTTCTTTGTACATCAGCCGCTTTCCCACGATCTGACGAACGGCCATATCAAAACGGTCAGCATCATTGACCGGATTCTTTTTGTTTCCGCGATTGTTGTAACGGAATGCCTGTTCATCAATGTACCGGAACAGGTGAAACGGTTCCACGGCAACATAGGTTCCATTGAGTCCACGCTTCAGAAGACTCCAGAAATTTTCCATCCCGTTTGTGTGAACAAGGCCATCCACGTATTTTTCAGCGTGGTTGATTACTTGATGCCCGTATTCGCCTTGCAGACCATCGTATGCGTTAAATTCATCGGTATAGATAGCAGACCCTTTGCCGACATTTTCTTTGATAATCGGGTGAAGAGTTACTTTGTTGCGCTCAGAGACAACGTGCGCTCTTACATCTCCCCCGCGTTCTTTCATGCCGAAAACGATGGTCTTGTTAATCGGGCCACGCTGACCAATCATCATCCGTCTGCGTCTTTTGGCGTGCATGTTCCTAGCTTTCCCGCCGATGAAGGTCTCATCGACTTCGACTTCTTTTCCGCTTCCGCCTAGTTTGACGGTATGCTTGCCTTGCAGCGCAAGTCTAATTCTGTGATCCATGAACCATGCGGACTTTTGCGTGATCTTCAGCGCACGATGAATTTCCCAGGAACTGACTCCGTTCTTGCAGTTCACCACCATCCACATTGCAGTTAACCACTTGTCCAGACCGAGCGGAGAGTCTTCAAAGATCGTGCCAGTCTTCAGCGTGAACTGTGGCGCATCGTGCTTTTCGCGGCAGTGCCAACGATTGTACTTTTCGAGGAACAGAACGTTCTTGCTTCCGCATCGTGGGCAGGTAACGCCATAGGGCCAGCGTCGTGCAACAAGGTATTCACGCTGGTTCTCAGGCTTGGAAAAGTAGACGATTGCTTCTTGCAGCGTTCTCGGTTCCATGGTTAAATCTTAGCGAGAGTCCGCCATTTTGTCAAGTATATTATTGCCCAAATTTGTCCCCCGTAATCGACTTGCCCCACTGGATGAGTGCTGTGCGATCAGCGAAATATAACTTCTTGATCAGGCAGAACATATCATCATTGCCGCCTTCGCGTTCGATCACATGTGCAGTTGCAGCAATTGCTTTGTCAATGTCGAAATCAAGAAACATGGTAGTTTCGTCTTTTGTTCTCTCGTCTGCTACCGTGTAATTTTACCAATTGTCAGCCGCTGGCGAAAGGGGGTGACTCAGCAGTTACCTACATTCCTCTAGCAACATGTAAATAAACATAAAATAACTATTGACAAACATAAGACATAATGTTTCAATATACTTGTAGCAGCTTAGGGCCGCCTCTGACCAGCGACCGGCGGCCATGCCAAGCTGCCGAGAGGAGTCAGTTTGCAGAGACCAGGATCAAATCGGGGTCAAGTTTGGGGTCGAATGAGGAATTTCGGTTGCGCAACCAAAATCGCTTCCGTTACCAATCCCCTATTTTCGGCATTTTCGGCCAACCTGAGCTGGCGGTGGAGGAATCATTTCAATTCCTCCACCCATTCCTCCTCCACTTTTGCCCAATGTTTTCAATGAGGTGGAGGAAGTGGAGGAAGAGGACGAATCATCCGCAAATCTAAGGTTTACTAGGACGATAACAACCCACAGCCGGTTCCGCTTCGAACCTGCTTGGAGCGGTAGGTGTGAGTGTGCATCTTGCAAGATGATCGCAACCGCACTTGGAGTTTCCCGCTGTACCCGCCTACAATCTACCTGAGACAATCAGTTGTTCAATCATGCGTAGGAACTTCATTTTCATCGCTCCCATACTGCTCGTGCTTTGCTGGGCTGGGAACATGGTGGCCCAGGATTCAACTTCTAATCCTCCAAAACAGCCACCACGCCGCAGCCCGGCAGCCGCCAAGGCTGCCGAGGCCGAGGGCCAGGACTTCCTCTTCCAGAAACATGACGTCAAGAACGCCATTGAGAGCTTTAAGAAGACAGTCGAGCTTGATCCCTGGTATGCCCATGGGTACATCATGCTGGGCGTGGCTTACATGCAGGCGCAAAGCTGGGACCATGCGCAATGGGCGTTTGAGGAGGCTGCCAAGGTCGATCCTGACGATCACCAAGCCTGCCTGGGTGTCGGCTCAGCTCTCAATGAGCAGAAGTCCTATGAGGCTGCACAGAAGGCCCTCACTCACTGCCTGGAACTCAAGCCGGACTCTGCCGAAGCCCACTATGAACTCGCCCGCACTTTATGGAGCTTGCAGAAATTGCAGCCTGCGGAAGCCGAGGCCCGTCGGGCCATCGAGCTGAACAAAGAGTATGTCAACCCGCATGTTTTGATGGGCAACATCTACCTGGCCCAGTCCGATCCTGATGGCGCCCTTGCTGAATTTCGCGAAGCCCTCCGCCTGGAGCCGGAAGGACCTGAGGCTGCGGAGGTGAAGGACATCATTGCCAGGATTCAGAAGGCGCTGACTCACACGGCACAGAACTAAGAAGAGTGACTTTTCGGAACCGTAAAAAAAATAGGCGGCCATGATGGGTTTGCCTTTGTCTTTGGTTTTGCTCTTGCTTTTGATTTGCGTTTGCCTTTGCGTTTGTCTTTAGATTTGCTAAATACTAACCACTCATTACCAATTACTTCTTCATGTCCACGCTGGTAGAAATCACGAACATTCAATCGGATCGTTCCCGCTGGTATTGTGATCAGTTGGAACGGGGCAACGTGTTGCTCTTCCCCTCCGTACCGTTCAACCTGCCGCAGGCCGACCGGGATTTCCTGCTTTCGCAAAAGCAGGCCGGTTCGCGCTTTCACAAAAACATCTCCTACCGTCCCACACAGGACATCCTGAAAGGCGTCTCCTCTGATTCTCCTGGCCGTGAGCACCTGCACGGAGTCATGCGGAATTTTTCCTCGCAGGTCAGGGAATTTGTGTCCAGCTTTCTTGCGCCCTACGCCGGAAAGTTGAAGATGGATTTTGCCAGCTTTCGTCCCTTGGAAGAGAAGAGCCGCGATCTGCCCTTGCACAAGCGCAATGATCTGCTGCACGTAGACGCATTTCCCACCCGTCCCACGCGCGGGGCCCGCATCCTGCGCTTCTTTGTGAATATCAATCCCTCAGCAGGACGCGTCTGGAATGTAGGCGAGGCCTTCGATTCCTTCATGCCCAATCTGGCCAGAACGCAGAACCTTGCCCCGCCGTTTCGCGGCGCCATCGCCCGCAATGCCGTTCGCGCCGCCGCCAGGATCGGCCTGCCGGTGGCCGACCGCGCCCGCTACGACGAATACATGCTCTACCTGCATGACTGGCTGAAAGAAAACGCTGACTTCCAGCAGAACTCGCCCAAACAACAACTTGTGTTTCCTCCCGGATGCGCGTGGATGGTCTATACCGACGGTGTTCCCCATGCCGCGCTGTCAGGCCGGTACGCCCTGGAGCAGACTTTTATTGTGCCCATCGAAGCTTTTGTCACGCCGGAAGTCGCGCCGGTGCGGGTGTTGGAAGCAATCACGCGTATGCAGATGACACGGTAATCGGATTTCCTGATATCCTCGCCCTTACTTCTCGCATGAGCCCGATCACATTAAGCATTTTGCTGGGTTTGACGGCAGCGGCCGCCAATGGTTTTGGCGGCGCCGTAATTGTGCGCAAGAACTGGGGCCGCAACTATCTGCGCTATTTTGTCGCCCTCGGTTCCGGATTCATGCTGGCCACCGCCCTCCTGGAAATGGCGCCGGAGAGCATTCGCCAATCGGGCCTCACCCAGGCGGGCTTGAACAAGGCGCTGCTGCTGATTTTGGCCGGATATTTTCTCGTCCACCTCTTTGAACATACCGTCACGCCTCACTTCCACTTCGGCGAAGAGACACACGCGGAAGAGTTTGTTGCAGCCCACAAAGGTTATTCGGTCCTGTTTGGACTGGCCATCCACACTTTTTTTGACGGGATTGCCATTGCCTCAGGCTTTCTGCTTTCCCGTTGGCTGGGATGGGTGATCTTTCTGGCCGTATTTCTCCACAAGATACCGGAAGGATTTACCGCCGCTTCCATCATGATTGCCAGCGGACGAAGCAGGCGTATTGCCTGGGCAGCGTCTGCTTTTCTTGGAGCTGCTACTGTGGCCGGAGTGCTCACCATGGCCGTCTTTTCCAGTTCAGTCTCCGCGGGCTTGCCTTTATCTACCGGGGTTACGCTCTATGTGGCCGCTTCCGATCTCATTCCGGAAGTCAACAAAGAACCGGGCATCGGCATGGCGGCCATGGTGTTTGTCGGCCTGGGAACCCTCTTTATGCTCCATCATTTTTTCGGCTAATCACGGACCTTATTCGACTTCCTGCTTGGCCTTGTAGCCTTCGCGGGCGACCACCTGATATTTCACGTCCTTGCCTTTTTCATTCCGCATTTTCAGCGGCTGGCCGTTTTCATCTACCAGTTCCACCTTGATCTTGCGGTAAGCACCGTTCTGTTCGCGGTTGGTGGGATGGTAGGAAATGCTGTACTGATTGCGAATGGTATTGCCAATATCGGCGAAGGCATCCCGGAACGAGGCCTGGAAAAGCGGGTAATAGACTTTTCCGCCCGTCATCTTGGCGAAGGCCCTCATCTGGTTATCGGCCTGCGCGAAGGTGGTGGAGCAACTGAAATCTGTGATCGGGCACAGATAGCCCAATGCGCCGCGGCCTTCCAGGTAATTGCGCAGCGCCTGCCCGGTGCCAATGGAATAAATCGCAATGTCTTTTGTTCCTTGGATCTTTTTTAAGGCCTGGTCCAGCGTCCTTTTGCTGAAGGTATCGCGTCCGCTGGAAACCAGGATGATGTACTTGCGTCCCTCCACTCCCTCCAGGCGGTCAATGGTGTCATACAACGCGTCAAAAAGATTGGTTTCCTGTGACATCGCCATGCCCGGCTGGAGCATGCTCACGCTGGCCTGGATGGCCCGTTTGTCCTGGGTGAAATCCTGCACAATGTGGGCGCGCATGTCGTACGTGATCAGCGCAATCCAGTCCTCTTTCCTCAGCATCTGGGCGAAGGTGTAGGAGGCAATCAGGGAATCGTAGGCAAACGCGTAGAAGATATCGTTATTGGCAAATTCCGTGAGGATGACCGCGGTGATCGGGCCCTGGGTCTGGTTAAAGCTGCTGATGTTTTGGGGAACACCGTCCTCCAGCACCCGGAACTGGTTCTGCTTCAATCCCGGAACGAACATGCCATCTTTGGTCAGCACGCCCACATCCAGAGTCACCACCGGTACATTCACGGCGATGGAGAAGTTGGGCATGCCTTCCACCGGTTTCGGCTTTGGCGGCACATCCTTCTTCGCCGGCGCTTCATCGCCCTTCTTGGGCACTGCAATAGGACCGATGTCTCCCTTCGGTCCACCGGCTTCGGGCGTGGAATTCTGGTTCTGTTGCTGGTTCTGCTGATTGTTCGCCGGCTGTTGCGATGTCTGCTCCGACTGAGCTTGCGCGGCCACCAGGAAAGTAATGCATAAGACCGCAATTGCCACGGTCGTCCGGAACAAATTCAAAATGCTGCTGGAACCAGGACTGCTAGAGGCTTTTGATGGCTTTTTCGAGAACATTTGGGCTGGCCTTTTTCAAGATTTCTCTTAAGTAGTATAGATGCAAAAGAGGCCTTGGGTCATCGGTTCAGCGGGCCGGCTGAACGCTGTAAAGAAAAGTTAAGCAGTCACTGCGTTAGCTTTCTTGCCCGATAGCCATCGCGCGCGCTGATCTGATATTTCGGTTTGCTTCCGTCCGCATTCACAATTTCAACTTTGATCTTGTGCCACGAGCCATCCTCAAGCTTGTGATTGGAACGGTAGGAAATGCTGTACTGGTTCCGGATCAGTCGCCCCATGTCCCGGAAGGCATCCGCGTACTCGTCCGGGCTCGTTGGGAAATAGAGTTTCCCGCCGGACATGTCCGCAAACGAGCGTAATTGATTGGCGGCCTGCCGATTCAGGACCGCCGCAACTGTGCCCAGGGAAAAGATGACGGTCTCTTTTGCGAACTGTATTTTTTGGATGACCTGATCAAGGATCTTCCGGCTCAACGTGTCCGCGCCGGACGCCATCACAATCACGTACTTGCGTCCCTGCACCTTTTCCAGACGGTCGAGAACGTCATAGAGAGCGTCGAGAAAACTGATCTCTCGCGATAGCGGTATGCCCACGGAGTCCAAAGCCGTGTGAATCGCGGCCTTGTCCTGGGTAAAGTCCTGGAGAATGTGCGGACGCTTGTCAAAAAGCACAAGCGCCACCGAGTCATCTTTTTTGAGGGTCTTAAGAAAGCTGTAGCAGGCGAGCAGCGCGCCCTGCTGAAGAGGAGTATTGTCGGACGTGTGCTCCACCAGAAGCACAACTGTGATCGGCGCCTCGATCAAGCCCGCGCTGGTCACGGCTTGAGGCTCGCCATCTTCCAGGACGCGAAAATTTTCGTTCGCCAATCCCGGGACAAAGAGTCCCTCATTCGTCAGTACGGTCACCTCCAGGGTCACCACGGGCACCGTGATTTTCAACGTGTAGTCCGGTGTGCCCCGTTGAGCAGGCCCTGGCTGAGCTTCCTGGCTGGAACTCAGGGCCGTAACCAGAAGCAACAGCAAGGAGCAGCCAATGGCGGACGTGTTCCGCCCAATTGCACCGCAGCCGGAGTTGGGGTTAACTAGTGCAAATCGCCTAAGTGCTCCTGGCGTTGGACTAAGCACATTCTTCACTGCCTTTTTCATCGCTTCTCCGTTAGTATAGAGGCACGACAACCAGCAACTTAGGAGCACTTTGACTCCCCAGGAGTTGGCATTTCGTCTTGTGCAGGTCGTATGAAAAAAGTTGTCATAGTGTTTTGCGCCGTCGTTATTTCCCTGGGCAGCGCCCAGGAACGTTCCAACCGCACGCCATCTTCTGAAAAGCAAAACCCGCCGCCCCGGATCCTGACCGTAGACCAGTTGCATCCCGGCATGACGGGTGTGGCCTACACCGTTTTTGAAGGCGTCAAGCCGGAGAAGATGGGAGTTGAAGTTCTGGGTGTGCTCAAGAATATGAATGGGCCCCGCAGTGACATGATTCTGGTCCGCCTTCACGGCGCCAAGCCGGAATACAGCGGAGTAGTGGCTGGCATGAGCGGCAGCCCGGTCTATATCGATGGGAAATTGGTAGGCGCCATTGCTTACAAGATCGGCAGCTTTTCCAAAGAGCCTATCGCCGGTGTGACGCCCATCGCCGAGATGCTCGAGATCAACGAGTTTGATAAGAGCGTCTCTTCGGATTCTCCAATGTCCAGCGCCAGTCATAGCGCTGCGGAAAAGACCGGCACTCCAGGAGCAACCGGCCTCGACCAGATCTCAAATTACGCGCAGTACCTGACCCCGATTGACGCGCCGTTTGTTTTTAGCGGCTTCAGCGAAGCGGCAGTCAAAACTTTTGCTGACAAGTTCGCCGCCGCAGGAATTGTTCCGGTGATGGGTGTTGGCGCTGCCAGCGGTGAGAAACAGCCCGAGCCGCTGGAGCCGGGCTCTGCTGTCAGTGCTGTGCTGGTGCGCGGAGACATGGACGCAGCCGCTACCTGCACCGTCACCTACATGGATAAAGACCACGTCCTGGCCTGCGGCCATCCGCTGCTGCAGTACGGCATGGTGGACATGCCCATGACCAAAGCCAATGTGGTCACCACGCTGTCCTCGCCTCTCAACGCGTTCAAGATCATCAACACCACTGAGCCCATCGGCGCATTTGTCCAGGACCGCCATACCGGGATTCTCGGCCGCTTCAATAAAGAGCCGAAAATGATTCCAGTGACCCTGAGCATCCACAGCTCAGCCGGCCCACGTGAGTATCACTACGAAGTCCTGAACAACGCCAAGCTGACGCCGCTGATGATGATGGCCACCGTATTTAATGCCTTGCAGGGCATGAACCAGTACGGCGAGGAAACTACTTACTTGATGAACGGACACATTCGCGTGAACGGCTATCCGGATGTGCGTCTAACCAATATGTTCTCCCCCGTTGAGACCACGCCGACAGCCTTTTCGGTGGCCGCCGCGCTCGGGGAGCACTTTGGCCGGATTTTTGATAATCCTTTTGAAGCGCCAAAGATCAGCGAGGTTAAACTCGACTTTGACCTGGAGAAAGACCGGCGCTCGGCCATGCTGGAAAGCGCGCGTACTGACGTGACGGAAGCCCGTCCCGGCGATGAGATCACCATCGAAGCTGTCCTGCGCCCCTACCGAGGAGAGCGCATTGTCCGCCAGATTCCGGTGCGCGTGCCCACCTCTGCTCCCAAGGGCACACTGCGCATTCTGGTGAGCGACGCGGAGACGCTCGACCGCACGCGCCGTCTCAGTCCCGCAGTCAGTCAGAAACTGGACCTCAATTCGACCATTGAACTGCTCAATAAAGAACACCTCAATGACCATCTCTATGTCTCTCTGCTGGAAGCCAACCCCCAGGCTACAGTCGAGGACAAGGTCATGCCGGCTGTGCCTCTTTCCGTAATGAACGTGATGGAAGGCATGCGCGCCACCCAGCAGATGGTGGTGTTCAGTGAATCAGCCGTGAATGAATCATCTACTCCGGTGGGTTATGTGGTGAGCGGAGCTCAGGTCATCAGCCTTACCATCAAGTAGGCCGGACCCTCCACCCCAACCGTCAACAAAGACTTGCCGCGCAATGTGCAGGGCCAGGCCTTCCTCGTCTATTCATCCGGCTTCAGGGGAAGCATGGATCCGTGGCGCACATGCAATATGAAAACTGATTTCTCAAGCACGATAAAAAGGATTCGATAGGTTCCACGGTTGCCTCTACCGTAGAGAATTTCCCGGATGGGTTCTTGAAAAGTGCTGCTTTCTTGCGCCAAAGGGGCGCGTTCGGGAAAGCGGGTGAGACTCCTTATTTCTTGGCGTACACCCCTGATCCATGTGCGAGCGGCGTCGGGTGCATGCTTACGAATATAGTTGTACGTGCTCCGCAGTTCGCTCTCTGCCTGGGCTGTAACGATGACGCGGTATCGCACTAAGAGTTCTGGCCCTCGCGTTCAAGGTCATCAAAAACGTCTTCAAAGGGACGCCCCAGTCCCATCTTCGCCTGCGCAAGGCCTCGGCGAATGCCTTCCACCGCATCCAAATGATCCGCAACAACCTGGTAAGCAGCCGCATCCAATACCACGGCTTCAGCTTTCCCTCTGACTGTCAAGATCAAAGGCCTTCCCGTTTTCTTCATCCGTTTCATCAGCCCGGATGAGTTTCGTTTAAACACCGTTAGCGAGTGGATATCCTGCGTGACGTCGATCATGTCTCTCCTAAGCAACATTCCAGCATCTTAAAAGATGCTAATCCCGCACTGCCAGGGATGTAAAGCTTCAAACGCAGGAAGCGCCCAGGATTGAGAACGCCTGACCAGTAAAGCTCGTATAGGCTTTGCAAGTTTATGAGACTGGCCATTGCTGTTAATCTGATATGAGTGATGAGAAAAGTCCGTACCGTCTTTTTTGTCTTAATCTTCTGCGAATTGTTGCTCGCCCAAGGGACCCGCACCTGGAATGAATCCAGTTATGAGGACTTTGAACGCGGGACCGCCAAGGGCGTCGCGATCAGCAGCAAGGGAAGCCTGAAGCTGGCGCCCGCCTTCAAGGTGGTCTACACCAGCCCCTCCACCTTCATCTGGTCCATCGCTGCCGATAAGGATGGAACTGTCTATGCTGCAACCGGAGCTCCCGCCCGCGTCTACCGCATTACTCCGGACGGCAAAGGTGTTGTCATTTTTGAACCCAGGGAACTTCAGGTCCAGGTAGTCGCGCTGGGCAGCGACGGAGCTGTCTACGCCGCCACATCGCCCGACGGCAAGGTCTATAAAATCACCCGCAACAGAGCCACAACGGGCGCCGCGCCGGAATTTAGCGCGGAGGTCTTCTTCGATCCCAAAACCAAGTACATCTGGGACATGAAATTTGATTCCGACGGCCGGCTCTACCTGGCCACTGGCGACCGCGGCGAAATCTATCGTGTGGACAAGAATGGCCAGGGCTCAGTTTTTTTTAAGTCGGACGAGGCGCACATCCGCGTCCTCACCTTCGATCCCAAGGGTAATGTGATCGCGGGTTCAGACGGCAGCGGCCTGATTTACAGGATTACTCCCGCCGGAGAAGGCTTTGTTCTTTACAGCGCGCCCAAAAAGGAGATCACCTCGCTGGCAGTGGATGCTTCGGGAAACATCTTTGCCTCGGGCACAGGCGAAAAACGGGCTTTTTCACCCGGCAGTGCCCCGGCGCTCCCTATTGTTGGCCCGAATCCGCCCCAACCGCAAACCCCCGGAGGTCTGGCTCTTCCGGCGAACGTGAATCTGGCTGGATCGGATGTCTATATGATCGCGCCTGATGGTTCGCCACGAAAGCTCTGGTCTTCTCACGACGATATTGTTTACGCGCTCACCTTTGATGCTGCCGGCCGTTTGATTGCTGGAACAGGGAATAAAGGACGCATTTACTCCATTGCCACCAACGGAGACTTTGAAGACCTGCTCAAGGGCAGCGCCAACCAGATTAGCGCTTTCAGCAAAGCTCCCAATGGCGGTGTTTATTGTTCCAGCAGCAATTTAGGGAAAATCTTTTTGATGAGCGACAGCCCGGAGGCTGAGGGCGTTTTTGAGAGCGACGTTCAAGACGCGCGCATCTTCTCCCGTTGGGGACGGGCCGAGGTGCGTGCCCGCGGCAACTATGAAGTCTTTGCTCGCAGCGGCAACGTCGACAATCCTGACCGCAACTGGAGTCCGTGGACGCGAGTTGATGTGACCAAGGACTCGCGTCTGGAAATCCCGGCTGCCCGTTTTGTTCAGTGGCGCGTGATCCTGAAGCCGGCCAGTGCCCCTACCCAGCTTGATGAGATAGCGATTAATTATCTTTCCAAGAATGTCGCCCCGGTAGTGGATGATATTGCGGTACAGGTGGGCGCGCGCTTCCCAACCCTGCCCCACATCTCCACCACCGATACTGTCAGCATCGGTTTTGGTTCAACGCCGCCTCCCCAGATTACCCATATCGAATCTCCCATTTCTGCCGTGCGTGACCGCGCTTACGTGGCTGTTCGATGGGCGGCGCACGACGAGAATGACGACGATCTGGTCTATTCCATCTATTATCGCGGCGAAAACGAACATGATTGGAAGCTGCTGAAATCCGGCATCGCCGATAAGTCATATTCTTTTGAATCCAGCCTGTTGCCTGACGGCGCATATGTGCTGAAGATTGTGGCCAGTGACGCGCCTTCCCACACGCCGGAAGACGCGCTCACCGATGAAAAAGAGAGCACTCGCTTTGAAATAGACAATACCCCTCCCAGAATCCAGAATCTGGCGGCCAGAATCGAAGGGCAGCAACTCCATGTGACCTTTCTGGCCACGGATGATTTTTCCGCGATCCAACGCGCGGAATATTCCGTTGATGCCGGCGAATGGCAGTACCTGGAACCGGTGGGGCAGATTTCTGACGCCAGGACTGAGAATTATGATTTCAACGCCCTGCTGTCGATTCCTCCACAAGCGCTGGAGGATCACGCGGAGAAGGCCAAGCACGGATCCAGGACGAATGCGGCGCCACTCTCAGAGCACGTCATTGTGGTTCGGGTCTACGACCGCCACGACAACGAAGCCACAGCCAAATACATAGCCCACTAGACCATCGGCAGGCGGGCTGCGCCAATCAGGCCTGCATCGCTGCCCAGCATGGCGCGCGTGATGATGGTGCTTCTCCGTCCGGGAAGTGCGTCATCGTGGATCTGGGTTCCCGGTACTTCGGTTGCGCCCTCGCGCGGAGCCGTATTGCGATAGACGAAGGAACGCCAACGGACAACTTCCAGCATCGTCGGCGCGAACGCGTCCCAGGCGTTGGACACGCCTCCCCCAATCACATACATGGGCAGATTGAAGATGTTGACCACGCCGGCAATCACTATGCCCAGTGAGTGACCCACGGTGCGAAAGATTTGGCGTGCTGGTTCATCGCCCTGAATTGCCATCTGATAAACCACCTTGGCGCTGAACTCAGGGTCTTCATTCATGGCCCTCGCCAGTTCCGGAGCTTTGCCGCCGGCGATTGCCTCCACCGCCATGCGCTTGATGGCCGTTGCCGAGGCATATTGTTCCACGCATCCACGGCTGCCGCAGCCGCAAGGGACGCCTTCAGGATCTACGGTGGTGTGACCCAGCTCTCCCGCCATGCCGGTCATGCCATGCCAGATTTTCCCCTGTAAAACGATTCCGCCACCCACTCCAGTACCCAGGGTCATCATGCACATGTCGTCCACCGGAGCGGCGGCTCCCATCCATTTTTCTCCCAGAGCGGCGGCATTGGCGTCGTTTTCCAGAATCACAGATGTGCCCAACCCGCGTTCAATTTCCTGCCTTACCGGGTAATCTTCCCATCCCGGAAGGTTGGGTGATTCCCGAACCATGCCGCTTTGCATATCGATGATTCCGGGAATGCCGATGCCGATTCCAGCCAACTTCCCGAAGCCACGGAATTTTGCGGCCACTTCCTGGATGGCGTTGCACATCTCCAGAATCACGAGGTCCCGGCCCCGCGCTACCTGCGTACTGGTGGTAATTTTCTCCAGCTCCTTGCCATTCGAATCCACCGCGGCAATGCGCAAGTTGGTGCCGCCCAAATCAACCCCAATTGCATACGTGGCCATCTGCGGTTTGACTCCAACTGGTTGAGACATGATGCCTGCGGGAAATCAGTATTTAGTGCTTGGCATTTAGTATTTAGCAGAATCAAAGGCGAACGCAACCAGCCAAACAGCGAGCAAATAAATTTATCGCGGCTCAGGATAGAATGTTTCCTTGGCCGAGTGCTGACTGCTGAGTGCTGAGGGCTTCTTTCACATGCAAATTCAAGGAAAAGTCGTGGTCGTAACCGGCGGGGCCAATGGAATTGGCCGCGCCTTGTGCCGCGCGTTTGCGGCTGCTGGAGCACGCGCCGTCATCGCGGCGGACCTGGACGAGCAGGGCGCAAAGAACGTTGCCCATGAGATCAAAGGTACCGCCGCCGCAGCTAACATGGGCAAAGAATCAGACGTGCAGCGGCTGGTTGAACAGACGACCAGGCAATTCGGGCAAATTGATATCTTCTGTTCCAATGCTGGCATAGGCGTCCAGGGCGGTCCGGAGGCCCCGGATTCCGACTGGCAGCGGAGCTGGGAAGTGAATGTGATGGCGCACATCTACGCTGCCCGCGCCGTGCTGCCGCAGATGCTCGCGCGCAGCGAAGGTTACCTGGTGCAGACAGTTTCAGCGGCAGGACTGCTCACCCAGATTGGATCAGCCCCTTATTCCGTCACCAAGCATGCAGCCATGTCCTTTGCCGAGTGGCTGGCCATCACTTATGGCGATCAGGGTATCCGCGTCTCCGCTCTGTGTCCTCAGGGCGTGCGCACCAATATGTTGTTTAATGCCGAATTTGGCGGTGGCGCCTTCCTGCTGGAGGGCGCGCTTGAGCCGGAACAGGTGGCCAAAGATGTAATTCAGGCGGTGACGGAAGAACGTTTCCTGGTTCTTCCGCATCCGGAAGTGGCGAAATACTTCCAGAATAAAGCCAATGATTACGAGCGCTGGCTGCGCGGCATGAGAAAACTTCAGGCAAAAGCCATGCCGTTGAAGAGCAGCAGCAGTTAGTACTGCCTTTGATTTTGCCAGGCGCTAAATATTTCTTTTGCTGCCTCCACCGTATTGCAGTGGATCGTCACTGTGTCCTGCACATGGTGGGCGTACCCGCCGGCGTAGGTAACCATGACCGGGATTTTGTTGGAGCGGGCCACGCGAAGCACCAGCTCGTCGCGTTTTTTCAGGCCATCCATGGTAAGCGCCAGCCCGCCAAGTTGGTCCTCTTCAAACGGATCTGCCCCGGCGATGTAGCACAGCAACTCCGGCTCAAACTGCCGCAGGGCAGAGCTCAGCGCCTGCTCCAGCCATCCCAGATATTGTGCGTCATTGGCGCCGTCAGGCAGGTTCACGTCAATGGAAGATGGCGGCTTGACCGCCGGGTAATTGTTGGCTTGATGCAGGGAGATGGTGAACACCTCCAGGTCGCCGGCGCTGCTGTCTCGGACCAGTGCATGGACGCCGTGCGCGCCGGGATGGTAGCCTGCAACGCTCGGCAAAGGTTGTCCGGTGTGTGACTTGGGTGGAAATATCGCCGCCGTGCCATTGCCATCATGGACGTCGCAGTCCAACGTCATCGCGCGGTGGATCTTGCCATCGTGGTGCAGCCGCTTGATGCCTACGGCCACATCATGGATCATGCAGAAGCCTTCGCCATGATCGGGAAATGCATGATGGAACCCGCCGCCAATGTTGACCGCGACCCCGTCCTGCAGCGCAAGTTGTGAGGCCAGAATCGATCCCCCTGCTGAAAGCCAGAAGGCCTTCACCAAGCCCGGAGAATACGGGACTTCCAACTGCATCTCTTCAAAAGCAGAGAGCGTGCCGGTTTTCAGCTTGTGTACGTACTCCGGCGTGTGTACCAGCAGGATATCCTCATCCGCAGCCGGCGACGGTGTCACGAAGTCAGAGGGATCGGCAATCTTTTCTGCCAGCAGCCGGCCGTGAATCATGCGGTATTTTTCCGCCGGAAAAACGTGCGCCCCAATGGGCAGGTAGTAGTCGTCGCTATAGACGAGTTTAAAAGGCAACATGACCGAAACAAGGTTAACAGAATTAAAGTGAACAGAGACTCCCCCGCGTAACACCGCAACTACGGGAACAGAAGGGGAACAGATGTCCCGGTGACCCAATACCACAAGGTTTGTTAGAATCTGGTGGTAAGTAGCTTCCCGTTCATCTTCCAGACATCCCAAGAACCTGTAAGAACGTGACGGTAGAGGAGTGTGTAACGCAGTGAAGGCAGGAAAGACGGCGGTCATCGTCGGCGCCCAGTGGGGCGATGAAGGCAAGGGCAAGATTGTTGATGTCCTTTCAGAGAATTTCTCCATCGTGGCCCGTTATGCCGGAGGCCACAATGCCGGGCACACTGTCATTATCAAAGGACAAAAGTTTGTGCTGCAGCTTGTCCCTTGCGGGGTGCTGCGCAAGGGCTGCCGCTCCGTCATCGGAAACGGCGTAGTGCTGGATCCCATTGCGTTCTTGAATGAAGTAGCCACCTTGCGGGCGGCTGGAGTGCAGGTGGATGGCAACCTGTTTGTCTCCAACCGCGCACATGTGATCCTTCCCTATCACTGCATGATCGAGATGGGCGCGGAAAATGCTCCCGGACGGGTGAAGATCGGCACCACGTCGCGCGGCATCGGCCCGGCCTATGAAGACAAGATGGGACGGCGAGGGCTGCGCGTGGCTGACCTTCTGGATTCCAGCCTGCTGCGGGCGACCATTGAGAATGCCTGCCGCGAAAAAAATATGATCGCGCATGCGCTTTTCAATTCCGATTCGCTCGATGCCGACGGCATGTACCGCGAATACGCCGCGGCAGCGCAAAAAATAGCTCCTTTTGTTGCCGATACAGCCTTGCTCATCAACCAGGCCCTGGCGGACGGTGAGTCGGTCATGTTTGAGGGCGCGCAGGGGACCATGCTGGATATTGATCACGGCACTTATCCTTTTGTGACCTCCTCCAGCGCCACCTCCGGCGGAGCGGCCACCGGGACGGGCGTTCCGCCCAATGCGATTGGTACCGTAATCGGGATCACCAAAGCATATTGCACGCGGGTAGGAGGTGGTCCGTTCCCCACCGAGATGAAAGATGCATTGGGAGACAAGCTCCGCGCCAAAGGCAACGAGTACGGCGCAGTCACCGGCCGCCCCAGGCGCGTCGGTTGGGTAGACCTGCCATTGCTACGCTACGCGCAGATGATCAACGGCATCAACTGGTGGGTGGTAACTAAGTTGGATGTACTGGATGAACTGGAAGAGATCCCGATCTGCGTCGGCTACAAGGTCAATGGCAAAAAGACGGCTGAAATCCCGGCGCTGGCCACAGGGTTTGACCACGTCGATTCCATTTATCACAAGATGCCGGGATGGAAGAAACCCACCGCCGGCATAACCAGCTTTGAAAAACTCCCGCAGCGCGCGCAGGAGTATCTGTCCTTCATCGAAAAAGAGACGGGCGCGAAGATCGGCATGGTCTCTACCGGCCCCGAACGCGACCAGACCATCCTGAAACCGGATTTCGACGCGGACATGGGGTCCGCAAAAACCAAAGGAAAGCTGCTGAGGGCCAAATGATCGTGCTCAAGGTTGACATGCTGGTGCAACCAGACAATGAAGAGAAATGCAAAGAATATATCCGTATTCTTCAGCAGCATTCCCGCAAGGAACCGGGTTGCCTGATGTACATAGGCCACCAATGCATTGAGGACCCGCGCAGGTTCCTGTTCTACGAACAATACAGAGACCAGGCCGCACTGGAAGCGCACCGCAACGCGCCTTACTTCAAGCAGTACGTCAGCGGCGGGTTGGATGCAATCATGGAAAAGCGCAGTAGGGAACTGTACATGGTGGTGGAATAAACTATCTCGCCAGTTCGTATCCCGCAAAAAAGTAACTCAGCTCAAAGCGCGCCGTATCTTCGGCGTCGGAGCCATGGATGGCATTGCGCTCAATGCTTTCCGCCCATTTCTTGCGGATGGTGCCGGGCTCGGCATTGGCCGGATTGGTGGCCCCCATCAACTTGCGCAGGTCGGCAATCGCATTTTCTTTTTCCAGGGCCAGCACCACAATCGGGCCGCTCGACATGAAATTCGTAAGCGAATTGAAAAAAGGTTTGCTGGTATGGACGGCGTAGAAGCCCTCCGCCTGTTGCTTTGTAATCTCCACCATCTTCATTCCCAGAATGCGGAATCCGCTCTCCAGGATCATGGCAATGATTCCGCCGGTTGCGCCTTTGGCAACCGCGTCCGGCTTAACAATAGAAAAAGTGCGTTGTAGTGTCTGCATTGTTCCTTCATTTCTCCCGATTTCGTGCTCTTATCAGTGCGGATCAGTTTAATCAGTGCCATCAGCGGGTTGGTTTTGAGATGCGGCCCAGCAATGTTTCCGCAATCATCGCCGGTGACTTCGTCACGGCAATTCCGGCGCTTTCCAGAGCTTTCATTTTTTCAGCCGCAGTGCCGTGGCCTCCGGAGATGATGGCCCCGGCATGTCCCATGCGCCGGCCCGGGGGAGCCGTCTGGCCGGCAATAAATGAAACCACCGGCTTTTTCATGTTCTGCTTTACCCAGGCGGCGGCATTTTCTTCCGCATTGCCGCCAATCTCGCCGATCATGATGACCGCTTCTGTCTCCGGGTCCTGATTGAAGAGATTGAGGGCATCAATAAAGTTGGTGCCGATGATGGGGTCGCCGCCAATGCCGATGGCCGTGGATTGCCCGATGCCGCGTTGCGTAAGCTGGAACACAGCTTCGTACGTCAGTGTGCCCGAGCGAGAGACAATGCCGATGTTTCCTTCCTTGTGGATGTGGCCGGGCATGATGCCGATCTTGCACTTGCCGGGCGAGATGATGCCGGGACAGTTCGGTCCGATCAGGCGCGATTTGCCTTTGATATTCAGATATTCGTACGCGCGGACCATGTCCAGCACCGGAATACCTTCGGTAATGCAGACGATCAGAGGAATCTCCGCGTCAGCGGCTTCCATCATCGCGTCCGCGGCGAACGGCGGCGGAACAAAGATCACCGTAGCATTGGCGCCAGTCTTGTCTTTGGCTTCCTGGACGGTATTGAAGACCGGCCAGCCCTCATGCGTTGTTCCGCCTTTTCCCGGCGTCACCCCGCCGACAACCTGCGTGCCGTAAGCGGCCGCCCCCTTGGCGTGGAAAGTGCCCTCGCGTCCAGTGATGCCCTGGACGATCAGGCGCGTAGATTTATTGACCAGAATTGCCATGTGTCTTTAATACCGTCGCTTTGCTCCAAACCGCTTGAGTGTGTTGTCGTACGCTAATATCTTCTGCTCCTGACGCAGCGAGCTCGGCGCGCAAGTCGGCCTCGCCACGCGATCTCATCGTCCGGCAGCCGCTACTACTTTTTCCGCTGCGTCTTTCATGTCCGTGGCCACGATAAAGTTCAGCCCTGAGTTCTTCAGAATCTCCCGCCCCTGTTCCACATTGGTTCCTTCCAGGCGCAGCACCAGAGGCAGTTTCAAATTAGTTGCCTTTGCCGCCTGCACTACGCCGCCGGCCAGCATGTCCACCCGAAGGATGCCGCCGAAAATATTGATCAGGATGGCGCGCACGTTCTTGTCGCTCAGCAGGATTTCAAAGGCGTGCTGGATTTGTTCCGCATTGGCGCCGCCGCCCACATCCAGGAAATTTGCCGGAGAGCCGCCCGCATACTTGATGATGTCCATGGTGGCCATGGCCAGGCCTGCGCCGTTCACCATGCAGGCGATGTTGCCATCGAGCTTGATGTAATTCAGGCTGTACTTTGAAGCTTCAACTTCCAGCGGATCTTCTTCCGTGATGTCCCGCAGCTCTTTCAAATCTTTATGGCGGAAAAGAGCGTTATCGTCAAAGTTGACCTTGGCATCCAGGGCAAAAAGGCGTCTATCCGTGGTCGTGATAAAAGGATTGATCTCGCAGAGAGAAGCATCCGTGTCCATGAAGGCCCGGTAGAGGCCGGTCATGAAGCGCACCGCTTCGTTGATCTGTTCTGCCTTCAGTCCCAGCCCGAACGCCAGCTTGCGCGCATGGAATGCCTGGAAGCCGATGGTGGGATCAATGTGCTCCATCAAAATGGCCGTAGGATCTTTGGCGGCCACCTCCTCAATCTCCATGCCCCCGGCAGCCGAAGCCATGAACACCGGCCTTGCCGTAGCCCGGTCCACAACAATGCTCAAATAAAGTTCGCGCTCGATGGGCAGCGTCTCTTCAATCAGCAATCGCTGGACGATCTTGCCCTCAGGCCCGGTCTGGTGCGTGACCAGCCGCATGCCTAGAATCTTGTCGATCCATTGCCGCGCCTCAGCGAGGCTCCTGGCCACTTTGACGCCGCCGCCTTTGCCGCGTCCGCCGGCATGAATCTGCGCTTTCACCACTACGCCCGTTGCTTTCTGGTCGAGCAGGCGTTTGGCTGCGTCTTCAGCTTCTTCGCGGGTGAGCGCCATTTCACCGCGAGGCACGGGAACGCCGTACTTGGACAAAATTGCTTTTGCCTGATATTCGTGAATCTTCATGAGTGGGTGGTTCCAGGCTTTCGGGACGCTAAAAAGGAACATGCGATTCTATAAGAGCAGGACGCAATCGAGCAACGGACGGGATCGGGGCTGTAGATGCTCCAAAATAATGTCACCCCTTATCTGCAACGAAAAAATGTCACCCTCACAGGATGGTGACCTTGAGCCAAAAGGAGTTGCAGCGAATGAGAGTGATTGAGAAAGCAGTGGACGGGCGGCTGAGCGTTAGCG
>DATDGL010000028.1:0-9707 GCA_036522115.1 Candidatus Angelobacter sp.
CATCTGCCGCCCCCTTGGAACTTAAGGGGCCAGTTTGGCAGCAGTCGGCGTTCAAATCGTGGACATCATAAAAAATGTAGTTTGCGTTCTAGACTCAACAAGTTCTAAACTTTCAGGCGTTCAACGTTGGGACAGCCCTGACGGACACTGATGTTTAACGGCGGGTTCGCCCCCCACTGCCCACCCCAATCTTTTGTTCCCAATCAGGCTGCGAGACTAAATAATAAAGAGAGACCGCCGGCTGTGACAATCGTTCGTGTAAAATGAACGTCTTTACGAGCGGCAGATATTAGTTCAGTGGCAGAACGCCAGACTGTGGCCCTCCCCCACTACCCACCCCGATCTTCTCTTTTAGGAATCAGAGGTTAGCGGGGACTTGAAAGGTGGCGCCTGGCGGTTGAGCGAGTAGAACGTATTTGGCCTTTGCGCAGCACGGAAGTGTAAACCCCAGACGCTCATGCTTTCAAACGGACCCCAAAAAACTTCTCCAGGCACAGCAGAAAACCTGATCTTTCTTGATTGTCCCACCGATTTAACAGAGGCTTTTCTGGCTGCTCAAAAGGAGTGGTTTCCAGAAAGCAGATCACGAAGTCAAGACAAACTACAAGTGGTTTGCACCGGAAGTCTGAAAGATTCCCGATTGTGTGAATTTCAAAAGGAGCCTGGCCCGGTTTTACTGATTGGCTTGCTTGGCCGCCAAGTAACTGTGGGGCCACTGCAGATATCGGGGCATACAGTTTGTCTTGCCTGTCTTCAATACTGGGCCGCCACGGCCGGTTGGAGCCAAATAGATCCTCTCCCTTCCAGGCTAGCGGGGCCTGAGATGGTTGATTTAGCGGTTCGAGTTGCGACAGAAACGACTTCTGAGTTCAATCGCACTGGAAGTGTTTCAGCGCTGGAGAGATCTTTGACCGCAGTTGACATTCAAACAGGAGCTTCAACTCGTCACCCCATTTTTCCGCGAGCAAGCTGCCCTGCATGCATGAATTTACCCCAGAGACCTTCGATGGACCTGTCTGTACACTGCAGTCCCCTGACAGGAATCGTAAAACGTCTTAAGTGTTTCGAGGAGCCGATCGTTGGAGTATTCCAGGCGGGCGCCTGGCTCACCGGTCCAATGCCTGCGCGCGGCACTAAGCGGTCTCTTGAGTACACCACTTCGTGGGGTCGCGGAATGTCCGCAGAGCAGGCACGAGACAGCTGCATTGGCGAGGCACTGGAATTCTACAGTGCTGCTTATCGTGGGGACGAAAAAATGATACGCGGCACTCTGGCAGAAATTCCAGATGGCATCGATCCGCGCAGCATTTTGCTCTGGAGCCAGACGCAGTATGAACAACAGCGCCATTCCGACCGTATTCTCGAGGACCGACATGCGATTCCTCAGATATTTGACCCGAACCGCGAGTTGGATTGGCTGGAGGGAACAGATCTAATCGAAGACCAGGCGGTGTGGGTTCCCGCCGCATGCTGCCTGACCGGCTATCAGTTCGGCGGGGACGAGCCGAAATTTACATATGCGGACAGATCGGGATTGGCTACGGGGAGGTCTTATTGGGACGCCCTGGCATCGGCGCTACTCGAATTGATTGAGCACGACTCGGTTGCAATCTGGTGGTACAACCGAATCCAGCGGCCCACGATTCGAATTGAGGCGTTTGGCTGTCCCGCTCTTTTAAGGGTGAGAGAAGCCTTGAAAAAAATCGGACGCCGCCTTTTTCTCCTGGATTTGACGAGCGACCTTCAGATCCCGACATACGCTGCGATATCGGCCATGAATGACGGTAGAGAACTTCTTTTCGGAGCAGCGGCTCACCCATCACCACAGATCGCGGCCGAGAAGGCCGCGACTGAAGTTCCTCATCTCTGGTTGAGCATGCAGTTCGCCAAGATGCCTTTGGAATTCGCTTCGTGGATGCGCACAGCAACTCTGCCGAACCAGCCGCATTTTGAGCCAGAGAACGAAGTCGGTCCACCCTCGGAACCGGGGCCTTTGTCATCCCGCCAGATCGTCAACCTGTGCCTTCAACGGATGAAAGAAAGGGGGATCCGGCCCATCGCCATCAACCTGACCCGTTCCGATGTCGTAGTTCATGCAGTTCGTGCAATAGCTCCCGGTATGCGCTCGACTCGCAACCGAAGAGGCCCTGGCCGACTTTATGAAGTTCCTGTCCAGCTCGGCTGGTTGAAGGCGGCACGCACCGAGGCAGAGTTAAATCCCATCAACTGCGTCTTTTAGAGGGTCCCATTGTTCTTCTCGGCCCCCATTTTTCCAGCTCCATTCGAGTCAGGCGGGGATGAGATTTGCGGCGAAGTGAAATCTGCGGCCGTCCAGGAGATGGATAGCGGTTCCCGAAAACCAGGCGAGCTGATCCGGTTTGTCCACTTTGGCAAATCCCGACAAATTCCAAGGACATGTTGCAAAAAATTGGTTTGATTTACGAAATTGAACCCAAAACTAATCGAGGGATCGAGAGAGACAACGTGATGATACCAGCCGCTGGGAACGAATATGACTTCCCCTGGAGAAACAACAGCCTCATACGGCTGCGCATCCCGCAATTTTGGAAACGCCTCTAAGTCAGGCTGAAGCAAATCAACTTTTCCCTGGTAAAGATTGGCGGCGTCTTGTGGCGGGAAAACCAGCCAGTGCTTGCGTCCGCAGATTTGTGCTAGCCAGCCGTGCGTCCCATAGAGATCGGCGTGCAGCAACGTCACCGTTCCCGCCGAACCTATCAGGATGACCCCAAAGTGTTCGACATACCATTTGTAGAGGTCACCGGTTAGACCGTCATAGATACAGCTTGCCACCGGGGGCTGTGAAAAATCGTCCAACAACTCGGGTGAATTAGCAAATGGCTGAAAACCGAGATAAAGAGGCGGGTTACCAAATTTCTCCAAATGATTGCTATTGGGAGACTTACAGTAGCCCAGAAAAGTGCTGAACGGCATCCGAAACGTCCTGGTGGGATGCAGTAATCGATCCGATACGACTACGACCTGCTTCCCGAATTTTGCGGAAAAAAAGTCGAAGCTCCATTTGGAAAGAGCCGGCCAGGATTTCGCAACGTCGGTGAGGATCACCGGCCTACCGGGAGGCTTGAGGTACAACTGTTCAAAGTCCGCTTGGGTTGGCGACTCCCTTCTCTCGATTGGGATCACGTTTCGGAAAATAGAAAGATCGCATTCATTTTTATTAAGTGTATTCATTGCCCCATTTCCCTTCGGACAGTCCCTCAAAATGTTCCATAAGTGAACGCCGGTCAGCAGCAACACGCAGATTCCTGAGCTCCACGAGGCCCAAGCGTCGTCAATACCAAAAAACGCTTACGCCGCGTTACAGCCGCCATCATAACACGGAAAAAAATGACGCCAAATGCTTCCTGGTCTCAAAATCGGCATCTTGTGAGGACGTTCCAGAGAATATTTTTAGCAGGGTAGAAGCGGCGGATGCACAGTGATTGCTTGTCCTGAATCAATACACTATCATGGCATTTTAGCTGCAATTATTATTTTCCAAGGATGCAAATCCTATGAGCCTGGACGCGAGTCCAGCTTCGACTCAGCGGCTCAAGCTGACGTCCGCTGGACTGTCCGCCGGAGATTACAAGAACCAGGCGCAGACGTTTTTGCAGATGGGCCGGCGAGTGGCTGCCATTGCGTGCTACCAGCGCGCGCTTGAGCTTCAACCAGATGATGTTGAGACGCTGAAATCATTAGGTTCGCTGCTAAGAAACCGCCGAAGCTTTCGCCGAGCCCTCAACTGTTTTCGCCGGGTTGTGGAACTTCAGCCAGGGGACCCATCAGCTCTGGTTGATCTTGGGGGCGTATTGTGCGCTTGTGGCCACCGTGATGAAGCAGTGGCGTGCTGGCGAAAGTCGCTGGGTTTGGAACCGAGCGATCCTGAAATATATTGCGAGATTGGTTTTGGATTTTGCAACGCGGGTGAACCCGGGGAGGCAGCCGACAACTTCCATGTGGCCCTGCGGTTGAAACCTAATTGTGCGAGTGCTCTGTTTGGTTTGGGTATTGTCTCTTCCAGTTCCCTGAACATAGCGCAGGCGATCCAACACTACGAAGCCGCTTTGGCGATTGACCCTAATCATTGTGACGCACACTTTGCGCTGGGCCTGGAGCAGCTATTGTGCGGCAAGCTTGCGGAAGGCTGGCGAAACTACGAATGGCGATTCCGCTGCCTTCCATTGAGTGAGTGTGATCGCACCCAAAAATTTCTCCAGTATCCGCTGTGGCGAGGGGAACCCTTGCAAGGCGCAGGCATTCTGATTCACACGGAACAGGGACTGGGAGATACCCTGCAGTTTGCACGCTACGTTCCTCTGGTCGCTGCTCGAGGCGGCCGCGTCGTGCTGGAGGCGCCGCGCCCCCTAAAGCGACTGCTATCGAAGCTGGAAGGAGTGGACCAGCTTATTTGCCAGAATGAGCTACCCGGCGAAATCCCCTGGCAGTGTCCGCTTATGAGCTTGCCGATAGCATTCAACACAGAGCTGGAGACGATTCCCACTCAGCTTCCACAGCTTAACGTCGATCCTGGGGCAGTCGAAGCCTGGTCCGACGGGCTGCCAAGAGATCGTTTGAAAGTCGGGTTAGTTTGGACGGGCAACCCTCACCACGACTCGAATCGGCATCGCTCGGTTCCTTTAGCAGCATTGGAACGTCTGGCAGAAGTTGACGGGATTTCGTTGTTCTCTTTGCAGAAAGGTGCAGGGAGGGAGGAATTGCGTCAGGCCAAATCGGCAACGGCAATTCGAGACATTGAGGCGCAGTGCAATGACATGGCTGATACGGCCACGGCAATCATGGCATTGGACCTGGTGATAACTATAGATACATCGGTCGCTCATTTGGCCGGAACCCTTAAAAAACCGGTCTGGATCCTGCTGGCGTGCCCTGCCGACTGGCGGTGGCTCTTGCAGCGCAAAGATAGTCCCTGGTATCCAACAGCGAGGTTGTTCCGCCAACCCGCGCCCGGCGCCTGGGATCCCGTGATCGCAGAAATTATCGGAGAGCTGTCCAAGGCCGTTCGGCGCTATCGAGTTGAAGGGTCATGGTTCTGAAATCTATGGTGACGCGTTGCGCCTGCCGAAGAACGTCGATTCCCAGAAGGCCATAGAACCATTTGCGATCGGATTTTTGCGGAGCTTTAAGGATATGAGCGGGCTGAAGGGCCACAGACTCGCCGCCGAGTTGCAACACTACCTTGGGGACAGACGTGATCTCGAACTTCTCGGCGCCACCCATTCCGGTAACGGTGCGAAATCCGGGATTCCCCGATTTGCGAATCACATGGCGCGCGACCTTAGCGAATTTGGGCCACAGGTCAGAATTCTCTGCACCAGTATCCAACACAAAGGAAAGTACATGTTGCTCGAACCGAGCTTGCGTAATGAGGTTCAAATCATCAAAACAGATATTGGAGTCGGGCAAGTTGGCGGAGACCGGTGACCTATCTGCCTGAAACACACCGTCTCGGGTCCATGTCACGGAGCCAAAGGCCTGCAATACCGGCAGGCCAAGGAGGCCGCGTTGTCCGGCATGCATATCCGCGAAGGGCTGCTGCTCGTTGTCGGCGACAAGAAAGGCCACATTGCTCAACTGAATGCCGCCCAAGGCCAAGGTCTTGGCTACTGTGATGCGGAAGGGCACCTTGTTGCCGTTTATGTCCCTGGAAGCCTCGTCGGACCGAAATTCCTGGATCTCCATGCCCATTCGCACAGCCTCTGACTCACTTAGAACTGATAAATTAGCCCCAGAATCAAAGAGATAGGAAGCTCGTTTCCCATTGATCAGAAGTGGAACTCTGCCATCGTCCATTTGAACCATGACTTTGCCGACTGCACCGGCTTGGACAGCCTGATCTGGGAAGTGACTCAATACTTCGATCAGGGGCCGTGCGGCATTTGCATCAGTGTTTTTCGGATCTAGGGCCAGCAAAGCGTCGATCTCATGAAGAGCCCGTTGGTATCGGCCTTCTCTCAGGGCAGCCGCCGCAAGGATATGGTGGATCCGCCTGGCTACGGCGAACTTAGGCTTAACGGTAAGGACTTTCTTGAATTTTTCTTCGCATGTTGTTGTTTCATTAAATGCACATGCAACTTGTCCCGCGTAAAAGTCGGATGCCTCGGGGCGCCTGCTCAGGGCATCTCGGAGCAGGAACAGTTGATGGGCTTTTGATCTCCTGCTGAGCTCGGACTGGCGCCAAAAAGCCCAAAATACAATACAACACAACAATGCCGCACAGAGGACAAGAGCCACCAACCCAAGCACTTCGAGTCTCATAAGATCAATAAGCCAAATCATAACTTACAAGTGGATTGGTTCGGAAAAGGCCACCGAACGGAACCAGAGAATGAGGCCCGTATCCTAAAGAAACTCTCGAATGCTCTTATCCACAGGGCCCTGGCGCAAAATTTCATACTCGATCCAAGGGACGCACCACTTTCAGTGCAAGCTGGATTTGCCGGACAACAGATCACCAGCAGTTTTCTGCCCAGCCACTTGGCGATTGGCCCGATTCGGATCCTGCTCGAAGCATCCACACGCCTGATTCCTTTACTGGCATGGATCTGTTCGTTTTCGCTTTGGACTTTCCACCAAAGCGGGAAACTTTTTGCGATTTAAAACGTCAAAAACACAGAAGTATGTTGTGGCAAAAGCATGCATCGTGATAAAGTGCGGTTTGATTTTTGCATCCGTAATCTTTTGGTCGGCTCGGACAGCGACTGAGCATGAATAAAACATCTAACTCCCAAAGAAAATGAGGCTACTAATGGCAGATTGGACAGATGATGAGTTAAACCAAGTGGTCGGAGAGACATTACGACGGACCAGTGTTGATCCCGAGTTTCGGGCATTGGCGCTGAATGACCCGGCAGTCGCGATGGGCAAAGTCTCGCCCAAGCCGTTGCCGGCCAATCTTGGTCTCCAGTTTCATGACAACTCCGGAGACGTTAAGCATATTGCGCTTCCGGATCCTATCCCTGGAATCGAGGAACTGTCAGAAGAAGAACTCCGAGCGGTCGCTGGCGGAGATATTTCCGTCACGGTCAAGTGGAGCCGGTAAACGCTGCTGCCGACTGTCGCATCTGGAAGGCCTGCCGGACCAGTACTGTATCGTGTTCGGCAGGCCTGATTTCCTACTGTTCATGGCTATTCATTCCACTTTGACGCTCTCCCAAACAGGAAAATTTTTGGCGATTTAAAAAACACAGTGACATGAGTTGCAACGACATGCGCCCGTGATAAACTGTGGACTGTTTTTCCGCCCACCCTTCAGTCGACAGACGCCGACTGACAACGCACAACAAGAACCATCTAACTCCCAAAGAAATGAGGCTACTAATGGCAGATTGGACAGATGATGAGTTAAATCAAGTGGTCGGAGAGGTATTACGACGCACCAGTGTTGATCCCGAGTTTCGGGCATTGGCGCTGAATGACCCGGCAGTCGCGATGGGTAAAGTCTCGCCCAAGCCGTTGCCGGCCAATCTTGGTCTCCAGTTTCATGACAACTCCGGAGGGGTAAAGCACATTCCGCTCCCGGATCCTATCCCTGGTATTGAGGAGCTGTCGGAAGAAGAACTCCAAGCGGTCGCTGGCGGATCAATTTCCATTACCGTCAGTTGGAGCAGGTAAACACGCTCCCGGGGCCACTACTCCCCTGGAAGAATTGAGGGAGCATGTGGCCAGTATTTACAGCGGTATTCTATTCGGGAGGCCTGTTTCAAGTGGTTAGGCTAGAACCCAAATTTCCAGGGTTAAGAGTCCAAAGCTGCCTGGACAGGCCTTCGATTTCATATTCATCATAATCTTTGCGTTACGGGAACTAAGACATGTCTCTTATGGCCTCCATTGGGCCTTCAGCAGCACTCTCATTTGACGCCAGTAAGAACCCTCATCCGCAGACCAGCCGGGGCCGCATTGCTTTGGTATGTATGCCCTGGGGATCGATTGTGCGACCTTCCTTAGCGATGGGGATTCTCAAGCGATGTGCGCAAGCGGCGGGTTTTGACGTCGATATGCACTATCTGAATCTTCATCTGGCCAAACGTCTGGGGCTGGAGCTATATGAGAAAGTGGTGGAAAGAAGTGTGTTCCACACAGAATGGTTTTTCTCGCAGGCGCTTTTTGGACCCGGGGGGATGGCGGAGGTCAAAAACAGCTGGGATGATCTCTTGTCCGACCCTGAAGCCCAACCGCTTCTGGAACAGTTGCAACGGATTTTAGACGATTCCAGTGAAGCTTGCCGAAAGATCGCAACTGAAGTCACTCCCTTCATCCAGGCTTGCATGTCCCAGATCGATTGGACGAAATACCTGGCGGTGGGCTTCACCACTACATTTGCACAATCGCTGGCGTCTCTGCTGCTGGCGAAACACATCAAAGAACAACACCCGCAAGTGCAAATCGTAATTGGCGGGGCCAATGTGGATTCGGAAATGGGCGTTGAATTCGTGCGCGCCTTCCCCTGGGTAGACTACGTCGTCCATGGAGAAGCCGAAAAGAGCTTTCCCCTTCTTCTGGACAACCTTGCTTCCGGAAGATTTTCAGAGAAGGTCTCCGGAGTCTCCATGAGGCAGAACGGAAGCGTGGTAGCGGGCGATTCAGATGCAGTGCCGGTTGTGGACTTGAATGAGACACCTACGCCCGATTATTCAGATTACGTTCGGCAGTTGGAATTGAGCGGCTTGCGAAAACAAGTGCCATTGACCCTCTATTTTGAGTCTTCACGCGGCTGCTGGTGGGGTGCAAAACATCATTGTACTTTTTGCGGCTTGAACGGCAGCACCATGGCGTTCAGAAAAAAAGACTCTGCCAGGGTGTACTCGGAAATTCTTGAACTCGCGGGAAAATACCACTGTCTCACGCTCTCGGCCACCGACAACATCCTGGCCAATGAGTACTTTAAAGACCTGCTGCCAAGGTTGGGAAACTTGAATGTGGACCTCTCGTTATTCTATGAAGTCAAGGCCAATCTCACCCGAAACCAGTTGAAGGCGCTTCATGATGCGGGAATCAATTTGATCCAGCCGGGCATTGAGAGCTTCAATTCCCGTATTCTCCAGTTAATGCGCAAGGGAGTATCTGCAATTCAAAATATACAGTTGCTGAAATGGTGCGAGGAATTGGCCATTGGCGCGGCATACAATATTCTGTTCGGCTTTCCGGGCGAGGTCCCGGAGGACTATGCTGATCTCCCGCGAATATTTCGCCTCCTGAGCCACCTGCGCCCGCCAAGTTTTATTGTTCCAGTGGAGTTTGAGCGATTCAGCCCGTATTTTTTTGAGAAAGAGAAATTCGGGCTGCAGCTTAAGCCTCGTGCCCATTATGAATACATTTTCCCGCGCTCACGCGTGAATCTGGAAAAAATTGCTTATTTCTTTGAAGGAACCTGGAAAGATCAGATTGGCGCTCCAGGAGACTATATAGGCCCGACCAAGGAGGCTTTTGAAACGTGGGCCCGGCACCGGGAAACGGGAAAGATCTTTTGCTATTACGAGAAGGGGCCAAGCTATCTGGTGATCCATGACAACAGGCCCAGAATGCTCAACGGTCCTATCGAAGCCCGGCGACTGAATCTTAACGAGCCCTACAGCTCAATTTACCTGTTTTGCGACGAAAATCGGTCGCTGCGGGCGGTTCACGAGATGATGAAGAAAACAATGGGAGACAGTCTTAGTGAAAATACG
>DATDGL010000029.1:0-55445 GCA_036522115.1 Candidatus Angelobacter sp.
GCCGCCCCGCAACATCCCTCCCAGGCCGTAGTTGCTGGTGATGGAATAGGCGAGCGGAGCGCCCTGTAGAGATCTTATCCAATAAGGATAAAGTCTCTCGCTATACATGCCAAAGGGCGTAATGAAGCGTCCGGCAACCAGGGTCATGTACCGGTTAGCAATGTAATCTACGGTGGCATACTGAAGTGTGTACTCATTCGTGACGGGATACCGTGCGTTAGAATTGTTTAAATTGGTTGTAAAAGTAGGGTAGTAGCTGGCCCTTGCCTCAACCAGCCACTTATTTCCCACAGGCACCAGCAGTACCGGAACGATCCAGGGTTGGTTTTGCATTACCCCGCCCGTAACCTTGGTGGAATACCAGGTGGTCCCGGTCAGGATCGGGACAGCTTTTATATTTTCATCCTGGCCTTGAGCTGTGGCTGAATCCTGGCTCTGAGCCACAACCAAATCCTGGCCTTGAGCCGGAGTTGAGTCCTGGCCTCGCAGCCCGATGGAAAACAGCATGCAGAGAACAGGAAAAAATATTAATCGGGCCCATTTGGGGCTCAAACGCTTAGGCATTGGCTCTCCCTAGACAGAATGAGGCCGACTCCTTACCGGGCAATGCAACGTTTATATTGGCTGTAGACGCGGTGCAACAAGAGTACCGTGGTAACTTGACCATGGCAGTGTTGGGTTCGCGTTGAGGGATCTATTTCGGCGCCTGTACCAGAAGGGAAGCCGGTGGCAACGTCTTCAGGAACCTCACCTCAGCGAACGGACAAAGTCCTCAGCCGCTCGGCTGCGACTTCAGAGGAAATAGGAGTGTAATAAATCTCTTTCAGAAAATACGGCTTTGCCTTCATGCCCCAAACCGGCAAAATTTCGAAATGCCAGTGGTAGTCTTCGTCCACGGTCTTCCAATATTGCAGGATGTTTGATTTCTGATAGCTATTGGGAACTGTATGCAGGACCAGGTGGAAAGATTCCGCCACGCTGATGGTGCGCATCAGCGTCCTTCGCAGCACGCCGCTCAACTCGGTCAGGTTTCCCGTCCTGGCTTGGACGCCGCGCTCAAATGAGGACTCATGCCTCCGGGGCAGGATCCACATCTCGTAAGGCACCCGTGCGGCAAAAGGACACAGCGCAATATAGTCACTGCGGGCTTCCACAATCCGCACCGGATTGCGCAGTTCCTGGTTCAGCGTGTCACAAAAAACGCAGCGTTCCTTGTCGGCGTAGTAATCACGGGAAGAGCGAAGCTCATAAAGCACACGCCTGGGAACAAAAGTGGTGGCAGTGAGCTGTGAAATCGGATGGTCGAATTCCTGTCCGGCCGGTGAGCCATAGTTCTTGAAGACCGTCACATACTTAAAGCGCAGATCGCCTTTGAGGTCCTGAATCCGCTGGGCCGCAAGCAGCAGAAACTGGGAAATTTCGGCGTCGGACGATTGCCACAACTCAATATCATGGCGGATGCTCTGCACCAGCACCTCATGCGCCCCTACTGTATTCATCACATCATAAATGCCTTCTGAACGGCGATGCGGCTCGCCTTCAATACGGTACAACGGTGCAGGATGTACTACTGCCGTAACCGGCCCGCTTCCGGGTTCGCTTGGCGGGAGCGTTGTAATCACTTGCGGCGGGTTGGGGGAACCGGGACAAAACGGGCAGTGCCCATCCGTCCCACGTTGGCCTCTTTCCTCGCCAACAATCACCCATGATCGCGTAATAGGATCCTTGCGCAATTCCATGCTACGTCTAGGAAAACACCTGAGTGGAGCAATTGGCAAATGGCAAAATAGCTCCAGGCGCTTGGCTTTTGGCTAGTCATCAGGATTTTGTTCTTAAATTACGGCGATTCCAGAATTTTCACAGCCGCTCTACGGGGTTCTGGTTTTACAATTACCCCGATTATCAAATCACTCAATTATCAAATCTGATGTCCGAACCCTCCACCCCTCTCATGCGGCAATATGCCGCCATCAAAAAACAGCATCCCACCGCGCTGCTCTTCTTCCGCCTGGGTGATTTCTACGAGCTGTTTTTTGAAGACGCCGTCGTTGCTTCGCGCGAACTGCAAATCACCCTGACCTCGCGCAACAAAGAGAAGGACACTGCCATCCCCATGTGCGGCGTTCCTTACCACTCTGCGGAGGGCTATCTCTCCAAGTTGCTGCGGAAAGGTTTCAAAGTTGCGATTTGCGAGCAGATGGAAGAGCCAGGGCTGGGGAAAAAACTGGTTCGGCGTGAGGTCACTCGCGTCCTGACTCCCGGAACCGCCCTGGATGGCAGCATCAGTTCTGAGGAAAACAATTTTCTGGCGGCGCTGGCGCGGGCTTCCGGCGCTGTGGGACTCGCAGCCCTGGATCTCTCTACCGGAGAATTCCGCGCCACAGAATTTCGGGGTGACAACGCTGAGCGTCGCATTCTGGAAGAGCTCCAGCAGTTGCGCCCGCGCGAGGTGCTCTATCCTTCGTCGCTCCCGCTGTTTGATCAGGCGCCGCAGATCACTCTCCAACAGACCGGTGATAGAGCACGGTTTACTGAAACGCCTCTGGAAGATTGGGTCTTCTCTCCAGACTACGCTGTGCCCCTCGTGGAAAACCAGTTTGGTGTGCTCTCCCTTGAAGGCTTTGGCCTCGGCGGTCGTCCTGCCGCGGCCACTGCTGCGGGCGCGATCTTGCATTACGTTCGCTCCACCCAGCGTGGAGCGCTGGAACATGTAGACCGCATTGGTTTCTACGACCGCCAGGAATGCCTGGTTCTGGACGCAGTCACAGTCCGCAATCTGGAGTTGGTTGAGCCTCTCTTTGCCAATACCGGCAGTGAGGTCACACTTTTTCGTGCCCTGGACGCCACTCTTGCTCCTATGGGCAAGCGCCTCCTTCGGTCGTGGATGCTGCGCCCATCCATCAATGCAGACGAGATCACCAAGCGGCTCGACGCAGTCGAAGCCGGCGTCAAGGACTTTATGGCCCGGGAAGAGTTACGTCGCGCCCTGGAAGGCGTAATGGACATTGAGCGGCTGCTGAGCCGGGTCACCCTGGAAACCGCGAATCCCAGAGATCTGCTCGCCCTATGCGCTTCCTTAAACCGGACGCCGCTGATCAAGGTTGCTCTTGCCCGTCTCCATTCTGTTCGGCTTCAGGAACTCAACCTCCTGCTGGATGAAATGGCCGATCTTCGCCAGCGAATCGAGTGCAGTATAGTCCCTGAACCTCCGCTGACTCTGGCGGATGGTGGAGTCATCCAACTCGGCATCGATGCAGAATTGGACGAGTTGCGCGATCTCAGCCGCAACAGCAAGCAATATATCGCCCGCATTGAGGAGCGTGAGCGGCAGCGCACCGGCATCAACTCACTCAAAGTGAAGTTCAATTCCGTATTCGGTTATTACATTGAAATCAGCAAGGCCAACCTGCATCACGCGCCTTCTGTCTATGAGCGCAAGCAAACGCTGGTCAATGCGGAGCGCTTTACCACATCCGAGCTGAAGGAATATGAAGCCAAGGTGCTGGATGCGCAGGAGAAGATCGTCGAAATCGAGCGCCGCCTGTTTGTCGAGTTGCGCACGACCATCGCCGCTGAAGCCAAGCGCATTCGTCAGACATCCTTGGCCCTGGCAGAAGTTGATGTTTTGACCTCGCTGGCATTCATCGCTCAGAATCGCGGCTATTGTCGTCCCCTATTCAATGAGTCAGGAGACCTCGAGATCATTGACGGACGGCACCCGGTGATCGAACAACAGGAACTCACGGGCAGTCATGACCGCTTTGTCTCCAATGATGTTTATTTCAATGCCGGCAGCCACACCATCCTGCTCATCACCGGCCCCAACATGGGTGGCAAGTCCACCTATCTGCGCCAGACAGCACTGATTGTCCTGATGGCGCAAATGGGTTCATTCATTCCTGCCCGCTCTGCGCGCCTGCCGGTTGTCGACCGCATTTTCACCCGCATCGGAGCCAGTGACAACCTGGCCCGAGGCCGTTCCACTTTTATGGTGGAGATGACTGAGACTGCCGCCATCCTCAACACGGCCACCTCGAAGTCTTTGATCTTGCTGGATGAAATTGGCCGTGGCACAGCCACTTACGACGGATTGGCAATTGCCTGGGCGGTAATCGAGTTCATTCATTCCACCAGCCGCGCTAAAACACTGTTTGCCACCCACTATCACGAGCTCACCGAACTCGATCGTTTGGACGGAGTCAAGAACTTTCATGTTTCGGTCAAGGAAAACGCCGGCGGGATTGTCTTTTTGCGCAAGGTGGAACCCGGCCCGGCAGACCGCAGCTACGGAATTGAAGTAGCCAAACTGGCTGGCCTGCCCCCCGAAGTGGTGGTGCGCGCCCGCGAAGTGCTGCACCAACATGAAAACGCCGAACACCAGGCCAGCAGTCATCTGTCTCCTGCACCCCAGGGCGGCGACGCAGCTCCGACCATGCAGCTCACCATGTTCACGCCGCTCTCGCAGAAGATAGTAGATCGCCTTCGCAAAGCCGACCTGAACAACCTGACACCCCTGGAAGCTCTGAATCTGTTACATGAACTGAAGAAGCAGATTTAGGAATCAGAGATCATTGAGAATCAGTTGATCGGTGGTGAGGTTTCTGATGTTGGATGGCTGACTACGGCCAGCGCTGTGCCCCATGTAGTACTCTCGCAACTTCCACGATTTCCTGCTTTATGCGGTATATAACGATAAAAGGCAAGGGCGATAAGACGAGTTCACGCGTACCTGGCACGCGGCCTTGTCGTCCTAGCCGAGGGAAGCGCTTCAACCCAGTAATACTTTCGGAAATTCTCTGTGCCACACGCAACGCTGCACTGGGGTTTTCGCCACGGATATGATGAATGATGTGAGCACAGTCGTCAGCGGCCTCTGGAGACCAGCGGATCTTCATCAGGAACGAAACATCCGGTCAATGCGGGCCATCACTGCGTCATGCTCGATGAACTCTCCCCGATCCAATTGAGCCAGTCCCTTTTCCACTTCCTGTCTGAACCACTGGTCATGATCAACATATGTCTCTACCAGTTCTTCTACGATTTGATCTGCTGGACGACCTGATTGTGATGCGATCTGGTTCAGTTTGTCTTCCAGTTCGGGCTTAAAGTGGATTTCCATGCTGCAAGTTTAGCAGAAGACCGCAATCAGTATTCAGCCAGTAAACACTTCATCCCCTTTCTTTTCGCTGTTATTCGCGTTCATTTGCGTTCGTTCGCGGCTAAAATCGAGATCAATGCCAAAATCCACCAAGCTTGATCTGCAACAACAAGTTGGACAGCTACTCATCATGGGGTTTGACGGCTTGGCCATGGATAACAAGCTGCGAATCACGTTGAGCGCTCTCCACCCCGGCGGCGTAGTTCTCTTCCTCCGCAACATTGAATCTCCGAAACAAACCTGGGATCTGCTGCGCGAATGTCAGGCCACCGCCCGCTATCCAATGTTTCTGTGCGTGGATGTGGAAGGTGGAAACGTCGACCGCTTAAAAGACACAATTGCCCCTACACCCTCGGCGGAGAGCGTCTTTGCCACCGGCAATCCTCGGCTTTTTCGCATGCACGGCAACATTCTGGGATTGGAGGTGCGCGCGCTGGGATTCAACACTGATTTCGCGCCGGTGCTCGATCTTCGCCTGGATGCCTCACGTTCCGTCCTGTCTTCGCGGACCGTGTCGGCAAATCCCACTCCTGTGGTTCGTTACGCCCAGGAATTCCTGCGGGGTTTGAAGGCCGCGAAAGCCCTGGGCTGTGGAAAGCATTTTCCGGGACTTGGCGAAGCCAATCTTGACACTCACAAAGAACTTCCCGACATAAAAAAGCCCTGGAAGAAAATGTGGGCTGAGGATCTTTTACCTTACCGCCGCCTTCATCGCCAATTACCGTCTGTGATGGTTGCGCACGCATGCTATCCGCAGGTCACAAAGGACAAGCTGCCAGCCTCCCTTTCGCGCAAATGGATCACTGATATCCTGCGCCGAAAGATCGGCTACCGAGGCCTCATCATCTCTGATGATCTGGAGATGGGCGGTGTCCTGGCCGCAGGCTCCATTGAAGACGTTGCAGTGGAAACCATCCGTGCCGGCGCCGATATTTTCCTCATCTGCCACAACCAAGAACTGGTATGGCGAGGTTATGAAGCGGTATTGCGCGCCGCGGAGAAAGACCGTAAATTTGCCGCCCGTGTAGCCCAGTCCGCAGCGCGCATCCTGACCTTCAAGCGACGAACGCGGGAACTCCATCACTTCGCGGCCGAGCCAAAAGCCAGAATCATCGCAACACTCAGGAAAATCGTCTCCGACTACTCCAGGGTGATTGAGGAGTTTCGCGCTTGATCGTCGCTGGCGTGATGAGCGGAACCTCGGCTGACGGGATGGATGTCGCCCTGGTGCGCATTCTGGGCCGCGGATTCAACCTGCGCCTCAAGCTGCTCACCCATGAGCACTTCAGCTATCCCAGTCCAGTCAGGGACGCAATCCTGCAGGCGATGAACTCGCTGCATGCCAGCGTGTCCGACCTCTCACGTCTGAATTTTCTTTTAGGCGACCTTTATGCGGAGGCAGTCCGAAAGACATGCCAACGCAGCGGCGGCGAGAAATTAGACCTGATCGGCTGCCATGGCCAGACCATCTACCATCAGGGTGATCGTGGCGCCTACTTGGGCAAAAATATTGCCTGCACATGGCAAACCGGGGAGGGCGCTGTGCTCGCCGAACGCCTGCGCGTCCCTGTGGTCTCTGATTTCCGTCCGGCAGACATGGCCGTCGGAGGCAAGGGAGCTCCCCTTGTTCCCTTCCTCGACTATGTGCTTTTCCGTGACCGCCGCGCAGGACGAATCGTGCAGAACCTGGGCGGGATCGCCAACCTGACCGCCATCCCCGCTGGTGCAAGGCCAGAGGATGTAGTCGCCTTCGATACCGGGCCGGGAAACATGGTCATAGACCAACTCATGCAGCTTCTATTCAGCCAGCCGTACGACCACGAAGGCAGCGTTTCTGCCACTGGACATCTTCTTGAACCAGTACTTGAAGAAACATTACGTAACCCCTTCTTCCACCGAAAGCCTCCGAAAACAGCAGGACGAGAGGAATTTGGGCGCGCATTCGTGAAGGGCTTTCTCAAGCGCTGCGGTCGGGCAGCCAAAGCAGATATCATAACTACGGCTACGGCGCTGACCGGAATCTCCATCGCCATCACCCTGAAAAAGCTAGTTCGCACTAGCACATACCGGGATTACATCGTCTCCGGGGGTGGCGTAGCCAATGAAACATTAATGTCGATGCTGGAAATGGGGGCGTCTGCGCTTGGATTGAATCTGAAGCGCACGGATGACTTCGGCATTCCCAGTCAGGCAAAAGAAGCCGTGGCTTTTGCCGTGCTCGCCTATCAGACGTGGCATCGTCGGCCTGGGAACATTCCGTCCGCCACCGGCGCAAAGAGGCCTGCGGTGCTGGGAAAAATTTCGTATGTATGAGATGGGTTCAGGTAAAGCGAATGCGATGAGCAAAAGCGGCCCTGGTCCGGGTTTTGGTTTTCAATTACCTGATTACCCGATTGTTAAATTACTCAATCTTCTCCGTGCCACAGTGTCTCCGTGGTGGGTGTTGACTTTATTTCTGTTAGGGTGCCTTTCCTGCTCCAAACCA
The DNA here is from genome assembly GCA_036522115.1 of Candidatus Angelobacter sp. Classification (GTDB taxonomy): domain Bacteria; phylum Acidobacteriota; class Terriglobia; order Terriglobales; family Acidobacteriaceae; genus Angelobacter. The sequence goes on from DATDGL010000029.1 coordinate 7,644, forward strand.
GCCGATCCCAACACCGTGGTTGTGTTGATTGAGTTCAGCCCGAACAATCTTGATCCCAGGGTAGGAGTGGATGCGCAATCAGAGCGCATTGATGAATTGTTGTTTGATTCCCTGGTGCGCAAAGACAACCAGTTTAATCTCCAGCCATCGGTTGCGGAAAGCTGGGAGACGCCCGACCCACAAACCTACATCTTTCATATTCGTCACGGCATCCACTTTCATGATGGTCGTTCGCTCACAGCCCGAGACGTTAAGTGGACGCTTGATACTCTGCGCAATCACAGCTTGAAGACCCCAAAAGCCACCACCTACGCACTCCTGGACGAAGTGGACACCCCCGATGACTTCACTTTGATGCTGCACCTGCGCGAACCAAATGCCACCTTGCTTTGGAATCTCTCCGATGGGGCTTTTGGCATTGTGCCCTACGGCAGCGGGCCGGACTTCAGCCACAATCCAATAGGCTCCGGCCCCTTCAAGTTTGTGCAGTTCGATATGGACAACCAGGTCATCATCGAACGCAACGACGGCTACTGGGGCGGGCCTGCGCGCGTCCAGCGAGTGCTCTTCGCTGTGGTGCCGGACGCCACTACCCGCGTGCTGGAACTGCGCAAGGGCAGCGCTGACTTTGCCAGCAATGCTCTGCCGCTGGACATGGTGGCTGCGTTGAAAAAGGAAAAAGACCTGCAACTTTTGCAAAGCCCCGGAACCATCCTGATGTACCTGGCCTTCAACCTGCAAGATCCTGTTCTTGAAGATGTGCGCGTGCGCCAGGCGCTGGCCTGTGCCATCGACCGCAAGGCACTGCTGCACTATCTGTTCCGCGATGCCGGACGCCTCGCGGACAGCGTCCTCCCTCCGGAGCATTGGGCCTACAACGGCAACGTTACCCACTATCCGTTTGATCCTGTCAGGGCCAACGCTCTGCTCGACTCAGCCGGTTACCATCGCGGCAAAGACGGCATACGCTTCCACTTGACTATGAAAACATCTACGGACGAAGCCCCACGCCTGATAGCAGCCGCTCTCCAGCAACAGCTCAGGGAGACCGGCATTGCTTTGGACATACGCAGCTTTGAATTCAGCACTTTTATCAGTGATCTTGAGAAGGGAGCATTTCAACTTTATTCATTGCGGCTGATCGGAGGCAATCAGGATCCCGACGTGTTTGAAGGCTTTTTTCACTCCCATAGCTTTCCCCCCAGTCGCTTTAACCGCGAACGTTACTCCAATCCACAAGTGGATCGCTTGATCGACGAAGGGCGAAGCACTCTGGATCAGCAGACTCGCAAAAAAGTTTATGGCGAAATCCAGCGCATCCTGGCCGATGAACTCCCCTTCATTGATTTATGGTATCTCGATAACGTCATAGTGTGCTCCAGGCGCATCGCAAACGTGGAAATGAATCCTTCCGGGAACTATGATTTCCTCACCCATGTCGGGGTGTCTCCATAGACACCTTGCACCTTGAGGATGGTAGTATCAATGCTTCGCATGCACATCCTCTTCGTGGGTGACATCTTCGGCAGCGCGGGGCGCAAAATCTTTCGCGATCACACGCCCCAGCTCGTGGAAACGCACAAAGTCGATCTTCTGATTGCCAACGCAGAAAATGCTGCCGGCGGTTTTGGCCTTACCCCCTCCATTGCCGAGGACCCTTTCGACCTGGGCTGTGACGTCCTCACCACCGGCAATCACATCTGGGATAAACGCGAGATCATGGATTACTTCAACTCCGCCAACGGCAACGCCCGGGCGCGCCGCGTGCTTCGCCCCGCCAACTTTGCCCAGGGCGTCCCGGGAATCGGCATATTTGAAGGCGTTACTAAGAACGGGCAGAGCTACGCCGTCATCAATCTACAGGGCCGTGTGTTCATGCAGACGCCGGATGATCCCTTCCGCAAAGCCGACGAACTGCTGTTCCAAATCACCAGCAAGGTCATTGTGGTGGATATACACGCGGAAGCTACATCAGAAAAGATCGCCCTGGGATGGTATCTGGATGGCCGGGTTACCGCCGTCCTGGGCACTCATACCCACGTCCCTACGGCTGACAACCGCGTTCTGCCTAAAGGCACCGCCTACCAGACTGACGTTGGCATGACTGGCCCCTATGACAGCGTGATCGGGGTCGAGAAAGAACAGATTCTGCAACGCTTCCTGACGGGCCTTCCCGCCCGTTTTGAGGCTGCTAAGGGCGATCCACGCCTGTGCGCAGTACTGGTGGAATGCGACCCCATTACAGGCAAAGCCAGTTCCATTCAGAGGATCATGCTGGGTGAATAAAAAAGGCAGCCGGCTAAGGCTGCCTTTTCCGCGTTATCTGCTGATCTTACTTCTTCTTGCGTGCCGGATGACGCACAGGCGGCGCCTTGGCTGCAGGCAACGCCGCTTTTTCCATGGTGAACATAAAAGGATCTGGCGTGTAGTTGGTGATCACGCCAACGATCTTGGTCATAGTTCCCGGCGCTGGCGGCTTGACTGGCCTGACTGGCGGCTTGGCTGGTTTTTCCAAAATGATGTGCATGTCTGCCTTGTTGACCTGCTGGTTGTCGTCGCTGATGGCAGCTTCGATCGAATCAGTGGTCGCCGAAATGATCTTAATGGAAATCTCCAGCCTGGCTTCGCCGTTCTTTTCCATGTCCTGGATGGACTTCCAGACCTTATCGGCAGCGTCCTTGTTTGCGGGTGAACAGCCGGCTTTGGAGAGAATGAATTCCTTATCACCGAAGGAAAGAGTTGCCGGATCATTCTGCTGCACTGCCTGTACTGCTAAGTCGCATGGCGTGGGCGCCGGTTTGATGCGCGTGGGAAAGTCGGCGGGTAACTTGGTCTCAGTCGAGGTCCCTGCGACCAGTTCGTCCCAGCCATCCTCGCCGCCGTGATACTTCTTGTATTTCGCTTTGCAATAACCCACCATCCCCTGCACGGCCTGCGCTAAATTCTGCGATTGCGCCAGTTGGATCGCTTTGCTGCAATACCAGAGCCCGTTTGTGTCCATCGGGTTCATCTCCAGCAGGCTGACGGAGAGTTGGTATACATCCTGCAAATTTGTGGGATCGAGTTGAAAGGCCTTTTCATAGTAAGTACGTGCGCCGGCATTGTCCTTGTTCTGCAATGCGCAGAAACCAGCAGCACCATTGAAGATATCGGCCATCTGTGTGCGCAGCTTTTCAAAGTCAGCATCGGACATGCCTTCAGGCTTCGGCCAACCAGGGAGCTGCTGGATGCCGGTCTGTGACATCGAACACATTTCCTTGAGGGCCGCACCCGCCGCAGCCCCTCCTTGTGTGGCAATGTTACGGTCGATGGCCGTCACAATGGCCAAAGCACGAATGTTATTCGCATTCAATGCCAGGATCTGCTTTGCCTTCTCCACCACTTTGGCCGTATTTCCCAGTTGCTGGTAAGCGGCCATGGCCTGCTCCAACGCATCTGTGAAAACCACGCTCTGCGGATACTGCTTCACAAAGGCTTCCATGGCAGCCGCTTTTGCCGCCGGATCTGTGGTATTCAGTGCAGTAACGTAGGCGTTGTATTCTGCCGGATCTTTGATGACTTTTTGACTCTGCGGCGTCGCGGGCTGCCCCGGTTGAGTTTGTTGAGCCACCCCTGCGGTAATGAGCGCTAGCACAACCGTCAAAAGCACTTTCTTCATGTATTGCTCCTTCATTATTCAACCCTCAAAAGATTGAGCCGACTCGAATTCGAAGTCTGGCCTTTGCAGCGGAGCCCCATTCTTAATAAAACTTCAGAATTCAAGGGATTATAAAAGACCAACCCCGCTTTTAGGCAAGTTGCTCAAAACGCTATAGTGGTTGTCTCTACACCTAAGATCCAAAGTCTCTCCTGGCCGGTTCTTCTTGCCGCCCAGGAAAAACCCCCAGCCGAGGCAGCCATATTACTGATTCTTGGTTGCGGTGTAGGCGGCCAAAAGCTGCTCCAGAGCGTCACTCTTCATCACGCTGCCGGGAAATTGCTTGATAAAGCCCTCCATGGCAGCGGCCTTCTGCGCCGGATCCGGCATGTTCAGAGCGGACATATAGGCGTTGTATTCGCCCTGATCTTTAATGACCTTCTGCCCAGATGCTTGCTCCTGTCCTGGCTGGCTCTGCGCCACGGCAGCAAGCGTCGCCAGCGCCAACACCATCCAAACCATCGGTTTCTTCATAACCTGCGGCTCCTTCGTGAACAAATCTGAGAGTGGGGATTATAAATTACGCAGCTACAAATAGTATTAGACACCGATGAGCAAACATCGGCCCTTGAAAAAGCACCTTGGAATCAGCACAATGTCCTTCCGATCTGCACGCTTTGCGCGAGCAGACACTCGGGATTAAGCGCCGTTTTTGGAGTGTGGCAGCAACATGGAATTTTCTTTGTGGAAGTAGGCATCTCTCACCCGCTATGCGGGATTCGAGAATAAACTTCAAAAATCAAAACTCATCCCGCCCTTCTGGCTTGCATGTTCAGGCGCCAGTAATCGAGCGTGAACGGTGGGTCGTCCTGGACGGCTTCCTGGACGAGGGGATCGAGAAAACTGTCCTGAAGATCTTCCGGCAGACGGTCCATGTATGGGCCCAGGGTGACGGTGGCGCAAAAGGCGCGGAAGGTCTGTTCGTCGGCCAGAGTGGCGGGCTCCTCCTCCAATGCGGTATGTACTTCGATAAAACCTGCGTGCTCAAGCCGCTCGGCAGTAACTTCCGGATTAGGATATTCCCAAAGTTTGCGCCAATTCTGAAAGTAAGGAGCAAACTGCGGCAAATCTACGACCCGGTCGGTACGGTCACGCAGCCTCTTCAGGTTGGCGCCGCCTCCACATTGGGCCAGCAGCAAGCCACCCGGACGCATGGAGCGGAAAAGATTGGCAAAGAGCTTCGGGTGATCTTTGATCCAGTGGAAAACGGCGGTGCTGAAGACGACATCAAAACTTTGCTCGCTCGAGAGATCCAGCAGATCCATGCGCTCCATTAGGACGCGGTCTGAGAAGGCTGCCAGGGACTTGCGTGCTTCATTCACCATATTTTCGGAGGCATCGAGGGCTGTCACCCGGGCTCGGGGAAAGGCCTTCAGCAGTTCCGCAGTAACGCGACCACTGCCGCACCCGGCGTCGAGAATGTGTTCGTTGCCGCGCAGGGGGAATGCTTGCAGCTTCTTGAGGACTTTGATTCCCCAGCCGAACTGCGGGTCGGAGAGACGATGATATTCTGAAGAGCGCCATTCTCTAGGCATAATCTAGATCGCGGCCAGGGCCTGGTCGAGGTCGGCCATGATGTCGTCGGCATCCTCAATACCCACGGAGAGGCGAACCATGCCGTCGGTAAGGCCTATCTGTTTTCTTCCCTCTTTGCCCAGAGCTGCGTGAGTCATAGTGGCAGGATGGGAGATCAGGGTTTCCACTCCGCCCAGAGATTCACCCAGAGAGCAGATGCGCACCTTGCGCAACATTTTCTGGGCGTTGGCAAATGAGCCCGTCTCGATGGTGATCATGGAGCCGAAGCCGCTCATTTGCCTTTTGGCCAACTCGTGTTGCGGATGTTCGTTCAGGCCCGGATACAAGACCCTCTTTACTTTTTTGTGCTTTTGCAGAAAAGCGGCGATGGCCCTGCCGTTTTTCTCATGCTGTTCCATGCGCACGGCCAGGGTCTTGACGCCCCGAAGCACGAGCCAGCATTCAAACGGCGACATAATAGCGCCTGAGGCCTTTTGCATGAAAGCCAGTTTTTCTGCGTGCTCGGGCTTGCTGCCAACAATTACGCCACCCAAGCCATCACTGTGCCCGTTGAGAAATTTCGTGGTTGAGTGCATCACCATGTCTGCCCCGAGCTGCAACGGATGCTGGAAGTAGGGCGACATGAACGTGTTGTCTACGGCCAACTCCGCGTTTCCCGCGTGAATGATCTTCGCGACTTCGCGAATATCTGTCAGCATCATCAGGGGGTTGGTTGGGGTTTCAATCCAGACCAGTCGAGTGTTCTTGCGCAGGCTCTTTTTCACCGACGCCGGATTTGAGGTATCCACATAAGTAATTTCCACGCCATAGTTGGCCAGCACCTGGCTGAAAAAGCGTGGCGTTCCGCCGTAGGCATTGTGTCCGCAGAGCAGGTGATCTCCCTGCTTGAGGAAGCATTGTGTCACCGCGGTGATAGCAGCCATGCCGCTGGCAAACACATGCGCGGACGATCCACCTTCAACTGCCGCCAGATTCTGTTCCAAGCGGGTGCGCGTGGGATTGGAGACGCGGGCATATTCGTAGCCTTTATTTTTTCCGATTTCTTCCTGAACGTAGGTGGAGGTGGCAAATATCGGCACGGTGACGGAGCCGGTGGAAGGATCGGGTTCCTGGCCTACATGGATGGCCTTGGTAGCAAAGCCCATTTCTTTGTTCTTCATATGGTTATGATGGCCCGCCTTCAAAGATTTTTTTCGACATATAGCGTTCAGCCAAATCGGGTATCACGGTGACCACACGCTTTTCCGGGCCGAGCTTCTCAGCCACGCGCAGAGCAGCGAACACGTTGGCGCCCGCGCTGGAGCCGCCCAGAACACCCTCCTTACGGGCCAACAGGGCCACTGTGTCGAATGCGTCTTTGTCACTGACCATCATGATTTCATCCGCTACGCCGGCATCAAACGCTTTGGGAATAAAGCTGGCGCCAATGCCTTCGACCTTATGTTCGCCCGGCGGACCGCCAGCCAGGACTGAGCCCTGAGTTTCCACGGCGACGCAATGGATTTTCGGCAGATGCTGTTTCATAAAGCGGGCGATGCCGGTGAATGAGCCGCCGGTGCCTACGCCGATGACGACTGCGTCCAGCCTGCCTTCCATCTGATCAAAAATTTCCTGGGCTGTGGTTTGCTGGTGAAAGTCAGGATTAGCGGGATTTTCAAACTGCAATGCCACGAACGAACCGGGGATTCCGGCTGCAATTTCACGGGCTTCTTGTATGGCGCCCTGCATTCCCGCCGAATCGGGAGTGCGGACGACTTCCGCGCCCAGCGCCCGCATGATTTTAACTTTCTCTTCAGAAAACCTCTCGGGAACGCAGACGATCACCCGGTACCCACGATTCACCCCAATCAAAGCCAGGCCGATCCCTGTGTTCCCTGCCGTGGCCTCGACAATGGTCCCGCCGAGCTTCAAGCGGCCCTCTTCTTCTGCCCGCTTGATCATCCCGATGGCAGCACGATCCTTGATGCTCCCGCCAGGGTTCATGTATTCCAGCTTAGCGTAGACATCGGCAGCTCCGGCAGGCATGATGCGCCTCAGATGAAGCATGGGAGTGCGTCCGACCAGTTCGATGATATTCTCTGCAATTTTCGGGAGAGGCATAGGAAACTTTTAAGACTAACACAGGAAGAATTGAGTAATCGGGAGATCCGGGAACCTTCCGGGAACCTTCATCCCGCCGCGCGCAAGAACAAAAGCGCGCATCGGGGCCGGGTGATTGGGAACCAACTGTTTGGCAGATCCTGGGCGGATCAGCAGCGTCTCCTTGGCTTAATGTCGGAGATCCCTGGCGTACGTGTTAATTGCTGGGGGCTTGTTTATTACTGGTAGCCGCGGTCTTCTGCTGGCCGGCGAAGTAGCCGGTCTTGGTACGGACCTCTAATTCGTGGTACCCGGAACCGTGCGCCACCACGCTGACCTTGCGATAGCCGCCATTGGTTTGAGGGTTACTGGGTTTATAGGTGATGCTGTACTGATTGCGGATGTCGCGTGCCACCGCCTGGCTGATCTCATCTACTTCGTCCAGGGTCTTGGGGAAGAAAGCCACGCCGCCGGTCTGCAAAGAGAGGGCTTCCAGGGCGCGCTTGGCGCGATGCTGCTTGCCTTCATTGCCCAGAATCCCAATGCAATAGATGGTTGGACCACTCTCATCCTGAACCGAGCGAATGGCCTCCTCCAGCGAATCCCGGCTCTCATTGTCTTCACCGTCTGTGACTACCAGAAGCACCTTCTTATCGCGCTTGGCGGATTTAGCCAGATGATCCGAGGAGGCAATCACCGCATCGTAGAGTGCCGTGCCGCCCCTGGAGTCCAGGCGATCCAGCGCTTCGTGCATGGCGCTGAGACTACTGGTGAAATCCTGATCCAGATACGGCTCATCGTTAAAGTTGACAACGAAGACTTCGTCGCCGGGGTTGCTTGATTTGATGAGATTCAATACTGCGGTGCTTACTTTCTCGCGCTTTTCCCGCATGGACCCGGAATTGTCTACCAGGATACCAATTGAAACTGGGATGTCCTCTCGACGGAAATCAATGATCTCCTGCGGCTGGCCATCTTCATAGACAACGAAATTTGCGGGCTTAAGGTCTGTGACCAAGTGCTTCTTATCATCAACCACGGTGACCGGCAGGGTGACGTTTTCCACGGTGCTGCGGAAGACAAACCCTCTGTCACCCTTGGTGACCTGACCTACGCTGCCCGGTTGCTGCTGCGGACGCTGATTGGGGGGCACGTTAGTGGTCGGGGAAGGCGTGCCGGCATTCTTGGTGGTGTTCGCGGAGGGAGGAGGCGCGGGCTTCATCCATACAGGCAAGGCCGGGTCCGATGGGTCAATATCGGACGGCAACGGGGTGGGCTGGAAGGTCTGATTTTGCTGCGTCTGGCCCTGAGAGCCTTGTGGTCGGGCGAACGCGCTTGCCCCAAGGAACAGCGAGAACCCTAGACAGAACACGACTGTGAAAGTCGTTTTATTGTGCAGGTGCATAGTATCCCGTTTTGGCGAAAACATTCAGGTGAGGCAGCCCCTTGGGCGGAATCAGTTTTACCTTGATCTTGCGCCAATGACCATCTCTGGTCTTATTGCTTGGACGGTAGCCGAGCACATATTGGTTGCGCAGCTCTATGCCAATCTTTGTGGCTACATCCGCCAACTCATTGGGATTATTGATGGTGAACGTCCGGCCCCCGGTCACTTCCGTGACCTCAGTCAGCAAGGAAGGCCCATTGATCTCCTCCTGCTGAACAGGGTTCACCGTATACAGTCCAATGGCGTAGATTTGCACATCTGCCTCTTTTACGCCGGATTTAATCTCGTTTTCCGTATATCGGCTGTGGTTATCACCGCCGTCGGAGATGATCAGCAGGGCCTTTTTGCTGTTGTGCGCGTCCTTCATCTTGTTCAGGCCCATGTAGATGGCGTCGAGAAGAGCGGTTTTCCCTCGTGGAGTGGTGGAGACTAGTTTGCCCTGAACGTCCTCCACAGAAGTGGTGAAATCCGTTACCAATTCGGGACGATCGTTGAAGGTAATCATGAAGAACTCGTCCTGCGGATTGGCAGTTTTGAAGAACTCGACCACCGCTTCGCGGGCCCTGGCAATTTTTTCCGCCATGCTGCCGCTCATATCGAAGATCACGCCCAGAGAAATGGGCGCATCTTCACTGGAGAAATGCCTGACCTCCTGGACCTCATTTCCCTCCATGATGGCGAAGTTTTCCCTTTCCAGGCCGGTGACAATGCGGTTCCAGTCATCAGTAACGGTGACGTTGACCAGCACCAAGTCAACATTCTTCTGGATGGGCTTGCCAGTGGTGCGCAAAGACAAGCCAACCGGAGCAGTTGGCGCGGAGTTCGTACCGGCAGGAGTGTCTGTGCTCGTGGCTGGAGCAGGAGGAGTGGCAGGTTTGTCGCGCGGCTCAATGTGCACATTGACGTCCTGGGCGAAGGCGCACGCAGTCAACACCCAGTAGAGCAGCACCGCCACCAAGGGTAGCAGCGACTGCACACTAACGAAGCGAAACCGCCGGGGGAAACGGTCTAACCGATGCCCGCCTGCAAAGCGCGACATAAGGAACCTCAATATATTTTGAGCCGATGTTATCACACTGGCGCGGGACTTTCACTTGGAGAAAAGGTCAGTCCGGCGCCCAGCACCCGCGTGCAAGTCCGGAATAGTAAGATGTTCAAACGGGCAGAACAGGTTTTCTCCTCGCACTTGATAGAATTGCGATCAGGCCCCGTTTCTCCATGGCAGAGATTGTTCCCTTTCAAGCGCTTCGCTACGATGCGCAACATGTGCGGCTGGAAGATGTTGTTACTCAGCCCTATGACAAAATCACGCCCGCAATGCAGGCAAAGTACTATGATGTGAGCCCGTACAACCTGGTACGCATCATCCTGGGACGGAATTTTGAAACCGACAGTGCGGCATTTAACGTCTATAGCCGGGCGGCAGAGTACCTGCACGACTGGCGGGCCGGGGGCATCCTGAGACAGGATTCTGAGCCGTCCGTGTATTTCTACTCACAAACTTTCACAGTACCTGGTGTTCGGGGGCTGGCGGAGCGACGCGGATTCATTGCCTTGGGAAGGATTCATGATTACGCGGACAACGTGGTATACCGCCATGAACAGACGCTGGCCAAGCCTCGAGCCGACCGCCTCAACCTGCTGCGCTATACCAAGGCCCACTTTGGCCAGATCTTTATGCTGTACAACGATCCGGAGGCGGAAATCGAGCGGCTGCTGGAGAATGAGGACGATCCTGACGCTTCCATTCTGGATGAATACGAAGTCTTGCACCGTGTGTGGCGCATCCACGATGCCGGGATTGTGCAGACGATCCAGCAACTCATGCGCAATAAGAAACTGCTGATCGCAGACGGCCATCACCGCTACGAGACTGCGCTTGGGTATCGCGACGAACGTCGCTCCCAGGCCGGCACTGCAGACCGGCGCGCGGCCCATGAATTTGTGATGATGACTTTCATTCGCATGGAAAGTCCGGGCCTGGTGATTCTGCCTACGCATCGCATCGTCCACGGTTTGCCCGACTTTGATCATGAGCGCATGTTGGAAACTGCGCGCCGGTTCTTTGAGATTCGCCGCATCCATCCACGCACGGAGAGTCGCACTGCCACCACTCTGTTGGAAGAAGCCGGGGAGGGTGGAACGGCTTTTGTCGCACTCACCCGGCAAGGTTCCTACCTGATGAAAGCAAGAAAACGCCCCATGCTGGAGGCCCTTAGCGCAGTCTCTGCGCGACAACGGGACCTGGACGTGGTGCAGTTGCATCGAGTCCTGCTGGAGCGGGTCCTGGGGATCTCAGAAGAAGCCATCCGTGAGCAGGCCCATGTGAAGTATGAGCGCGATGCCTTTGAAGCCATTTCCTGCGTGCGTCAGGGAGCAAATGTGGCGTTTCTGATGAATCCGGCGCGCATGGATCAGGTGCGGGATATCGCCTTTGCGGGTGAAGTCCTGCCCCAGAAATCGACAGATTTTTATCCTAAACTTTTAAGCGGGTTCGCCATTTATGCGCTGGACCAGGTGTAGAACGCGGCAGGCGGGGCTGGGGACAGGTCTTCTGCTGCTTTCCTGCACTCTGTTGCTCGGCGCAGTTCACCAGCAGCTTGAGCTCAGGGTTCATGCGCAAACGTCTGCCAATCCGGCCCTCCAACCTGCTGCGCCACCATCTTCCGCCGGATCTTCTTCCCCGGCTGCCCCAGCGCCGATTGCCCAGTTCCCTGCCGGCAATGCTGTTCGTAGTGCTCCGGCATTCTTTGTGATGATTGACCCGGGGCACGGCGGCGATGACATCGGCGCACGTCTAGGGAGCAAACTGGCAGAAAAAGACATCACCTTGGCATTGGCGCGAAAGATTAAGGCGGACCTTCAGGAAAGAGGCATCGTCGTCCGGTTGGTGCGGGACGACGATGTAACGCTCAGCCTGGAGCAACGTGCCGAAACCATTAACCAGCAACATGCCGGCGCATATGTGGCTATTCATGCCGGCACACCGGGCGGTGGCGTTCGCGTTTATATCCCGGCATTCGCGGTTAACGGCTCCGCGGCTCCAGGAAGATTTTTGACGTGGGAGCACGCGCAGGATAATTACCTTCCTCGCAGTCGCCTCCTGGCCCTTGGGATTGCAGGTGAGCTGAAGAAGAAAAACATAACCGCGGTTACTCTGGGAACGCCTCTGCGTCCTTTGAACAACATTCATGCTCCTGCCATAGCAATCGAGTTGGCGGCCGATCCTGACAACGTGCTGGACATAACTGACCAGAAATTCCAGGGCGCCGTGGCCACAGCGATTGCGGCGGGAGTGGCGCAGGTTCGCGTGCAGTTGGAGGGCCAGCAGTGATTCCCCGGCATTTCCAGATCATGATTGCATTGCTTCTGGCTGCCATCCTGGTCAGCGGTGTTTACATCATCAAGCTCAAGCATAAGGAGCAGGCCAAGAGTGAGCAAGGCCTGGAGGAAAGGCCCATCGCCCCGCCGGTTGCGGGGAAACAAGAGCACATTCAAGTTTTGGTAGCTTATGATGAAGACCGGGCTTTACGCTGGCGGGAGGCAAGCGTTTCCTTGCCCCAGCAGCGTAATCTGCGGGCGCGCGAGGTGTTGCGCGCCCTGCTGGCGCAGTACTTACAGAATCCTTCACCACATCCGATGGGGAAAGGCGCAGATATTCGAGACGTGTACTTCATCAACCCGGAAACGGCTATTGTCGATACATCCCCTCAGTTTGCTGATGGACATCCCTCGGGAATTCTGCTGGAAGAGATGACCATATGCAGCTTGATGGAAACCTTGAATGCCAATGTTCCCGGCATAGCCCAGGTCAAATTCATTGTGGACGGTCATGAGCGTGAGACACTGGCGGGACACGTGGATCTAATGTCCTTTTATCAAAGCTCCATGGTGCACGACCTGGCAAAGGAGTTCGAATAGATGGCCCCGGTGATCCCACCCCAGCGCACGCAACACCGGCGTACTCTGGGGACCCCGGTGATCGGGGTTTTCGACTCCGGCTTTGGCGGGCTAACCGTATTGCGTGAGCTGCTGAAGGTCCTGCCAGGGACCGACTATCTTTATTTCGGCGATACGGCCCGGCTTCCCTACGGCTCAAAATCTGCTCACACCGTGGCCAAGTACGCCATCTCCAGCACGCATTTTCTTGAAAAGCAGGGAGCGGAGATGCTGGTAATTGCCTGCAATACGGCCACAGCGCTGGCCCTGAACGAAATTCGCGCGGCCAGCAGCGTGCCTGTGATTGGCGTGGTTGAACCGGGAGCAGAGGCGGCTGCACGACTCTCGCAAAGCCGGAAAGCTGCGGTGATTGCCACAGAGGCGACCATCGCCAGCCATGCCTATCAGAAGGCTTTGGCGGCACGCGGAATCCACGCCACAGAGAAGGCCTGTCCGTTGTTGGTGCCACTGGTGGAAGAGGGATGGGTGGAGCATCCGGTCACCGAGCAGGTAGCCCATGTTTATCTGGACGAGATTTTTCAGGATGGCGCAAGCGGCGCAGACGTACTGCTGTTGGGATGCACACATTATCCGTTGATCCGTCCGGTGTTGCGGAGAGTGGCGCCACCACGGGTCCGGATTGTGGATTCAGCGGAGTCAACCGCTCATGCAGTCGCGCAGCAGGTGAAGGATTGCGACTCAGGCAAGACCGGCCGCGTGCGTTGTTTTGCTACGGATTCCGTGGAAAAATTCCGCCGGCTGGGCGGACGGTTCTTGGGACGTCCGTTGGAAGAAGTGGAATTGATTGATATTGAATGATATTGAACCTTAAATTACAAAATTCTCTATGATTTTTCGATCTGACAACCGATCTCCGGAACAAATGCGTCCGGTAAACATTATTCCTGATTTCATCTCAACGGCCGAGGGCTCGGCGTTGATTGAAATTGGCAATACGCGGGTGATCTGCACCGCAACAGTGGATGAGATGGTGCCTGCATTTTTGAAGGGCGCGGGCAAGGGATGGGTGACGGCCGAATACAGTCTGCTGCCCCGTTCCACCCTTACGCGCACGCCGCGCGAAGCAGCCCGCGGGCGGGTCAGCGGCCGGACGCATGAGATCCAGCGCCTGATCGGCCGCGCGCTGCGAGCGGTTGTCGATCTGGAAGAATTGGGCGAGCGAACCATTACGCTGGATTGCGATGTGATCCAGGCCGACGGCGGCACCCGCACGGCGTCCATTACCGGGGCCTTCATAGCTCTGGGGCTGGCGCTGGAAAAATTAGTTGAGGCAGGCACGCTGACCTCTGCACCCATCCGTGATTTTGTTGCCGCCACCAGCGTGGGCGTAGTCGATGGCGCGGTCCTGCTGGACCTGTGCTACGAGGAAGATGCGCGCGCGGAAGTTGACCTGAATTTTGTGATGACCGGAGCGCGCAAGATCGTGGAAGTGCAGGCCACAGCGGAGCAGCATCCGTTTGATGAGGCGCAGCTCAAGAAGATGATGGATTTTGCCGCGAAGGGAATTGAATCGCTGATCGCCAAGCAACGCAGCATCCTGCAAAGGCTGCCGTTGCTGCAATGAGATATCAGGGTATCGTAATAGCCGGGTCCGAGTAGACATCCTGGATAGCATTCAGCAGCCTGATTCCATCGGCGAGAGGCCGCTGAAAAGCTTTCCGGCCTGTGATGAGTCCCATGCCTCCGGCGCGTTTGTTAACCACTGCTGTTGCCACAGCGTCGGCCAGATCGTTCTTGCCCGACGGACCGCCACTGTTGATCAAGCCGATTCGTCCCATGTAACAGTGGGCGACTTGATAGCGACAAAGGTCGATAGGATGGTCAGAAGCCAGATCATCGTACATGCGTTTGTCGAACTTGCCGTAACTGGACCCCAGTTTATTCAAGGCCACATATCCGCCGTTGGTTTCGGGCATCTTCTGCTTAATAATATCGGCTTCTATTGTGACTCCCAGGTGGTTTGCCTGGCCGGTGAGATCGGCGGACACGTTATAGTCCTTGTCGCCTTGCTTGAATGCAGCATTGCGGAGGTAACACCACAACACTGTACCCAAACCCATTTCGTGGGCCATGGCGAAAGCCTGGCTTACTTCAATGATCTGCCGGGAGCTCTCTTCCGAACCAAAATAAATTGTGGCGCCGATGGCGGCAGCTCCCATATCGACTGCCTGCTTGACCGTTCCGAACATGACCTGATCGAAACGGTTGGGATAAGTTAACAATTCATTGTGATTGATCTTGACAATGAACGGAATCTTATGCGCATAAGCCCTGGACACAATCGCCAAGACGCCGAACGTTGACGCGACAGCGTTGCAACCGCCCTCCATCGCCAGTTCCACGATCTTCTCCGGATCGAAATAGTCGGGATTCTTGGCGAAGCTGGCTCCAGCCGAATGCTCGATGCCTTGATCGACGGGCAGAATCGAGACATACCCTGTTCCTGCAAGCCGCCCGTGACTGTAAATCCGCTCCAGGTTTACCAGTACACGATTGTTTCTGTCAGATAGGCGAAAGCGCTGGTCAACAGCATTTGGACCAGGCAAATGCAGACGGCTGCTCGGGATCTTGGGATTTGCAAAACCCAGCAAGTACTCTGCTTTGTCACCTAAATACTCAAGGGTTGCTGGTGAAGCGCCCGCTAATGGAGTTTCTACGTTTACCATTGTGTTCAAACGGCTAGCGTAACCGAAGCAGCACGGCGCTGTCAACGCGTATAGTTCCATAAGTCATAGAAAAACAAATACTTAGTTCGCGCGATACGGAACCATGATGCAGCACGATCAGCAAATCCGCCTGACAAAAATGTGAAGAAGCCAATGAAACCGAGATTGCCGGGCAAGAGTTGCTTTTCTTCACTTACAATTACCGTTTCGAATAGGAGATGTTCATGGCCTTGCCTGGCTACGTTTCAACCATCGCCGGAAAGAATCAACGCCAGACTGCGCTGATTACGGGCGCCTCAAGCGGGATTGGATACGACCTGGCGCTGATCATGGCGGCGGATTTTGACCTGATCGTTACTGCCCGAAATCAGAAGAAGCTGGAACAACTGGCGCAGGAGCTTGAGGCCCGGCGCGGAAACCATGTTCATGTGATTCCCGCCGATCTGGTGCGGCCGGAGGCTCCCGGCGCTATCTTCGCCGAGATAGACTGGAGAGGATTGCATGTGGATGCTCTGGTCAACAATGCAGGCTTTGGCGCTTATGGCGAGTTCCACTCGATCCCGCTGGAAGATCAGCTCCAGATGATCCAGGTGAACATAACAGCCTTGACCCACCTGACCAGGCTGGCTCTGCCGGGAATGATCGAGCGCAAGCGTGGTAGCATCTTGAACGTGGCCTCCACCGCAGGCTTTCAGCCTGGCCCTTTGATGGCCGTCTATTACGCCACCAAAGCCTATGTGATTTCGTTTTCTGAGGCCATTGATAGCGAACTCAAAGGCACGGGGGTGAGGGTCTCCTGTCTCTGTCCGGGCGCCACTGCTACTGAGTTTGCCGCTCGCGCTGACATGGAAAAATCGCGGCTTTTCTTACTGGGCCGCATGCGTTCGCAAGACGTAGCGCGGGCCGGCTATAAAGGCATGCTTCGCGGCAAGCGCCTGGTAATCCCCGGGATCAAGAACAAGGTAATCATGGAATCCGTGCGCTTTACCCCGCGCAAGCTGGTCACTGCCATCGCGCGCAGCCTGAATGCCAGTTCATGAAGGGTTGGGATCATGCCCGGTTGCTCCTAAGTTTTATTTGAATTTACTGTAACTTTCCGCCAGGCATCTTACTCATTCAGTCAAGGTTTTGAATGGGCTGTCCTTAAGCGCAAAGGAACTGTAGATGAGAAAAGGAAAGATCATAGGAATACTGATTGTCGTGGTTGTGATTGCAGTTGCGGTCTATAGCATTGTTGTGGTCAGGCGTGGCTTCAGCGCCCGTGATAATCCCTCATGGTTGGAGAGCACCATGGCAGGGGCGGCACGCAGCATGGCCTATCCGTCATCCGCCAAGCAAATGCAAAGCCCTCTTCCTGCGACAAACGAGAACTTGATGGCAGGGGAGGCACACTGGGCAGACCACTGTGCTCTTTGCCATGCCAACAATGGCAGCGGTGACACGGTGATCGGAAAGAATCTCTACCCCAAAGCACCGGACATGCGCAAATCCGGCACCCAGAACATGACCGATGGCGAACTGTATTACACCATTCAGAACGGCGTCCGCCTCACCGGTATGCCGGCCTGGGGTAGTGCGGGAGACGATGATGAAGATACCTGGAAGCTGGTCCAGTTTATTCGACATCTCCCCGAGCTGACAGCGGAAGAAGAGAAGCACATGGAAAGTTTGAATCCAAAAACGCCTGAAGAAATCCAAGAAGAGAGACAGGAGCAGGAATTTTTGAATGGGCAATCCGAGCCACTCAAGAATTCCCAGCCCATGAAACACTAATTGCTAGAAGGGACTCATATGAAAAAAATATTGGCAATTCCAGCCGTGATCTTACTGTTCGCATTCCTGGCGTTCGCACACGGGAACGAGGAGCACGTCATTGGAACGGTGGCGAGTGTTTCGCCGAATTCAATAACCGTCCACACTCTCAAGAATGAGAATAAAGAAGTGGCAATCACCGGCAAGACGACATTTGAAGGTCAGAACGGTCCGGCAAAGTGGGAGGACGTGAAAGTTGGCGACCGCGTCGTAATCCATGCAGACAAGGATGGAAATAAGTTGATTGCTCATACGGTGCGTTTCAGCACTGCGCAGCCGGCGGCCGCACACTGAGGTCACTCACGCCGTAAGCGGCTTCTGCTCAGGCCGTAGCTGCCTTGGCCTGGAGTTTCTCCTTTACCTTCTCCGCCTGGAGGAGGTGTCGGCGTTCATGGGCAAGCATCCAGGGCACAGGGACAGCCAGCCGCAGCCGTGGCAGAGGAAAAGGCGAACCACATTTCACCTTGGTAAGGTCAAGCCCATCGCATTCGCGCGCCTCGCGTTCCCATTCGTCCTGCACGCGCATGAAGTCAGCCACCACCTGGACGGGATCGGTGATGGACGATTGCGGCAATATCTTTTTGGGAGCGCGCATCCGGAATTTCGGCGGCGGTTCAGCATTCCAGATCAGCAGCCGGCCCAGAGGTCCAGGGTTGAATGGACCTTTCCCTAAAACCTTACCTTCTCTTGCCTTGCGAATCGCCTCATCGATGAATGGCTGATAAGCAGCAGCGGTCACATTTAAGTGAGAAAGGCACTCGGCAATGGACCATCTGGCGGGATCAGGCCGTTGCAGGAGTTGCTGCGGGCTCAATCCGGCAACCAGATTTCGTGCTCGCTGTCTTATGTCCTGGAGTTGGTCGAATAGATGGTCACTGCACATGTGAAATCTTTCTGGTAGCAGAGCCTCTAAACGACCGCAGGAATCTCTCGCTCCGCTTCGAGATAAATTTAAACGCAGATTCCGGTCTCAGTCATAGTTATACATCCACCAGAGAACCACCATCATGGCCATGAAACCAGCAGAGTAAATGTAATACAAAATTCCTATTCTGGGCCAGAGCCACATGGGCGCCTGGTCTGCCAGCTTATCGGTCCAGGTGTCGTTCAATCGCGGAGGCAAAATGGCTTCCTCTGACGTCGGGCTCCACTGCGATGCAATCCAGGTAGCGCGCACATTGGCAAGCAACAATGCCGTTAGGAGTACATGAATCACCAGCCGAGCACTCAGGTAGATGGTCAGTGTCCTGAGGTCCGAAGTCAGCACTACGAACAAGGTTTCAAGCGCATACATGAATGCTACAACGATAGCGGCATATCGGCTGCGCTCGCGGACGCCTACCCCACCAATATAGTAAAAGATGAGGTAAAGCAGTCCTATGAACGGTTGATCCACTATCAACGAAAGAATAAGCGTGGCAACCCCAACCGCGGTACACACCCAGTAGCCCTGGGTGCCCAGAGAATCAACGTCGATGGCCGTCTTCACCGAAGGCCAGAACAGGCTTTTGAGGCGGTTATCAGTACTCGGCGTCGAATCTGCTAGACCGAGAGTTTGCATAGGCCGGATTAGATCACAAGGTCCGCTCGCAGTCTAGGAAAACTATGGAATGGAAATGGTTCCCGAAATGGCAAAGGCTTTCTTGCTGCGTTTCGGCCCCGAGTCCTTGCGCAGCCTGCAAACGGCTCACAACAAATTTGCCGCCATCCAGCGCGCTATCTCGCGAGTGCAGCTCCTCATTTGGCCAACTTTGCAAAAGCTCCAATTTGCATCTCCGCAAAATACGCGGCTATTTTCTACTTCTCAGGCAAAGTTAGCGGGTTTCAGGAATTACTAACTACTGTTTTTCTCCCCATATAGAAAAATACTGCCGGAGTCACAATCAAAGACAAGACCATAGAGATCAGGATTCCGCCGATGACGGCAATGGCCAGGGGTTGCAGCATTTGTGAACCGGAGCCCAAGGCAAGCGCCAGCGGCAGCATTCCCGCTATCGTAGCCAGGGCAGTCATGATGATGGGCCGAAGCCGTCTGCGTCCGGCCTGGATCATGGCTTCTTCGCGATCAAAACCAGCGGCCCTGAATTTCGACTCGGCATCCAGCAGCAGAATTCCGTTTTTGGCCACAATGCCGATCACCATGATGACGCCCATGTAAGAGGCCACATTGACGGTGGTGTTGGTGATCAGCAGAGCCAGGAATACGCCTGACGTCGAAAGCAGGGCGGAAGTCAAGATGGCAACGGGAGCGGAAAAACTACGGAACTCAAACAACAACACGGTAAATACCAGCACGACCGCCAGCACCATAATAATGGCCAGATCGCGATAGTCTTTTTGTTGTTGCTCGTAAAGGCCGCCATAAACCACGCGAAACGAAGACGGCAAATGAAGATCAGCTACAGCCTTCTGTACTCTTTTAATTCCGTCGCCCAGGCTCATACCCTCCAGCCGAGCTGTCACCTCAACTTTACGTTGCAGGTTTTCGCGCCTTATTTCAGTTTGCCCCGGCAGCTCTTCGATCCGGGCCAACGTTCCCAGCGTCGCGGTTTTGCCTGTGGAACTGATGAGTAGCGTGTTGTTCATGGCGTCAAAGGACGAGCGGTTCTGGTCGGGGAGGCGTACGCGGATGGTATAAGCGCGACTGTTGTTCACCAGCGGAGTGGTCGCGGGAACCCCTCCCAGAATGGCCTCTGCATCCGTCGCGACTTCTTCCGCACTGAATCCGGCTTTGGCCGCCACGCTGGAATTTACATTAAACTCAGCCTGAGGGCCGCTGATCGTATCTTCGATTCCGTTTTTCAGATCAACGATGTGTTTTTTCTGGCTGTTGCCAGACCCCTCTTTTCCAGCGTTCTCCACTGTCTCCGCTACGCGCGGCGCAGTTTGTTCGAGCAACTGTGCATCCTGGGCAAACAATTTCACCACGATGGGCTGCGGTTCGCCGGTGAGATCGCCAATCATGTCACTTAAAAGTTGCGGGAATTCCACGTCAACGGACGGTTCCTGGCTGGTAATCTGGTCGCGGACATCAGCAATCACCTCGTCTACACTGCGGCTTCGTTTTGATTTCAGCTTTACTGTGAGATCGCCGCGATTGGCCTCCGTCACGGCTGACAGGCCTAATTCCATGCCGGTGCGCCGGGAAGTGCTTTCCACCTCCGGCGTATCGTGAAGAATGCGTTCGATGTGGGAAATGACGCGGTCTGTTTCCTGCAACGAACTGCCGGCAGGCATCCAGTAATCCACGATAAAGCCGCCTTCATCCATGGCCGGAAGATCTTCTGAACCTAAAAATCCGTAGCAAACAAACGAAAGAACAATCAGGATTGCGGACCCTGCCACCAGCCAACGAGGATGTTCCAACGCCTTTCGCAACCAGCGCCCGTGAAAATCAATCACGCGCCGGAAGAAACCCTGCATGGATGCTTCTTCAGCTTCCATCAACTTGCGGATCTCCTGGTCAGCAGAGCCCTGTTCCCCTGCCCCAGACACCGGAACCGGCTCCTTTCGGCGGCGCACCAGGTAGAGGCTGAGTGTTGGAGTCCAGATGAGTGCCAGTATCAGCGAGGTGAGCAAGGCCGCGCACATGGTTATCGCCAGCGCGCTAAAGAATGTGCCCAGCACGCCCTTGATCGTAATCAACGGCAGAAAGACGACGATCGGGGTGAGAGTTGATCCAATCAGCGGCACAGTAATTTCAGAAAGGGCGCTATGGACGGCTTCCAGGCGGCCCTCTCCCGCATCGCGATGAAGGACAATGTTCTCTACCACCACGATGGCATCATCAATTACGAGCCCGACTGCGGCTGCCAGCCCGCCCAGGGTCATCAGGTTGAAGCTCTGGCCCAGCAGCTTCAAAACAATGAACGTGACAAGAAGGGTCACCGGAATCACCAACCCGGCTACCATGCAGCTTCCCCAATCACGGAGGAACCAGACCACCACGATGCCGGAGAGAAGCAGACCCAGCAGAATTGCGTCCCTGACGCTGCTGATGGATGCGTTCACAATTCCGGATTGATCATAATAGCTCTCCAGATGAATGCCACGAGGGAGCGCGCTTTGGATGCTCGCAATTTCATTGTGGACTTCATCTGCCACAGCCACGGTATTGCTGTCCGGCTGGCGATTGATGCTCAGCAACACGGCCGGCTTCCCGTTTGCCCGGACCAGGGTATAAACCGGTTTTACTGCACGCTGTACTGAAGCGACATCTCGAATTCGCACCGGCACGCCGGCAGGAGTGTTCTTGACGACAATTTGTTCCAGGTCTTCCGGAGTGTGCGCCTGGGCATTCACAAGCCCAAGGACAAGCTGATGATTGCGTTCAAAGAGCCCGGGAGAGTCGATGAGGTTGGTTTTGCGAACCGCCTCCAATAGATCGGGCACGGTGACAGAAGTCTCCAGTAACTTTGCCGGATCGGGGATGATGTGCACTTCCGGCTCTTCGCTTCCCTGCACCAGCACTGTAGCCACTCCGCTCAACCGATTCAGCCGCGGAGCTATGTCATACGTTGCGGTCTCCCATAGCTGGGTCTGCGCAACTGTGTCCGAAGTCAAGCTGTAGCCCAGGATGGGAAAGGATGCGAAAGTGAGCCGATGACTCTGTATCTTGGTGCCTGGAGGGAGTTCCGGTTCAACTTTGGAGAGTGCGGCATCCACGAGTTGCAGGGTCTGGAACATATCCACACCCCAGTCAAAGTAGAGATCAACTTCGGCTTCGCCGCGGCTGGTGATGGAGCGCACAGATTCCAGCCCCTGAACGCTGTTCACAGCCTGCTCCACCGGACGCGTGATCGTGACCATCATCTGGTCAATGGGCATCACTCCGCTGTCGATTGCAATCACAATGCGGGGAAAATCTGTGTTCGGAAAAACCGACACCGGGATGGTGAAGGCCAGATATGCCCCAATCAGCGCAACTACGATGATCACGAAGATCAACGACTTGGAATTAGCCGCGAACCAGTAACTTGCTTTCGGTCCTTGTGGTTGGTTCATCACGAGTATTTAGCGCTTAGTGTTTGATAATTAACAAAACAAAAAACATCCGTTGTCATCCGCTTCCGCTTGCGCGAACTCACGGCCAAGAATGCTTGCTGTTCCTGGTTTCCGAGCACGGCAATGACTCACTCTTTCTTGCCCGCGTCCGGCTTTTCTTTGTCCTTGCCCTGATCACCTTCCGCGGCTGCCGGTTTCTCCACCTTCACTTTGAGCGGCCAGCCCAGCCCGCGGCTTTCGGCTTCTTTCTGGTCTGGCAGGCCGTAAGCGCCTTGGGTAATTACCTGTTCTCCTAATTTCAGGCCCGAGAGAATTCGAACGCCCTGCTCGGACTGAATTCCGGTTTCCACATCGCGGCTCTCCGCCCGGCTCTGGGAATCAACCACCATAACCTCGGCCTTATTTCCGTTGGGCTCCAGCAGCGCCGATGCCGGAACCACCAGGGCATCGTGCACAGTTTGCGTAGTGATCGCAACTTGGGCTGTTGTTCCCGGACGCAGTTGCTGGTTGGCATTTTTGGCCTGCACCCAGATTTCAACTGTGGTGCTGTTGGGATCGAGCGCCGGGCTCACAAGGGTCACTGTACCCGGAATGGGGTCCAGCCCTGCAGCCGTAACCGTAGCCTTGTCGCCATTGTGCAGCAGTAAAGCATCTGCCTGCGGAATGTGCGCAACCGCCTTGACGCTGGAAAGATTCATCACGGTCAGCAGCGGCGCCGATGTTGAAGCCATCTCTCCCGGGTACAGCGGACGGTCCGTTACCCAACCATCGATGGGGCTGCGAATCTCCGTGTAACTCAATTGCGCCTCAGCGGCCAGATACTTGCCTTTGGCAGAGGTGAGCTGGCCGGCCGCTGATTTCATGGCTTGCTTCTGGACAATGGCATTCAAGGAGTCCAGGTGTTTCCTGGCCTGGTTATATTGGCTGGTGGCTTGTGCCAGCGTTACCCCGGCATCGTCCAGTTCTTTACGTGGAAGGGCGCCCTGCTGGTACAAAGATTCCCTGCTGGAATACATTTTTTGGGCGGCATCCAGCGCCTTTTGTGCCGTTTGTACGTCCAGATTGGCTTTCTGGATATCTTCCGGCAAGGTAGCCCCAACGCTGGTTTCGTAAGTCGCCTGTGCCTGCTCGTATGCGCCCTGGTTGTCCAGTTTGGTTGCGGACAGGTCACGATTCTCGAGTTCTGCCAGCAGTTGCCCTTGTCGCACTTTTTGTCCGCGCACCACATAAAATTTGCGCACTGGCGAATTTACCTTAGGACTAATCATGGCCTGGGCGATGGGAAAGATGACCGCTTCTGTATTTACTATCCTGGATATGTCGGTTTGCTGCACTGGCGCGACCTGAACTGGTATCTCCGCCTCGACCTTCTTCTCCTGACTGCTGCACCCCACCAGAGACGCCAGGCCGAGAAAGGCAGAGGCAATCGCAATCCAGGCAAATTGAATTGTATTTTTCTTCATAAAAACCAGTCTCTTACGTCTAAGCTCTAAATCAATAGTTGAATATTGCGAGAGTGCTTTCCGATCACTGGATCACCTGCTTCCTCACAGACTGCCAGTGAGCGCCTGCAATCCCGCCAGCGCCGCCCGATAGCGCACCACACCATCCGAATAGGCGTTTCGCGCTTGCGTCAGCGTATTCTGAGCATCTACAACTTCCAACACCGTTGACTCCCCAGCCTGATAGCGCAAAGTCGTAAGACGCAGACTTTCTGCAGCCAGTTCGGCTGAGCTCTTCAGGAGATCGAGTTCTGAGCGCGCAGCGTCAGCTTCGTCGTAGGCGGACCGAATTTCAGCCTGCAACTTGCGCTGCGCAAATGAAAGCTCGCGTTGCGCCTGTTGGCGCTTCAAGTCCGCCTGTACGACTTTGCTGTGGACTGCGCCCCAATTCCAGATGGGAATGTTCACAACCGCGCTGGCGGAACTGCCCAGGTTGTTCAGTCCGGCTGGATCCCGCACGGCAAAATGCGTCGAGTCAATTCCGTACCAGTAATCCAGATCCAAGGATGGCAAGTAGCCTGCCCATGCACCGGTTACATCGGCTTTCGCCGCCTGCAAAGAAGCTTTGGAACTGCGTATGTCCGGGTTCTTCGCCTGAGCCGCTTTGGCAAAATCCTCAAAACTCATCAAAGGCGGCGCCAGATCCAGATCGTCCACCAGGTTAAAGTTTTCGTTGAAGTCCTGGAACAGCAGCACGGCCAGATCGAGATGGCTTTTCTCCATGGCAAGCTGGGCTTCACGCAAGTCACGTTGCCTATCCTGAGATTGGATCTGCGCCTTGATCACATCTGCACGGGCAACTTCGCCGCCTTTTTCCAACTTGTTGCTGATATCCAGAAATCTCTGCGCTTCCGCCGCGGCCTGCTGGGTGCTGGCATATTTGCGCTGGGCCGCGATCAAACCGTAGTAGGTCTGCACCACCGTGGCTACCAGGCCCCGCGCGGCTATCTCAGCTTTGGCCCGGGCCACGGCCTCCAAGGCACGAGCACGGCGGTAGCCTGCCAGATTGCTCAATCCCAGGGATTCATGAACGTTGCCTTGGCTGATGTATTCGTGGACGGAATTGTTGGCAATAAATATAGGGGTATTCGCGTGGGCGCCGTTGCCTTGAGTGTACGTCGCCTGGTTGTTGTAGGTAACGCTAGGCAGCAGCGCCGCCCGTGCCTGTACCTTGTCCTGATGCGCCACTCCCTGATCGGTCAGTGCCGCATTGAATTCAACATTATTTTTTCGTGCCAGCGTCAGCGCATCCTGAAACGTGAGCGTAGCCGGAGCCTGAGTGGACGGCGCCGTCGCCTGCACAGCCGTTTGTTGAGCCCTGGCGCTTCCTGTAATGACAGCAACGACCAAAAACAGACTTACAAAATGGCGGACCATGGTGCCCCCTTCCCATACGCAGAAAACCACTCTTACCCGAACGAGTTTAAGGAAGGCCGAGATTTCAGATGCGCAACGGTAACGGTGGCGAAGGATTCTGAAGCGGGTGGAACGAAAGATCAATCATCTGGACTGCCGTGGTGATGCGAGCAAGCAAGTATCGAAGTACATCCATCACCGCGCAAATTGCCATCGACGCCAAAAGGTGCGCCAGCACAAACACAATGCCGACAAACGTCAGCAGAACAATGATTTCAATTTCCAGATCTGAAGCCGGCAACGGTGAATCAAAGCCGTCAAGAGATTCAATTAGCGGATAAAACAGGCACAGGATTGCCAGACATGTAAGACTCGCGAGTTGGAGCAGGCGTCGAACCACGGCTGATGCTGAATAGTATAACCTCCACCAAAACCGATGCAAGTAGGCAGGTCAGGGCCATGTTCTGTCCACCCTCCGGGCCAGACCCACGGCATGCCGGGACAGGTTGGGCAGATCGCAACCGGAAACGGCGCCGCAGATAACAAAGCTTTTGAAACGAGAAAAATTAAAACTGAAGCAGGCACAATGCTCCTGAAAGGAGTTTTGGTTCAAGGTTCAGTTGAACCCGGATTCCCGCCACAGGGCTGGCGACGGTCCCGTCAACTTCTGCACTTCCTTACGCACACTACAAACCGAGGATGCGTGACATTCCTATTTAACGTCCGAGTTCTCATCTTTGGTTGATCGCCAGATTCTGAATTGTCCAATTACCAAGCGTCGAACCACAGTGTCTTGCACTGTGGCAGAATTCATACCAGAATGGTTCCTGATTTAGGTCATAAATTGGGTTTCATTCCGGCTCCCATCTTGGGTCTTGATCTGTTGGAACGAGTCACTTTTGGTTACCAAAGTTAGGAAATCTTAAGGATACGAACGATCCAGATATGGTACATAATTCCTAACCCCTGGCCAGCCTTCAAGAAGGCTCCACGCGTGGGCCTCGGTTCCCTCACAGGAAATTGAGAAATGGTTTTATTTTCAGCATTTTACAGGGTTTTGCCTTGCAAGAGCGGCAGCGTCGGCCCGCAAGCTCCCGGCCACGCTGGGGGCGGGAAGCGGAGCAAACTGCTGCTTGCAGTTGCGATATGTTCATTTTGGTCCACTGCGGGTCAGTCCCAGGCGCATCATGCGGGAGGAGATGTAGTGGTCGCAGGCCATTCGGATGTGCCGGTGGTCAATCTATCTTTCTACGAAGTGCGCCGGCTCTTTTTGGGAGAGACCCGATATTGGAAAGGTAACTTGCCGGTGGTGCTGATCCTGCCACCGATAGGGACTCATGAACGCGATGTGCTACTTCACAAGGTATGCCGAATGAACGAAGCCCAATACAAGGAATACTGGATTGGCCGGATTCTCCGGGGAGAGGCCGTCAGGGCACCCAAGACCGCCGAATCCCTTGCTGCTGCGCAAAATCTGGTTGCGAGCCTGCCCGGATGCGTTACCATTTTGAACTTCAACCAAACCGGCAACGGCAAGAACGTGAGAATCTTGAAGATTGACGGCAAATCACCCGGCGAAAAGGAGTACCCGTTGAGGTAAGCCATGACTATTCGTCGCCGCTACTCCCTTTTGCTAGTTATCGTGCTTGGCCTGTTCTTCGCCAATCTCATCCCCTACTTCTGGAGCGCTCGGATTCGCCGTCTGGCTGAGAGTGAGTGGGACCACGCCACGGCCGGTGAGCTCAAACTTTCCAACATCCGCCAGGAATTGGACAACTTGTATAAGGAGGTGACGCTTGCCAGCCAGAGGTCGCAAGAGGAACAAGCATCCTTCATTAATGCCGAAACCCTTGAGCTCTTCGAAAAAATAACAACTGACAAAGAAGCGGAGATACAGAGTCTCAAGGACGATGCCTCTGCCAGCCAGATTCCGGCCATTGAGGAATTTCATCAACACTATCTGGAGATCCGGCAGTCCTGGTTGGATTTTTATCGCGCAGGCGGCAAGGACGAGGTGGCCGGAGTGAGTGCATTGGTGCGCGCAGACTCCCAGGCCATAATAATCTTCGAACAGGAAATACCCAACCTCCAGGCTTTGGAGGCAGAACGGATTACGAGCGCGCGAACTGACTTTCAGCGCGCGGAAAAAGTCGGGTTGCGGGTGATGCTTGCAACCTTTTTTCTTTCTGTCTTGATCGCCTTTATTCTGTCCTGGCGTCTCTCCCGTCGCTTGAGTTTCGGCTTTTCAACTCTGGAGCGCGGAGCCAACCTGATCGGCGCCATGGAATTGGAGCACCGCATTCGTTATGGGTCTAAAGACGAATTTTCCGGCCTGGCAGAATCTTTCAATGAGATGGCGGAAAAGCTTTCGTCGGCGCGCTTTCATCTGTTGCAATCCAACCGGCAGCTCAGCGAATCGGAAACCCGCAACCGCAACCTGCTGGACCGAGCGGTGTACGGAATCTATCGCTGCGCCGGCGGCCGCTTTCTGGATGTGAATCCTGCCCTGATCAGAATGCTGGGCTACTCAAACAAGAAGGACATCTTCAATTTGAATATGGCGGAAGATGTATTCAGTCATCCCAGCGAGTACCAACAACTTTTGGAGAACCTGAGAACCAGTGGTTCTGTAGAAGGGTACGAAGTGCAATGGCGAACTAAATCCGGAGAGACGATTGTCACACGCCTCAGCGGGAGCGTGGTCACTTTTGACAGCGGCGCCAGCGAATGTGAAATGATCGCGGAAAATGTGACTGACCACCGCGCCCTGGAAGAGCAGCTCCGGCAGGCACAAAAAATGGAGGCCATTGGCCGGCTGGCTGGGGGCATCGCCCACGATTTCAACAACCTTCTGACCATCATCAAAGGCCACAGTGAATTGCTGCTGGGCGAGCTTTCGGCGGGTGACCAGTTTCGGAAGGACGTTCAAGGCGTAATCCGCGCCGCAGACAGAGCAGCTTCCCTGACCCGGCAGTTGCTCGCTTTCAGCCGGCGGCAACTGCTCACACCGCGAATTCTGGATCTCAACAGCGTCATCGGCAACATGCAGAACATGTTGGCCCGCCTGCTGGGTGAAGATATCCGCTTGAGCACGACGCTGGAGCCGAATCTGGGCCTGGTCAAAGCCGATCCCAACCAGATTGAGCAGGTGATTATGAATCTGGCTGTGAATGCCCGCGACGCCATGCCTGGAGGGGGGAACCTGGCCATCACTACGTCCAGAATGGATGTGAAGAAGGAATTCCGGCGGGGCGATGTTCGCCTAAAATCGGGCCGATACATCATGCTTTGCGTCAAAGATACCGGCGACGGCATGGATCCGGTCACCTGTTCTCGCGCCTTTGAACCTTTCTTCACCACCAAAGAGCAGAGCAAAGGCACGGGCCTGGGGCTTTCTACCGTATACGGAATTGTCAAGCAGAGCGACGGCGAGATCTGGGTGGACAGCGCGCCAGGGAAAGGCTCGACCTTCCACATCTCTCTTCCCAAAGTGGCACACAAGAGCGAGCCGGTGGCCGCCGATCAATTGGCCGACCAGGCCGACGGAAACGAAACCATTTTGATCGTGGAAGATGAAGATGCTGTTCGGGATGTGGCGTCCACGATGCTTCAGCGCCGCGGCTACCAGGTGATTCCAGCTTGCGATTCCCGTGAAGCAGAACAAATCTGCCGCAATTACTCCGGCTCCATTGATCTGCTGCTCACGGATGTAGTGCTGAAGGAGACAGGTGGATTGGAAGTCGCCCAACTGCTGACCACTCTCCGGCCAGCGATGAGGATCATCTATATGTCCGGATACACAGACGACGTGGTCCTGCGGCACGGAATCAAGAATTCCCAGGTCGCCTTCCTGCCTAAACCATTCACTACTTTGGAACTGGCCAGCAAGGTCCGGGAGGTGCTGGACAAAGTTGTAGCGGCAGCTTCGGTACACTAAGAGCAACACCTTTACCAGGGAGAACCTCCTTCGGCTCCGCGAGTCACCTCGAGGACAGCTTCTGGCGCCACAGCACCCTTTTGGGCGGGTGCTACGTCGCTACAACCTACGCCAATTCAAGTTTTTTGCCAGAACAGCAGCTACCTAATCGTGCTGACGCAGCGACGGGTATCCCCAACAATTGTTTACCTTTCAGGATGATTATTACTTTGACAAAACAAGCTACCGGGGTGCACAATGACCCCGAAGCCGTACCCTTCTCCGCAGCCGAAACCAGAGCGGCTTCCAGAAAGGAAAGCCGTGACAATTATCGCCGGATTTAGAAGCGAAAACGGAATCGTCGTTTGTGCAGACACGCAAGAGACAAGTGGACCGTCTAAGCGCACCGTACCCAAGCTGCGGTTTGAGGCTCGCGGGATGTGGACTGATGCACCATTGGCGATTGCATTCTGTGGTTCTGGCTATGGCCCGTTGATTGACAAGCTGACCGCCGAATGCTGGAAAGCGGCAGAACCATTGGGATGTCTGGATGATGTGTGCGAAATAATAGAGAAAACGATCAAGAAACTCTATAAAGAATACCGCAGCATCTACGGAGCAAGTGAATGTCCAACGGCAGAGCTAATTTATGGCGTTAAAGCGAAGGAAGGAAACAAATTGTTTTCTGCTAATGGCCCAATCGTAAATGAAAAGCCAGAGTACTACTCTACAGGTGTCGGATATTACATGGCCGATTTCCTCGCCAGTCGCATGTATCGTCCATATCTACGACTTCACCAATGTGTAATTCTGGCTGCTTATATTCTCTTCCAAGCCAAAGAGCATGTTGATGGATGCGGCGGCGACAGTCACATAGCGGTGCTCCGCGATGACGGAGAAAGCGGGTTAGTTGACGCAACAAGGATTGAAGCCATTACAGAAATGTTAAAGCTGTTTGATGCAGGATGTGGAGAGATATCGCTTAAGGTAGCTGATTTGGATTTAGATGAAGAGAGCTTGGCAAAGGAATTGAACGATCTATCAGAATTGCTAAAACATTATAGGGAGTTACAGCGCAACGAGATCAAGAAGCACGACGAATTCGGCTTGGCGGCCATGTTTGCCAGAATCGCAGGGGGTGGAAAACCTCCGATCAGAGACTCGCTTGGAATGATCGTACGCAATAAACCGAGTGATGAAATATAAATGTTACTTTTCAGCCAATTCGCGCTGCTTCTGCAAGCCTTCTCGCTGAAGTCGGCCAGCGTCTTCGAGTTCATTAGTCGTCAGATAATTAGTCACGCTGACGTTGATCTCAGAGCAGTTCTGCTCAGCGAGGATCAGGCGAATCTCTGCAAAGTGCGGCGTCAGTGCTCCGGCGTCTCTCAGTTTTTCGATTCGCTGCATGATCTCCTGACTGGCCTGATTGATGGCGTGCAAGTGCTCGTAAATCTCAACTCTCATGGTGTTTTCCTCTTGTGTAGTGTGCAAGCTACACGTAGCTTAGATAATACATTCATCCTTGGAGGATGACAAATGACTTCCGCAAGCAGTTTGGCCAGAGGGTTAGGAAATTGAGAAAGCAGCACAATTGGGAGCAGATAGATTTATCCGTTCATTCAGGTTTGGGTCGGGTCTTCATCTCCAATTTGGAGAACGGGAAGCACGATCCCAAACTCAGCACGATCAAGAAATTGGCGAAGAGTTTTGGGATAACGGCGAGTCAGTTGATACGCGGAATTTGAGATGTGCCCTATGCTGCTGGTTTGTCGAATTCCGGGTCAGGCTCGTAAGTCAGGTTTTCAAAAGTCATCGGGTCGGCGGTAATCATATGGCGAAGCGTATCAATGAACAGGTCTTCTCGCTTGCGGCGATTGAACCGAAATTCCATCTCCGCAAGGTACTTGGGAAGATGTTTCGCACTGACCTTGTGCCAGCTTCCAATGATGCCGCGATTCAGCAGCGAGAAGGCATTCTCAACTGTGTTCGTGTGGATGGTCAGATCGGGAGTGTAGCGCACGTACTCTTTATTCGTGTGATTCACCGTCTCATGCTTCACGTCTCCAACTGCCCTCTGGTAAGCATTGAAATCGTCGGTCATCAGCACGTCAACATCGGCGCTGATATTTTCCTTGATGTACTTCGCCAGTGTTCCCGTTTTGACATCTTCCGCGTGAAAAAACCGCAACTCTCCTCCGCGTTGACGGATGCCGATAACGATCTCTTTTGCTTCTTTGGCTTTCTTCTGGCCCATGCCCCGTTTCACTCCGCCAAGGTAGTACTCATCCATCTCAACTTTCCCGGCCAGCATGACGCGCTCTGCGGTGCTCATGGCCTTGCGGATGCGGTGAAACAGATACCACGCGGTTTTGTATCCCATGCCGATAGTCCGCTTAAGCTGCATCGCGCTCATGCCCTTGCGCGCTTCCACCAAAAGCAGGACGGCAGCAAACCACTTAGTCAAAGGCAAATGGGAATCATGAAAGATCGTGTTCGAGGTAACGGTAAACTGAAAGCGGCAGGGACGGCAATAGAGCAAATCTTTGGCGGTATGCAGTTTGAAAACGCCAGTGTTCCCGCACTTCAAGCACATCGGGCCTTCCGGCCAGCGCAGCCGTTTCAGCAACTCGCGGCACTTATCATCACTGGAAAACTGGCTGAAAACGTCCATCAAGGTCATGGAGTCACCTCGTAATGAAGAAACGGGAACAGCGACCGAAACCAGAGAAATCGCCATTAGAGAGGGTGCCTATGCGGAAACTCGTCTCAATGGTCAAACAGGACATACGGCAGATGCTCAGAGCACCTGTTAAACCTAAGAAGAAATGAGGCTTACTGTCCATGCTTGAGATAATAGGCTAGATGGTTTGTTTTGTCAAGTGAATAATCATCCCTTTCAGTAAACGATGGCCAAAATGAGGGCAGATTCCGTACATTCCGCGCATCCTATTGAAGATCAAAGGAAAACTCGTTGCAGAATGGCTTTGCACTAATACTCCATCCTGCACATAAACTCGCTGACCTGCACAAATACTCCAATATCCATGCGGTTTCCCGCGCTTCTGCCTCTTGCGCTTTCGCCTGACTTTTGCCTATAAGGAACAACGGGCCGCACCCGATGGATTAGATCGAGCGCGACCCTAACCAAATCACCTACATAGGAGGCAAGATGGCTGACCCTAAGGTTACAAGCACAAGGCAGGACTTTCCAGAGGCCAGGGACAAGATCGTGGAACTTGTGGAGCTGGATGTCGAAGCCGATTACTACGCAATTACGATGCGGTTTCAGGATAAAACCTCGCTGACTTTCAGCATCGAACCGTGTGTTTTCACTTTTCCTCGTTATTCTCGCTCGGAGGACGGAGAAGAGAAGATCGTCAAGGAATACGAACCGATACGCAGCACTGTGGAAGGACTGGATATTTAGACGCTTTGATTCCGATCCACTCAGCCCCCTTCTTGGGGGCTTTTTTATTTCAGGCGGGAATGGATTCCGCAGTCGTATCCATCTGAATCTCGACTGGAAATGGTTCGCCTTCGTCCCGGAACTTTTCAAACCGCGCAATTACAATCAATAATCCCTGCTCCCTTTCCCGAATATTTCTCAATTGCTCTTTGGCGTTATTTATTACAATGTCCCACCGTTGGTCTACTTGCTTAACTTTTTTATTGACAAGGTTAGACAACAAGGTTAAACTCCTTTGTATGGATGTGACGAAGGTAGATTTATCAAAGCTGAATTTCGGTGAAACAGTGACAGCCCTACAAAAAGAGAAAGCTAGGCTGCTTGAAGAGAAAGACAGAATCGAGCGCCAAATAGAAGTTATCAATCAGACGATTGAAGGCTTCATATTTCTTGGCAATCCAGAGTCTAAAATGCCTCTCCCGCGAAGTCTTAATGAAATGGGACTTCAGGATGCTGTTCGCGCAGTCTTCCGCCGTGCTTACCCAATTCCACTGCGAGCGGTTGAAGTTAGAGATACGCTTAGGAGCGCGGGAGTGCAGCCGCCGAGTACCTACAAAAACTGGCTGATTTCGATTCACAAAACTATTGAGCGACTGGCAGACGAATTGGAAGAAGTTGCACAGCCCGGAGAGAAAATCGCGTACCGATGCAAGATCGAGCAACAGCCTAAATAGAAGCGCCCTGCCTACGGCGGCAACCGGAAGCAGGGCAAACCCAACATCGCGGGATGAGCCACAATGCAGGCCATGCTTATTGTCGCTTAACTCCCGCTTCACCTGCAATGCCCGAATGGAGGGGCGAGAGTTATGGACTTGAGACAGCAAAGAGGAATGGAACTCGCTGCAACTAGGACGATCAGGAAGAAGGGCGAAACGTGGATTGTACCCTCGCAGGCAGGAGCCGACTTCTACCAAGTCACCATCACCGCTGAGACTGAGAGCTGCACCTGCCCCGATTTTGCGACTCGCAAGGCCCGCTGCAAACACATGTATGCGGCTGCGTACTTTGCGATGCGTGAAATCAATTCCAAAGGTGAAGAAACCGTCACTGAAACTTTGATGGTGGCAGAGACGAAGCGCCGAACTTACCCGCAGGACTGGAAAAACTACAATGCGGCCCAGGTTGAGGAGCAGGATAGATTTCAGGTGCTCTTGCATGATCTCTGCAAGAATCTTCCGACCATCGCACCCAAGCCGGGACGACCACCGTTGCCTTTGTCCGATGCCGTATTCATTTGCGCTTTCAAGATTTACAGCACTATGTCTCAACGTCGATTCATGAGTGACCTTCGTGAGTCGCACAAGAGGGGCTACATTTCGCGAGTGCCGCACTTTAATTGCGTGTCGAATGCCTTGGAAAATCCCAATCTCTCGACGATTCTTAAAAGCCTGATTACTCAAAGCAGCTTGCCGCTGAAGTCGCTGGAAACCAGCTTCTCTGTAGATTCCAGCGGGTTTACTACTTCGCGCTTTATCCGCTGGTACGACCACAAGTACGGCAAGCCACGGCAGAGACATGAATGGGTGAAAATCCATTTGATGACCGGGAACTCTACTCATATCGTGACATCGGTAGAAATCGGAGAGCGTTATGCTGGCGATAGTCCTTACTTTGTTCCGATGGTCAAAGAGACGGCAGAGAATTTCAAGATTGGTCAGGTCTGCGCAGATAGCGCCTACTCCAGCAATAAGAATGCAGCAGCAGTCTATGAAGTCGGTGGAACTCCGTTTATTGACTTCAAAGCGAATGCTGTCGCGGATAGCACCACTGGCTCCGCATATCGTCAGATGTTCCACTTCTTCCAGTACCAAAAAGAAAAATTCCTTGCGATGTACCATCAACGCTCTAACATCGAATCGGTAAACGCGATGATCAAGGCCAAATTCGGGGATAGTCTTAGGAGCCGCACCGATACAGCGATGCGCAATGAGGCACTCTGCAAGGTGTTGGCTCACAATATCGTTTGTCTCATTCAGGCAATACACGAATTAGGTACCCAACCGACGTTCTGGAATGGTCATGCTGAGGCAGCTAATTGAGGCCCATCCCACAAACTGGACAGCAAGGCGTAAGATCGTTTGTAGGGAAAACCCATTACATCGGCCCAACACTTTGCTTCACGCACTCCGCACGTTCTGGCTAGGAGTAAGAACATGTCTTCAGAGGGAACAGGCGCAGATATCTCGCCACAAGAAGCCGACGACCTTTTGCATAAATTTATCACGGAATCTACGAAAGTAATGGCAATGTTCGTATCTGGAGCAGGAGTAACGGCAAGTGTTGTGGGATTAATTAAAACTTCTTCTGACGGTGACTGTTTCATCAGAGAACGACCTGAAGTAGGCACTCCGCTTATTGCCTTCAATCCTTCGAGGGCTGTATCTCGAAAATACGGCGATACTCGCGCTTTCCCTGCCCCATCCGTTCCCGGAATGCGCTTTGCTTCGGCCCTTGTTTTCGTTTTGCCTGATGGCTCACAATTGGCGATCTTTGAAGTCGTAGAACATTGATGCGGGTTGGTTTTTCTGCCTTTCATTTAGTCGATCTCCAAAACTTTTTAAACAGGGTGAAAGAATTAACAAATCTTGATTTATGTGCAGAAATCACGTTTAAAGTTTTACTCCGGTTATAACTGGTGAATCCGTGCAAAGCCTTGCAGAATCGGTTGCAGAACCTTTTTTCGTTGCGGAATCGTGCGGTTGTCACCGCTTCCCAATGCACCCGCGATTCAGTGGACGCGCATGCACACACTTCTTCCCGAGGCTGGCGCTCGCTTCGCTGGGCGAGCGCCAGCCACACCTGTCCCGCTGCGTCTACAGCGTGGTAGCCGCACGAGCCATCACCGGCACCTGCGACCTGTGATGCATTTTCTATTCAGTTTTCAAAGATCACCACGGGAAACAAGTCCCGCTCGCCCTGAGGCGAAGGCGCTAATTCAGCCGCCGTAGCGGCCTCACCCTGGATTAAACCCAGGGCTACCATTAACGCCCGTTACGTTTCCAGAATTGCACGGGGAAGAAACAGAGTCAATCAAGTGCTGTCACAATGCTGTCAGAGTGACAGCACTTTTTTGCAAAAAGTCCAATGTTTTTGATGTTTTTTGCCTTTTGAAGCGCTCGGAAGGAGGGATGAAACCAAGAACACGTCTCGTTTCATTCCAGGAGTGCCGTAAAACTCTTCCCGTGAAAATCCGCGGCGCGGCCCTCTGCTGTTCCCTAATCCCTTTTAGCGGTCCTTCGGATACCCGTAATACCCCTTGCGTGCGAAGACTTTGTATCCGTGCTCCTGGGGGGTGATCTGGATCTTGCGGAATTTGCCGTCCCAGTTCTGGTTGTCAGGATAATAGCCGAGGCTGTATTGATGATGGAGTTCTTCTGATATCTGGTCCAGCGCGGCCTCCAGTTTGTCCATGCCCTTCACTTCCAGCATGCGTCCTCCGGTGGCCTC
This sequence comes from Candidatus Angelobacter sp., assembly GCA_036522115.1. Taxonomy (GTDB): domain Bacteria; phylum Acidobacteriota; class Terriglobia; order Terriglobales; family Acidobacteriaceae; genus Angelobacter. The sequence continues at coordinate 43,532 of DATDGL010000029.1, forward strand.
TGCCAGCTTCTTCAGCACTTCTTCCCCGTGCTCATCTCTTTGGTAAGTATGAATCACATCGCAGTGGTCTACGCGTGAGTGCTCACGCGGAGCATCGTAAATCTGCAGGACGTAGGCAATCACGTCATTCTGCAGCAGCACCTCCATTGCGTCTTCCAGCGTGGATTCGCTCCTGGAATCGCCGGAGAGAGCGACAATCACCACTGCCTTGCGCCCTACTTCGTGTTCCAGGTAGCGCAAAGTAGAGACGCGAATGGCGTCGTAAAGGTGGGCCTCGCGTTGCACGTTGTAAGGCTGTCCCGTGGTCCCGATGGGTGGTATTCCCGGTAGTTGCGGCATTTGGGGCGTTGATTGATCAGGCGTGCTCACGATTGTTCCCCAACTGCGAATCTCATCGACTTTCCTTTTAAGCTGTTCCGTATCCGAAGTGGGAACCTGCAGAGTGTCCACCCGGGAATGGTAGCTCAGAATAAAGCCGAGATCGGTTGGCCTGACAACGCGGTTCAGGAAGGCGGATGAGGCGCTGGCCTCCTCGTCCAGAATCCACTTCATGCTGGTTCCGGTATCAAGCAGTACTCCCACATTCAATTTGACGTCAGTATGGTGAGCAAAGAATTTGATGGGCTGCTCGCGGCCATCTTCAAAGACGTGGAACTGCTGCTGATCGAGCTGGCTGGCAAGCTGCTTCCGGGAATCGCGGACGGTGAAGTAGACGGAAACCACGTCCACATTTTTCCTGATTGTCTGGTTTGGATCGTTCTGCTCTTTCTGCTGTTCACTGCCATTCTGCGGAAACGCCGCAGCAGATAGGCCCAGATCAGCAACCGCCAGGGCCAAAACGATGAGAGACACTTCCAGCAGCCGACGCATGTTTGCTCCTTTTTGGTTGGAGGTGGGCTTTTAGATGCAAACTTTCAGCATCAAGTTGCTGCAAATCTTTCAGCCACCACAGATGCCCGTATCTCCAGGCGGAAGAAGACTATATCGGGAAGAAGTTAAACAAACACAAGAAAGATAAAGAGTTGTTGGGCCTCAAATTCTTTAGCGAGAAATCACCTCCGCGCGGCTCGACGCCAGAAAAACCGCGTCGTAAAATTGAGTACCGGCGCCAAGAGAGCCGCCGCGCCTGCTGCCGGGGCCGCCTCTGCCGCGTCCGCCGGGCCAGCCGCTACCATTCGAACCGCCTTGGCCCGCATCACGAAGCACCACGGATCGCCATAGTTCCACATTGGATTCCTCTGTTACAAAAGTCAGTTGAAATGAGAACGTGATGGTTGAGAAAATGCAGTACTGGGCTTTTCCCGGAACTGACAAAGACGAACCATGAATCATTGGAAAAGTGGACCACAGCCCGCTCCTGTTCGGTTTCGCGGCAAGCCGCTTGTTAATTCTGCGCTCATCCATCGCAGCCATCGGCAGAACACGGCTTCAGGACCAAGCAGAAATCTATCCGGCGCTCCACCCGTCTATCGTCCTGATTCTTTGAATAGTGCTCAACCTAAAATTGCCTCGACTACTAAAGTAGCCGGCGCGCCTCCGGTTTACAGGCCCCAGCCAATCAATCCGTTTATTCGAGCCGCGATTCAACCAAAAACAAATATGCCGGCCAACCCGCCTGCCGGTTTCTGTGGGCCTGCCCCGGCTTTGGCCCCAGGGGCGAGTACGCCTGCAAATTCCAAAGTCTGGGGCGCGCCTCCGGTCTATAGACCAACGAATGTGCCTATTCGAGCTGCGGTTCAGCCAAAGATAAATATCGCAGAAACGACGCGTACCGGACCCTCTGGTGCTGCCCCGGCTTTGATCCCTCCAAGGAACTCACACATGCCTGCCCCTGTCCCTGTTTTTCCAACCGCCAGAGCGAACCCGGTGCAGTTGCAAGCAAGCAGGCCGGCGCCACCGCCCGTTTATCGGCCGAACAAAGCCCTGCCAGTTTTTTCAGGCCCCGTCGTACCAAAAGCCTTGAGCGCTATTCAACGGCAGATCCCAGGACAAACGGCTACCAGAAGCGCAAGCATCCCTCCGTCACGGAACGGTTCCGTGATACAAGGGCTTATCGTGGTGGACCAGGATTTGGATGTAAGCCGGCTCATGGCGGCGGTTGATATCTACAGGAAGCATGAAAGAAAAGGAAATCCGGAACGGATAACCTCAATGCGGTTAGCTGATTTATCCGCTCTCGGACCGGGTGAGAAGCTATACATGGTCGCCCACGGCGATGGAACAACTCATGGCGACAGAACGGCCGAGGAATTGGCAGAGTGGCTCCAACTGAAGGAGCTGCCAAAAGGTAACGTAGTAAAACTCATCTCCTGCCACAGCGGCGATGGCGATGGCAAGTCGTTCGCGGCGCGCCTCGGAAACCTGCTGGACCGCAAGAATTCGGTTATTGGCATTCGCGGTTTGGAGACAACCGAGCACGGGCACACCAGAGCTTCTACCCAACTACCTGAGGAGGTCATGAAGGAATACGATGCAATGCTTAAGGATGACAGTTTTGTCAAAGCAGAAAAGGTCGTAGGACAGTTGAAGAACTATCTCGCAGTAGCTACGGACCAGGACAAGGTACAAGAGCAAGTCCTCAAGGTTGCCGCATATGTAACTAAGCTGTGCGCAGGAATGACCGAAAAAATAGACGCCTTCTTCAAACAACACGTAACCACGCTTAGTAAGGACGAAGCTGAATATATTCACCCTGCCTTGAACGGCAAGCCGATGGGTCCATCGGGGTTTCCAGCCAGCGACTTTAATCCCGATTATCCTGGCCTGGAATTTTCGTTCTAAATACATTTGCAACGAGAGTCGTGTCTTCCCTCACCTGTCAGCGTAGTAGCCCTCTCTAGCTTGTACTTCCAGCTCCTTTTGCTTCGTTGCCAGGTGGAGCTTGTGGTAGCCCGTCAGGTCGCCGCGGTCGGGAGTGTAGCCCAAGTCGTACTGATAACGCAGTTCGTCGGCAATCTGGTTATAGATCTGGTCAACCGGTTGCTTCTTGGAAACCTCAAACAGGCGGCCGCCGGTCTCTTTGGACATGCGTTCAAGAATCTTCTTGCCATCCGGGCGTTCTTCCTGCGGGAACCTTCTTCCACCGCCGTGGCGGCCACCCCAGCCGCCGCCAAACCCGCGATCGTTGGATTCGTTTTCGTCTTTGAACAGGATGGAATAAACCACGGTGTCAGAACGCTGGGCGGATTCGATGGCGTGATCCAGACTCACCTTGCTGCCTCGATCCACGCCGTCGGAAAGGACAATGATTGCTTTCCGTCCCGACTGTTTTTTCATGAGCTCATCCGATGCCAGAAAAACCGCGTCGTAAAGTTGAGTGCCGGCGCCCCGAGAGCCACCGTGCCTGCCACCGGGGCCGCCTCTGCCGCGTCCGCCGGGCCAGCCGCCACCGCTCGATCCACCCTGGCCGCCGGAGCTGCCCTGATCGTCGCCGGGGCGCGAGGCCTGCAGGGAATCCAGCGCAGATTCCAGCTTCTCGCGATCAGAGGTGAGGTCTTGCAGCAGTTCCACCTGATGGTCAAAGTGAATCAGGAATGCCATGTTCTTATCGTGCAGCATCTGATTCAAAAAGACAAAGCTGGCGTGACGCTCATCTTCCAGTACTCGCGCCTGACTCCAACTGGTGTCCACCAGCAGGCCCAAGGTCAAAGGCAGGTTCGAGTCTTCACTAAAGTAGCTGATGGTCTGCGGCCGGCCGTCTTCTTCCAAAATGAAATCATCTTTGCCCAGGTTGCGGACGATCTGTTTGTGCTTGTCGCGCACCGTTGCCGGCACGTTGACCACGCGCACATGCGAAGAGAAAGTTGGTTGTTGGCTGCGCAGGAGGCCTCCCGCTAGCGTCATCACTGCTGCCAGCGACACTGCGACCCTGACTCTCTTGTTTGCACGAAATGCTACTTCCATCAATGTGGACCCGTCCTTCAGAAAACTCTGCTGTATGTGCGTATTAGCATTACAGCATTTTCCCGGCATCGGAATTGGCGGGTGCGCAAGCTTTTACAGAGCTTTTACACCGTACCTGGATTGTTCAGAGAAGTTTATTTCTTGACGCTAGAGGTCCCTCGGGATAAAAACTGCCTTAAGCGTTCCCGAATCCCGGAGGAGTCCACATGCGGAAGCAGTTGCTCGTTACCGTCATCGTTTTGTTTACACTGCCCATGTTTGCGCAGACCAGCGAAAATCCAACTCCACGCAAGAAGATTGGATTGGTGCTGGAGGGCGGCGGTGCGTTAGGGCTGGCGCACGTGGGAGTCATTGAGTGGCTGGAAGAGAACCATATCCCGGTGGATTACATTGCCGGCACCAGCATGGGCGGACTGATTGGCGGAATGTATGCCATGGGATACAGTCCCAAGGAAATTCGCGACACCGTGGCCCTGATTGATTGGGACGCCGTGCTCTATGACCGCATCGATTACGGCGATCTGCCTTTCCGCAGAAAACAAGACCGGCGGACCTATCCCAATACGTTGGCCTTTGGGTTGCGCAAGGGCTTTCGCCTGCCGGAGGGTTTCAATGCCGGGCATCGGGTCGGGCTGATTCTGGACAACATCACGCGCGATTACTCCAGCCTGCAAAACTTTGATGACCTGCCAACCCCCTTCCGCTGTGTTGGCGTAGACATGACTACAGGAACAAAAGATGTATTTGGCAGCAAGCACGTGGCGGAGAAGGAGACTGTTCTTGCCGAAGGACCGCTAAGCCAGGCACTGCGTTCCACCATGTCTTTGCCGGGATTCTTCAGCCCGGTCCGTGGTGGAGGCAAAGAGCTTTACATTGATGGCGGCATCCTGGATAACCTGCCGGTAGAGGTGGTGCAGAATATGGGCGCCGAGATCGTGATTGCCGTCCATCTGGATAAAGGCAGCTTTGATCCTGCGAAAGATATCTCCTTGTTGGATGTCGTATTCCGCACAATTACGGTGATGGTCTCATCGAATGAGAATGCCAGCCTAGCCAGGCTGAAAAAGGACAAAGACGACTTCGAAGTCGATGTCCCCCTCCAGGATTTCAAGAGCAGCGACTACGAAAAGCGCGACAAGCTAAGAGAGCAGGGCCGCCTGGCTGCGGAAGCAAATCTGAAGAAGCTGCTGGCGCTGCAACTCTCTCCCCAGGATTGGCAGAGCTACCAGCAAGCCAGAGACCAGAAAGATTTGCGTAAGCGGAAAGACCTGCCTGAAAAACCTGCGGTCCAGGAAATTGCCGTGACGAACCCGCTGCTTCAGAAAGAAATCAGCCATGGTGTCTCTGATTACAAGGGCAAGCCCTTTGAGGAGAAGCAAGTTGGGCGGCTGGAAGGAGAGCTGAACCGCATTGCGGCTGCAGGCAGATTCGAGCGGCTGGGATTTCGCCTGGTGGACCACAACGGTCAACCGGACCTGGTGATCACGGCAGCAGAACGCGCCTCCGCCGTGGATGTGATCCCGGTGTTGGCCATTGATGGCAGCGATTATCGCAGCCCGATTTTTACTTTGGGCGCGCGAGTCACGTTGTTTGACGTTGGCGGAATCGGATCCGAGTGGCGCAGCGACGCGCTGCTGGGTTCGCAATACGGCCTAACCAGCGAGTACTACCATCCGCTGCGCGCTTTTGGGAATTGGTTTGTCGCGCCGCAGGTCACCGCGGAGACATTGCCTTTTGATATCTACAGCCGGCTCACTCCCATTGCGGATTACGAACTGCGAACCATTTCCGGAACGCTCGACCTGGGCTACAACTTCAATCGCGACGCCCAAGTCAGGGTCGGCTATGAAGGCGGCGCGGTAAAACTATCGGAAACCATCGGCAAGCCGCTGTTTCCTTTTTCATCCAGCCGCATTGGAACAACTTCCTTGAAGTTTTCCCTGGACAAGCTGAAATTCACGCTGCACAAACTGGAAGCGCCGGTGGCGCCGCGCGATGGCATGGATCTGAATTCCAAATTTCAGTGGCATGATAGCTGGCTTGGATCAACTCATCGCTTTCCCACAGCCGATGCCGACCTAGGTTTGTTCAAGTCAGTCAATCCCGCTGGGTCGATTTATCTGAAGGCTTCTGCCGGCTCTACGCTGGGATTCACCAACGATGGGCTGCCCAGCTTCAACCTGGGAAGCCCGCTTCGGCTGGCCGCATACGGGACCAATGAGTTGCTGGCAAACCAATTTCTCTACGCTCGGGCAGGGTATGTGCATCGGGTGTATGTCTCTGAGTCCCTTTTCGGCGGTGGCATCTACGTAACTGGATCCTATGAGCTAGGCAAGACGTATGGCCTTGCTGGAGCGCCGTCTCTGCCTATGGACGCAACCGCAGGCATAATTCTGGATTACGCGGTGGGGCCGATCTTCCTCGGCGGCAGCATGGGCGAGAGTGGCCACAAGAAGCTGTTTTTCTACCTGGGCAAACTATTTTGACGGCTTCAGCCACGGTAGGTATCAGGGCACGACTTCAGGGCCAGAGTAAGTCTGCTCTGCGGACGAGCGCGGACCGCAGCCGTGCCGCACGATGATGAACTAGACGGCCCTCCATGCGCCGCGCCCTCGTTTTCAGTGGTCCTTCAGCTTACGCTGGTTGCGGGCTGAATGCTGAGTGCTAACTGCTCTTCTTCAGTAACGCAATCTGTCCGCCATGGTATACGGCGTGCTGCGTTGTGCCTTGAAAGAGGCGGTAGAAGTCATATTTCCTGCCGGGAACGGTTGCTTCCAGGCGTTTATCGCTAAACCCCTTGATGGCCTCAACCAGTTTCGCATGGCTGGCAAAAAATGACTTGGTTGCCTGCTTCCACGCCGCATCGCTGGTTTGAGTCACCAGCGGCCAATCCAGTTCTTTCGGCATGGCCGGCCAGGCAGGAATGGGTTTGCCTTCCATGGCGCCTAAACCAAAATTGACCCAGGCTTCAACGTGGACAACAAGCTCCCAGATTGAGTGGGCCCTGGCAATGGGATGAGCCTCAGCTTGTTTAGCAGTTACGCTCTCAAGAATCTCGCGCAACGAGTCCCCGAACCATGCTTCTCCGTTAATGGTTGAATTCAGTTGATCAGCAATGCGCTCGCATTCAGTGTGCATGCGCTGACAGATGACGATCAACCAGCTAAAGACTCACAAATTTCTCCACCCTCCTTTGTGCCATGGCATGCCACCGCTCACAATGCATTATTTATTTGTATCGTAATGTACTTTATGTTACAAAGTACATTCTATCAAAAGATGACTCCATGCAGACGACGATCGATTGCAGGATGCATACGGCTGTTCCCGGTGGCGGGCTGTGATGGCGCGCGGAAACCGTCCGCTGCGGGTCAAGCTGATTCTCCCGGCGCTGACGGAAGCCACCAGTCCTTACTGGCGTCCCATCAAGTACTCACTCTTCCCTCCCCTGGGGCTGGCTACGCTGGCGGCTTACCTGGGGCCAGACGATGAGGCCGTGATCGTAGACGAGCACGTTGAGCCTTTGCGCATTGACGACGCGCCCGATCTGGTGGTGATTCAGGTGTACATCACCAATGCTTACCGGGCACATCGAATTGCCGACCACTATCGGGCCAAAGGAGTGTTTGTGGTCCTGGGTGGGCTGCACGTGACTTCCCTTCCCGACGAGGCGGCCAGCCACGCAGACACCATCTTTCTGGGGCCGGGCGAACAGACTCTTCCACGCTTCCTGCAAGACTTCCGCGCCGGACAGCCGGAGCCTCTCTATGCGTCTACCGCCGGACGCACACTGGAGCGTGTTCCGCCGATACGGCGTGATTTGATCCGGCGCAGCTATTATCTGGTCCCGAATTCCATTGTGGTCACGCGGGGCTGTCCGCAGCACTGCGACTTTTGTTATAAGGATGCATTCTTTGAAGGCGGCCGCTCCTTCTACACGCAGCGCGTGGACGATGCGCTGGCTGAGATTGCCCGCCTGCCGGGACGCCATCTTTATTTCCTCGACGATCACCTGCTCGGAGACCGTCGCTTTGCCCAAGCCCTCTTTACCGGCATGAAAGGCATGAGGCGTCTTTTCCAGGGAGCTGCCACGGTGGATTCCATTTTGCGCGGCGACTTGATTGAACGCGCAGCAGAGGCCGGATTGCGCAGCATCTTTGTCGGCTTTGAGACCCTCACCCCCGGCAACCTGGCGCGCAGCAACAAACGGCAGAATTTGGGACGCGACTACAAAGCTGTCACGGACCGGCTGCACTCGCTGGGGATCATGATTAACGGTAGCTTTGTCCTTGGCATGGATGATGATCGCGAAGACGTATTTCGCCGCACCGTGGACTGGGCCATCGAGCACGGCATCACTACGGCCACTTTTCACATCCAGACGCCCTATCCCGGCACCCGCCTCTATGCGCACATGCGCAGCGAAGGACGAATCACCACCAGCGATTGGAACCTCTACGACACGCGGCACGTGGTCTACAAGCCGGCGCAGTTGAAGCCGGAAGCACTGAAGGAAGGATATGACTGGGCCTACAAGGAATTCTACCGATGGAGTTCGATTGCGCGGGCCTCCCTGCGGCATGGCTCGCTGAAGCACCAAGCCAAGCATTTTTTCTATGCTTCAGGATGGAAGAAATTCGAGCCGCTATGGGACATGATGATCCGCGCGCGCCAGCTTCGCCGCGTGACGCCGCTGCTGGAAGCGGTGTTGAGCAGAGTCACCCGGCAGCGTACAGTTGCCAACCCGCAGGTCCAGCCGCCGCAACTGATCGCGATTGAGAGAATGCCTGAGCAGACTGCCATCGGGCCGCAGGTCAGTTAAGTTTCAACCGCAGGGCATGAGCCAGCTTTCTCTGCTGGTGATCGAAGCTGTACACAGAATCGACCGCTAGTTCCAAAGCGGCTGCAATGTGCACCAGGTCTGCTGTCCGCGTTCCTAAACGCGCTGTGGTTTGCAGCGATAGTTGCCGGGCGCGCTCAAATGTTTTTTCCGGCATCGGTTGTAACTGAAACACTCGGCTTTGGAGATCAGTATCAATTGCGTGGTGCCCGGCCCTGACCTGCGTGATAGAAAGTTCCTTGCGAAAAATACGCAGTTGCAACGCATTCAGCAGCTCCAGTTCAGCAAATGTCGTGACCAGATGGTCCCCATGGGAAGATTGCATGGTGGCCGCTGCTGCTGCGGAGTTGGCGTCTGGGCTGTAGAGCGACACCAGGAAACTCGTATCAATATAGATCCTCAATACCGTCCCCGATCTTTAGCGATCAACTCAGCGCCGCTTACAGAAAGTGATTTATTGCCGTAAATGGTGCGCAGCCGTTTGAGGAAGTCGGGAATTGGAGCTTGCGGTCCGGGAATCTCCGGTACCAGGTGCGCGATGACCCGGCGGCGTTTGGTAATCTGAACAGTCTCCCCCTGCCGCAGCAATCGCTCGATCTTAGTAAAGGCGTATCGGAGATCTCTTATGGATGCATTTTTCATGTGATACATTATAGCATCACATACAACGCTGCACGTTCAACATTCGAGCAAGCAAGACAACAAATTACCTCCGGGAACACCTGCAAGAGCCGGCAAAATGACTTTGTCAGCAGTTAGTAAACCGGCTTATACAACTGGCTCACAAAACTTAAGAAATCAAAACCGACATTGCGCCGCAGATTGGGTCAAATCAGGCGAGTGACCGATTCGAAAGGAAAGGCGCCATATGGCACCCCTACTCGTCTGGTTGATTCTGTTTCTGGCCCTGTTGATCACGCTCGTCAAGTACACGCTGGGCGCCATCCTCAAGTGGTCAGTCCCCAGCACAAAACCGAAGAAGGATTTCTCTTTCCAGCCCACGGTGAGCGTGCTTCTGCCTTGTTACAACGAGGGCAAGACCGTCTACGACGCCATTGAGAGCATCTGTAACAGCAATTATCCCAATGACAAATTGGAGATCATTGCGCAAGACGACTGCTCCACGGACGATAGCTACGAGTGGATGCTCAAAGCGCAGCATGACTTCACCAACATCCCGGTGAGAGTGGGGCGCAATGCCGTAAACAGTGGCAAGGCGCGCACGCAATGCGCGGCCCTGTCGCACTCCAAGGCTGAAATCATCATCTCCATTGACTCGGATTGTATTTTTCATCCGGAGGCGATCCGCGAACTGACCGCCTGCTTTTGCGATCCGACTGTGGGCGCGGTGGGCGGCAGAGTGGGAGTGAGCAATCCAAACGCCGGGGCCATTACCACCATTCAGACTTTCCTCTACTATGCGGCTTTTCATCTCTACAAAGCGCCCGAGAACTGGACGCGGAGCGTGGGCTGCATCGCGGGATGCTTATTCGCAATTCGACGGGAGTTGTTGCTCAAGATTGAGCCAGAGGTCCGGGAGCGACACTGGTTTGGCATTCCCGTCAACCAGGGTGAAGACCGGTTTATGACTCACCTGACGTTGCTGGAGGGCTACGGAACCTATGTAAACAGCGATGCGCTGTGCTGGACCACAGTGCCGGCCACGCTTCCGGAGTTGTTCAAACAGCAGCTCCGCTGGCGACAAAGTATCCTGCGCGACCTGTTTTTCACGCTGAAGACGCTGCCACGGCATGTTTCCAGACTGCACCCGAACACGGTATTCACTCTGGTCCTGACTCCGCTGGGCGCGCTGGTGGCTTTGGTGATGGCTGTGAACATGCTCACGCAAAATCCAACCTCGTGGGCCACTCCGGAACCTCTCCTTGTTTATATCTGCATTGCGGCAGTGGCGGCATGGGCCATTCGCAAGCACAGCACCAGAGAGGCCGTGAAGAACCCTTTGGCCTTTGGCGCGTATGTGGCCTGGTGGCTGGTGAGCAATCTCTTTATTACTCCGCTTGCCCTGTGCACTCTGGATTCACGCGACTGGGGCACGCGCAACAAAAAACAGGAGGCCTGCCGTGGCGAACATAATGGCTAAAAAACTCTCTGCTGTTCGCAAACCGGGCTTGCTTCAGGCATTTACCTATAAGTCGATCGTGGCGCTCTATCGAATTTTTGCCATTCTGACGTTGTACGCGGTCCTGATTGGAGTGCTGGCTTATGGATTTGTGATGGGCTTTTATGCCATCAGCACTTCCTGGGCGGCGCCGGTGATCCTTTCCCCTTCCGACGATAAGAGCCTGGATTTTACGCAAAAACTTGTGACCAGCCGGCAGTCGCTGGAAGATCTGAATCTGGACAAAAAAAGGCTGGAGAGCAGCATCGCAGAGATGACCGGACATCGCGCTGCCCTGTTGGCGCTGGAACCGGCATTGCAGTCAGCCATCGCGCGCGAAACCACTCACAACCGCGCTGCCGGGCCGCAACTCTCACAGCTCGACCAGCAAAAACAAACTGACAATCTGAAGACCATGAGCGTCATGACCCAGGTGCAGCAGGTCGAGACGGGCATCGACAAAGACCTGGCCGCGGGATTGATCACCAAAGCCGATGCGGCGACACAGCGGGCGGCCCTGAATCAGGCGCAAAGCGCTTTCACGGACAGCAGGATCAGCGAGCTTTTGCTGAAGGACACCGTTCTGGAAAAGACAACCAGCAATACCAAATCTCTGGACGTGTTGAACAAGCAGGCTGAATTGCGGTCGGAGATTGCGCAGCTTGATATCGCCATCAATATTGCGCAAAAGCAGATTCACGAAGAGTCGCAGCAAGTTGACCGGCTGAAACAGGCACTCGCCACAGCAAAGCAAACTCCTTATTACCTGAGCGTGTCCGGAGGAAGCAAAGTGTATTTCGCCTTCGTGCCTTACGACAACCGGGGCAGCGTTCACGTGGGCGCGCCAATCTTTGACTGTTATTTGAACATGATTGCGTGCCGCAAAGTGGGAACGGTGAAACAGGTGTTCACGACTGAGGAACACGCCATCCATCCGATCTTCAGGTCGGACATGCGCGGTTTTCTGGTGCAGATGGAGCTGGACCATCCGGAGTCGGCAAAATCCAAGACTGTATTTCTGAATCGCAAACCGCTGTTCTTTTGAGGACAAA
>DATDGL010000030.1:0-4629 GCA_036522115.1 Candidatus Angelobacter sp.
TGGCGAGGGCCACGGAGTGGAAAGCCGGAATCTTTCGCCGTTCATGGAGGTTACCGCGATGGAAGCCCAAAAGAAACCAGTAGCAACTGCCCATACGCAAAACGAACCCCAGACCGACATAGAAGAAACAATTCGTATTCGAGCTTATGAGCTTTACGAGGGCCGAGGCCAGGAGCATGGCCACGATATAGAAGATTGGTTGCAAGCTGAGACCGAGCTGGGCCATCAGCGGACCCGAACGATTGCGGCCTGAGGTGCTGGTTTTTAAGAGGTTCGAGTGAAGTTTATGCGGCCCGTTGCGCGGACCTGGGGGATTGCATGAACATCCACCTACAGCCGGCGCTGTGGGCCGTTGGCATGATCGCCAGCTTCGCCAGCCTGACAATCCAGGAATTATAGAAACTTCAGGGGTAGCGGGTCAGTTCGCCTGAAACGACCCACTATGATGCCAACTGCTTCTCCTTATCATCGCGAAAGAGGATTCGGCGGATGGCGCCGGCATAGTCGCGGTCGGCATGGGCCTGTTCTTTCAGGCGTAAGCCCATCTTTGGATCCACTGCCCCTTCTGACAGTCTCGTGGACAGCGCGGCTTTTTCTTCCAAAGCGCGCATGGCGGCCCACAGCGCATTTTCCAAAGCATCAGTTTGATCCTCGGCCAGGGCGGTCATAGTGTATGCGTGGCCCACGCGGCAGCGAAAGCGGGTCAACTCACCTTCATTCAGTTCCCACAGGACTCCGCTGCATTCCGGGCAGGAAAAAGCGGATGGCACGCCGTGGCCTTCATGCGGCCTGGAGACGTTCAGGTTCTCCATGGCTTCATTGCTTATGCTCTCTGGGTTTGATTTCTTATGCTTCACGGTATCCCTCCGGCATTGGTTCACCAGATCAGCCACTTGCGGACCTATTTCCGCCAGGGGCAGCACATAATCTACTCCGCCGTATTGCAGCGCTGCGCGCGGCATCTGCGGGGCAATAGCATCTTCCGGGTCCTGCACGATAACAACCCCTCCGCGCAGGTGGATGGCGTTCAAACCTGCGGCGCCATCGTCCAAGTGACCGCTTAAGATTACGCCGATCACGCGCGATTCATACACCTTGGCGGCGCTACGAAAGAGTGGATCGATTGCCGGACGATGGCGGTTTTCCCGCGGGCCGCGGATCACGCGAATCACACCATCATTGAGGGTAAGATGGCGGTCCGGTGGCGCGATGAAGATTTGCCCGGGACGAACAAGCTCGCCATCCTCAGCATGTTTGACGGGCAGCGGGCCGGCGCGGCCTAGAATCTGCGGCAACATGCTGGGAGAATCGGAAGGGACATGCAAGACCATGAAAACGGCCGCAGGCAAACCAGCCGGAAGTGAACTTACTACCACCTGCATGGCTTCCACAGCGCCCGCTGAACCACCGATTACGACAATATCGCATCTTGGCAATTTGTCCTCTTTCCCCTGAGTAGATGCCGGAGGGAGCAGGGGTGTTGTGCTGGCAATTAGGAGTAGTTCTGTTCGGGTTGTGGTTCAGGGGGGAGAGAATTTGGTAATTGGGTAATTGAACATCAACGGCAAAACCCACAAATGCAGGGGCCGGGTAGTGGGCTACTTTGACCGCAAACTAAAGATATTTTGTGAGCAAAAAGTCAAACCGCATGCACTTTCAGGGAGTGAGATGAATATGTCGAATGCTGCTTGATTCCTGGATGCTGTTGTGGGATTCTTCCCCTTCGCACTACCCAAGCTGCTCTTAGTTTGCCGTCTTTTTCTTGGTATCCGTGATATCCAGCAGCACCAGCACAGCGCCTTCAATCCTGTTTTCGCTGGTGCGGTAGGGGGTGATACGGAGGTTGTACCAGGAGCCACCTGGCTCTTTGAATTCTTCCTGTTTCGGGACCATGTCACGGACCACGTCCAGCACGGATTGTTCCAGGTCGGCGATATTGACCTTCAGTCTAAGGTTGGTGATGGGACGACCCACGTCCGTGGCGCCTAATCCGAACACCTTTTCCGCATGAGTGGTAAAGCGCCGGATGCTCAAGTCCTGTCCCAGCATGACAATGGCAATGTTCACGCTGTTCAGCAGGTTGGTGAGATCGTTATTGAGCTGCGATAGCTGAGTATTGCGATGCTGCATCTCCTCGTTGACGGTGTTCAATTCCTCGTTGGCGGACTCCAGCTCTTCTTTCGAGGTCTGGAGTTCTTCGTTGGTGCTTTGCAGCTCTTCGTTGGCGGACTGGATCTCCTCATTGGCGGACTGCAGCTCCTCGTTGGCGGCTTCGCGCTCTTCAATAATGGACTGCAAATACTCCTTGGTTGCGGCCAGTTCCTGCTTGAGCTGCTCAATCTGCTTGTCTTTGGCCCGGTCTGCTTTGGGACCGGAAACAGGCAGCGGCGAAGGAGGCACAGCGGAGGCGGGGGCATCATGGAAGACAATGAGAAAATTCTGCTCCGAGTTTCCGGTGACGCGAAAGGGAACAATCTCAAGGTTGACCAGCCGCAGGTTGCCGCTGTTCTCAAGCTGTACGCGTTCGCGAATGACGGTCTGGTTGGATTTGCGCGCCGCCTCCAGAGCTTGCTGCAGTTCAAACAGCAATCCCGGCCGGGCCATGCGCAGCAGGTTCAGGCTGGCCCTTCCCGGGGAAAGTTCCAGAAAGTGTCCGGTATGTCCCCGGCTCTGAAGGATGTCAAGGTGTTCATTGACGACCACAGCCGCGGGGACGTAGCGGGCGAGCAGCATCCGGTCGGCCTCTTTTTGCAGATCAGCCGCCGGTTTTCGCTCCGCCTCTTTGGCTTCACGCGCCGCAGCTTCCCCGTTGCCGCCGTCAAAACGATCCACGGTGAAGCCAAAGTTGACGGGAGAAGCTACGGCCCGTTTGGTATAGATCTTATTTTTCTTGTCCACCAGGTCGAACATCTCTGCGCCTGCCCCGAGCAATCCCTCGGTGTTGCCCAGCATCAAAAAGCCAACTGGGCGCAAGGCGTAGTGAAATATGGGAGTCACCCGTCTTTGCAGCGCCGGACCGAGGTAGATGAGCAGGTTGCGGCAGCTCACAATGTCCATTCGGGAAAAAGGAGGGTCATTAAAGACGTTCTGCCTGGCAAAGATGCATATATCGCGGATGGATTTGTTGATCTGGTAGCCGCCCTCCACCTTGTTGAAAAAGCGGCGCAGCCGGGCGGGTGATAAGTCGGCGATCACGTTCTCCTTGTAAATGCCTGCCCGCGCTTTCTGCACAGCCGACTCGCTCAGGTCTGTGCCGAAAATCTGGAGGGGCACCTCGGCCCTGGCCCCGCTGAGAAATTCGACGATGGAGATGGCGTGAGAATAGGCCTCTTCGCCGGTGGAGCATCCCGGCACCCAGATGCGAATGGTGTCATTCGAGGAGCGGCCTTTCAACAGCGCGGGATAGGCAGTTTCCTTGAGCGACTCGAAGGCATCGGGAAAGCGGAAGAAGCTGGTAACGTTGATGAGGATATCCTGGTAGAGCGCTTCCGCCTCCGGGGGATGCTCGCGCATATAACTGATGTACTCGGCCAAGGTGGCGACTTTCTTGAGCGCCATGCGGCGCAGGATGCGCCGCCGTATGGTGCCTGCCTTGTAGTCAGAAAAATCAATCTTGCTGACCTGCTTGAGGATGCGAAACAGATGGTTGAGATCGTAGCCGCCCTCCAGCCCATCCACCTTGTGGTCTTTGCCCCTGGCAATGTAAGGATGCTTGCGTATATTTTCCAGCTCTTCAGCAATGCGGGCCGGGGGCAGGACGAAATCGACAGCGCCCGAGGCCACGGCGCTGTTGGGCATGCCATCATATTTGGCCGACTTGGAATCCTGGGCAAAGGTGATGCCGCCCTCGCCCTTGATGGCAGCCAGCCCCAGGGTGCCATCCGTTGCCGTCCCGGAAAGGATCACGCCTACGGCATTGTTGCGCTGATCTTCGGCCAGCGAGCGGAGGAAAATGTCAATGGGCATGGGCGGCTGCTGCGGCCGGCGCGCCACAAGCTGCAATACACCTTCCTGGATGGTCATCTCCCGGCCCGGCGGGATCACATATACATGGTCGGGCTCTACCCGCATGGCATTCTCCACCTGTAAAACGGGTAGCTTTGTAGCCCGGCTGAGCAACTCCTTCATCGCGCTTTCATGCTTGGGATCGAGGTGCGGGACCAGAACAAAGGCCATGCCCAGATCGGGATGCAGCGCTTTTAACAGCTCGATGAAGGCCTCCAGCCCACCCGCAGAAGCACCCACGCCAACAACGGGGAAACTATCGTTCTTAGACACCTGCGGCTGCGTCACTTTGTCCTTTGCCGCGGGGCTGTTTTTAGCCGATTTTGCAGTGCGTCTCGTCTTGATTTTAGCCATGAGGACCGCCAACAATTCCGTCAGGAAAATTTAAGACTTGCTGGGGCGAACCAAGAACATTGTTTTGTACGATTATATAGACTGGTGAAGCCAAAAATGCAAGGCAGGGACAGAGGATTGTAAATGGGGAGAACCAGGTCATAGAAATCTTTTCTGCCATCGGTCGCAGCGAAAATTCAGGGTAGTGGGCACCTTTGACCGCAAACGAAAGATATTTTGTGGGCAAAAAGGCAAACCGCATGCACTTTCAGGGAGTGAGATGAATACGTC
>DATDGL010000031.1:0-2937 GCA_036522115.1 Candidatus Angelobacter sp.
ACGGTTCAGGGTCGCAGACGACAACCATCCAGCAGGCGTACAACAAAAGAGAGGTTGCGCCGGGCGACGATGGTCCTTCCTTCAGTGTCGTGTCGAACACTGTGTCACCTTCGGATACGTTGCTGTTTGATTCGTCGTTCAACATTACCGGCCACCAGAACCAGGCCAGCACGCAGAGGTACTTCACCAAGGATTCCACAGGAGAGTGCTTCAGCCGCACCATCACAGCCGCAAATGGGCTGCTCACCACCATCACGGATGGCGCGGGATGCGGCGATAGAGATGATGAGGACCGGCATTAAAGAGGCAGGGCAGACGCATCTTAATCGCTATATGCAATAGGAGTAAAGCAGATGCGATGAAGGGATGAACAATCCCCTGCAGTATTTTGCTGAATTGAAGGATCCGCGGGTGGAGCGGACGCGGGAGCACTTGCTGGAAGAGATTCTTCTCATCGCGATTGCGGCGATTCTGAGTGGGGCCAGCGGTTGGAACGAGATCGAGAACTACGGCAAGGCAAAGCGCGCGTGGCTGCGCAGGTTTCTTAGCTTGCCGGGTGGCATTCCCTCCCACGACACATTCAATCGTGTCTTTGCGGCACTGGACCCGGAGGAACTGGAGAAGGGGTTTGCAGCCTGGGTTATGTCCATAGCCCGGCTGACGGCGGGCGAAGTGGTGGCCATCGACGGCAAGACGCTACGCGGAACCCGGACCACGGGCGGCAAGGCGCTGGTGCACATGGTTTCGGCCTGGGCCAACACCAACAATCTGGTGCTAGCCCAGCGCAAGGTCGATGATAAGTCCAACGAGATTACGGCAATTCCCAAGCTTCTGGCAGCCTTGGAACTGAGCGGCACGGTGGTAACGATTGACGCCATCGGTTGCCAGAAGGCCATCGCCAGTCAGATCGTCGAGAAACGAGCTGACTATGTTCTGGCGGTGAAAGAAAATCAGCCTAGTCTGCTGGCCGACATTAAGGATTCGTTCTGTATGCTTGCCGCCGAAACCGTCTCCGTAGAAATCGACTGCGGCCACGGGCGGGTGGAACGGCGCAGCTGTACCGTGCTGGGCGATTTGAGCTTACTGGATGCGCCAGGGGAATGGGCATCTTTACGAGCGCTGGTGCGGATCGAGGCCGAGCGCTATCACAAGGCCACGGGCAAGCAGGAACGGGAAATCCGCTACTACATCACCAGTCTCAAGCCCGAAGCCGTGCGAATCAACTCGGCCATCCGCCAGCACTGGGGCATCGAAAATAAACTGCACTGGGTGCTCGACGTAGGCTTTGGCGAAGACCTCAGCCGCAAGCGCTCAGGCCATGCCGCCCAGAATTTCTCCATCCTCACCCGCATCGCGCTCAACCTGCTCAAACAAGACAAATCCTGCAAACTCGGCACCCATGGCAAACGCCTCCAAGCTGCATGGGATCACAGCTACTTGCTCAAATTACTCGGTGTCGAAATTTAGATGCGTTTGCCCTGGCGATTACAGCGCCATCAAGGAGTTGGTGGACAAATATGGCACCCATTTTGATCCCGCGGTCCGCGACCAGGTTGCCGCCCGCTACAAGGCATTGAAACTGCCGATTTACTGGGCGGGAATCAACTCTGAACTCACGCCGAAGATGGGAAAGAACGGGCAGATCACCGCAGTGGAAATCTCCTACCCACTGGACGCTGTCAAGCAGTACCTGGGCTATGGCAGCATGTACGATCCTGGGCTAAGGCAGCCTTCTGCCACTAATAAACGGCGGTGAGAACCGGACCAGAGAGATTTTCCTTTATTTGTTTTTGCTTGATCAGTGAAAATCAGTGCAATCAGCGTCATCAGCGGTAAGGTTTTTACGGCATCAAGAGCCGAAAAGACCTGGGCTCGATCGTTACCTCCACCGGCAGCGTCCCCAGCAACTCGCCATCCACCTCTGAATGGATGCTGGTTGGCTCTTGCCCATCCATCGGAGTGCACCTGAACCATGTCGAGGAGACCAGCTCCACCTGAGGCACCTTCCAGTTGAGGCCGCTGCAAACGCTGGCAAAAT
Organism: Candidatus Angelobacter sp.; assembly: GCA_036522115.1. Taxonomy (GTDB): domain Bacteria; phylum Acidobacteriota; class Terriglobia; order Terriglobales; family Acidobacteriaceae; genus Angelobacter. Next base: position 2,039 of record DATDGL010000031.1, read on the forward strand.
AGTTCAGAAAGTGGCGGACCTTATCGGTTGCGAAAAGCATCACGCGGTAATCATTGCGGACCAGATCGGCCCCCAGCCGCACACGCCGGAGCAACCCCGGAAATCTGGCCGCCCGAATACCCATAACCATCGCCACTTGACCGCTATGAGAGCACCCTTGCTGGTCCCTCCACTCAACCTTAAACATAGGGAACCGGCGACGAAGCGTCATGCGAAACATTTCCAGAAAGTAGGCATAAAATCCGTAACGCTCTTTGGCCTGGACGCCGGTACGGTACATCAGCTCGGCATCCGCCCCGACGCCGGCAGCGATCAGGAAGTAGCGCTGCTGTGCTCCATCTTTGTGGTGATAGCGAATGAGGCCCGGCTGCAAGGCGCGAGGCCGATAGCTAAGAAGGATCCGGGCGGCGGCCTCCGCCTTCCGGGGCAGAAGCAAATCGGTGGCCAGCAGATTGCCACTTCCGAAAGGCAGGACACCCAGCGCGGCATCGCTGCCGGCCAGCATCAGGCCGTTCAGGACTTCATTGGCCGTGCCATCGCCTCCGCAAGCGATGACCGTATCAAAGCCAGCAGCCACAGCTTCCTGCGTCTGGGCCACGGCGCTGCCTTTTCCTGTGGTAGCGCAGCTTTCCGCCTCCACCCCCGCCGAAGAAATCACAGCCAGCGCCTTGGAGACCTGACGCACGCGGTGTTCGCGCCTTCGTCCGGACGACGGATTGTAGATGAGCAGCGCCTTCTTCATTCGTGTGGTTCCTGCTAAATCGCGGTCCTCAAGACTTGTCATTCCGAAGCGCAGCGAGGACTCTGCTTTTTAGCTTTTCGCCAAGGGCCACTGGCGATCTCGCTAACTACTAAATACTAATTACTGACTACTTCTTATAATCTACATATGTCTTCTC
>DATDGL010000032.1:0-9772 GCA_036522115.1 Candidatus Angelobacter sp.
CCTGCGTTATCAATGACCTTCGCGGATGAGCGCAACAGGAAAACCCAAAAAGGCCCTATCCGCAACGAATATCTGTTTTGTTTTCAATAACCTTCGCGGCAAGGAGGCAAATTCAGTGATTTTTCAAAAATGCCTGTTTTCTGATTGAAATGGAGAGATAATCGCACCATAAAAAGTGCAATCTAATTCCGGTTTTTGTAAATCTATTAGGTGGATAACAATTCCTCTGCTCGCTTCAGGTCCTCCGCTGAATCTACACCTACGGTATCGAATGGCGTTTCTTCCACGTAGATGTCAATGCCGTTTTCCAGAAAGCGAAGCTGTTCGAGTCTTTCTGCGGCTTCGAGGGCTGATTCGGGGAGCTTGCAGAAGCGTTCCAGCGCAGCGTAACGGTAGGCATAAAAGCCAAGATGCTTGAAATAGTGCAGGCCGCCTCGCTGGTCGCGATCAAAAGGAATCGTCGAACGGGAGAAATAGAGCGCGCGGCCATTTTTGTCTGCGACAACCTTGACGGCGTGCGGGTTGGAGACATCGTGCGCCGGGCAGGGCGTCTTGATGGTCGAGACCATCACCTCCGCCCGCTGCATGGGTTTGAGCAGCGCCTCAAGATGTTCAGGGCGGGCCAGAGGCTCGTCTCCCTGAATATTCACGTAGACGTCTGCCTTCACCCGTTGCGCTACTTCGTAAATGCGGTCCGTGCCGCTGCGATGCTGGGATGACGTCATCTGCGCCTGCCAGTCGTTGGCCTGCGCCACTTGCATGACTTCTTCCGAGTCCGTGGCGATGATGACGTCCTGCAACAGCGGCGAACGCTTTGCCGCCTCATACACGTGGCCCACCATGGGCTTGCCGGCGATGGGTTGCAAAACCTTGCGGGCAAGGCGGGTAGAGGCCAGGCGGGCGGGAATAACAGCGATGGCCCTCATGTTACCTGGCGCGCGATTGTTGCAGCTTCCGCGATTTTTCTTCCACGCCCTCGGCCAGTTTTTGTTTGTGCTGTTTGAGTTTGGCAGCCACTGTGCTGTCGCTCAGGCCAATGAGTTGTGCGGCCAGAATTCCGGCGTTGGTTGCGCCCGCCTTGCCGATGGCAACGGTGGCCACGGGAATTCCCGCCGGCATTTGGACGACCGAAAGCAGCGAGTCCAGGCCGTTCAGTGAGGTGGAAGGAATGGGAACGCCGATCACAGGAATGGTCGTTTCTGCGGCGATCACTCCGGCAAGATGGGCCGCGCCTCCTGCGCCGGCGATGATGGTTTTGATCCCGCGTCCGGCGGCTTTACGCGCAAAGTCTGAGGTGCGCGCGGGTGAGCGGTGCGCGGAAGTTACGTCAATCTCATAAGGAATGCCAAATTGTTCAAGGGCTTTGGCAGCCTCATTCATGATGTCCAGGTCAGAGTCAGATCCCATGACGATGGAAACGAGTGGATTCTGTGACATTTGTTCGGATTCCTCCACTAAATTCTCCTGCTAGATCGATTTAGTTAATCGTGTGTCCATGCAGAGCCGTCATCCCGAGACTTATTCACGTAGTGAAGAAGTGGAGGGACCTTGCGGTTCTTTCATTTCAAACGGCCACACTTTTTGTTAAGCCGGTATAATTCGCTTCGCTCACGTTTGCTTGGTTCCCTCCGCTCATCCTGGACCAAAGTCCAGGGCTTGGGGCCGCGGCTCGCAAGCGAGTCGCTAAACGCTGATACGCGGCGGCGGTTCGCCTCTGCGAGGATGGACCGCGCCGATGTCCTTGCGGTAATACATTTCCTCAAAGCTGATCATCTCTACCGCTTCATAGGCGCGAGCCACTGCGTTTTCCAGCGTGGGAGCGCGCGCGGTTACGCCCAGCACCCGGCCGCCGCTGGTGTAAAGAAGGCCATCGCGGCTGGTAGTGCCGGCGTGAAAAACCTTCACGTTCTCAAGCCTGGACACGCGATCCAGCCCGGAGATCATCTTCCCGGAGAGGAAGCTGCCGGGATAACCTCCGGAAGCAATTACCACGCAACAGGAGGCATCCGCCGACCAGCGGAACAGGCCTTCACTGACGCGTCCTTCGATGGAAGCTTCCACCGCCTCTACCAGATCGCTTTCCATCCGCATCAGGACTGCCTGAGTTTCAGGATCGCCAAAGCGGCAGTTGAACTCCAAAACCATCGGCCCGCGGGCGGTCATCATCAGACCGCAGTAGAGCAGTCCACGGTATTCGATGCCCTCAGATTTCATCCCCGCAACCGTTGGCTTGGCAACGTGATTGACCAGCCACTCCACCATGGCCGGATCCGCGAGACTGTCTGCGGAGTATGCGCCCATGCCTCCGGTGTTGGGACCGGTGTCGCCTTCGCCAATGCGCTTGTGGTCCTGGGAGACCACCAGCGACGCAACGCGCTCACCATCACTCAATACCAGGAAGGAAAGCTCTTCACCGGTCAGGCATTCTTCCAGAACGACTTTGGCGGCAGGAGTGCCCAACAGCTTGCCGCTGAACATTTCAGCGCCTGCGCTTGCGGCCTCCTCCTTGGTGCGCGCCACCACCACGCCCTTGCCTGCGGCCAAACCGTCCGCCTTGACTACCAGGGGAGCGGAGAACAGCCCCAGGGATTTACGCAACTCTTCTTCCGAGGAGCAGACGGCATAATGCGCCGTGGGAATCTGATGGCGCTGCATGAACTCCTTGGCAAAACTTTTGCTGGATTCCAGTTGTGCTGCTGCCTGGGTGGGGCCAAAGATGCGCAGCCCGCGGCGGGAGAACTCATCCACGATGCCGAGGGAGAGCGGCAGTTCCGGGCCTACGACAGTAATGTCCGGCTGCTGCTGGTGGGCGATGTTCAACAGGCCTTCGATGTTTCGGGCATCGCCCGGCAGGCAGGTGGCTTCCTGGCAGATTCCTCCATTGCCCGAAACACACAGTATTTGCGAGACACGCTGAGACTGGCGCAGCTTCCACGCCAGCGCGTGTTCCCGTCCACCGTTGCCGATTACTAGAATTTTCATGCGGTCTGAAGATATTTGAGGATAAATCAAATGCGCGGAGGTTGCGAGGGGAGGAACAATTAGACTTTCTTAAAGTGTTTGCTGAGCGCCAACCCCTGGCGTTGGTAAGAGGAGCCAATATCAACACCGTAAATCTTGTCGGGCCGGGAGAGAAGTGGAATGTATTGAAGGCGGGCCATAACCTGATCGTGCTCGATCAGAAATGGGACTTCATGCGCCCGCACTTCAAGAACTGCACGCGTGCCCCGGACATCGTTGGCGCCGTATCCGAATCCCGGATCAAAGAAGCCTGCGTAATGAATGCGGAATTCGCCGATTTCCTGGTCGATGGAGACCATTTCAGCCGCCCAATCCGGCGGAACACTGACACGCTCCTTGGAAGCGAGGATATAGAAACCGCCAGGATCCAGGATCAAACCCCGCTGTCCGGGGTCGCGCCTTATGTCCCAAAACTCCTCCGGCTCATAGTGATTGATGTTTCCCAGATCGAGGACCGGGGTATTCTCCCTGGCTTTATAAGCCACTATTTCTGAAGACTCATCCCCTCGCAAGTTGGCGGAAAGCAGTATGCTCTGCTTGCGTATATGGGCTTTCGCCGGGATTCCTTCCTCGCCATAGACCAGCGCCTCATCCCTCTCCCGTGCAGTTTTTTCCAGGGCCGTGGTCGCTCGGTCTGACGGTTTAGGACTGCCATGAACAAACCGCAATTGATTCAAGGTCATTCCGGCGCGCAGGATGATGGTGAACGTGCGAGAGGCGATTTCCGCGTATAGCCTGCCTTTATAACCGGCGCGCACCTGCTCGAACTCGATTCCATAATCTGTTATGAGGCGGGTAAAGATATCCAGGCGGCCGGTGCTGCTCTTGGGATTGGCGCGGGCGGATATTTCCGAGGGAAGCTCCAACTCTTCCAGCAATGGCACGATATACACGCAACCCTTTTCCAGAACTGCGGGCCGGGTGAGATCCACGCGCGTCATTCTCAGGCCCGCATCTACAATTCCCCGTTCCACCGTAGAATGCTGCGGTACAAAACTGGCTCGTACTCGATAACCAATTTCACCCAGCCTGAGATCAAGGCTGGCAGGCTGGATTTGCTGTTCGGTGATCTCCGGGATGGAACGAATATTTCCCTGGGCAATCAGTTGCCTGATTTCCTGGGATGGCAACATGCCATCTGTCCTGGTTGTACTGGAACTTTCGTTGGGCAATTCAGGAAACAAGGTAAGTTTCCCATTCACCTCTCGCGTGGACATCCAGGGCTCCTCAAAGCTTCAGATGATTTCTGGAGATGCCGAGGCTGGCAGGAAGAGCATACCTCTCCCTTGGCTTCTCGCATGGTGCAACTATTTGGCTTGAGAATATCATTCAAAGGTTTTTCGCGATGGCCCTGGCTTGAGTGCAACAAAGAATTTTGCCAGGTCCCGGTGCAGGACGCTCCTTCTCTTGGCCAACCATGAAACAGGCTTTCTCGGCTTGAGAATATCGTCCGTGTTTTCCACAGGTCCTTAGATTAGCATGGCGAAGAAAAACAAAAAGCCCAGTTTCTTGATTAGCGATGAATGCCGGACAGGGCGTGATCTATGGCCGATATGACCTGCTCCCAATGCGGCGGTGAGATGGACCAGATAGAGAAGACAACGTTCACCGGGCGCGAGATGCGTGAATACGAATGCCGCAAGTGCGGGAGGAAAGAAATTGTTGATTGCGGCCCTGCACTGTGGAAGATACTCTCCGATGCCAACAAACCTGACGAGAAGGAATAAATGCTATCGCAGCGCCCAGCGCCGCTTTTTCGCCTGGGAATGTCACTTAACTATACGCGCGGGACAAAGGAATGGATTCGAGGCAATGAGGCTCTTCAACGCCGCACCTCGCTCATCAACGCCAGCAGGTTCCCTTCGGTGTCCCTGAAGAAGGCCATCCAGAGGTCGTGATCCGGCAGTCTGGCGATCAGGTGTGGTTCGCGCTCAAACTGCACGTTTTTGGCCGCCAGTTGCCTGTGGGCTGCCTTGATGTCCTCAACCACAAAATAGAGAACTGAGCCGGGATGGTCGAACTCGGGTTTTTCTGGCGGAGTGAGCATCAGGCGGACGCCTCCGCAGTTGAAGAAGCCGAGTTCTCCGGTGGTGAACAGCAGCGGCAAGCCCAGCGAGTCCCGGTAGAATGAAATGGCGCGGTTGAGGTCATGCACATTGACTGCAACCTGGCCAAGGCGTGAAATCCCGATTCCTGAAGCTGCGGTACTCATTGGCTCTTTACCTCCAAGTGGATATTAGTTAGCATAGCTAACTATATGGCCGGAAGCAAGCAAAAAAAACCGGGCGGGCGCCAGGCGGCTGAGGTGGCCGACCGGCTGCATTCGGCGGCCATTCACCTGCTGCGGCGGCTGCGGGTGCGCGACCTGGCCAGTGGCGTGGGGCCGGCCCAGCTTTCTGCGCTTTCCGTGCTGGTGTTTGGCGGACCAAGATCCCTGGGTGAATTGGCGGAGGCGGAGCAGGTGCGCCCGCCAACCATGAGCCGCATCGTAGCCGGACTGGAGCGGGACGGCCTGGTCAGGCGTCACGAGACAGAAGACAAACGGCGCGTGCGGCTCGAAGCCACGGATAAGGGAACAAAGATGCTTCAGCAAGGACGCAGGCGACGGGTTGAGTCACTGGCCGTGGCTTTGCAATCGCTGACCGAAGGCGAGGTGCGCCATCTGGGAGCCCTTACGGTGCTGCTGGAGCAGGTTTTGAAAAAGCTTTGAGCACAAAATCGAATATGCTTAGTCTTATGCCTGAAGCCTCGCTTCCAGAGCCGGCCATCTCCCCGGACGAAGGCAGTCTCTTCCTGGGACTGCTGGTGTGCTGGTCGCTGAACATGGTGCAACTAGGCATCGCCTGGCTTATGTTTGCTTACGGTGAGCAGACGCTGCCCACGGTAGTTGTACTGGTTGGCGGCATCGGATTGCTTCAGATCGGCTACGTAATACCTCTTTGGTATATATTCAGGCGGCGAGGGCGGAAGAAGATGGCAAAGGGCGTACTGATTGCCGCCCTGGTTACCTTGCTGCTCAATGCCGTTTTCTGGGCTGCGATCTACGTGAATGGCTGATCTGTTACCCGCAGCTTTCTTTCGCCTGAACCCTTCGGGCCTTTCCCTTATACTTGATCTGCTGCCCTAGTTGTGACCTCCCGGAGCCGTCTGACCCGGCAAGCAGCAAGTTTTCGTGACCGGCAGCAATGCATTGCCATCTAATGAAGCAGGTGCAGTGATGAATACATATGGAAGCCGCTCCCGGCTGCGCGTGGGCGGCAGCGAATACGAAATCTACCGTCTGGATGCTGTTGACAAGCAGGTCTGCCCTACCCATAACCTTCCTTACTGCCTGCGAATTCTTCTGGAAAATCTGCTGCGGACAGAAAATGGCCGCAGTGTGACTGCTGAAGACATCAAGTTCATTGCCGAATGGAAGCCGGCGGCAATTCCCTCCAGGGAAATCTCATTCACGCCGGCGCGCGTATTGATGCAGGACTTTACCGGCGTTCCGGCCGTGGTAGACATGGCAGCGATGCGCGACGCCATGAAGGCCATGGGAGGAAATCCTAACCTGATCAATCCTCTGCAACCGGCAGAGCTGGTGATTGATCACTCGGTACAGGTGGATGAATTCGCCAGTGTGAATGCGTTTCATACAAATGCCCTGCTGGAATTCCAGCGCAACCAGGAGCGATACTCTTTCCTGCGCTGGGGACAATCCGCCTTCCACAATTTCAAAGTTGTGCCGCCGGACATGGGAATCGTTCATCAGGTCAACCTTGAATACCTGGCCCGTGTTGTTTTTTCCGAGAAGAAAAACGGAACTACGCTGGCTTATCCGGACACGCTGGTAGGAACGGACTCGCATACCACCATGATCAACGGCCTGGGTGTGCTGGGATGGGGTGTTGGCGGTATTGAAGCAGAGGCGGCCATGCTGGGCCAGCCGATATCCATGCTGCTTCCGCAAGTGGTGGGGTTCAAGCTCAGCGGCAGGCTGCGCGAAGGCGCCACGGCCACCGATCTGGTGCTTACTGTGACTGAGATTCTGCGCAAGACGGGCGTGGTGGGAAAGTTCGTGGAATTTTTTGGGCCGGGTCTTTCAGCATTACCGCTGGCGGACCGGGCCACGATCGCTAATATGTCTCCGGAATACGGCGCCACGTGCGGAATCTTTCCCGTGGATGCAACGACTCTCAACTACTTGCGCACCAGCGGACGTCCGCCGGAACAGATCGCATTGGTGGAGGCTTATTGCAAAGAGCAAGGCGTGTTCCACACTGCTGATACTGCTGAAGCGCAGTATTCCGAGCTGGTCGAGCTCGATCTGGGCACTGTGGAGCCGAGCGTTGCCGGTCCACGGCGTCCACAGGACCGCGTGGCTCTTTCCAAAGTCAAAGAGTCATTTGAGCAGGCCCTGCCTACGCTGATCACTCCGCGCATGCCGCGTGAAGCAGGAAGAGCAGTGGCGCCCAAACAGATTTCCCGGTTCGAGGGTGAAGGCGGAAACCCCAGCGCCGTCGCCGTGGAAGATCCCGATGCGCCGGCGGCCCTGAAAGAAGTGGGCGAAGATATCTTTGAAAACCTTCACGACGGCTCGGTGGTGATCTCCGCCATCACCAGTTGCACCAATACTTCCAATCCTTCCGTCATGATCGCTGCCGGACTCCTGGCCAGGAAGGCAGTAGAAAAGGGCCTGCGCCGCAAGCCCTGGGTCAAGACTTCGCTGGCGCCTGGTTCGCGTGTGGTAACGGAATATTTTCGGCGCTCGGGGCTCCTTCCTTTTCTGGAGGCTCTCGGCTTCCACATTGTTGGTTACGGGTGCACCACGTGCATCGGCAACTCAGGGCCGTTGCCGCATGATGTCTCTTATGCCATCAACGAAAAGCAGTTGGTGGCCGTCTCTGTTCTTTCCGGCAATCGCAATTTTGAAGGGCGCATCAACTCGGAAGTACGGGCCAACTATCTGATGTCGCCGCCGCTGGTGGTGGCTTACGCGCTGGCAGGGCGTATTGATAGCGACATCACAAAAGACCCGCTGGGCCAAGACAAGAATGGCAATCCGGTGTATCTGCGTGACATCTGGCCCACGCAACAGGAAGTGCAGAAGGCTGTGGAGGGCTGCATTGATTCCACTATGTTCACTACCAACTATGCCACCATCTTTGACGGTGACGAGGAGTGGAAGCGTCTTCGGGTACCACAGGGTGAAACGTATCAATGGTCCGCCGGATCCACCTACATCCAGCGTGCCCCTTACTTCGACGACATGCCTGCCAAGCCGACAGCGGTAAAGGACATTACTGGCGCGCGCGTGCTGGCCAAGTTGGGGCACAGCGTGACTACAGACCATATTTCTCCCGCCGGCTCCATCAAGACCAATAGTCCTGCGGGCAAGTATCTTCAGGAACACGGCGTTGCTCCCAGGGACTTCAACTCCTATGGCTCGCGTCGGGGCAATCATGAAGTGATGGTTCGAGGCACCTTTGCCAACATCCGGCTGCGCAACCGGCTGGTGCCGGACGCAGAAGGCGGCGTGACCAGACATTTCCCTGGCGGCGAAGTCATGTCCATCTTTGACGCTTCAGAGAAATACAAGGCAGAGGGCGTGCCGTTGATTATTCTGGCCGGCAAGGAATATGGTTCCGGTTCGTCGCGCGACTGGGCGGCCAAGGGGCCGGCGCTGCTGGGTGTGCGTGCGGTGATCGCGGAGAGCTACGAGCGCATCCACCGTTCCAATCTGGTAGGGATGGGCATTCTGCCGCTGCAATTCCTGCCGGAGGAAGATCCGGATACTCTAGGCTTGAAGGGCGACGAGGTTTACGAAATTATCGGCCTGCCCGCGCTGTTAAAGGAAAAGCTGGCCAACTCGCGTCACCTCAAAGTCCGTGCCACCGCTCCGGACGGTGTAATCACGGAATTCGAAGCGGTGGTGCGCATTGATACGCCGCAGGAAATCCTGTACTACGAACATGGCGGAATCCTGCAATATGTTTTGCGGCAGCTTCTGGCAGGCAACCCCAAACCGGAGGTAGTCAGCGCCGGAATGAGCACCGTGGCCGATCACACCACCGGCAGCAGTGTGACTTAGTGTCGAACCCCAACTCCTATCTTTGTACCAAGCGTCTGCGCCTGCGTCTGTTGAAGCCCAGCGATGCGGCGGAGATTGCTCGCCTGCTCGGGAATGACAGCGAGGCCGTACAGAGATCGGCCAGCATGAGAGACCCCATGACGGAGGAGGCGGCGCGGGAATGGATTGAGCGCCGCACCAGCCCCGACCAGCATGTCTTTGCCATCCTGCTGGTCAACTCAGGCGAATTCATTGGTTCCATTGGATTCGGCGGCTCTAGGGAGATGCCCTATGTGGGCTACTGGATCGGGCGGCCGCATTGGAACCTGGGCTACGCCACTGAGGCTGTGCACGGGCTAATGGATTACGTGCGATGGCTGGGAATCCCCGCGCTCCAGGCAGATACCTTCCCTGATAATCCCGCGTCGGCGCGCGTGCTGGCCAAGGCCGGCTTCGCAAACACGGGCCGCATCAAACTGAATCTGCCGCTGCGCGGCGGCTTACGGGAGCTGGAACACCATGTGATTCAGCTCTCGGAATCCCAGAAAGCCGACACTCCCTAGGAGTCTGTCGGGAATAGAAGCAAACTTACCGTCGCGATTTGTCGAGGCACATTGATCGGGTGGAGATTTGGAAAAGATCAATTCGCCCCGGTTAGGCTCATACTCGTCAAGCGCTCAGTGCAGCCGCGAGAAAACT
>DATDGL010000033.1:0-45280 GCA_036522115.1 Candidatus Angelobacter sp.
TAAATTGATAGAAATCTCGCATCAACTCGACGGCTCGTTGCGTTTCTATCTCGATCGCCAGCTCCTGCTCACCCTTCAGCGCCCTCTACAAGAACTAGCCGAACCCAGGCCGGCGGTTCGCACGGCGGCTCTCAAACACAAACCTAAGGTGCCTCGCATCTACAACCTCGGCGGACGTCCTGCTGTTGCCGCCGTAACATAACTATTTCTGTAAGGAGGGGTGACATTTTATCGTTGCAGTTAATACGACATTTTTTCGTTGCAACAACAACCGCCTGGTTTGGGGTTGTCTAACCTCGTTAGAAATGTCTCCACCCGCCTGAACTATCCGCCGCCAGCGGCTACTCACGCTCGCGCATCTAAGAATCGATGAGGGCAGCTCTGCAATCTCAGCGAGGAATCTGCGTTGCATTCATCATCGTCTTGGCGGCCGTGGCGGTCTGCCCGTTCTACCGGCTCGCCTGGGCGCAATCGCCATCTTTTGATCTTCCCAAGTCACAGGAGGTCATTAGCTTTCTCAACCAGAGCATAGACTGGCATCGCCAGGCTACGCTTGAGACACAGGTAGCAACCGGTCCCAGCGACCTGCTGTTTCTCAATGACGACCGGCAAACGGCGATGCAGGTGCTCCGGCTGTCCTTTGATTTTGCGCGCGCGGACGCCCAGCTTGCCACCGGCCAGAGCGCCTCGGAAGCCCAGACAGAGGCATACGCTGACAATAAGCTTCAGGCTCTGGCGCGCGCCACCCAGGACGCGGACACTGAGGTCCATCAAACGCAGTCTGAGCTGGATGCAGACAGGGCCAAATTGCCGGATGCCCGAGGCAGCGAGCGCCAAAGATTGCAGGCGGAAATCGATGAATTGCAAAGCGAACTCGACCTGGCGCAGACGCGCAGCAAAACACTCCATAATATTTTGCAGTTTGTGAGTGGCGCATCCGGAACAAACGGCAATCTCCTGGCGCAGATTGACCAACTCCAGCGCTCAGTGCCCGAATTGGAGGTGGAGAATGCCAGGGCCGCCGGAAAATCCAGTACACCCTCGCCTGACAACGGCTCCGCTGAACGCTCAACGATCCGCCGTGAGTCGCCCGCCGGCATACTCAGCCTGATGGAGGACCTGTTTTCCCTCTCGCATCGAATCCAAGTTCTCGACCAGAGGGCCACGGCAACCAATGAACTTGCCCAGGCGTCGCAAAAGCTCCGCACTCCGTTGCTGGCCAGCCTCACGACACTCGCGCAGCGCGGCGAAGAAGCAGCCAAAAAAGCGGATACCAGTGACGCCGCACAACTTGAGCAGCTCAAGCATGAGTTGGATTCTCTGACTGCCAGCTTCGGGCAGGCGTCAGCCGTAGCCCTGCCGTTGAGCGAGCAGGAAGTGCTGCTCGATGCCTACAAGAACAGCCTGGCGGAATGGCGAGCTGCAGTCAAGAACGATTACAGGGATGATCTGCGGAGACTGCTTATCCGGCTGGTAATTTTTGGCATCGTCCTGGCTGTGGTGATTGCCCTGGCGCGGATATGGCGGCGCGCCGTATTCCGCTATGTTCACGACCCGCGGAGACGATACCAATTCCTGCTGTTGCGACGGATCATCCTGTGGTGCGCCATCGCAATCACTATCGCCTTTGCCCTGGCCACGGAAATCGGTTCCATTGCCACCTTCGCCGGACTCATCACCGCCGGAATTGCGGTTGCGCTGCAAAATGTAATCCTGGCCATCGCCGGCTATTTCTTCCTGATCGGAAAGTATGGCGTTCGGGTGGGCGACCGGATTCAGATATCGGGAGTCACCGGCGATGTCATTGATATCGGCCTGATTCGTCTGCACCTGATGGAGGTGGGGGGCGCCGAAACTGATCGCCAGCCCACTGGCCGCGTCGTCGTGTTCTCGAATGCGGTAGTCTTTCAGCCCAGCGCCAGCTTCTTCAAGCAGATCCCCGGCACGAGCTTTGTGTGGCACCAGGTCACACTCACGCTGGCTCCGGAGAGCGACTACGCGCTGGCGGAGAAGCGAGTGCTGGGGGCGGTGGAGAAAGTCTTTGCCGGCTATCGCGAGCGCATCGAACAGCAGTATCTCGAGATGGAGCGGACGCTCAACATTGCCGCCAAGGTCCCCAAGCCGATAAGCCGCCTGCGCCTAACGCAGACCGGCCTGGAGGTGGTGATTCGCTTTCCGGTGGAGTTGGATAGCGCAACAGAAATTGACGACCGCGTTACCCGCGAGCTGCTGCACTCGCTGGAACAGAGCCCGAAGCTGAGACTGGTAGCGTCCGGCATTCCCAACATCCAGCCGGTCAGCGAGGGACCCAAGGCAGCCTAGAGTTGGATCTAAACCGGGACGTTGCGCCTCCGCCTGCGATGCGGTAAAAAGAGTGATTGAAGAAATCTTCTGCTCCAAGCACACCTGAATTCTTCCGGCGCATCGGCGTAAAAGGCTGGCGGAAGAGCGCCTACTTTACCTTCAGTTCGCGCTTCCCAGTGCTGCGGCGATGGCTTATCTCCCAACTGATTCAGAAAGACAAGAACGTCCTCTCCATCGGCTGTGGCAGCGGAGAACTGGAGATGGCCCTCATTAAGACCGGCCGCGAGGTAGCCGGGCTCGATATCTGCTACGAGTTGCTGGAGCGGGCGCGCAAGCGGGGCCTCAAAAACCTGGTGCAGGCGGACGCGCTCAAGCTGCCTTTCGTCTCTTCGTCTTTTGATCTGGTCGTATTTCCCGAATCCATCGGATACTTTGCGCTGCATGAAGGATTGCCGGGCGTGGCGCGCGTGTTGAAGCAGCGCGGGCGCCTGCTCATCACAGCCTATGCGACAAATTTTGCCTCCGACGATATTTATAAAAAGACCACCGTACAGGGCCTGACCAAGGAATTGCAGGCTGCCGGATTCAGCGTCCTGGAGCAAAAATTACTGACCATCAAAAAGAGCCGCGTGATAGAAGTTTCTCCCCAGAACCGCGCCGAAATCATCTACATTCTGGCGCGAAAGCAAGAACCAGATTCCCGCAATCGCTCGCACAAAGACTTGATGCGTGCCCGCGGCTAACCACGCCATAGATTTGGCGTCCGCTAACTCTTTTGTCATCAGCGAAAGCTCTGTAGCGGCAGCGACGCTTCGTCCCGCTACCTGCCGCTACTCCCGCTACCCGCCAGTCTTGTGCGCATGGGGATAGAATGGGGATAGAGTATACAAAAGCAATTTTTGTTCGCCTCCCTGCAATGATCCACACGCACCTCTCCTGCGGCGCTCCACCGGGGAAGAAGAGTTTAGATTCTGCGCTCGGCGAACCTCAGCTCTCGACTCACAATGAGAGTCGGTGGTGCTGCGGTTTTCTTCGCGCAGCACTGCGTCTATATCGCGAGCGCCGGTACACACATCTCCCGTTGCGTCGGGCTGTGGCGGCGCCTAAGGGCCGCAGCCGAGGGCGGCTGCGCTCCACTCTTTATATTCAGTTGTCAAAGACCACTTCGGGATCCACAGATCCCGCTCGCCCTGGGGCGAGGGCATATTTACCATGCCTATTACCAGCTTTACACCGGCGTGTTCGAGAGTCAATCAAGTGCTGTCACAATGCTGTCAGAGTGACAGCACTTTTCTGTAAAAAGCCAATGTTTTGAGGTTTTTGTCTCGTCAACTTCACCTCTCCCGGTCTGCGGGGTTCGGGATTCGGGATTAAACTAAGAAACATCATGTTTGAGCTGGGCAAATTCCTGGTGCTGGCGGGGGGAATCATCGTTGTTCTCGGCCTAGTGCTGGTTTTTACCGGCAAGTTCAATCTTCTTTTCGGCCGGCTGCCGGGTGATTTTATCTATCGCGGCAAGAGCACGACGGTCTATTTCCCACTGGCAACATCGCTTATTCTCAGCGTGATTCTGTCTTTGATCTTCTGGCTGATTGGGAGGGGCCGCCACTAATGCCCGTGGATGACACAGGCGCCGGACAGCTCGATTTCACTTTCACCCAGGCGCCGGTGCGACGGGTGTGGCGTGTGGCCGATCTGGTGGGGGCCGTACGCACGCTGGTAGAACGCAGCTACACCGATGTGTGGGTGGAAGGTGAAATCTCCAACTTCCGCATGGCCGAATCCGGCCATCTTTACTTTGCGCTCAAGGATGGCGATGCCCTTCTGCGCGTTGTCATGTTCCGCATGCAGGCGCGCCTGCTGCGCTTCAAGCCGGACAATGGCATGCAGATCATCGCCCGCGGCCGGGTCACCATTTACGACCAGCGAGGCGAACTTCAGCTCTCCGCTGAATTTCTGGAGCCTGTGGGTGCTGGAGCGCTGCAACTGGCGTTTGAGCAGCTCAAGAACAAGCTGGCACAGGAAGGCCTTTTCGATCCCAGCCGGAAAAAGGCGGCGCCGCAGTTACCGCACAAGATCGGCATAGTGACCTCGCCTCGCGGGGCGGCGTTGCAGGACATGCTCAACGTGCTGGCGCGCCGGCATGAGAGCGTGGGCATCCTGATTTATCCCGCGCAAGTACAGGGGGAATCGGCATCGGTGGAGGTCGCAGCCGGCATACGCTATTTCAATCGCACCAAAGATGTCGACGTGATCATTGTGGCGCGCGGCGGCGGTTCCATCGAGGACCTAGCGGCCTTCAATGACGAAGGCCTGGCGCGGACCATTGCCGGCTCGCGCCTTCCCGTGATCTCCGCCGTGGGACATGAGACCGATTTCACCATTGCCGATTTTGTGGCCGATCTGCGCGCGCCCACGCCTTCCGCCGCGGCGGAGATGGTGATTGAATCCAAGCACCAGTTGGCGGAGCACCTGGCCCATCTGCATCAGCGCCTGGGCCGGGCCACACGCTACCGGCTGCTGATGGCCAGATCGCAACTCGAGCGCCTGGGCCAGCACGGCGCCTTTGTCCGCATTCAGGATGTGATTGCGCGTCGCGCCCAGCGCCTGGATGAACTAGTCTACCGCCTGGGCGCCGCGCACCAGCGATTGCTGCATGAATACCGGCGGCGGCTGGAGATTGCCGCAGCCCGCGTGCGCCATTTTGATTTTCGCCGCTCACTGGCCGTTACCCGAGCCAAGCTCGATTCCGGCAACGACGCCCTGGTGCGAACCATGCGCGCGCTCCTCGCCCAGCAGCGCGCGCGGCTGAACCAATCAGCAGCCACGCTGGAGGCGCTTTCTCCGGTCAAGATTCTCGATCGCGGCTATGCCCTCATCTTCGATAGCAACGGCGCATTGCTGAAAGACGCAGCCAGGCTATCGCCGGGCGACGAAGTCTCCGCCCGCGTGTCTCGCGGCAGTTTCGTAGCGGAGGTCAAGAAAAGCAGCGACTAGAGAGCCGCTCTTTGACTGGTGTCTGTAATCGGGCCACCACCACCCCACCGCGTCAAACTCGGGCGTGTTGGGATGACAGAGCGTTTAGGGTTAAGGAGCGCAACGACGAGGCAACATTCGAGCCCCCTCGCTTTCTTTTCTTAAGCGAACGGTATTGGTAGGCCCCGGTCATCAGGTTCCTTCGGCTGCGCAAGCTCGCCTCAAAGACAGGCCCGGACCATCGAAAGAAAACAACCCAACACCTCGATGGTTTCTGATTAGCTGTTAAATTGCCAAGTGCTGAATACTGCCTTAGAATTACACAATTATTACATTCTTAAGTTGCCCTGCCTGATAGGGTTTAATTCCAACAAAGCAGCGAGGATAAAAGATCTTGGCCTTTCTCAAGAACGACCGCACCCGCGCCGAACCGCTCCGGCCGTTGACTGTTTTCCTTATGGGCTTATTCCACCTGGGAGCGCTGGCAGCGCCGTTTTTCTTTAACTGGAAGGCGATCCTGTTCGCGGTGTTTCTATTATGGCTGGCGGGCAGCCCGGGGATCGGCATCGGCTACCATCGGCTGCTGACGCATCGCGGCTTCAAGACGTACAAATGGGTTGAGTATTTTCTGACCGTCTGCGCCACGCTAACGCTGGAAGGCGGGCCATTTTTCTGGGTTGCAATCCATCGCGTCCACCATCAGAACACTGACAAGGAGGGCGATCCGCACTCCCCCAGCGACGGCGGCTTCTGGTCCCACATGGGCTGGATCATCACCGGCCGCGCCCTGCGCAACCACGCGCCGGAACTTCTGCCCTATGTTCCCGACCTGCGCAAGGACAAGTTTCACACCTGGATCAGCCGCTGGCACTGGCTGCCGATTACGGTGCTCGGCATCGTACTGTTTCTGACCGGAGGCCTCTCCTGGGTGCTGTGGTGCATCTTCTTCCGCACGGTGGTCGGCCTGCACTGTACCTGGCTGGTGAATTCCGCCACGCACATGTGGGGATCGCAGCGCTTTCAAACCGGAGACACCTCCAAAAACAGCTTGTGGGTAGCCATCCTCAGCTTCGGAGAAGGCTGGCACAACAATCACCACTACAATCCCCAGGCTGCGCGACATGGAATCCGCTGGTACGAAATTGATTTGAGCTGGTACGGAATCTGGGTGCTGCGGAAGCTGAGCCTTGCCTGGGACGTCAAGCTGCCTAAGTTGGAGCCGCACAAGGCCAAGACGGCGAATGCCGCCGACACTGCGCCCAGCTTTGGGGACTAGGCCGTCAGGCGAGCAGTAACGAGGTGAGGCTTTACCCGCCTGATTGAGAAAGCCTGCGTCTGATACTATCTGGCAATGCTCAAACCTAGCCTCAAACGAGCCTTGACCGTTACCATTCTTCTTTTTGGCGTGGCAAAGATCTCCCCGCAAGCGCAACAGCAGGAAGAAGCCCCTGCAAAGCCGGCTAGCCCGGGAATCGTATACAGAAATCCACAATATGGCTTCTGCTTCTCCCTGCCCATGAGCTGGCAAGGTTATTCGATTGTGATGGACCAGTGGGACGGCTTCAGCATGAAAGGCCAGCAAGGTCATCAAGGGGGCATACATGGCCCGATCATTTCCATCCGGCATCCACTCTGGACCAAGGAAAATCCACGGCAGGATATCCCTATTATGGTGTTTACCCGCAGGCAGTGGGACTCACTCCTGAAGGACGAGTTTCACATCGGTGCGGCGCCCATTGGCCCCAGCGAACTCGGACGGAACCACAAACACGTCTTCGCTCTGCCGGCGCGCTATAACTTTGGCTACCTCACCGGATTCGAGGAGGTGGATCAGATCGTCAGGAGTAGCGCACTGCAGACGCCGTGCAAGGAAAAGTGAGCCATAGCCAAATCCGCATACGACATTGCTGGGATTGACGAAGGGACCAATACCCGATGGCACAACCAGACATACGCGAATACCAAGCACAGGCGGCATCTACAGATGTATTTGGCCGCGTTCTATGCAGCGCGCGCAACCACCACTTTG
Organism: Candidatus Angelobacter sp.; assembly: GCA_036522115.1. Classification (GTDB taxonomy): domain Bacteria; phylum Acidobacteriota; class Terriglobia; order Terriglobales; family Acidobacteriaceae; genus Angelobacter. Next base: position 7,310 of record DATDGL010000033.1, read on the forward strand.
TTATTGACGGCCCGGTGCAGAACGGATGTCCCGGTGAAGAACTTACTCCGGCTGAGATATTTCTCTCGGGCGTAGCATCCTGCGGCGTGGAACTGGTGCAGGTGCTGGCTAAATCGGCTGGTATTCCCCTGCGGGGAATTGCGGTCAAAATCAGCGGAGTGATGGACCGCGCCAAGCCGGTTCGTCCGGATGTATCGCTCTTCAATTCTGTGCGACTGGATTTTCACATGACTGGTGTCACAGATCAGGCTGCCAAGCAATTGGTGGAGGCGTTCAAAGGCAGGTGACCGCTGTACGGCACGGTCGCGGTCGCGACCCCGGACGTTCAGGTGGAGTACACGGTTGCATAAAGATTCAGCCGCGAATCAACGCGAATGAACGCGAATTGAGCAAAGATAGGGAACAACTCCACCCTTCGCAACCGGATGAAGCTTGGTCCCGCTGTGCCGATCACGCGCGATCACCCGGTTGTTGAGTTTCGAACAATGGCCCGCAGCGCTTTCCTGCACGATATAGGAATTATTGGCGTGCCGGATGCCATTCTGTTCAAGCACGGGCCGCTTAACTCCGGAGAAATTGAGCTACTGCGGCAGCATTGCCTGCGTGGATACCACATCGTGAGGAAATATCAGGGCACGACTTCTGGATTGGAGTTGGTTCAAAGAATTGTCCGAAGGGGGGAATTTGGCAGCGGCTTGCCTTTCTTCAAGGATAGATGCCGATGAGATCGTCCAGTGAAACCCAATCATTAGTGCTCTCAATTACTTGGAGCACCCATGCGTGGAAAGTGCCTACCCACCTCTCCCATGGAACGAAGTGAGGCTGAGCTAAAATGTCGTTCTTAAAGAGAACCTCGAAGACCTTAGCGACAATCGCTTCAGCTTTGGCTTGGTTCGGATCAACCGGCGGTAGGGCAGCCAAAGCTGGGGATGGTGGTGGAGTGACAAAAATCTGAGGAGATGAAGGTAAGGCGTTATTGTTGTTGTTATTAATATCAGGCAAAGGTGGATAAGCAAATTCTTGAGAACTGGGAGTACTCATCTCCGCAACCATTGCGAGTTCCTGGGAGTGCTCCTTCTCCCACCGATATGGCTCCAGGCATTCCGTCAGCGCCTGCGCCATATCTTCCTTAGTGCTCAGCGCAACTGTGTAATAAACCTCATCATTGTCAGCTAACTCTGCCTGTAGCAATGGTGTGCAACTGCCACACGGTTGGCGCTCTGTGTAAACCACAAGTTTCTGGCCTGGAAACTGCAATCTGAGAGGCGGGCCTTTCACGACGGCATCCACCTGCTCTTGTCTCACAAGCTGCTGGTGCTGCGCTTGCCAACGACTTATCTTTGCGTTTCCGATCAATAGGGGTTCAGAATGCGCAACCGCATAGTTACTCTGCATTACGGTAGGTGCGCCGCCGCCAATGGACAAGCTGGCGTAATTCACTTTCGGTTCCCAGTGATTATTATTGGATCTCTCCTGGCGCACTGCTGCGGCCTTGTCGTGCGAATAAGGTACTCGAAATGTCTGGTAGAGTTGGATGGCTTTGTTGTGTCCCTCACGGCGCCATACAGAAGCCGTCGCACCAGGCGTCTGCTGAACTCCCGGGATACGCACGGTCCCTGCATGCATAGCAGGACTCTGGTTTGATTCGGGCAGATGAGGCTTCGCCTGCAACCCTTGCGGCACATGCCGGGGGGTGTAGATTGGCGGATTCTCGATTACATTGGCAATCTGCCTGGTGGAAAGACCCCAAAGCCCCCTTGCCCGAATCACCTGCTGTGCTGGCTGCGGCTGATACACCTTTGGAGCTGATCCATGCATTGTTGCATTAGGACTGGACATGACTTGACCCGCTTTGGCTTGCAATACTTCGCGAGCAGGTTGCGGTTGGTATACCGGTGGGGCTGATCTGCGTGCAATCAAATTGTTACCAGAAGTGGCTAGGGCAGCTCTAGCTTGTAGCACCTCGCGAGCAGGCTGCGGTTGGTAAACGGACGGGGCTGATCTGCGTGCAATTACATTTTTACCGGAAGTGACTTGAGCAGCTCTAGCTTGTAGCACCTCGCGAGCAGGTTGCGGCTGGTATACTGGCGGTGATCCGGGGATAGGAGACCGATCCTTGGCCTGTTGGATCGCACTGGCTCCGGATGTCTTTCGGCTAATTCGACAGTCCGCAACAGGAGTACGCTGAAGACTATGCGGCATATTACCTGACGGTGCGTTTTCTTATTTCCAAAATGGAACCAATAGCAGTGTAAACGTTCATGATGCTCTTTGTCCACCTCTTTCCATTGTGTCAGCCTTGCCCTTGGCACACCAACTCAATTGCTCAAGCCAAAAGCAATACGGTTGTCCTAGACTGAAACTCTATTCTCCTGATCTCGCCAATTCCACTGCTCTCACCAGTGCCTGAGCTTTATTCAGGCATTCTTCGTATTCACTCTCAGGGACGGAATCAGCGACGATTCCTGCACCTGCCTGCACATAGGCTTTTTTACCTTGGACCAGCATGGTTCGGATGGCGATGCAGGAATCCAGGTTTCCGGCGAAATCGGCATAGAGGACGGAGCCGCCGTAAATTCCGCGGCGCACCGGCTCGACTTCTTCCAATATCTCCATGGCGCGGACTTTGGGCGCACCCGTCAGCGTGCCGGCGGGAAAACAGGCGGCCAGCGCATCCACAGAACTCAGGTCCGAGCGCAACGTGCCTTCCACGGCGGAAACCAGGTGCATTACGTGGGAGTAGCGCTCCACAAACATAAGATCGCGCACTTTAACCGAGCCAAACTCGCTCACCCGCCCGACATCATTGCGTCCCAAATCAACCAGCATCACGTGTTCCGCCCGCTCTTTCGCGTCTTTACGCAGTTCCTGCTCCAGGCGCAAGTCTTCCGCTTCGTCTTTGCCTCGCTTGCGCGTCCCGGCTATGGGCCGGTATTCCAATTTGCGCCCGGTCACGCGCACCAGCATCTCCGGCGATGATCCCAGGATGGTCATGTCGCCTCCCAGGCGCAGAAAGTACATGTAGGGTGACGGATTCACGCGCCGTAAAGCCCGATAGACGTTCAACGGCGGCACGCCAGGCTTTAATTCCAGGCGCAGCGAAGGGACGGCCTGAAAGATGTCCCCGGCCATGATGTAGTCCTTGATTTTTTCGACTGTGGCCAGGAAGCGTGGCTTGCTGACCGAAATCTCGAGCTTCAGTTTGCCGCCATGAGTTTTTGGCGCGCCCAGATATTTTTGGGGAAGAGGCGCGGCCAGTTGCTCCTCGATCCGCTCGATGTCCCGTCGCGCCTGCTCATAGGCTTTCCTGGGCGACTGTCGCCGGACATCCGTAACGGCAATAATGTAAATCTCATGGCGGACATGGTCGAAAGCCAGCAGGCGATTGAAAAACATCAGTACCGCATCGGGAAGTTGGAGATCGTCCTTGGCCAGGGCCGGCAGCCGTTCCAGTTGGCGCACCGCATCATGGGCAAGAAAGCCGACCGCGCCCGCAGTAAACGGCGGCAGGCCGGGCACCTGTGCAGGTTTGTGCTCGTGCAACAGGCCATCCAGGACCTGGAAGAGGCTTCCTTCGATCTTCTGTTTCTTCGTGCCTTGCTCCAATGTGATCTGGGTACCCCGCGCACGCAGGACCATATAGGGACTCGCGCCTAAAAAGGTATATCGCCCAACCTTTTCCCCGCCTTCCACGGATTCCAGCAGAAACGCGTTCGGTTCTTCAGCAGCTATGCTCAGAAAGGCGGAAACGGGTGTACGCAAGTCTGCAGCCACGGTCTTGGCCACCGGAATCAGGGTCGCTTGTTGCGAGAGGCGGGAAAACTCCTGGAAGTCGGGAACGAACATAGAGACTGCAATTTAACCGCAAAGAACGCAATAGATGCAACGAACACCAGAGAATTGGCAAAATCGCCGGAATTGAAAACCACAAATGCAGCTTTGATCCTTTTGACGTATCCTCCACAGCTTTCATTGGCCTTTGGTACAGGCCGGCACCGTGCACGCTTAGATACGGATGCCCTTAAAAGATTGACTCTAAGGGGCTTACTTGGACTATACTGCTTGAAAATTTCAACATTGTCCCCCTTTGTTTCAGGAAATGCGTTCTCCAATCCGTGCCATTGGAGGCGCCGTGAGAACAAGGCAGCGCTCGTTGTGTCCAGAAACGGGCGACTAGCCAATTGGTGAACGCGAATGCTAATCAGATTCTGGGGTGTTCGTGGCTCAACGCCGACTCCCCAGTCAGAGAATTTGCGCTACGGGGGTAACACCTCCTGCGTCGAAGTACGCCTCAACGGCAGCATCTACGTCTTCGACTGTGGCACCGGTTTCCGCAACCTGGGCAAACAACTGGTGCAGGAAACCAACGGCAATCCCATCAGCGCCCATATCTTTCTTTCTCATCTCCATTGGGACCATATCCAGGGGATACCGTTTTTCTCCCCTCTCTACGCCGACCGTGAAAGTTTTTTCCACTTTCATTCTTCCAACCGCACGCGTGGCTTACAACGCGCGATTGAAGAGCAGATGTCCGATCCATACTTCCCCGTGAACATGAGTGAAATGGCGGCTCGCCGCCACTTTTACGGAATTGAAGAAGGGAGCATTGCCTTCGACCATTGCACCGTCCGCTCCATGTGGTTGAACCATCCGCAGGGCTGCCTCGGTTTCCGCCTGGAGGCAGAAGGCAAAGTGCTGGTCTATGCAACCGACAACGAGCCCGGTCATCCGGTATTCGATAAGAGCGTGCGCAAATTGGCGGAAGGAGCGGATGTGCTTATCTACGATGCGCAATACCTTCCCGAAGAGTACAAAGCCAGCAAGCGCGGCTGGGGCCACAGCCATTGGCGTGAAGCCGTGAACATTGTGATGGAAAGCGGCGCCCGAGAACTGATCCTCTTCCACCACGATCCCGATCATTCTGATGATTGCATCGACCAAGTAGTCCTGAAGGCCCGCGAATACTATCCCAAAGCGAGGGCCGCTTCGGAGGGGATGGAGATCCAGCTCTAAATTAAGGTCAAAGACAAACCTTACCGCTTACCACTGATGACACTGATCACACTGATTTGCGCTGATGAAGAGTCAAGCCGGGCGGTTTTGTTTTTCCCGAGCCCCATGTCCCGATTCTCCTCACCCAGTCTTAAATAAGGCGTTCATCTCCGGATATGGCACGGCGTCCGCCAGCAGCGAGTTATACGTCCCGGTGGTCTGGGCTTCACGGGCGATGCGGCGAAGCAGGCCCATAGCCGCGCGCATGGGTCCTGATCCCATGCTGATGCGCTTGACGCCCAACTTCTGCAACTCCGGAATGGAGGGACATCCGGCAGTGGCCAGAACATTGACTGGGGCATTGAATTCCTGCACGATGGCGCGAATGTGCGCGGCATCCCGCAGTCCGGGAACAAAGATACAGTCTGCGCCAACCTGCAAATATAGCTTTCCGCGATCCAGGGTATTGCGCATGGCCTCTTCCGGCGATACTCCGTCCTGCCAATAAGCATCGGTGCGGGCATTGATCACCAGGTGGATTCCGCGCTTATCGCCGGCCTTGCGCGCCGCCTGGATCCGCGCCACCTGGCCGGCCACATCATACAGAGGGCCACTATCGTGATGTCCCGGAAGCGCGTCTTCCAGGTTCACGCCCACAGCCCCGGCAGCGATCACATCGTCAATTGCCGCTGTTAGCTGTTGCACGCTGGAGGAAAATCCAGCCTCGATATCGGCAGTCACAGGACCCCGGACTGCTGTAGAAATCCGCTTAATCGCGCTCAGCATCTCATGCCATTGCAGTTTCTGTCCGTCGGGGCAGCCCAGGGAGTTGGCCAGGGATGCGCTGCTGGTAGCGATTGCGGGAAATCCAGCCTGCTCTACGATGCCGGCGCTGGCCGCGTCCCAGACGTTGACTAATACCAGAGGTGTTTCGCTGTGGTGCAAATCCAGCAGCCGTTGCGCCTTTTCTGCCTGTGTCATGTAAAAACCAGCAATCAGTAATTAGCAAAGACTAAACCCCAAAAGCAAGAGCAACAACCAAGCCCATGTCTCCAGCCGATAATCCCCTTCGAGATTTAAACGCAAAGGGTGCAAAGAACGCAACGAAACGCAGAAGAAATCACCACCACCACCCCGCCACGCGAAGCGCGCGTCGGGGACCCCGGTCATCGGAAGAAAAACCACCGCCTCGACGTGGGTAAACACCTGCTTTGCACTACCGTGGACACCTTGCTTAGCGGCATCGTGTCTATCTATACTTGATCGTTTGCGCCTGACTGCCTTGGAGAACCCATGAAAACCTTGTCCCTTGAGCAGGAGCTGAATCCCTGGGAGGCTCAGAAAGCTCGATTCAATTTTGCCGCCCAAAAACTGAATCTCGACCCCGGTCTATGGAAGATTTTGCAGTATCCCAGCCGCGAAATCATTGTTCACATCCCCGTTTCCATGGATGATGGAAGGCTGGAAGTCTTTACCGGCTTTCGTGTCCAGCATTCGATTGCTCGCGGCCCGGCGAAAGGCGGCGTCCGCTACTCGCCGGAGGTCAACCTGGATGAAGTGCGGGCTCTGGCCAGTTGGATGACCTGGAAATGCGCAGTGGTCAATATTCCTTTCGGCGGGGCCAAAGGCGGCATCATTGTTGACCCCAAGAAATTGAGCCTGGCGGAACTGGAAAAGCTGACCCGCCGCTATACCGCTGAACTCATCGAATTCCTGGGTCCGGAAAAAGATGTTCCCGCTCCGGACATGAACACCAACGAGCAGGTCATGGCGTGGATGATGGACACCTATTCCATGCACATGCGTCAGACCGTTACTGCGGTGGTGACCGGCAAACCGATCAACATAGGCGGGTCGCGCGGGCGGCGCGAGGCCACCGGGCGGGGAGTGCTCATCGTCTGCGATGAGGCGCTCAAAAAGCTGGGCATGACCCGAAACACCACGCGCATAATCGTTCAGGGATTTGGCAACGTGGGTTCCAATGCGGCTAAACTTATGTCCGATTCCGGCTACAAGATCATCGGGATTGCGGAATACAACGGCGGCCTGTTCAATGCCCACGGGATCAATATTGATGACCTGATCCAATATAAAGACCGCAACCGCACGATCATAGGCTTTCCCGGAGCCGAAGCGGCGGATTCCGCGCAGTTGCTGATTACGGACTGCGACGTTTTGATACCGGCGGCAGTTGAAAATGTGATTACCAGCCAGAACGCGGAAAAAATCAAAGCCAAGATTGTGTGCGAAGGCGCCAATGGCCCAACTACGGCTGCCGCTGACGAAATCCTGGCCGCCAAGAAAATCTTTGTCATCCCGGACATTCTGGCCAATGCCGGAGGAGTGACTGCCTCCTATTTTGAGTGGGTGCAGGACCGCCAGGGTTTTTTCTGGAAAGAGTCGGTCGTGAACGAGCAACTGGAATTCATTCTGCGATCTTCGTTTGAAGACGTCGTGCGTTTTGCCGAAACCCACAATGTCAATAATCGCATCGCCGCTTATATGCTGGCCATTGAACGCGTGGCCCATACCATCAGGGTACGAGGGATCTACGCGTAAACCTTACCGCTGACATTGATCTTCTTGATTAGCACTGATAAATCAAGAGGGGCGTGAAGGACATGAAAGTAAAAAAGGCCACGGAGTAATCCGCGGCCTTTTTGTCGCAAACAAACTAGCGGCGACCTTTTTTCTTTCCGCCCTTCTTGCCCCCCGCTTTTTTGGCAGATTTCTTCCCACCTTTTTTCTTGGCGGGCTTCTTCTTTGGCTTTGGCTTTAGCTTCGGTTTCGGTTTCGGTTTCGGCTTGGGTGTTGCTTTTGGTTTTGGTGTTGCCTTTGGCTTTGGTGTTGTCTGTGGCTTTGGTGTGGCCTTGGGTTTGGATGGTGCGCCCTGGCCGCCTCCCGCAGGAGGCGTTCCAGCTCCACCACCACTACTCACGCTACCGCCCTGATCCTCTCCACCTGCGCCGCTGTCACCGCCAATGGATTCTTCTTCCTCTTCGTCATAATCTTCTTCTGCGGCTCCACCGCTATAACCGCCAATGTCGCCGTAGTCATCCTCATCGTCCTCATGCCTTGCATAGAGGGTCTCATCGTAAAAGTTCATGTTTCCTCCAGAATTAGGCCCGAGATTCACAACCACCGCAGCAAAACAAAACAGGGGCGGATTATAGCAACAGACATGAATTGCATGTCAACTCCGCAGTCTTCAGTGTGCAATTGCCGCAAGAATAAATCAAGTCAATGATTGCGAGCGCTAAGAGTTCCTTTCGCAGTTCGCTTGGCCGCATGGGTCCTGGCGCCGGATTTGGCCGATTTTTTGGTATGCGTTTGCGCTGCCTGATGGGCGCGCTTATGCCGACGAATAGAAACATGCTCCACCTCGCCGGGGGCCAGAGGTTTATAGATCACCAATAGCCTTTCGCGCCGTAACTGGTTTCCTTTCAGCCGGTTCCAGCGACGCAATCTTTCAGGCGGCACACCGAAATCGTCCGCCACTGAAAGTACGGTGTCTCCTTTTCGCACCTTGTAGCGGGTTGGACGCTTGGAATAGGCCACGACCCCTTCCTGGGGCGCCATGCCGGTCATAGGAATGATCAGTTTGGAGTCTGTCCGCAGTTCCGCGTCCACCAGGCTGTTGGCTGCTGAGATGGCGCGCTCGGTGGTGTGATACTTCCTGGCCAGTGATGCCAGCGTGTCTCCGGATTCAATCTTGTGGTAATGCCAAAGAACCCGCTTGTCCTTGGGAATGGCCGCGATTGCGTCCATGTACTTCTCTTTAGTTCCCTCCGGAATGCGTAGCTCAAATGGCTGGTCCTTGGGGGTCGTGCGCCGCAGCAGGCTGGGATTCAAGTCCGCCAATTGTTCTACCGGACTGTCCACGCATTCGGCCACCAGCCGCAAATCTACGGGATAATCCACCGCAACGCGGTCGTATTTTTCCGCGGCGTCCGGCGTCACTTCTTCCAATCCATACTGCGCAGGATTTTTGGACATGATGGTCATGGCCAGGATGATGGGAACGTAGTTTTTGGTTTCCTTGGGCAGGACGTCGCGTTTGTAAAGTTCCCAGAAGTCTGCGTACCCGGTCCGCTTGACCGCTTGTTGCACGTTTCCTGGGCCGGAGTTATAGGCTGCCATGGCCAGATACCAGTCGCCAAACTCCTGGTAAAGATCTTTCAGGTGGCGGGCGGCGGCGCGGGTGGCCTTCTCCGGATCCTGGCGGTCGTCAACCCACCAGTTACGCTGCAAGCCGTAGCCGTTGGCGCGACTGGCCATAAACTGCCACATGCCGCGCGCTCCGACGCGCGAAAGCGCCAAAGGATGAAATCCTGATTCGGCCTGGGCCAGATAGATCAAGTCCTGGGGCACGCCTTCTTCCCTGAAGACCCGCAGGATCATCTCACGATAGCGGCCGGACCTGGCCAGGGCCCGCTCAAACGTGCCCTTGCCGTGCGTTGAAAAATAGTTGATGTACCCAGTTACATAGTCGTTGATGACCAGAGGCAAGTCGGATTGTGTGGTCTTGAGTTCGGCTTCCGCCTTGGCTTTCATGTTCAGGTCAGGGGGGAAGGTTACGGCATTGGCTTCATCAATGGGCGCAGGTTCTGATTGTTGCTCGGTAAACCCATCTCCCGCTTTGAAGGCCTGCATCTCCAACTTGTGGATCTCTTCCGTAATTTTGTCGAATTCCTGCTGCAGACGATCATCTGATTTCACGTCGACCGGGCCTTGCATCAGAATGTCCACAGCACGGTTGAAGTCCTGCTTGGCCGCGTCCAGGTGACCCGCGTTGTATTCAGTCAGGCCGCTCTGGTAGGTCTGTTCCGCTTCCGCGGTGAGCGTCGCCACCGGATCGGGTTTGGGTGGTTCCGGCGCCGGTACTTGAGCTTGGACAGGAGGAGTTGGTGCGGCAGGCGTCTGCTGGATGGTGGGCGCCAGGGCCTGCGGCGCCGGTACGGTCGTTTTCCTGGCCTCATGGGTGTCGCAGGAGGTCAGAAGCGCCACGCCGAGGCCGGCAAACACCAGCAGAAAGCGTTTCATGAAGAGGTTTATCAAGGCTGTTTTCCCCTCACAATTTTCTCTGACATTCCCTGTTGAAACTTCCATAGGAACTGTTCAGCACGAGCCGGGCGGCGGCAGCAGGGTTGCCGCTCTAGTTCTTAGACGACCAATTCTCCTGAACAGCAGCTTGCTATTTTGGGCAAACGCACAAGAGCGCGTAAGCGTTGACGAAACAGGCCCCAGGAACACTACATCCTGGCCCATTCTACCCGAATTCCCTGGTCAATTCTCGCGTTACTATGGGTCATCAATAGGGTTATCACTCAAGCTTACCGTTTTTTTCAAGCTGCCTTGCCCCCGCTGCCGGAAAGCATGTCCTTAATGGAGGCGGAAACTCTTTCGATGAAGGAAATCGGATGCTGGTCAGGGTATTGCCCCAGGCGTTCACGCAACAGTTCGAGCAACTGGCTGACCCGTCGCACGCGATAGGTTTCCATCGCCTCCTGCACGCGTTGCGGTTCCACTTTCGCAACTGCGCCAACATATTTCCAGAGCAGTTCACGGACGTTGTCCACCGCAAGTTTCAGCGCCATGATCTGATCGAAGCTGAGATCGCCCAGATCCTGTTCTTGCGCGGCCACGTCATTGTCTTCGGCCAGCCAGTACAGGTCACGGTGCAAGGTGATCAACTCTTCGCTAATGCTCGCCAGACGCTCCTTGAGTGATTTCGGGGAAGATTTGGTTAGGCCCAACATTGGCAGGACTCCTAGTGCATGTTTGATTCCATAGAATGCTCCGATGATAAGATTAATGCTCGTTACGTAAGGACATGGCCTGGCCAGGATCGGGCCAGCGGGTCAGCGGTACATCGGGTCAGCGGAAGAAAAACCCAATCAATAGCATCCTTCAACAGCTTTTAAGCCATTGACTTAAGATGTATTCCAGGAAAATTCGCGTTCAATACCGAAGCGGAAATGAGCTTCTGCCCTGTCCGCTGAAATGGCTGGATAGTTTCTCCATGCGCAATTTCACCAACGATCAGATCTTTGACGATACGCTCCCCGTTGCTGACGGGCTTTTGCAGGCGGGTTCGCGCGTGCCCCTGGACCGGTTGCGAGACGCGATGGAAGACTGGTTCCGGCGGAAATCCTATTTGCCCAAAGGGGCGGTTCTGGTGGTGGAGGAGCAGTAACGCGAGATTTTGTCTCCTTCGCGATGAGGCAGAGTGGACATGGTGGACAGAGTGGAGGATGTGAACGAAGTAGACGCGCAAACCTTATGCGCTTCCATTTCACTTGGGGCATTTGCCCCGAAGTACTCTGGCAGAAATAGGTTCCCTCGCTGTGCTTCGGGATAAACTCCAGGAAACCACCTACTTCACCGCTTTCGGCCCTGCGGCGCGAATGTTCTCTGGCACGTCGAACTTCTCAAAATTCCTGGCAAAGCGCCCGGAGAGGTCGGCTGCGGACGTGTCGTAGGCAGCTTTATCTTTCCATGCGCCGCGAGCGTCCAGAAACTCTGGAGGCACGCCCGGACACGATTTTGGAATCGTGAACCCGAAAGTCGGCTCAACCTGGAACTGGACATTCGTGAGCGTGCCCGCCACTGCCGCGCCCACCATGGCGCGGGTATAGGCCAACTTCATGCGAAGCCCCACGCCATACGGTCCACCGAACCATCCGGTATTTACCAGCCAGCACTGCGCGCCATGCTTCTTCAAGCGTTCGCCCAGCATCTCGGCGTACACTTTGGGCCGCCTGGGCATGAAGGGAGCGCCAAAGCAGGTAGAGAAACTAGGTTCCGGCTGTTTTAATCCCAGTTCCGTCCCCGCCACCTTGGCGGTATAGCCGGAAAGGAAGTGATACATGGCCTGCTGCTCATTCAGCCTGGAGATCGGCGGAAGCACGCCGAAGGCATCTGCAGTCAGAAAGATCACGTTCTTGGGATGAGTGCCGACTCCCGGAATCAAAGCGTCATCAATATAGTTGATGGGATAAGCACAGCGGGTATTCTCGGTAAGGCTTACATCGTTATAGTCGGGAGCATGGGTGCGCGGATCCAGAACAACATTTTCCAGAACTGAGCCGAAACGGATTGCATTGAAGATTTGCGGCTCGCTTTCTTTGGTAAGCCCGATGCACTTGGCGTAACAACCACCCTCGAAATTAAAAATCCCGTCGGGACTCCAGCCATGCTCGTCGTCCCCGATCAGAAAACGGTCTGGATCGGCTGAAAGCGTGGTCTTGCCGGTACCGGAAAGGCCGAAGAACAAAGCGGTGTCGCCGTGTTTGCCGGCATTGGCGGAGCAGTGCATGGGAAAGACATCACGCTTCGGCAAAAGAAAATTCATGATGCCGAAGATCGATTTCTTCATTTCACCGGCATAGGCGGTACCGCCGATGATGATGGCGCGGCGGGTGAAATTCACCACGATGAAGACTTCAGAGCGAGTACCATCGCGCTGCGGATCCGCCTGAAACTCCGGGGCGCAAACAATGGTAAATTCCGGGCGATACGTCTTGAGATCTTCTTCGGTTGGACGCACAAACAAAGCGCGGGCGAAGAGGTTCTGCCACGCGAGTTGATTGATCACGCGTACCGGCAGCCGGTATTGAGGATCGGCGCCCGCATACAGGTCCTGCACGTAGAGATCACGGCCCTTCAGGTAGTCGATGAGGCGCTCGAACAGCGGGTCAAATTTCTCTGCTTCGAATGCCAGGTTGATGTCTCCCCAGTTCACCTCGCCGGCGGTGATGGAGTCTTTGACGATAAATTTGTCTTTATTGGCCCGTCCCGTCTTCTTGCCCGTAAGCGCCGCCAGCGCGCCATTGTCCGCAAGATGGCCCTCTCCGCGCCGCACCGAATGCTCGATGAGTGGACCGGAGCGCAGATTGCGGTACACCTTGTTGGTCTTCAGAAGGGATTCCAAAACTGCCGTGGTATCAAGTACTGTAGTGGCCATGATGCAGGATCTCCTCGTCTCCCAAAACTTTCAGGCGCCGCAGAGGCCGGCGCGCGGGTGAAAAGTTTGGGGCGTGATGTCGGCGCGCTAAGCGGTTTGTACCAGCGCGTCTTGTGGGGCTCCGACTTCCTTCAAGACTGCGTTTAAATGCTCCAGGGTTTCATCCACCGTAAGCGAATACATTTCCCGTCCATGTTCGTAACTGCCGGACTCGATGAGATACTTTAGGCAGTGGCCGGCTATTTGGATGGCAAGCGGATCGGTGATCACACGTTGGGTTCGCTTCGTGTACTCCACCCACGCCGGATGCGGCATCGCAATCCATACTGGATGCCCATTGACCAGGAATTTGATGTCTACGGCGTCAGCATGGCGGGTGGCAATTGCCACGATCAGTGCCTGGTAAAGGCAGTGCAGCTTCTGAACAGTCCACCGGTCGGTAACCTGGAAGTCTTCGTACATTCCCAAGTAAAACTATAACGGAGTGCGCCTGTAGGGGCAAGCGAGAGGCACCATCCATGACTACAGCAAATCAGCCAGAGGCCATGAAAGCGGTTTGGATTGATAGGTTTGGCGGCCCGGAAGGCCTGGAGATACGTTCCGTACCCAGGCCCCGGATTGCGGCGGACCAGGTGCTGGTGCGTGTTTGGGCTTCTGCCCTGAACCGTGCCGACCTGTTGCAGCGTCAGGGCAAATATCCCGCCCCGGCGGGCTCTCCGCAGGAAATTCCCGGAATTGAATTTGCCGGAGAGGTAGCTGAAATCGGTCCTCTGGTGCAGATGTGGAAGCCTGGACAAAGGGTCTTCGGGTTGACTGGCGGGGGAGCGCAGGCACAATACCTGGTTACGCAAGAGCGCTCGCTGGCGGAAATTCCGGCAAACCTGGATTGGGCTGAGGCTGCCGCCATTCCCGAGGTCTTCATCACCGCCCACGATGCACTATGGAAGCAGGCGGAACTGAGGCCGGGTGAAACCGTGCTGATCCACGCCGTGGGCAGTGGCGTCGGCCTGGCCGCAGTGCAGCTTGCCCGTGCCATTCAAGCCCCTGCTTTTGGGACCTCCCGCACCGCAGACAAGATTCAACGTGCCCGGCCCTTCGGGCTTCAGGACGGAATTGCCATACAGCACAATTTCGATGACTTAATAACCGCGGTCCAGAAATGGACACTGGGCAAAGGAATCGACGTGGCGCTGGACCTTGCCGGAGGCCCTTATGTCACAGCCAGCCAGAAACTCATGGCTGCAAGAGGAAGAATGATTCTGGTAGGGACCATGGCCGGCGGAACGTACGAACTGGATTCGCGCTTTGTGATGAGCAAGCGCCTGCGCATAACCGGCACAGTTCTGCGGGCGCGTCCGCTGGAAGAAAAGATACAGGTCACACAAACCTTTGCCCGTGAAGTTGTTCCTTTGCTGGCCGGCGGCGTCCTTCGTGCCAATATCGACAGCCGGTTCCCAATGGCTGACATTCGCCAGGCGCACCAACGGCTGGAATCAAATCAGACGTTTGGCAAAGTAGTGATAGAGATTGACTAAGTAAGATTATCCGGATTTACAAAGCCACGCCTGTCCCCTAGGTTTCGTGGGTGCAATAAAACAGGCGGGCGGGCAGGATATTCAGCGGCTCGAAATCCTGGTACACCTGATTGAAATAGGTGCGCAGGTATGGAAGAACGGTCCGTGTGAACTGATAGATCAGGACCGCGCCACCGGGATTCAGGGCTTCGCGTGATTCCCTCATAATTCTGCTGCGCAACTGCTCGGGCATGGTGGTATAGGGAATACCGGAGATGATGTAATCGGCGCCCTCTAATCCCAGGCAATCCAACTCCCGGCCTACATTCTCCGCCGATCCGTGGACCACGTGAAGGCGTGGATCGGGGAAGGCGCGACGCAGGTAGCTGACAAAGTCCTTGTTCATCTCAAAAGCGATAAGCCGGGCCTCCGGCGACATTCGGCCCAGGATATGGGCGGTTATGGTGCCTACGCCCGGGCCGTACTCCACAATGGTACGGGCGCGGTTCCAGTCGACCTTGCCTAAAAGCCGGCCAACCAGAAAGCGTGAACTGGGAATCAACGATCCCAGCATCTTGGGGTGTTGTAAAAAATTTTTTGCGAAAAGGAGTGTTTCTTCGCTGCGGGACGTTTTCCTTGCCAACATTCAGTACGCTCGTAAGTGGTTTATACCGCTACAGCAAAGCGAGATTAACAATACTCGTTTACTTTCTGAGATGCAAAGAAAATTCATTGGAGAGCTGCTGCCGGCTTGTACCCCGCACCCTGCCGTTTGACACGCTACAGTGTAGATTATGGGATAGAATTCTACTCTCTTGAAGTCTGATTTCAAAGTAAAGTTGGTCATTTTGATTAACAGTCCCCGTTCCTTGATAGGCGTCCCCTCATGGCAGAGTAGAATACTGAAAGGCCGATTCCCAGCGATGGAGCGTGAGTATGACCTCCTTGAACGTCCGCGCCACTGTGATTTTTTTGCTGTCATGGTCGGCAGCAGTCTTTGTCCAAACCAATCCATCAAGCCCACAGGATGAGCAATCCAAAACCGTCTTAAAGACCAATACTCGCCTGGTGATAGTGGATGTAGTGGCGACGGACAGCAAGGGCTCGCCGGTGTCCGGTTTGGAATCCATTGACTTCACGGTGATCGAAAACGGCGCGCCGCAAAAGATCAGCGAGTTCAGCTTTCAGCATCCGGACGAGATCTCCGGGTCAGGACAGCAGCTCCCGCCGAACGTGTTCACCAATGTGCCCGCCAAAAAGAGCAGCAGCTTGAACGTAATCCTGCTGGATGAGTTGAACGGTGAATTTACCAGCCGGGCGCACGCGCTGGACGAGTTGGTGAAATACCTGGATGGCGGGCCGGCCATCCAACCGACTGCTGTTTATGTGATGGAGCAGAACCTGAGGCTGCTCCACGACTTCACCACGAACGCCAAAGCCTTGAAGGAAGTACTGGCGGGATATAGACCGCGCGTGGCCCCGCATATGGATACCGTTTATGCGACTGCATCGCCTTTCACGCAAAAGGGAAACGCGCAAAGCAATCCTACCAACATAGAAGGCACGCTCAAGTCCCTGCACGCTCTTACCCAGGCACTGTCAGGATATCCCGGCCGGAAGAACCTCATCTGGTTGTCAGAGGCTTTCCCCGTCAATCTGTTCCCCGACCTCTACAAGATGGGACCTCCGGATAGTGTTACCGGAGACTGCATGGGATTCTGCAATCAGGGCAACGACTCTAACACGCGTTTTGGGAATGACAGGCGTGGCGATTACCTTGCTGAAGTACAAAAGCTGGCTGACGCCATGATGGCGGCGCAGATGGCTGTGTACCCCATTGATTCCGCGGGAGTGGGAAAAATCAGCCGCCTGGACTCGTGGACCACCATGCGCACCATGGCGGAGCGCACCGGAGGCAAGACCTTTGCCAACCAGAACGATCTCAACACCAGCATTCGCGGCAGCATGGACGATGGATCCACCTATTACACGCTGGGCTACTATCCCGCCGACAAGAATTGGGATGGAAAGCTTCGCCAGATTGAGATCAAGACCAGCCATCCTGGGGTGAACCTGCGCTACCGCCTGGGATATTACGCTCTGGACCCGGGAGTAGAGAGCAAGGAAGAGGCAAAGATGCTGGCGGCAGATTTCTCCCGGGCGCTGGCCTTGGATACTCCATCCTCAACCGCCGTGCTGTTCCACGCCACCGTAACGCCGCCAGGCAGCGGACAAAAGCTCCAGGTAAGTTTTGCCATCGATCCGCACACGCTGAGCTACGCGGAGAAAGAAGGGGGAGCGCAGCAGGCGAGCCTGGGATGCGCGATCGTGGCCTACACGGAAAGAGGGTCGCGGGTGAAGGACGAAATCAACAACCTGGTGGGGAAGGTGAAGGCGGAGGAATTTCCCAAATTGATGCGCAGCAGCTTTCCCTGCACCTGCACGATTGATCTGAAGCCGGGCAAGTATCAACTGCGTCTGGGAGTGGTCGACAAGATCAGCACACAGATGGGAACGGCTACAGCTTCGGTTACCGTGCCATAATTGTGAGGAGTCCAACATGTACTCTGGGCGAAGCCAGGTTCTATTATTCCGGCGGTTTGCAATTTTGCTTTTGCTCCTTCCGTTGTTGCTGCTTGCGCCGCGATCCTTCTCGCAGTCCACGCCTCAATCGCAAACCGTTCTGCGAGCCACTACGCGTCTGGTCATTCTTGACGTGGTAGCCACGGATGAGAAGGGGCAGCCGGTTTCCGGCCTGAAAGCGGAAGATTTTACCGTACTGGAAGACGGTAAGCCTCAACAATTGATTGATTTCAGCTTCCAGCGGCCCACCACGGCGCCCCATACACTGCCGAAACTCGCGCCCAACGTGGTCAGCAATGCTCCGGAATACAGTTCGGCCAGCTCTTTGAACGTTATTCTGCTGGACGCGATCAATACCGATTTTTCCAGTCATGCGTACGCGCAGGAAATGCTGATCAAATATCTGGACAGTTCGCCGGCCATCCAGCCTACCGCCGTCTATGCCCTGGATGGCAAATTGATGCTGCTGCATGACTTCACCACGGACACCAGGGCGCTACGAGAGGTGCTGGCCCACTTCAAGCCCCAGGGCCCTACCCACATTCCAGACGTTTATGCCGCCGCCTCGCCCTTCAGCCGTAGAGGCTCTTATCAGGTCAGTGTCCACGGCCGGGAAGTGTCTTTCAACGCCATGCGTTTTCTGGCGCAGTCGCTGGCTGGTTATCCCGGACGCAAGAACCTGATCTGGCTGTCTGAGGGTTTTCCTCTCAGCCTGTTTCCAGATACCACATTGGGCGATGCCGCTTTTGCAGTCACGGATTTCTCGCCCATGGTGGAAAAAATTGCAGACGATTTGATGAATGCGGAGGTCGCCCTTTATCCCATCGATGCGGCAGGAGTGAGCATTGATGACCGCTTTCCCGCGCGTACTGCCATGGTCAGCATGGCCGAGCGCACCGGGGGAAAGACCTTCTACAATCGCAACGACATTGATACCGGGGTACGCACCAGCATTGACGATGGATCCACCTATTACAACATGCAGTACTATCCTCAGAACAAAACCTGGGACAATCGCTTCCGCAAGATCGAGGTCAAGGTCAACCGGCCGCACGTTCATTTGCAATACCGGCAGGGATATTTTGCGCTGGGGCCTGATTCCACCCTGGGGACAAACTCTGATAGAGCTGCGCGTGACGTGGGCCAGGCGCTCATGCTGGACGCACCGGCTTCTGCCGCTGTCCTGTTTCAGGCAGCAATCGCTCCGCCTTCGGATAAGACGCAGAACAAATACGTTGTCAATTTTGGCGTTGATCCGCACACCATTCACTTCCAACAGGGAGCCGATGGGCTCCAGCATGCTGAAGTCGGCTGCGTGGTTTGGGCCTATCGCGGAAGTGCTCCGCCAATCCAATTTGAGGGCCGGCCCCTGGAGGCAAATCTGGAGTCCGGTGTCTATGAGCAGATCATGAAGAGCTATTTCCCTTGCCAGCGCCCCCTGGACCTCAAGCGAGGCGATTACACCTTGCGCCTGGGAGTTATCGACCTCAAGACCAACTTGATAGGTACTGCCACCATCAAGCTGACCGTGCCTTGAGACAAAATCCGGGACTTGCGGCCCCGGATTTGGCGCTAAGTACTGAACATCATGAGAATCCTCACCTGCGATGAAGTGCGCGAAGCCGAGCGCGAGGCCATCGGCCGGCCCGGAATGTCCACTCTGGTTCTCATGCAGCGTGCCGGACATGCTGTTGCCCAGTTCTGTCTATCACATTTCAAGTTCAGTTCCGTATGCGTGGTCTGCGGCAAAGGCAACAACGGAGGCGACGGTCTGGTGGCGGCTGAGGCTTTGCGTGAAATCGCCGCTAAGGTTTCCGTGATCATCCTGGCCCATGATGTGGACCAGCTTTCCCCGGATGCGGGAGCCATGTGCTCGCGCCTGAACCTCAAGCCAATCTGGATCGAGAATGAAGCTGAGTTGGAAAGCGCAACGGTGCATGAGGCCCTGGGTTCGGATTTAGTGATTGACGCCATTGTGGGTACCGGCTTCAGGCCGCCACTGCGAGGACTGGCGCGTAAAGCGGTGCAGGCAATTAACAATGCCCTGGGAACGGTGGTCGCAGTGGACTTGCCCTCGGGAGTCGATGCCGATGGCCGCTCGCCTCTTCATGAGGACAAAGACGAGGTGGTCTTTGCCCACGGCATTATCACCTTCATCGCGCCGAAGCTTGCCCACATTTTTGGTGATCTCACTTCCGGGCCCATTGCGGTGAGCGAGATCGGAGTTCAGCCGGCGCTGGTCTCCCACCAAGCGAATCTGCAAGTCATGACTGGCCAGGAAGTGGGAATCACCTTTCCGCCGCGCGTGCGGGACGCCAACAAGGGCCAGTTCGGCCACGTTCTGGTGATCGCCGGATCATTGGGAAAGGCGGGCGCTGCCGCGCTTGCGGGATTGGCGGCGCTACGCACTGGGGCAGGTTTGGTGACCATCGCGTGTCCCAAATCAATTCAGCCGACGGTCGCCGGCTTTGCTCCCGAGCTTATGACGGAAGGCTTGCCGGAAACCGGCGACGGCACAATCTCTTCCGCGGCCGGCGACAGAATAGATGCGCTTCTCGCGGGAAAGGACGTAGTTGTCTTGGGTCCGGGGCTGTCGCGCAACCAGGAAACCGCAGAATTTGTCCGCAAGCTGATGGTGCACTGCGCCTTGCCTCTGGTACTCGATGCCGATGGCCTGAATGCATTTGAAGGACGTAGTCACGAACTCAAAGCTGGCCGAAGTTTCAGGGTCCTTACACCCCATCCCGGAGAAGCCGCGCGCCTGGCGTGCGCTTCCGTCAAGGAGATCCAGGAGAACAGGCTGGAAGCGGCGCGCCGCATGACGGAGGAAACGGGGTCGTGCGTGGTGTTAAAGGGATCGCGCACCGTTGTGGCGGGAGTCTCCGGCGAGACTTGGATCAACATGACAGGCAATCCGGCGATGGCCAAAGGTGGATCTGGTGACGTGCTCTCTGGCATCATCGGCGCAGCGCTGGCCAGGCAGGCAAAATCCGCTCCACTCCCGGAGACAGGTGGTGGACCGGGTTTGATGCCGGCCAAAACCTGGATGCATGAAATTTATGGAGCCGATTCAAAAGAGCAAGTCAAGAAGTATCAGGCCCAGCAGCTTCAACTCAACTCCGTCCGGGCCTCCTCATTCCTGAAGGACGTAAGCGTGGCCGCGGCCGTGCACCTGCACGGCCTCACCGGAGATTTTGCCCGCGACATGCAGCACGAAAACACCGTCCTCGCAACTGACCTGCTTGAGCAATTAGCGGAAGCCTTTCGCGATTGCGAACTCCAAATGGATCGATGCCTGTTCTATCTTCAGAAGTAGGAGAAGCCGTTTGAGGTCTGGTTTCCAATTCTGGCAGTTATGGCAATTATGGCAATTCGTTTCCCAACTCCGCCCGAGCGGCCGGCACATAGAAAAAATAATTCTTCGGGCAGCTTTCGCTCACCGAACGAAAGCCCTCAAGCGCAGCACTGCGTTGGCCGTGCACGGCGTGATACTTTGCAATGTAGAAATTGGCCTCACATTGCTGTTCCTTGTTCTTCTGTGAATCCTTGTCGGAGGCCGCCTGCAAGACCGCCTCAGGCGTACTTTCACCCAAAAATAGTTGGATGATCGGCCCCGGCCATTTTGTCAAATCCAATTTCGCCGCGTTCTTCGCTAGTTCATCATCAGGGCTGGCTTTGGCCTTGGCGCGGGCGATATACAGCCAGATCACGTTGTATTGCCCTGAGCGATCCAACTCCACCGCACGGCTCAGGTCCTGCTGCGCCTCGGAGAGGTGGCCTGAATTCATCTGTGCCTGGCCCCGGTTCCTGTACGCATCGGCGGCCTGCGGGAACCTGTGAATAATCTCCGTCAAGTCCGCGATCGCGGGCTCGTATTCGCCTTTGCGTTCATAGTCGAAGGCCCGGGCGTATTGCACATGAATATCGCCAGGCCTCAGGCGCATGGCCTCTGTGTAGTCTTGAATCGCATGCGCATAGTCATTCTTATCCTCGTAAGCGTGACCTCGCTCACGGAATGCCTCTCCGTAGTCCGGCGCTAAACGGATGGCGGCGGTATAGTCCTGGATGGCCCGATCGTCGTCATGGTTGCGATGGTAGGCCCGCCCTCGAGCATAAAATGTCGTAGGAGAACCCGGGTTCAGGCGGATCGACTCGGTGTAAGCCTCAATCGCGTGAGAGTAGTCACCCTTACTCGCATAGTCATTGCCGCGTTTGACCAAATCGGCAGCCGGAGACTGCGGCCAGGCGACAGCGCCGAACAAGAATGTTGACAGCAGGAATCCCAACATTCGTATTTTCCACCCTCCGGCCTTTGCGAATATCAATCAGGAGAACTGTTTATCTTCATTGCGCTCTCGCCTTCTTCTTCAGTGCCGGTGTCAAGAGCTCTCTCTCAACCGTTCGATGCAATCTCACTTTGATGAAACTGTTGATCCCGTACAACTCCAGCGCCAGCCCTTCCATGCCAAACGCGACAAATGGGGTCAGATCGAAAGGGAGCGCCTGTTCCCAGCACTGGTACAACAGGTCGTAGTATTTGGCGTCATTCTGGTAGAAATGATGAAAAAGAGCATAGAAGCCGTGCCCGTTGTATCCGCGCTGGAACAGAATTCCCGCCGCCACCAGCCGCGAAACTCTTCCGTTTCCATCATCGAAAGGATGGATCGTAGTAAAGAAAAAATGTGCTACCAGAGCATGAATCACGGGAGGCATGTCCATCAAACTCGGGCCGTTAACCAACTGCATGTACTCGTCCATCAATCGCGGCAGCTTTGCCGCCGGAGCGCCACAATGATAGCCGACTCCGTTCTTTCCCACCATTACACCCCGGCCCTCCTGCCTGACGGCGCCAGCACTGTTGTAACGAATACCCGAATCCTCCGCCACCATGCTATGCATCTTCAATATGTCAGCCAGCGAAATTGGGTCACTGCCTGGGACGAAGCGCTGCCTCACCCATGCCTGGGCCGGACTTGCATTCGTAATCAGAAACCGCTGCTTGCGCGCCTCGATCTCACTGAGGTTGCTTCCTGGTTCCGCGGGTAGATCACCAGGCGAAGTTTGCGCCTCTTCAGACGCGGGCAAAACCCGCCACTGCGGAGGGCAGATGCGAAGAGTGGCGGCCGTCTTGCATGCCTCAATCGCCGCGATGTGGGGCAGCAATCTGGGAACATCCACGGTGTAATTGAACTCAAACGCCGGCCAATATATTGCCATTGAGATTGCCAGAATCGCCGGAATTGCCAAAATTGAGATCCGATTTATTACGCTTCATCCAGAGTTGCGAACCCTCAACACTGTAATCACCTTCAGTGCGCCTGCCACGGCAACGCGGGCAGGTCACCAAATTATGGCAATTCCGGCGATCTTGATAATTCTATTGGTGCGCTTGTCCGTTTCCCGCCGCTGCGGACTTTGCTCCCGTGCCGCCGGCCAGAGACTCTTTTGCACGGGCAGCCGTTTGCGCCTCGATATAGCTGATCAAGAAGTTCATCTCGTCATTGCTCACTGAGACGTTGGGCATGGGCACATTGTTGTACTTTTTCAATAAGGCTGTAGCGATGGGGTCCTTCCCATTCAGCAACTGCTCCGGCGTCTGGATCATGCGCGTGAGCCACTGGCGGCTGCGCAGATTGGTTACACCCAGCAGGTCTGGCCCAACGCCATCGCCATGGCCGATGGTGTGGCAGGCGCCACAATCTCGTCCAAAGAGGTACCGGCCTCGATCAAAGTTTTGCAGCGGGCTTCCATCGCCGGAATTCTTTTGCTGCTCGGCCAGGTTCGCGTGCTTAAAGTTGTCCAGAAAATCGCCGATCATCCTCGCTTGGAAATTGGGATTGTCTACGGCGGAGGCCCGTATCCACTGGTTGGTTTCGTCGTTGCCGATCAGCAGGTGAGGCAGGTGCCCGTCCGCATTGACTGACGGCTCCGAATACACGCCGAGTCTCTTTTGCAGAAAGTCAATGTCTTCTTTTTTGCCGGTCAGGAAAGTCCAGCCCGGCCCCACGTGGAATTTTTCCATGTAGGCTTTCAACGCCTCAGGCGTATCATGCATCGGATCAATGCTGATGGAGTAGAAAAAGATGTCGTTGCCCACCCGGCTTCCGAGCTTCTTCTGGACCTGGGCCATGCGCGCCGTTTCCAAAGGGCACGCATACTGGCAGGTGGTGTAAATGAAGGCTATGGCCACAATCTTGCCCTTGATCAAATCATCGTAAAAATGCACTTTCTTGCCGTCCTGTGTGATGAGTTCGACATTGGGAAAATGACTTGATGCCGAACCGTCGGCCGCCAGGGGCCGCGTGGATAATAAAAATGCCAACGCTGCGATAAAAACTCCTGAAATGCCTGCCAGTCTTGTCCAACTCTTCGACAACATGGGTTACTCCTTGGGCCTAAGCAACGGTGTGTGGTAGCTGCGCTTGTATTTTTCTTGCAGCCTGCCGCATCATGAATCAGTTCTAGCTGAATACTAGAGCGTGTTTCAAAAATAAGCTTGGGCATCCGCCGGTGGAAGCCCCGGACTTCAGTCCGGGGAAGCGGGTTCTTTAGGGCCCGCAAAAATAGCCCCTTCCACCCTCTCGGGCTTTAGCCCCGGTTTTTATTCGTGTGCCATGGAACCATTTTTGAAACACGCTCTAAGTACTGAACTTCCGGCACGCGCTGGTCCAGCGCGCGCCGGAAGCCAGGTTATGCGTTTGGCAGAATCTCGTCCGGTGTCTCAAACGTGACACCGGTCGGTTTGGAGATTGGAGTTGGCAGCGGACTCAGGAACGGAGTTCCACTGTCCAAGTCCCACCGCAACAACATGGCATTGTCTTCATGCATGGTATTGTGGCAGTGCTCCATGAACATTCCGCCCCAGTCGCGGAACTGCATCTTGATGACTACGGTTCCGTTCGGACGCAAACGATAAACATCCTTGCGGCCGCTCTCCGCCGGTGACGGCGGGTTGCCGTTCCGGGAAATGATCTGGCCCTCTTCAAAGTGGATATGGATGGGATGGTCCCAGCCAAAGCCACCTACCAGCACCCATTCTTCGGCAGTGGCGAATCCGGGCTGCGAAGAGATGCGGCCGAAGTCGGCTTGCAAGACCGAACCTCCACGATTTCTACTGCTGCCGCCATTGTTATTGGTGGCAATGCCCCAGGAGCCTCTGCCCTGGCCGTTGCCGGTATAAGTCGTGACGGGATCGTTGGTTGTGATTTGACCGCCCTGGTCAAAAGTAAATGTGCGCTGCCGCGTGGTGGCAGGCAAGGTTGGATTCGGGATCAGCGGGGTCTGGGGATTGGCAGTGAGGTTCACGCTCAGGTCGGGATGCGGCGGCGGTCCAATAACCTTGAAGCGCAGGATTGCGCCCACCGCCGGGTCGCAGGAGGTGCCGCTGGTAGCCTGAGAGACGCTCAAGACCGGACCTGGTAATTTGCCGCTCGCCATCTGTTGCAGGTTCACCAGATCAACGGTTTGACCAGCACTGTAACGGGCGAAGTCAATCACAATGTCGTAGCGCTCCGCGATGCCAAGCTGATCGGTTTGGGTGAGAGGTACGGTGACGGGCAGGAGATTGCCGTCATTCGCGATCTGAACAAACTGTGAGCTATCACTTAAGGCCAGCGCGAAGAAACGGGAGACGCTGGCGTTCAGGATGCGGAAGCGGTAACGGCGCGCATATACGTTGAAGAACGGCTTCCAGGCAAAGTTCACGGTCATCTGGTCACCCAGGAAACCATCAAATGCGATGTTATCCATGGTGAGTTGGCCATTGGCATCCCAGGCTTTATCGGCCAGCATGAGATTGACGTCAAAGTCCAGGTTGCCCCAGCCGTTATGAAGCGTCTCGTTATAGCCGCTGGGCAGCCGCAGGTTGACCCCATCATTGACCGATTCGTCGCCACGATCGAGCGAGCTGTAGATATTGTTCATTCCGGCGTCGCACTTGTACACGTTCTGGTCGGTGAAGGTGAACATGTGGTCGTGGAACCAGTGCGTGCTCATGGTTTCCTGCCAGTCGCCCGGCACCTTGTTGATGCCGCCGCTATCGTTGGGAGCGCCGGCCCGCGGGTCGGTGGCGCCGGTATTGATGGTCGTGAATCCCGCCAGCACCCACGGATAATGGTAGTCGTAGAACTGGTTGGGCCAGAAATAGGCGCCGGTGAAGCCGTCGTTCTCCGCGCCGTGATGAGCGTTGTGCTCGTGCGTGCTCAAGGTAAACCGTCCGAAGCCGCCGTTGTTGGTGATGTCCGTGGTCAAGCCATTGTGGTGACGCATCAGGACCGGCTCACCGTAGCGTACCTGCAGCAGCTTGGGAGGAAAGTTGCCGTTGAATGTCCACACCCGGTTCGAATTTTGTGCGGGGAAGCTGGGATGAAACTTCGGCGGGACTGGTGTGGCCGGGTTGATGCCGGAATTCAAATCGGAAGTTACGCCGGGATTGTAAGCACTGTTGCTGCCAACTGGTTTGGTTGTGACCTCGACCGCAATCTGGGGTAGGAACTGGGCATAGCGCTGGTGGGCCCAGTTGGGGCCTGGTGGGCGGCCTTCGATAGGCCCGGTCAGCCCGGTTTGTCCGCCCACTAAAGCTGGATCAACCGGCTGCTGGGTCTGATTCGATGAGGCTTGCGGCGCTGGATTCAACGTGGATACCGCATTGCGCGGCAGCACGTCAAAACGCGGCATCGGCTGCGTAAACGGTTGCACGCCAAAGGTTGGGCTGGGTGACACCCCCGTAGGGATTTGACCGCAGCTTCCGCTTCCTGAGCGGAACGTGGCCGCGTGCAGCGGCCTTACGAACGGGTTGAGGCCTCCCAGGGGCGCCATCATCCCGGCGGTAGTAAACAAACCCCATTTGACCAGGTCACGGCGTGACACTTTGCCGTGGGACAGAGCCGCCGTGATCTCAGCGCGGTTCTTGCGTGCATTCTCGGCATCGCGCAAGCGCGCCTTATCAGAATTTTCTCTTAACCAAAAACTGTCATCTCGATCCGTTTTTCGACCCATAGTTTTTTCTCCTATTCAGCAGGTGGTTGATTCGCCAGGCTTGGATCCGGAAGAAGAGCCTCCAGCCCCGGCGATTTGTGGTAGAGCTGAGTGAAAGACCGCGCGAACCAAGACACGCCTCTGAAGGGCGCACGGTGCACTTCGAGGCTAAGGGAACGACACTGGGGCAGCGCCCCGGGCGTTCGGTTGCATGTTTTCCGGACATGTCGCACCACACAATTCACGCACCCAGATAGAACAGGTGTAGTGGCAAGAGCGTGATTGAATGGCCCTTCGGAGGTTCCGGGGAGGACCGGAGGGGCTTAGTCTAAACGAGCGATTCTCAAAAGGCCCACGTCGCGAAGGGGCACGAGGGCTGAATACAAACAACTTTTACCAACAAAAGATAGCTACTAACAGGAACGGTCGCTGACTATATTCCGTTGGTTATTTGGAGTCAAGCTGATTTTGCCGGTTGGTGTAATTGAAACTGAACATTATTCATTTTGGGCGCGGTGCAATTCCTCGCAGAAAGATCTCAACCGCGCTGGCCACCCACTCAATGAAGCTGTGCGGGCCGGTTATATCGCCGGCCCACTTCCACACCATGACTTTGTAAAGCCCGTCTATCGTCTGGGACAGATGGAGGATAGGGTAGTCACGCGTGACCTCGCCTCGCTCCTGGCCTTGAGCCAGGATTCCCTGAAGCACGGCGACCAACTTTTCATCCGAGGCTCGAACTTGATGGGAAACCACGGGATCCATGGCGCCGCTGAGCACCACCGCTCGCCACAAGGTCGGGTCGGACTCGATCCTGCTGGCGCGTCTGCCAAAGAACGTGCGCAATCGCTCCGCCGTCGTGGTATCGCCGGTTAGCTCAGATCTGAGCTCTTCGGTTGTGCGGGCAATACCTTCCAGGGCGAAGTCGAGCAGAACGGCGCTCTTGGTCGGAAAATAGCGGAAGAAGGTGGGCTGGCTGATCTCCAGGGCTTCGATGATGTCATCGACGCGGGTGTTTTCGTAGCCTTGTGTCCGGAACAGATGGACGGCGGTATCGATGATCTGTTGGCGGAGCCGCGCCTTCTTACGCTGCCGCAGCCCTGGCGTCCGTTCCGGCGTGGAATTTTTGTTCCAACTGGCGCTCTGGTTTGAAGCTTGGTGGACCTTTTGGGCGGCCACTGGGACCGCTTCTGCGGCTTTGTGGTCAGCCATGGCGAAGACCTTCCTTGGATGGCGGAAGGAGGTGGCCTTGGAACACTGTGTGCTGTGAGACAGGCTTCACCACTCGCCAACTATAGCATGGGTCTTTAGTCGGGCGATTGGAACCCTGGGAGAAGGATTTAGGTCCAAAAAATCCACAACGGCATACAACCAAAATGAGAGAATTCAAATCCAACCATATCCGATTTGCCTTGGAACACGCCTTCGGATTTGGGGAAAGGGGATTGCGCTTGGTAGCCGCGGCCGCTTCTCGCAAGGCCAACAACCCGCCGAACACCCGCTTGGAGGTCGGCGGCTACATTGCCGATATCCTCGTGGACCGCAGGCATCCATCTGCCATCTGCCATTGGATCGTGCAAAAGGTGGGTTCGGCTGAAATCCTGCAATGGGGACAGGAAACCACATTCGATGAAGCCATAGCCGCAGCCGGCGGCTATCTGCGCGACCTTGCCCAAAAAGCCCCAAAGCTCGGTTGAATCGCTTTTTTTTGCCAGTGCTGCTGCTCTGCCCTCTGCGCCATCCCTGGTCAACTTGAGTAGTAAAATAAAACATTACTCCTCAACCCCGCCCGTCGGGTAAAAAAAAGGACACCAAAGAAAATGGCTACCGTTGAAAGCACAAGAGCAACACTCCGCGTAACTCTCTCCCCATTTCGGAATGAACCCTCGACTGATTTCGGCCACGCAGAAAATGCGCGCCGCATGCGCGAAGCACTGGCCAAAGTGCGTGCGGAGTTAGGCCACGAGTACGACATGGTGATTGGCAAGCAATTGCTCAAGACCGAACACAAAATCAAATCTGTAAATCCGGCCCAGCCATCGCAAGTGGTCGGCATCACCCAGGAAGCCGGACGAGAGCATGCGGAGATCGCTATTCAGGCGGCAGCCAGGGCTTTCGAGAGTTGGAAGAATACGCCTGTTGAAGAACGGGCGGAGTTGCTGACCAACGTAGCCGCCATCCTGCGCGAGCGCAAGTTCGAGTTCTGCGCCTGGATGGTATACGAGGTAGGAAAGAATTGGGCGGAAGCGGATGGTGACATCGCTGAGACCATAGATTTTGCCGAATACTATGCGCGCCAGGCTGTGCGCTTGAGTAAAGCGGAGCCGGATGTGCAACTTCCCGGAGAAGATGACAACCTGATGTATATTCCGCTCGGTGTAGGCGCCGTCATTCCGCCCTGGAATTTTCCTTGCGCCATCATGGCGGGCATGACGATGGCCTCGATTGTGTGCGGCAACACCGTAGTCCTTAAGCCCTCGCACGATTCCCCGGTTATTGCTGCCAGGTTCTTTGAGGTCCTTCAGGAAGCAGGCATGCCGGATGGAGTGGTTAACTTCTGTCCCGGCTCCGGCTCTACTTTTGGCAGTGCCCTGGTGGAGCATCCGCAACTGCGTTACATAGCATTCACAGGCTCCAAGGAAGTCGGGCTGGATATCAACCAGCGGGCCGCCGTTCCTCGTCCCGGACAGAAGTGGATCAAGCGCACCATCCTGGAGATGGGCGGAAAGGATTCCATTATCGTCGCTGATGATGCCAACCTGGACGCTGCTGTGGAAGGCGTTGTCCAATCCGCATATGGTTTCTCCGGGCAGAAGTGCTCTGCGTGCTCCCGCGTTATTGTTGACGAGAAGATTTATAGCGTGTTTCTGGCGCGCCTGAAGGACCGCATTCAGCGAATTGTTGTGGGCGACCCGGTAGAGAACAAATCCATGGGCCCTGTGGTCAGCGAAAAACAAATGAAGAAGGTCCTGAGTTACATCGAAATTGGCAAGAAAGAAGGGCGGTTGATTGCCGGAGGCGCAGCCGCCACCGGCGTCGGAGAAGGCTATTACATCCAGCCCACTGCTGTTGCCGATGTTTCTCCCACCGCTCGCATTGCTCAGGAAGAAATCTTTGGACCCGTGCTGGCCGTGATTCAATCCCGCAGCTTTGATGACGCCCTGGATATTGCCAACAATACTGAGTTCGGACTCACCGGCTCCGTGTATTCAACCTCGCGTGAAAAACTGGAGCGTGCCCGTCGTGATTTCCACGTGGGCAATCTCTATTTCAATCGCAAGAGCACAGGCGCCATGGTCGGCGTGCATCCTTTCGGTGGCTTTAACATGTCTGGCACAGATTCCAAAGCGGGTGGGCCGGATTATCTCTTGCTATTCAGCCAGGCCAAGTCCGTAGGGGAGAAGCTTGGTGACGCCGGTCCGGTAGATTAGAACAATTTACCGGGTCATCCACCGATGCGCTTGTAGTAAAGAGCATCCAACCTGAAGAGGGTTGTTCCAAAACTGTCTGGCTCGCCGATATGTCGTGGCAGGGCGATGGTAACCCGATGATTTGACTTTGTTGTCATTGCGGGCTGAGAATGAAATCAGCCTGGGTAAAGAAATAGCCGCCAGTGTGCGCTGCGCATCCCTGCTCAGCCATTCGAGGACGCGTTTATGGCCAAGATCCTTTGTGTGGATGATGAACCCCATGTTGTTACACTGAAATGCGCCATTCTGGAAGCTGCGGGTCATACCGTTACCGCTTCGACATCAGCACGGGACGCCATCGAAAAGCTTCAAAAAAATACCTACGATGCCGTGGTCACCGACTGGCGATTGGGGGATGCCAACGGCCGGTCCGTGGTGCAAGCCGCAAAAGGCCATAGCAGCATGCCTGTGGTGGTGGTTTCCGGTTACGTGGCGGAAGCATTTCAGGCGGCGGAGCCCCTGGCTGATCTGTATCTGGAAAAACCGGTCAATCCTGAAGAGCTGGTAACAATTGTCAACGAGCTGTTGAAGGACAACAACGGCCAACACTGAGATAGTTATCTTTATAGTTTAGCTGTGCGGTGGTTACAGCTTCTCTGGTTTTGCTTTTAATGCGGTTCAATCTCTTCTTTACCGCGATGGAAAAGGCGGGCTTGTCGCCCGCCTTTCATTTCCCGAATCGCTCTAAGGTGCTTTTCAGCGCGTTCCCGCAGCCACTGAAGTTGCGGCCGCTTCCGCCAGAATGCGATGGTGGATGGTGAACAGCGCCAGTTCCAGGCGATCAGACACGCCGATCTTGTCGTAAACGTTCCGCAGGTAGTTCTTGATCACCTGTTCGGTGGTTCCAAGCTGCACTGCAATTTCTTTGTTCTTGTACCCTTGGACGATCAGCGCGACAATCTTGAGTTCTTTGGCTGTCAAACGGTCGCGTACCCGCGCTCCAACCAGGTCGTTCTCCGCAGTCTCCTTGCTCTCGTGAGTGTCCTGGACCCACGTTTCGCCTTTGTTCACCTTGCGCACGCACTGGACCAGCGCCTCACCGCTCACATTGCGGTAAATCACGCCGCTCACGCCGTTGGCAAGATAGTGTCTGGAGTCTTGTCCGGTGTCCGCGATCAGCACTAGCTTGGTCTTCAGCCTTCTGGCAACCTCGACAATATCTTGCAGGTTGGCTTGCAAATCGCTGCCAAAAATCATGACCGAGGCATGGAACTTTTCCAGCGCCATCATCATTTTTTCGGAATTATCGGCTTGCGCCACAATACGCAGATCGTCTTCAACCGCAAGAACCTTGGCCACGCCCGTGCGGAAGATTGCTTGGTTATCAGCCAGGATGATCTTCAGCATTTATCTTTTTCCTTTTTTGCGAATGAACTTGTATTGATCGATGACACAAGCTACACCGTTTTTGCTTCTTCCCTTGCCGTTGCTGGCGCTGCTCTCTCGGCGCACCACCCGCCCCGTGCAGTGGACCTCTACGTCATTGGGAGTTCCCAAAACTTTGGCCGGCAATGTAATGTCAAATTCAATCGGCGAACCTACCGCGAGATCCGTGTTGGCTTGGATGTAGACTCCAGCCGAACTCATATTCGCCGTTGTCGCCACATTCCCCGCCTTTTTGTGCCGAATCCGGATCGGCAACTGTAGCGGGAACCGTTTTCCTGTCCTTGCTTCAGACATTTTCACCCTCACATGGGCCCTGGGCGTCGCAGGGACGCGTTGGTCCAAGTACCAGAAGATGTGAGGTTTATATCATGAAATGCCCGCGCAGAGTAGATGATTCATCCAATTAGGCAATATCACCTAAGCGAACCACCGCGCAAAAATGGCAGGATTTAAGCTGCCCCGGCAGAGCGCCAGGGCGCCAGTCGGCATGACTTAAATGGGACCGGGGGAAGGCGTCGTGTTTACAAATGTGCCCCCGGCAAGGATTTTCATTCTTAAAGTATGAAGAACTTGGGCTTTGACTTCCAAAACTGCCCTGTCCCGCCTAATCTCCTGTGAAAATTCCTGCAATCGTGTATCCCAGGGCCAGGCCGGCCAACGCCATGGTTCCGGCGACTGGCCAGATGTGTTCTCGCACGTTGCGTTTTACATCCAGTTTTTCTTTCACTGACTGGCGCAGCTCGCTTACCGCGTCATGCAATTGGCGCCGCTGCTCCGCAGCCCGCTTTTCAAGAATGTCAACAGGAAGTCGTGAAGTCATAGCGTCCTTGCCTCGCTTCCAACCCAGTTCTGGTCTTGTTTCAGCACCTTGAGCGTGCGTCTCGGCACAACCCCGACCTTTCGTAGCTCGCCATACGCAAACCAGCCAACCGCGCCTGCAATAATCATGTACAGCGCGGCCACAATGAACCCGGCCCATGCCCACGCAAACGGGCTGGGCACTAACCAGCCGTGTATCAGCGCCATAAAGCCGAAGGTGATCACCATCCAACTGGCCAGCAATAGCACCCCCGCAACCAGAAGCAGGGGAACGCAATACTTCCACGTCCGAAACATCTCCTGTATCTCTGAGCGAAGGATTTGGAAGCGAGTTTCAAGAAACTGGTTCAACTCGTCCTTGATCTCCGTCAAAACCACTCCGAGCGATTTCTCCTGATTCATTTGTTCGCCCTCCAGATTCTCATGCCCACGCCCAGCAGCAGACCCGCTGCTCCCGCCGTCAGGACCACATGCATTGGATAATCGTGCAGGACCTGTCGCGCGTTGGCTTTCGTGCCCTCATATCCGGTCTTCACCTGCTGCTTTACGTCCTGCATTTGCGACACAGCAGCGTCAGTCGCATCCGCGGCGGTATTCTTCAACCGAGCCCCGGTGCTGCGCAGGGCGGCTACGGTTCTGCCCATGGCCCGGCCCACCTGTCTCGCCCGCTCCTCCCAGGGGTTGGCGCCGCCGGCCCCGGGATAATCCCCTGATGCTGGTAACTGCTCTGGGTTGGGTTCAAAGTTCGGAACATCAGAAGCCCGATGCAAAGATGCAGGCATAAGACGACCTCCTCCTTCAAGAAAACCAATGTGAATTTCTCGTCCGCCGTATGCAGCGGTGAATTCCTTTACTTAAACAGTAAGATGTCGGATGAAGGCGTGGTGTTTGCAGGGCGCCGTGAGGAATCCGGAGCAGCGGGAGAGAGCTGCCGAAGTTGGTCCATGTGCTATAAGAGACTCTTCTGCAAATGAACTACGCCGAGCAGCAAGCTCATTTGAGACAGGGCCGGATCGCAGCCATTTGCCTGATCGGAATTTCGGGCCTGCTTGCGGCGCTGACCGCCGCCGCAGCATATTCATCCACTCGAAGCATCGTTGCATTTGCCTTGGTTGTTGCCGCGGTTGCGGTCTCTCTCGCTTACACGCCTGATTATTTGCATTTGACGGTCAATCTGAAAAAGAGGGTGCGTTGGGAAATCAAAATCAGGTGGCGGGTGGCGGCGGCTGCGCTCCTGGTGGGCTTGCCATGTGCCTCGAACCTGCCGGGGATTGCTGCGCTTGGGGTTGGGACGGCCTGGGTGATTGCGGCGAATCTGCTGGCGCGTCCAATTTCGCAAAGCTATGCTTCAGCCTGCTTTTGGCTCACAGACCTCACGCTTGTGGCCGCCTTGCTGTTGTTCGGGTTCTGCGGTCCTCTGGTGGGTGTTGGCTTGCTTGTTGCTTCCGCGCATCTCTCCATTGTGATTTGTGAACAGCGCCCTTTTGTATGGTCGGCGGCAGTCATGGTTTCAGCCTGGTTGCTGTTGCTGGTTCTCGATCTCAGGTTGTCATTTGCCCCGCAATTCTTTCTGGCTGCGACCGGCTTGCTGGTTGTGTCCGCTGGCGGTGCGGGATGGCTCGTTCATCGCGCCCAGCAACGTAATACGCGAAACCTTGAAGTGGCTCTGCAAGAGTTGATGGAATTCACGGGCTATGCGGCTGAAAAGGTTTGCCGCCTGTGGTCTGAGAGCGACCAGGGCCTGGCGCAAAACTGGGTGCAGGCCGCTCTCGATGAAAATGACGCCGAAGCCCTCGCCCAGTGGTACCGTCAGAACTCTGAACTCTATATGTTCGCCATCTCCGCCTATAACCTGGACTACAAACGCATCCGCTCCAATCTGAAAGTATTGCGATTCGGCCGTGGCGCCTGCCTCGACTATGGCGCGGGCAATGGCGAAGTCATTCTGGAGTTGGCGCGGCGGGGCCATCCCGCAACCTATTACGATGTGGATGGAGTCAGCGCGAAATTTGCCCGCTACCGCTGCCAAAAACGCGGGCTGGATGTGGACTTTCTGCACAGCCGGGAAGCCTTGGCAGAGGCGGCCGGGCAACGGCGTTTCGACACAGTCTTCTCGCTTGATGTGCTCGAGCACCTGCCTGATCTGCCGGGACAGCTTATCTTTCTCGCCGGCCTGCTCAATCCCGGTGGCCTCATGCTCTTCGACGTGCCGGCGGGAACCACCAGGTCGCATCCCATGCACCTCAACCATCAAGTAGAAGTGCGGAGCCTCCTTACAGAAAGAGGCCTGCGTGAGAAACGTACCTTATTGCAGAAACTGCCCTTCGTGAAGGAAGAGAAGTATGTTTTTGTTGTCGCTTAGGCTTTGCTTTGCAGTCAACTTCGAAGCGCAGCGATGACCCGATTCAGAACGCTCCTCCGCCTCCACCGCCAAAGCCTCCGCCGGAGAAGCCCCCACCGCTGAAACCGCCACCGCTCCAGCCGGAAGAACCGGAACTCGATCGCGGCGCGGCAACAAAAGCCGCGCTTGCCGTTTGCGACATGTTGCCCAGGCTGCTGACGAATAGATATGTACTGAAAGTGTTTCCCGGTCCCCAGCCGCTGCCCGATTGATACCAACTGGGAGGATTCTGGACAATCCCTTCAAACGCCTTCGCCCAGCGATGCTCCACGCCCAACGCCATGGCATACGGCAGATACTTCTCGAACGTATCCAAGGGCATGCGTTTCAAGCGGTCGGCGTCAACCCGGTTCATGAACTCTTCAAAGCCAAGGACCTGGACCCGGGTCTTGGCCCCGAGCAAACTCTTCGCTGTAAGCTCACGGCCAAACAAAAATACCGGCAACACTGCGAGGATGATGCAGATAACCGCAGGCGTGATCCCGCTGAAAAAATCGGCCCAACCCAGCCACTGAAGCAGTGCGTAAGGGGCCGCCGTGACGATCGCGCCCAGGACCCAGAAACCCGCTGCCGAATCAGGGTCGAGCGTGTACATCCCTTTTTGCTTGAGCGCGGAAAGAATCTGCGTCTTCAAAGTTGGCACCGCAGTGTAGAAGCGGTTGCGAAGTTCGGAAACATGGGTCATCGTGCCACCCTGAAAAACCTGCTGCAACATGGTCCGCTCGTAGTCCGTCAGCTCTCCCCACTGTCCTGCGTCTTTGAGCAAATGTAATTCGTAATCTTTATGAGTGAGCAGAAGCCCTTTGTGGTCGACCTCGGCGATCTTGATGTAACCGCGTACCGCCAGATCCACCAGGACAGCGGTGATGTCCCGTGGCTGCACATGATCTACCACCAGGGTTCCGGCTTCCGCGGGCCCCATCTTGTCCGGTGGAGCATACATGGGAGCAACGGACATCCCAGGATCTGGATCGCGTCCTTTCACCCACCATAATGTGAACATCACCAGGAACGCCCACGCCGGGAGCGTCACGATAGGATTGCTGCGCACAAACCATGTAACCCGAGTCCAGGCGCCGGGCTTGTGAAGAATCCCCTGAGGAATATAGACGTCTACTGTCAAACCGCCGTGCATGTCCAAAGCATGGGCAGTCGCACAGCTTACGACCGGACCTTCCACGCTGCACGGTGCTTTGTTATTGGATCCGTAAACACCGCTAAAAGCCTGGGCACGCAATTGGCCGGAGGCCGGCGCTGGAAAATCAAGAGTGGCAGCCGCGGAATCAATCGGGACCTGCCAGTCATTTCCGGTCACGTTCCAGTAGAACTCGTCGTGGTCCTCAAAAAATTTGGATGCATCCAGTACCGTGTACTCGATGTTGACGGTCCTGGTCATGTTCGACGCTTCCAGATAGACCTTGAGTTTGAGATAGCCGTTACTGGTGTGCTTCTCGAACTTCAAGGCCGCGCCGTTTTCGTCTGTAATGTGATTTACCTGCACAAACAGGGAATAGTTTGTGCCGTCGGGGCCCGGATACTCGACCGGTATACTGCGGTAGATTCCGTGAAATTCTCCTGCAAAAGCGAAACTGATTTGCTCGTTCACGCGCGCCGATCCATCTT
This sequence comes from Candidatus Angelobacter sp., assembly GCA_036522115.1. GTDB lineage: Bacteria > Acidobacteriota > Terriglobia > Terriglobales > Acidobacteriaceae > Angelobacter. Next base: position 43,040 of record DATDGL010000033.1, read on the forward strand.
CTTCTACGTGAATATTGGCGTTGAACCTGGTTACCTGGAAACTCCGCCCCCAGGCAGGAATGCTCAGCAGGAGCAGAACAATCGCGGCCCGGCTGGTCCACCGAAAGGCCCGCGAGTTAAAAGCGATTTTCATTTACTGGCTTCTACTTTGAGATTACTGCACAACAGCGGCTCAACCCATCTCGCCGTTGGCATTCCCCGGTATTACCTCTTGGTCAGAGAGATCAGTGCTTTCTGTGTCATCAGCGGGTAAGCTTTAGAATTTGACGGCGACATTCTCGCGATCAGCGGCGCTGTCCATTTCAAAAAATTGCCGCGCCTTGAACCCGAACATCCCGGCAACGATATTGGCCGGAAACGATTGCACGCGGGTGTTATAGTCGCGCACCACCGCGTTGTAATATCGCCGCGCGCTCTGAATCGTGTCCTCGATTGAGTTCAGCGAGTTCTGAAGTTCGGTAAACTCCTGCGAGGCCTGCAACTGAGGATAGCCCTCTGCCACTGCGAACAGGCTTTTCAGTGCCCCCGTAAGCTGCCCCTCGGCCTGCGCTTTGTCCGCGGGACTGGTGGCCTGCATGGCCATGGAACGAAACTTGGCCACGTTTTCAAAAGTGCCCTTCTCGTGTGCGGCATAGCCCTTCACCGTTTCCACCAGGTTCGGGATCAGGTCATGCCGCCGCTTCAATTGCACATCAATGTCTGACCACGCAGACTCCGCCCTCACCCGGAGCTGAACCAGGCTGTTGTACATTCCGGCCAGTATGAAAACTGCCAGTGCGCCCAACACCAGCACAACGATCAGACCAAGACTCATAACCTAGCTCCTTCAGCCGCAACGATTCATTGAACCGGCAGCCCTTCCGCTGGAGCGGAAAGTATCACAATGAATCTCACAGGCGCAAATAAACGCCTCCTGAATCATCATCTCGGGCTGTCCATAAAATCCTGAAAATCATATTGTTTATCCGCGCCCATATTAAAATTAATACGAAAACCTCAGTTAAGTAACGTTAAGGAGAATTAACGATTTATTTTCAATTAGTTGCCTGAACATCCGGAATGGAATGTCTCATGCATAGCAAATTCGTTGGATAACTTGAATAGTAGAGGGTTTCTAGTTAACCCAGATGAAACTTACCCCCGCTCTCAACCTCTTGCGATCCAAAATTCAAATCAAGCACGTTCCGGGTTCCGGACGAAAACTTGAGACTCATTTTCATTAACCAAGCCGCTTACGGAGGCATTTTTATGATGAAATCCCGCTATTTGGCGCTCATTGGTTTTCTAATCCTGCTGCTGGTGGCCGCCCCGCTTTGGGCCCAGTCCACCATCTCAACAGGAAGCATTCAGGGAACGATCACAGATCCGAACGACGCGGTCGTTGCCAACGCCAATATCACCATTACCAACAAAGCGACAGGCCAGTCCACTAAGACAACCAGCTCTTCTTCTGGAACTTTCAGCTCAGGCTCGTTGACCCCGGGCACCTATGAGATGCGGATTGAAGCCCAGGGTTTCCAGACCCAGGTGATTACCATTCCGGTGCAAGTAGGCGTCACCGCCTCCGGGAACACCAGGATGTCCGTCGGTAAAGCCTCGGAAGTGGTTGAAGTAACGGGGAACGCGGTTGCCATCAACACCGAGCAGCCTACCGTTCAGGGAGTGCTGACCGCCCAGCAAATTGAGAACCTGCCCATCAACGGCCGCAACTTTCTCGATTTGGCCCAACTGGAACCCGGCGTTCAGATTCAGGATGGCGGCAACTTTGACCCCACCAAAAACGGTTTTTCTTCTATCTCCTTCGGCGGACGATTCGGCCGCACCGCTCGCATTGAAGTGGACGGCGTCGATATCAGCGATGAAACCGTAGGCACCACCACACAAAATCTTCCCGCCAGCGCCATCCAGGAATTCCAGGTGAGCCAGTCTTCGCTCGATATGTCCACCGAGTTGACCTCCTCAGGCGCGGTCAACGTAGTTACCAAGTCCGGGAGCAATAGGTGGCACGGTGAAGGCTTTTATCTTCTCCGCGACCACAACAGTTCCGCGGATATCTCGAATACCAATCTTTATTTCCAGCGCAACAATTTCGGTGGATCGCTTGGCGGTCCCATCATCAAGGACAAGCTCTTCTTTTTCGCCGATGCTGAGCGCCTGAAGCAGGACCTGATTGATCCCGTAGCCAGCGCGGGGCCGTTTGCCTCGCTCACGGGCACATTCAATTCACCCTTCCGTGATACC
>DATDGL010000034.1:0-47536 GCA_036522115.1 Candidatus Angelobacter sp.
GTAAGCGTCAGAGCAACTACAGGCTACTCAGCAAACGCGATCTGTGATTGTGGAATTGCAATCTACGAGCGTTGTTGTTTGTTCCAAGCAGCAGGAGTAAGTTCTGGCAGGCGTTGAATTGGCATATCAGCTAAGCCAGGAAGCACAGATCCAAGATAGCTGCGCACCGGAATCTTCTGCCGTCGGCAGCTCTCCACCACAGAAAGGATGGCGGCGATTTTCGGACCCGCTTGCGGGCTACCGATGTGAATCCAGTTTTTGCGTCCCACGGCCACCGGGCGCATGGAGTTCTCCGCCCAGTTATTGCTCAGTTCCACCTGCGGATAATCCAGGCAGCGCGTCAAACGGTCCCACTGACCGAGCATGTAGTTGCAAGCCTTGGCCAGAGCACTGGCGGGCAAGACTTGGGAGCGAGCTGCCTCCACCTGCTTACGGATGACTCCCAGCAGCGGTCGCGATTTTTCTTGTCGTAAGCCATGACGAGCTTCCAGCGTCAGCCCTTGTTCCCGCGCCTCGGCATCAATAACAAATAGCTCACGGATCGGGGTCAAGATGGACGGGGTCAAGGGATCGTGGGGATTCAGTTCCAGAGCTTGGGCAAAATACCTCTGCCCATGGGCCCAACACCCCACATGCACCAAATTGGGTCCACCAATCTGATCGTAGGCCGCATAGCCATCGCTTTGCAAAATTCCGTTAAACTGTCCCAGAAATTTCTTGGGTCCGTCTCGCTCCCGGCCCAGGCGGAAGTCGAAAATCACGTTGCCGCCTGGACACCCGTACTGCCACAAGTAGGCTTGATGATTCTTGCCTCGGCCATCGTGCATCTGCACCAGGACTGGGGTTTCGTCGGCTTGGATATAACTCTCACTCAGTAACTCGTGCCGCATGGCTCCCACCAGCGGCACTAGCAGTTCCCCCACGTGCAGCACCCAATCATCCAGCGTGGCCCGGCTCACTTCCACCCCCGCGTCCCGCGCCAAGATCGCGCTCTGCCGATACAGCGGCAGGTGGTCGCAGTACTTACTCACCACCGTATCAATCACAATGGCATCGCTGGCCAAGCCCTTCGCGATGATCCGTGGCGGCAGCGGCGCCGTCGCCACTCCTCCGGCTTCGCACTTGCCACAGGCACGTTTTTCCCGTTTGCTGACGCGCACGAAATATTTTGCCGGCTCCACATCCAACTGCTCGCTTTCCTCATGGCCAATAATTTCCCGCTGCCCGCCACAACCAGGACACACGCATTGTTCCGCGGAACAGGGTACGATCTTCTCCACTCGGGGCAAGTCCGGTGGCAACGGCTGCCGCCCGGGATGTTTTTGCCGTGGCTTGGCCGGCGGCGGCACGGCAGGGCGTTGACTCTCGGCCTGTACTTCCTTCCCGCTGACCCCCGGCTCCAGTTCCAGCAAGTCCAGTTGCTCGTTGCTCAGCTTTTCACTGCCCGCTCCATACTTGGCCAAGCGCACCTTCCGCAGCTTCTCTTCCAGCGCCTGGATCTTCAGTTCCGCCCACTGCAGTTGCGTCTCTGTGGTCTGAAGTTTCTTTCTCAGTTGGACAATGATTTCTGCTTCGGCAGGAAAAGAAGGTTGGCTCGTCGTCACGCTCACGCTGGTTCTTGAAGTACCATAATGGGCCTGTGACTTACAAGATCTTTTTTCTATAGAGATGCGGAAATCTCAAAAGGTTCCCCTCTGGTTACCTCGCGATACCAATTCCTGCGCCCCTTCACTTGTTGCAGGTCCAGTCCATTCAATAGCAGAGACAATTCTTCGTGACTCAACACCACCTTGTTCTCCTCCGCCTTCGCTTCCGGCCAATGGAAGCGCCCCTTCTCCAAGCGCTTGGCACACACCCACAGTCCGCTCCCGTCCCACAACAAAACCTTCACTCGATTCCGCTGTCCGTTACAAAATAAAAACACGTGGCCGCTGCGCGCTTCGCACAACAACCGGTCCCGCACCAGCCCATACAGCCCCTCATATCCCTTGCGCATGTCTGTGGCTCCCGTCGCCACATAGATCCGCGTCGCTGGCCCCAACCCAAACACGGTTTACATCCCTTCCAGCACGGCCACTACTTGTTCCAAGGTAGCCGCATCGAATCCCACTCCAATTTCAACCCTCCGCCCACTCCCCACCACCACCGTCAGCCCCGTCCTCTCCCTCTGTCCTCCATCTAGCCCCTTCTTACCCACTACCTTCACCCGCACCAATCGGCTCCCCAATCGCATCCCCTCCCGCTTATGCCCCTGTTTTTGCAAATGCCGATTCAGCGTATCCCAAGACAACCCACGGCTACGGCAGAACGCTACCTCCTTCATGCCGCTGCCCAAAAACTCTGTGACTAACTGTTCAATCTCAGTTTGCGTCCGTCGCTTGCGCACTACACTTTGCTCTGGGTTCATGCCCCCACTTCAGCACATTTTCCCGGCGTGGAACACCCTGCGGTTGCCCTGACGCTTACTGACAAGATATTGATTCCGACTGCTGCAAAACGGATTCCTGCTTTCGAAGAACCATAGAAGGCATTGAGTAGGTTAAGGAGGCCGATTTGTAGATACACGAGCCCCATGGTGGAGTCTAGTCCGAATAACTTGTTGTATGGGCGGCTGATGTCCCTGCAGATATAGAAAAGGCCTGCCACAATGGGTATTCCAGACCAAAGAGAATAGAGAATCTTGAATTTCATCGCGTCCTTGATGCTACTTGTGTTTGAACCAATTCGCTTCAATCTTAGACACCGAATATGCTAAATCGAACTCTGATTTCGGCTGTTTAGGCCGATACTGAATGTTCCTGAAGAACAGGGGCGACGTTCCAGGGCAGCAGTTCGCCGATACGGCAAACGGGATGATCAGCGATGTGGGTAAGTACGTAACGCAGATACGCTTCTGGATCGACTGCGTTTAACTTGGCTGTACCGATGAGGGTGTAGATCGCCGCAGCACGCTCGCCACCCGCATCTGAGCCGGCAAACAAAAAATTCTTGCGGCCAAGTGCGACGGCACGCAACGAGCGTTCCGCCGCATTGTTATCGATCTCGATGTTGCCGTCCTCGCAATAGCGTAATAACGCGGTCCAGCGCGAAGTCGTATAGCGGATCGCGGTAGCGGTATCGGACTTGCGCGACAGCGAAGCAAGCGATTTTTCCAACCACTGATGCAACGAATCGAGTAGAGGTCTTGATCTTACTAAGCGAGCCGCCCGCCTTTCATCCGGCGGTTTGCCGCGAACGTCATCTTCAACGGCATACAGTGCAGCGATGCGTTCCAGAGCTTCCTTGGCCAGGGCTGAGTTTTGGGCCAACTTGATGTCGTAGAACTTGCGGCGAACGTGCGCCCAGCACGCAGCTTCTTGGATGTGGCCTCCCTCATAGAGGTGGTGGAAACCTGCGTAGCCATCAGCCTGCAGAATGCCGTTGAAACTGCGCAAGTGGTGTTTGGGATGTTCACCCTTTCGATCTGGCGAGTAGCAGAACCATACCGCAGGCGGTGCAGGATCGTTCGCGGGACGGCCATCGCGAACATACGTCCAAAGGCGTCCGAGTTTGGTCTTGCCCTGCCCTGGCGCGAGCACTGGCACAGGCGTGTCATCTGCATGCAACTTGTTCGTGTTTAGCACATGGCGGCGCACAGCCTCGACCAGAGGTTCCAGCAAGCAACTCGCTCCGCCAACCCAGTCTGCCAGCGTGGAGCGCTCCAGCTCGACGCTCTCGCGCGCGTAGATCTCTGATTGACGATAGAGCGGAAGGTGATCGGCATATTTTGAAACGAGGACATGCGCGAGCAATCCAGGGCCGGCGAGTCCGCGCGCTATCGGTCGGCTGGGCGCGGCGGCTTGCACGAAGGTTTCACAGCCCGGGCAACATAGTTTGGGGCGAACGTGGCGAATCACCTTGAACCGGGCTGGCACGTATTCCAGCATCTCGGAGATATCTTCCCCCAGCTTGCGCAACTCGCCGCCACAGCCAGGACAGGCTTTCTCCTCAGGTAGATAGGTTTTGGTTTCGCGGGGCAGGTGCTCGGGCAGCTGGCGGCGTGCAGGTTTGCTCTGTGCTGAAGGATTCGTGCTGACACTCGCTGGAACTTTACTGTCCACTTTGGCGGCATGTTCGGCTTTGCGAGCTTCCAGGTCTTCCAGCTTCAGTTCCAGTTGCTCGATGCGCCAGTCAAGCTTCTCCGACTTGCGCCCGAAGCGCAGACGCCTCAGCTGCGCTAACAAGAGCCGCAGGTGTTCGATCTCTGCTTCGCGAGTCAGCAGGCGTTCCTGCTGCTCGCGCAACTGTTCCTGCTGAGCTTGGATTAAAGCCTTGAGTTCTTCGGAAGAGAGGCGGTCGAGATCAGGAAGAGTATTTTGCGGGACCGCCATGTTCGCCATTGCTAGTACGAACTTACAGTGACCCTCGCAGAAGTTTGGTAAAAATACAAAGAATAAAGTGCGCTGTCATCAACTTGCCATCTGCGGTGCCGCAGTCCGTTCCGGCCTGCGCCAATCGATTCCTTCGAGCAACATCGAGAGCTGCGCTTTCGTCAGCGAGACCGTGCCACTTTCGGCTTTTGGCCATACGAAGCGACCGCGCTCTAACCGTTTCGATAGCAGGCATAGACCATCGCCATCCCACCAGAGCACTTTCAGCAGATCTCCGCGTCGTCCGCGAAAGGCGAACACATGCCCGGAAAATGGGGCTTGCTCCAGCTTCGTCTGTACCAGACTGCTCAGCCCCGTGAATCCCCGCCTTAGATCTGTCACTCCTGCTGCAATCCAGATGCGTGTTCCTGCAGGCAGGCCGATCATCGTAACAGCTCCATCGCCGCCCGCAATAACCCAGCATCCGCTCCGATGATGCGCACTCGTCCCTTTGGCAAGTCGATCTCGATGGCTCTTACTGGAGCAGTCTCTCCGCTTCGAGGCCCACTTCCGTCGGTGACCGTGACTGCCAGTAGGCCCGCGGCACGCACCTTCGGCGCCCGGCTTATTCGGCCATACTTCTTGCGCCAGTCATAGACCAGACTTGGGTGTACGCCATTAGCCTGTGCGATCTCCTTCACCGATGCGTTCGGCTCCAAAGAAGCCGCGACGATCTGCTGCTTTTCCGCTAGGCTCCAACGCCGCTTGTCCTCTGGTTTTGTTCGTGTTGTACCTTCGATCGTGGCGGGTAACAGCTTGGCCGCCCGACTGCCGAGTCGGTTTTTCTTGTATAGCAAACGCCAAGCGAAAACCTGGTTGGCGTTCACTCCGTGCTCTCGCGCCACACGTGCTACAGACGCGCCTTTCACCAATGTCTTTTCAACGATTCGACGCTTCTCTTCAACAGAGCGATACCGACGCTTCGCGGTGGGCGGGGCCTGATTGTCTGTACTTCTCGTTATGTTTACTTGAGCGGAAGTGTCCATATGCCTCCAAGTGGACACCATCTCGGAAGTGTCCACTTGGAAAGAATGTGTGTCGGCGTAGGGGTGTGTCTAGAGGGTGAGAAGCGGACGCTTACGATTGAAGAATCTCATGAATCGCAGAGACGAAGGCCTCCGGTTCGGCTGAGTCAATTGATCGGAATGCACCTTCGACAGGGGGTTCGTTCAGGCGCAAAAGCACCAGCAAGGGACAGGAGCAAGCCGGAATACAGCGCTTGATAATCTCACGCTTGTCATCGTGCGGGATCGAATGTCCTAGGACTATCAGATCGAAGCCGCCACGTTCCACCTCGCAAGCCTGATAAGCTCTCGCGAAACCCTCAGCCGACACTACTTCATGGCCCATCTGCCGCAGCAACATTTCGCGCGTCGAGAGCAAGACCGGCTCATATGAAATGGAAAGGATGCGCGCCATAATGAATACAATGCTGGCACGGAGTCCGGGTCCGAGGCTGCTGGTAATTTGGGAGAGGATCGTGGAGAGAAAGAGTGAGGTTTTCTGTAGTTCTTCATCACCCACAACGTCACCCACAGAACACCCGATTTAGCGGTATTTACAAGTATTTGGGCAGCCCACTTTGAGCTTCTAAGTTGTTGAAAATACTTGATAGGAATGCATTAAAAGTGCGCGCTCTGAGATTGCTAAAAGACGACCATTTACCCGCGAGAAGTAGCTACTCGAAAAGGGCTGTTTGTTGGAGTGTGGTCTCAGGCTCGCGAAAATTACTCAAGCCCACGCCGACGAGACGAAAGCGTTGGTGCGGCCCCTTATTCACTCGCTCCCGCAACGACAGGGCGATGTTGGTCAATTCCTCGCAAGAAGAGGGAGGAGATCCGGGTGTATGACTACGCGTGAGAATCTGGAACTCGCTGGTCTTCAGCTTCAGAACCACGGTACGCGCTATGCGCGATTCCTTGCGCGAAGCAGACCAAGTTTTTTTTGCCAGCTCACGGATCATTGGCTCCGTCTCGACCAGTGGGACGTCGCGCTCAAAAGTATCCTCGGCGGAAATCGATTGTGTGGGCCTGTCCGGGACAACTTCGCTGTTGTCGAGACCGCGGGCCAGTTCGTAAAGACGCAGGCCATAGCGGCCGAAGTTCTGTTCGAGCGCCGGTAAGTTCAGATCGCGCAGCTCCTTCACTATCTTGATCCCGAGTTTCTCCAGCTTCTCTCCTGTCACTTTGCCTACACCAGGCAGGCGTCCAACTGGCAACGGCGATAGAAATGTATCCACCTCACCCGGCTGGATAACGAACAGTCCATCCGGCTTGCGCCAGTCAGACGCGATTTTGGCGAGAAACTTGTTGGCCGCAACACCAGCTGAGGCAGTGAGATGCAATTCCACCCAGATTTGCTGACGGATTGCGTTTGCAACCTTCGTAGCGGTCGGCAAGCCAGTTTTGTTCTCGGTGACATCGAGGTACGCTTCATCGAGTGAAAGCGGCTCCACTAAATCCGTGTGCCGTTTGAATATCTCGCGCGTGAGACGCGAGACCGCTCTATACCGCGTGAAATCCGGCGGCATGAAAATTGCATCCGGGCACAGGCGTTCCGCGCGGATCGCCGCCATCGCCGAGCGCACGCCGAACTTCCTGGCTTCATAGGAAGCAGCGCAGACTACGGAACGGTTGCCTCGCCACGCGACAATGACAGGCTTGCCGCGCAGCTTGGGATCATCTCTTTGTTCGACGGAGGCATAAAAGGCGTCCATATCGATATGCACGATCTTGCGGAGGCTCATCTCGGAGCAATATTATCCTTGACGTTCGACGAGAGCCAACATGGGTTGAAGTACAGCTTGCCAGGTGCGGTCGAGGACGAGCCGGCAATTCGCGGCGCTCGCAGCAGCGAAACCCATGCTTGAGTGGTGTCTCGATAGACTGGCAAGGGATTCCACCGCGCTATCAGCCCGTGGTATCCACGACATCAGCAAGCGAAGGCTTGTCGTGGTGTCTAAACAATTACAAATTTCGTTTACCGGTTTGCCGCAGTTGAATCAGTTGATTTTGTTGCAAAATCCGCAAGTATGTTGTATTCAATAGATAGCGCTATTTGCTTGAGAGCAAAAGAGTTGCCGAAACTCAGCGGTTCGAGTCCCTTCTTCGGCACCAGGGTTAGATTGTCGTTTCGCTCCCAACCGCCAACGGTTCTTCCCCCGCAGTGACATTTCAAGGCGCGTTTGAGTGGCGGGCTCGTCGTCCTGTTGGGCCTCGCCCGCTGTCGTCCGAAGAGGTTCCGCAAGAAGCCAGGCCGGATCTAAGAGTTGGTTGGAGGCAGATCCGCAGGATGCCGCGACCCTGTGCTCCAACCTGACGTCGTTACCAACAACCTTGTAAGCAGGCTCGCAGGGCCACGGAGCAAATCCTCTGGCAACCCTCCGCCCCATGGCAACCTTGAACGCATTGGCTTGCCACGCTCTCGCAATTCTGCACGCACGTGGACGCGAAAGCTTGCTGCGGACTGCGCAGATAAACCAGACAGATAATCAGCAGAAAGAGCACAGCAACTCTCTTTGCGGCTTTGGTAAATATCATGTTCTTCACAAAGCTTTTCCTTTCTTGTTGGCATTCCTTGCTTTTGGTTTGACTCGCAATGCGAGCAGCCCAAAATGGGATGGCCATTATGAAAGATTTCGACCGTGGGTTCACGCAGATCACGCAGATTTACAAAAACCGGAATTTGATTGCATGGTTTTGTAGTGCAATCTTCAAGCAAAATGCTTTGGTTAAACAGCCTCGGAATCAGGCGATCCGGTGATCGGGTGATCTAAAATCAAACACTTTCAACCTTAAGCCGTGATGTCACGCTCCTCACACTTCCAGAATTACATTTTCTTGCTGGGAGTCAATACCCTGATACAAATCGCGTATCGCGGTGATCCGCAGCATCTCTGAAAATGTTCTAATGTTGCTGCTTTTGCGGCGCTGCCATTTCGGGAACCCCTTAATTTTCTGTTGCGCTGGCGGAAAATAGCGTTATTATTCGCTTACTACTTTAATAGAGCCCAACCCCTAATGGACTCCTGCGACCCACCCCCTATGGGCGTCAGCCACAAATGGCAAAAATATGTTTCTTAGAAGATCACTATCAGGAATATGTCTGCGCCCCGGCGTTTTGCTGTTTTTGACCTGCGCCTCAACTTGCTTTTTTCCACCGCGGGCAGCCACGCAATCCCCACAAACAACCGCAACATGGCCTCCTATTTCCAAGGAAGAGCTGGAACTCAAAGATAATCCTTCCCATCCCGGCGACGTTGCCATAGTCCTTTACCGTGAGGTCCAGACGGACAATGCCAGGAACCTCGAAACCCATTTCACCCGCATCAAGATCTTGAAGGAACAAGGCAAAAAATACGGTGACGTTGAGATTCCCTATCTGGAAGAGGAAGTTCAGGTTGAAAACATCCGGGCACGCACCGTAGCCCCTGATGGCCAGGCCATCGAATTTGGCGGAACCATCTATGACAAAGTCGTTTTGAAGACCAGGCGCTTCCGCTTGAACGTTAAGGCGTTTTCACTCTCCAATGTTCAACCCGGCAGCATCCTGGACTATTCCTACACCGTGCACGGGCACAGAGACATTCCCGAGGTCATCAAGCATCCGGAGCACTACCTTCTTACTCACGGATATGCCTACCCAGCAGCGCGCTGGCCGGTTCAGAGGGAGCTTTCTGTGCGACGGGTGCATTTCATCCTGCATCCGTTTTCGCCCCACACGCATATTGAAATCCGGTCCCTGCATTTGCCAAAGATCGCCGCGCCACAAACTCAGCCTGACGGCACGGTCCTGTTGGACGTGGAGAACGTCCCCGGTGTCCGCGAAGAAGAGTACTCGCCTCCGGAAGAAACGATGCGAGGAGAGGTATACCTGTTTTATGTTGTGGGCTATTTTTCCAATGACAGCTTTTGGAGTGACATGGCCGGGTTGGGATACCGGCAGACGGTGAAGTTCCTGGCCCAGTCTAAATTGATTCAGCAGGAGGTCGCCCGGCTATCAAGTCCCAACGACACTGCGGAAACAAAGCTGCGCAAACTTTACGAACGGGTGCAGCAGATCCGCGCCGTCAGCTTTGAACCTTCCAGAACCGAAAAGGAAAAAGAACGGGAAAACCTGAAGCCGAACAAAACAGCCGAGGAGGTGCTGCAGCACGGCTATGCCTTTGGCAATGAAATCAATCTTCTCTTCGTGGCCATGGCGCGTGAAGCCGGCTTTCAGGCTTCCCCTATACGAGTAACGTCGCGTAACCGAAGATTTTTTGTCAAGAGCTTGCCCAATCCAACTCAGCTCGACGCGGAAATTGTCGAGGTGCGCCTGCCGGAGAAGACCTTGTTTCTTGATCCGGCCACGCTCCATTGCCCATTCGGCCTGCTTCCCTGGGAGGAAACGGACACGGACGGCATAAGACTGGAGCAGTTCAACGGCAGCCTGGTGAAGGTTCCAGTGGCGACAAGCGCCGAAGCGCTGATTGAACGAAAGGCTACTTTCCGCCTGGATAAGGACGGAAATCTGGATGGGAAGTTGGAAGTGAGTTTTCTGGGACAGGAAGCCCTGGTTCGGCGCATCAACGGGAACAACAAAGATGAGGCGGCACGCAAAAAGGAACTGGAAGAGGAAACCAGGGTATGGCTGCCGCAGGACGCCACCGTGAAACTGACCTCCACTACGGGGTGGGAGGGGGCGAGTGGTCCCTTGCGCGCTTCCTTCGATGTGCAGTCGCCCAGTTTCGCCACGCAGGCCGGCGACCGGTTGCTGCTGCCGGTTGTCGTGCTTCGTCGGCGGTCAGAGAAGGTGTTTCAAACCACGAACGGCGAAAATCCTGTGTACCTCAAGTATAGCCACCAGGAAAATGATGAAGTGATGGTGGAGATTCCGCAGGGCTACAAACTGGAAAGTGTACCCGCTCCCGGAGGCGTGAAAACGCGATTCGCTTCTTATGCGCGGACGGCCGAACAGAAGGGCTCGCAATTGAAGCTGAAGCGCAGTTTCACTATGGACGGCTATGCCTTCACGCTGGAACAGTATCCCGGGCTGCATGATTTCTACGATTTTGTGAGGATCAACGATGAGGAGCAAGCCATCCTTCAATTGCTTCCTGCCAATTAAGGCCGCAGCGCTGTTGCTGTTGTTTGTTCTGTTTTTGGCCGCGCTCGCCGGGGCCGGCACGCCGGACTGGCTCCGCAGTGTGGCCAACCAGCCTTTGCCCAAATATTCAGACGATACCAACGCCGTGATCGTGCTGGACGAGCAATGGACCTCAGTCGACCATGAAGGAGAAATCAAAACTCTATATCGGCGGGCCTACAGAATCCTGCGGCCGGAAGGGCGCAAGTATGGGACGTTCGCGGTCTATTTCGATGAGGAAACACGGCTGACGTATCTAAAAGCCTGGTCTGTCTCCGCCCAGGGAACGGAATACGAGGTCAAGGAGAAGGATGCGGTGGAGACCAGCCCGTTCGCCGGAGCTCTGTACGTGGATAAGCGGCTGAAAGTGCTGAAGATTCCCGCCGCCGAACCAGGGAGCTTGATTGGCTATGAGTATGAGCAGCGTCGTCGTCCTTTCGTATTGCAGGATCTGTGGCTATTTCAGGGCGAACTGCCGGTCCGCCGCGCCCGCTTCGTTCTCCATCTGCCCGACCAGTGGGAATACCGAGCCCGTTTCCTAAACCATGCTGACTCTGATCCCCAGCCTGCGGGCGAGCACCAATGGACCTGGGAGCTTCAGGATGTTCCCGCCATGGCCAGGGAGCCTTCCATGCCGCGTTGGCGCGGACTGGCAGGCAGATTGGCCGTGACTTATTTTCCTGCTAAAGCGCTGGGCCGCAGTGCGACGTACCGCTCCTGGCAGGACGTGGGATCCTGGTATGGCAGTTTGGCGGCCCCCAGCCGCCAGGCGACACCTGACATCAGCCAGAAGGTAGAGGAGCTGACAGCGCACGCGCCGGCCCCGCTGGATAAGTTGCGCGTTCTTGCAGCGTTTGTGCAGCATGACGTGCGCTATGTTGCTGTCGAAATCGGAGTGGGCGGCTACCAGCCGCATTCTGCCGGAAGCGTGCTCACCAATCATTATGGAGACTGCAAGGACAAAGCCACGCTGCTGGCCACCATGCTGCGGGAAACGGGAATCGATTCCTATTACGTCCTTACGCACACGGAGAGAGGCGTAATTGCACCAGATTTTCCTTCAGCCTTGAATTTTAATCATGTCATTCTGGCCATCCGGCTTCCGCAAGACGCGAATAACGACGATTTTGCTGCGACCTGGAACCATCCCAGCCTGGGACGGCTTCTCTTTTTTGATCCCACAGACGAGTACACACCCCTGGGATCTCTTCCGAACGTAGAACAGGCAAATCGCGGACTGCTGGTGACCGATCATGGCGGAGAGTTGATCGAGTTTCCTCTGCTTCAGGCATCTGCGAATCGCTTGCAGCGGTCTGCGCGATTGACGCTGGATGACCACGGGCGGCTCTCCGGCGAAGTGAAAGAGGTGCGTTCCGGCTATCCGGCCGCGCAATATCGTTCCATGTTGCTGAAAGCTTCGCCTCGGGAGCGCGATGGGATACTGGAATCATTTTTGGGCAGATTTCTCAACAATGCCCAAATCACTCATGTGAGCACAGAGAATCTGGAGCAGATTGATAAGGATCTGGTAGTCACCTACACCTTCACTGCCGAACAATATGGCAGGAACGCCGGTAACCTGCTGTTGATGCGTCCCAGAGTGATTGGCGAGAAAAGCACGAATCTGCTTGAAGGAGAACCGAGGACGCAACCTTTCGAGTTTCCCGCCCTCGCGTTGGCTACTGACGAATTCGAATTCAGTTTCCCGCCCGGCTATCGTCTGGATGCCCTGCCAAAACCCGTCCATGCCAGCTTTTCCTTTGCCGAATACCAGAGTGGCATGGAAATGGGCGAGAACTCGCTTCGCTACACCCGCGCGTATCAGATCAAAACTGTAAGAGTGCAGCAGCCACAATTGACTGATCTGAAGACATTCTTCCGCCAGATCGCAGCCGAAGAGCGGGACATGGTGATCCTGAAGCGCACGGACCGCTAAATTCGCATTCGCGTTACCACAACCAAAGATCAAAATCTCACCACGGAGGCACGGGAGTCACACACGGAGAAAAACTAAAAATCAAAATCAAGTATTAGAGAAAAGGAAAAAGCAACACTAAATTGGCCGCGAGTGAGCTCCAATTCAACGTGAATTGACAAGCAAGGCAAACGGCGGAGCGAATCGCCCCGCCGTTTACTTTGAACTTGCTACGGTGTGGTAGTTACGGTGCTGGTCTAATTCGCTTCGCTCACGTCTGCCTAAAGGCTCGCGACTCGCTAGCGCTGATACCAGCGGCCTGCACCCTTCAGGTTGCAGGCTACTGCGAACCAGACGTTGCTGGTACCGTCACTACGTGCCATGACACCTTGGTTGTGGGCGCGCACAGCATGTCCGGATTGTTTACCGTGATATTCAGGAACGGCGGGTGGATGAATTGATTCAAGATGTTGATGTTCCTCGGGGGAACAGTGGGAGGCGTGAGCGCATAGCACGTCAAGTGATTGCTGGGGAACTGAATGGGCGTGATCACACCGTGCTTGATCTTTTCCACCGGGTTGCAAAACAATACCGGGTTGACGACCAGGAACCGCAGACCGGTGATGAATTGATCGGTCAGGATGGCGGTGACGTTGACCTGCGGACCGCTGGCGACCTAGCACTTGTAATGGTCCAGATCGGAAGAGGGCGGTGGCGGTGAGCTTGGCGGCAATGCTTTGCCGGTGGGCGCCGCGAGGATCTGAGCATTGGAGGTGTTCAGCAGCACGTTCGCGCCAAACTGGTTGGTGATCACCACTTGCCGCGGGATGATGGGCTGCGAATTGAGCTGGTACATGGTCAGGTGATGGTTGATGTTGACAATGGGAAAGGTCCTTCCATTCACTGTCTTGGTAACCGGATTGCAAAACCGAACGATCTGCAATGTGGCAATATTCTCAAACTGCGGGGCATCAAACTGGTCCTGAAGTTGTAGAGGGATATTCAGAACAGGCTGGCTGGGGACGTGGTAGCACAGGAAGTGGTCAAACGTCTGCGTCTGCGACGATGCAGAACCGCTGAAAACCGCGACCATGGTCAGCAGAGTCATAGCGAGGCAAAAGCGTTTCATAGTTGCTTCCTTTTCCGGAGTCAAACAATCTGGCTCACGCGCGTACTATAGCGCATGGCAGTATGAACTACGAATGAATTGGTAATTTTATTTTGATAGTTCCATTTCGGGAAATAGTCCTAAATTGGGATCGAAGCCACAACCAAAATCTCACTACGGAGTCACACGGAGAAAAACTAAAGATCAAAATCAAGTATTGGAGAAAAGCAAAAGCAAAACCTTTACCGGAGGACGCTGAGAGAAGAAAGAGGACACGGAGGAAAAGCGAGGACCACGAAGAAAAATCAGGGAACAGCAAAGACATATCTCACTCTAGCCGCGGATGAACGCTAATCAGAAAGAAGTAAATTCGTAATTAATTTAGTAGAGCTTGTTTCAAATATTAACGACTTTGATTCCAGCTTCCCTCTGAGACCTGATTTCAAGGCACTTTCGGGGGCAGCCAGAAGCAGAGAAAGTATTTATGAAACACGCTCTAGTTAGTAATTAGGAAAACCAAGACAACAGCAAAACCAACATCAAGAGCAAAAGGGCAATCTGCGTCAATCAGTGCCATCAGTGTAGTCAGTGTAGTCAGTGGTAATTTGTTGACTTTCAATTTTGGCAATCTCTCAAGTGAAGGCTTCTTCGAGAAGCTCGATCACGTGCTTGACTGGGAGGTTCATTTTGCGCTGGTCTACGCCTGCGCGGAGCTGGATCATGCAGCCTACGTTTCCTGTGGCCAGCATGTCGGCGGAGACGGAGCTGATGTCTTCCATCTTGGCGTCCAGGATTTTCATGGAGAGCTGGTTCTGGACAACGTTGTAGACTCCGGCACTGCCGCAGCACTGGTCGGCGTGCGGAATCTCCACCAGTTGGCAGCCGATGGCCTTCAGCAACTCGCGCGGCTGGGATTTTATTTTTTGCGCGTGCAGCAGGTGGCATGCGTCCTGGTAGATGACGCTTTGCATGATCTTCCTGCGCGGCGGACGCAGTCCCACTTGCGCCAGATACTCGGTCACATCCTTGACCTTGGCGACAAATTCATGGGCCCGGGCTTTAAACTGCGGATCCTGTTCCAGCAGGTCGTCGTATTCCTTCATCAGGGAACCGCAGCCGGCGGCATTGGTGACGATAGCGTCGTAGTCTGCGCCCAGGAATATCTCGATGTTTTTACGCGCCAGCTTGCGGGCGTCGTCGCGGAAACCGGCATGGGCGTCCAACGCGCCGCAGCAGCCCTGTCCGGCGGGGATATGGACCTGGATGCCATTTTCCGTGAGCACCTTCACCGTGGCGCGGTTCAGTTGAGAAAAAGCTACGTTGTTGATGCATCCGGCCAGGAATGCTACCTTCCCGCGCCGATCGCCGACGGCAGGAAAGGTCTTTCCAATCTCGGAGAAAAAGAATTCAGAGTCTATTCGTGGAGAAAGGCGGTCAATCTCCGCCGCGCCCACCAGCCGGAGGAAACCTGATTTCCGCAGGACGGTCTGGATGCCGGAGCGTTGGTAGAAGCGGACCAGTTTGGCCAAGCGCTCCATCCGGCGCAGATTGTGCAGGACTTTGGCAAAGAAGAAGCGCCGCACATGGCGGGAGAAAAACGAACGCTGGTAGTTGTTTTCAATCTGGGTCCGCGCCCGCTCCACGATCCGGCCATACTGCACGCCGGAGGGGCATGCGGTCTCACAGGCCAGGCAGCCGAGACAGCGGTCGATGTGCAGGGCCAGCGAGGCGCCAATCTCCATCTTGCCGTCATGCACCTGCAAGACTTGGTAGATGCGTCCGCGGGGCGAATCCATCTCCATGCCCAAGGCGCGGTAGGTAGGGCAGTGGTTCAGGCAGAGGCCGCAATGGACGCACTTGGAGAGCAGATCCCAGGTGGGAGCATCGTTGGTCTGTGCGGGTTGGGGTATGGTTGGCATGTTTTTAGTAATTAGACAATGAATCTACCTCGGTTCAGAATTCGTTTTGGATCGAGCGCGCGCTTCACTCCACGCATCAAGTCCAGATCGGTGGGCGTGCTTCCCCAGACATCAAAGTACGCTTTGGCTTCCTTGGGACACTGGGTGACAATGGCCGAACATCCGGCAGGAAGCAAGGCGCGGAAAGCTGAGGTACAGTTGGCATACTGCATGGCGGCGGGCGGGTCCACCGGCAGCGGCACAAATCCCAGGACCAGGTTTCCGGTGGCGGCGCGGCCCAGCATGGCGGGAAGAAAATTGTAGTCGGGCGCGGAGTGTTCCAGCGCCTGCACCACGGCCTCCACGTTCTGAATGGTTGCGTGAGCGTAGACGATCATGGCATTGCGATGCCGCTCGAGAATGCTGACTTCAAAGTTGGAAACCCAGGACCAGAATTGTTCTTCTCGCGCGCCTTCCAGCTCGCGGACAACGGGCGCACCCAACTCCCGCCGGCAACGCGCCAGGACATTGTCACTTCCGGCGGCACGCACCGCTATCTGCCATTCGGCTAAAGGCGAACTCATGGGCCCTGCCGGAGCATAGTGGTCCGGATCGTGGGCCACCGGCGAATCACAGAGATACTCTACAGCGCGTGGCGAGACCAGTTCCAGACATATGGGCGTAAGCGGGGAGCGCAACACCTGATTGCGGAAGGCGATTGCTTCCTGGAGCGAGGGCAGCGAGCAAATGAAGCTGCGGGTCTGGCGGGGCCGGGGAAAGACCTTGAAGTTGGCTCCGGTAATCACCGCCAGCGAGCCATAGCTGCCGACCATGAGCTTCATCAGGTCGTAACCGGCCACATTCTTGACCACGTTGCCACCGGCTTTGGCGATGACGCCTTCGCCAGTCACAAACTGAATACCAATACAAAAATCGCGCAGGCCGCCAAACCCTGATTTGAGTGGACCAAAGGCTGCCGTCGCCAGCAAGCCGCCGACGGTCGCAAGCTTTGCTTGTGGCGGATCGTAGGGAAGCCACTGCTGATGCTTGCCCATCGCGCTCTGTAGATCAGCGAGGCGAATGCCTGCGCCCACGCCGACGGTCAGATCGCCGGGATCGTACTGTCTGATCTGGTTGAGGCGTTCGGTGCGCAGCAGCACATCAACGCGATCAGGAATTCCACCAATCTGTTGCCGGGTACAACCTCCAGCGGGAGCCACCTGCAAGTCGCGTTCGTTGGCTAGACGCAGGATTGCAGCAACTTCTTCTGCCGATGACGGGGCAATTGATACGGCCGGGGTTACACCGTTGATTTCTGTCTGGGCTTGAGTGACGTGGTTTTCGCCGACGATCGAAGCGAGGTCGCGCTGGAGCGACACAATATCCACAGCCGAGGGCGGTTGTGCCACACCAGCTTTGGAGAGAGTGCTCATATCAGGACTCCGGCTTTTGTAGCTCTCCGGTCGTGCTGGAGTGACACCGCATCCACAGCCGAGGGTGCCTCCACCCCGCCAAGCGCAGAAGAACGCGCGCTCGTCGGGGACCCCGGCGGCTGCGCTCCACTCTTAATTTTTTGTGGCTTGCCGCGTTGTACTACACGAACCTCTGCAGGAGTGGTCACACCGGGACTCCGGGAGCGGGTTCTACCTTTGCCTTGGGCAACGGGCCGGTAATTTCGCGGCACATGCGGGTTGCGGGAATTACCTTGTGCGGATTCAACAGCGAGTCAGGATTAAAGACGTTGCGCAGCCGCACCATGGTTTCCAGATCATCTTCCGTAAACATGCGCGGCATGAAGTCAATCTTCTCGCTGCCTACGCCGTGCTCGCCGGTGATGGAGCCGCCCAGCTTGAGGACGAAATCCATGATCTCGTGCGAGGCCTTTTTGCTATCGGCGGTCTGTTGGGGATCGCGGGCATCGAAGAGGATGAGCGGGTGGAGGTTGCCATCGCCGGCGTGGAAGACGTTGCCGATTTGCAGTCCGTATTTCTGGCTGATGCGTCCGATTTCGGCCAGCGTTGCAGGGACCTTGGTGCGCGGAATCACTCCATCCTGCGTGTAATACGAGGGAGAGATGCGGCCCACGGCGCCGAATGCGGTCTTACGGCCCAGCCACAAGGCTTGGCGCTGGGACTCGTCTTTGGCGCGTTTTACGTCGCGGGCTTTCTGCCGCATGCAGACGGCGCACACCGCTTCCGCCTGCTCATCGACTGCCTCTTTCATGCCTTCGAGCTCGATCAGCAAGACGGCGGCTGAATCTACAGGATAGCCGGCATGGACGGCGGCCTCGACGGCGCGCAGCAGCCAGCCATCGAGCATTTCCAGTGCAGCCGGCGTGATGCCGCTCTGGGTGATGGCGACTACGGTGTTGGCTGCGTCCTCAACTGAATCGTAGACGGCCAGCAGCGTGGCCACGGATTCAGGAAGCTTGGTGAGCCTGACGGTGATCTTCGTCGTGACGCCGAGTGTTCCTTCCGAGCCGACAAAGAAGCCGGTGAGGTCCAACCCGCAACAGTCCTGCGCTTTTCCGCCCAGTTCGACGATGCGTCCGCTGGGCAGAACTACCTCGAGCCCGGTGACATGATTCACGGTGACGCCCAGCGCCAGCGTATGCGGCCCGCCGGAATTCTCCGCTACGTTGCCGCCGATGGTGCAGGCCTTCTGGCTGGAGGGATCGGGAGCGTAATAGAAACCGTACTTCACGGTGGCATTGCTCAGTTCCAGGTTTACCACGCCCGGCTGAACTACGGCGCGTTGATTAGGGATGTCAATCTCAAGAATCTTGTTCATGCGCGCAGTGGAGAGCACAATGGCTTCTTTTTCCGCGATGGCGCCACCGCTGAGTCCTGTCCCCGCGCCGCGCGGCACCACGGGAATCCTGTTGGCGCCGGCAAAGCGCATGACCCGCGAAATCTGCTCCGCGTTCAGGCCAAAGACAACTGCCGCAGGAAGGCTCTTATCTATGCCGCCATCGTATTCATAGAGCCGGCGATCTTCCAGGCGGTCAAGAACGGCATCTCTTCCGGCGATCTTTTTCAGTTGACGCAGTAGAGAGGGGTTCATGGAGATAATTCATTCTAGTCTTTGCGAGGGAAGAACCCAACATCCACCAGGGCAGCGAAGCCGCAACCAAAAATCAAAAGCGCACCCGGAGACACGGAGAAAAGCAAAAATCCAAAAGCACAAGCAAGAGCAAAACCGGAGAACAGAACACAGAGACAACGCTAAAAGTTGATGGCTAGAGAGATAATGTGATGGCTCAAAATCGTGGCCCAAGGCAACATTAGGCAATAGAGACCTCTCACCCCCCTGCCGGGGGATTCGAGGTGAACTCAAATAACTACTCTTCAAGCGTGGAAATATCCCCCACTTCCTTGCCCAGTTCCTGGGCTTTGAGCAGGCGGCGCATGATTTTGCCGCTGCGGGTTTTGGGCAGCTTGTCTGGGAAGGCGATTTCGCTGGGGATGGCGATGGAGCCCAGCGTGTGGCGCACGTGGTCTTTGAGCTTGGCTTCCAGTTCAGGCGAACCTGTGTGTCCAACGCGCAGGAGCACAAAGGCCTTGATGTTCTCCCCCTTGATTTCATCGGGGCGGCCGATGACTGCTGCTTCGGCTACGGCCGGATGGCTCACCAGGGCGCCTTCAACATCGGCGGTGCCGATGCGATGGCCGGCAACGTTCAACACGTCGTCCGCGCGGCCTACCACGGTAAAGTATCCATCCTGGTCACAGATGGCCACATCGCCGGTGGTGTAGGCGTTGGGCACTTTTCCCCAATCCAGGGCGTAGCGAGCGGGATCGCCGTAAACGGTGCGGAACATGTGCGGGAAAGGCCGCCGGATGACCAGCAGTCCGCCTTTGTTGGGAGGCAGCTTGTTACCTTGCGGGTCTACAACTTCGGCAATCACTCCGGGGAGCGCCTTTCCCGCTTTCACCGGCCGCGCCGCCATGATCGGGAGTGTTCCCAGGCAGGGGCCGCCTGTTTCAGTCTGCCACCAGTTATCGGCGACAAAGCCCCATTTACCGTTGCCGCACAGGACGCGATATGCCCACACCATGGCCTCAGGATTCAGAGGCTCGCCGGCGCAGGTGAAGAGGCGGATGCTGGTGAGATCGTAGCGCTGTGGCGGTTCGTCGCCATGGCGCATGAACATGCGGACAGCCGTGGGCGCGGTAAAGATCACGGAAGCACGGTAGCGCTCCACCAGTTCCCAGGCAATGGCCGGATGAGGATAGTCAATCGCACCCTCGCGGAAGAGCGTGGTGGCGCCGGCCAGCAGCGGCGCGTAGACGATGTAGGAATGTCCCACAACCCAGCCGATGTCTGAAGTACAGAAGAAGACATCGTCGTCGCGAATGTCCCAGAAGCGCGTCATGTGGTAGTAAATGCCCACCATGTATCCGCCATGGACGTGTACCACGCCCTTGGGTTTGCCGGTGGTCCCGCTGGTATAGAGGATGTAGAGGGGGTCTTCAGCGCCCATGACCTCCGGAGGGCAGTTGGCGGATTGCTTGCGCACCAGGTCGTAGAAATCAATTTCGTGCAGCTCAAGGTCAATGGGAGGATCAGTGCGGCGCAGGACTACGACCTTGTCGATGTTTTCCAGGCCGGAAATTGACTCCTGCACAATGGAGCGAAGACCCACTCGTTTGCCCCGGCGATAGCAGACATCGGCGGTCATGATGACCCGAGCCTGCGCGTCCTCAATGCGGTTGCGCAAGGCCTGTACGCTAAAGCCGGCGTAGACCACGGAGTGGACGGCGCCAATGCGGGCGCAGGCCAGCATGGAGGCCACGCCTTCCAGGTTCAGCGGCATGTAGATGATGACGCGATCGCCCTTCTTTACGCCCAGCGACTTCAATCCATTGGCGGTGCGCGAGACAAAATCCAGAAGCTGGCCGTAGGTGATCTGCCGCTCGGCGCCCTCTTCACCAACCCAGGTGTATGCGACTTTATTCTTGCGCCCGGCCTTTATCTGCCGGTCCAGGCAGTTGTAGGTAATGTTGCACTTGCCGCCAAGGAACCATTCAAAGGTCGGGTACTTCCACTCAAAAACTTTTGTCCACGGCTGAAACCATTCCAGCTCTTTCGCCACTTCAGCCCAGAAGCGATCTGGGTCTTCCACAGAGCGCTTATATTCGGCGGGATAATCGCGCAAGCGCGCCCCGGCCACCAGTGAAGCAGGTGGATGAATTTCATTTTCCGCGTGTAGGAGCTGCTCGATTCCTTCAGAGGGAATTGCGGTGATGGTCATGACGCCTCCTGCCGGATAAACGCGGCTATGATGTGCGAATCCCTCCGGCGTGTCCAATGATAATGGTTCCGCGAATTATAGGTATTTTCCCCAGGGCACGGCTGTGATAGCAGTCACATTTCTGCAAGTAGAGGGAACCGTTAATGCACCTGCATCTCGCTCTCGGGAGTCAGCCATTGCACCGGCAGATTGTGCTCAAGCAATTTGTTCAAGAGGTCCATCGTGCTCACTTCGTCGGAGTTGGTCACTGACTTGACATACCCAAAAAATCCCTGTTTGACGCCAATTCACATTTTGTAACAGAGGGAACTGCTCGTCTCCGGTGGGCATCGGCTTGTGTTCGTCGCTTCATGTAAAGAGTTGAAAACCAAGGATAAGAATTGAAAACGCATAAAATTCACCCTTGCCATGTTCCAAGGATTGAGCCATATAATTAAGGCGTAAAGGTGGCGTGTCTATGAAGCCTGCAGCCCATTTGACCTGCCTGGTTCTGCTGATGGCGTCTTTTGCGTTTGCGCAGAGCACCTCATCCCCAGAACCGCAACAGCCAGCCGCTAACATTCAAGTCCAATCGGACGCAAAAACCAGCGCGGATACGCAAAAGGACGCAGAAAAGCAAGACGCATCGAAGTCCGGCCACAAGCTGCACTTTCGATTGGGCGGCTTTTCTGTCGCGGGCGGCTACAGCTCAGCGCCGTTCTTTTATGGACCGTTCTGGCCGTACGGACTCTATCCCTACAACGCGGGTTTTTACGCCCCGCTCTTCTATGAACCCTTCTATTCGCCTTTTTATGGACCTTATGCTGCCGGTTTCGGCTATGCACTGGACAAAGGCGAGGTGAAACTCAAGGCGAATCCGAAAGATGCCCAGGTCTTCCTGGACGGCGCATATGCCGGCCCGGCAGACCATCTGAAAGATATGTGGCTGGATTCCGGTGCTTACGATCTTTCAGTCTCCTCGCCAGGGAAAGAAACATTTCACCAGCGAATTTACGTGATCAGCGGAAAGAAGCTAAAGATTGACGCCATACTGGTGGCGCAGAAGGACAACGCGCCAGTGGAGGAAAAGCGATGAAGCTGAAAACATTGCTGATAGCAGGTTTGATGTTTGCTGTGTCCGTGTACGCGGACGCTCCTCGCGGCACGGTGCCGCGCGCGGCCGCGGACAGCTATCCCGCGCACGTGGTGCGCGATGGCGTAAGCGTGGGCGCAGTCCTGCTCACAGCCGAGCAGGCGCGGAAAGCTTTTGCCTCCGATGTGGACCGCTGCTGCCTGGTGGTGGAAGTAGCTGTTTATCCGCAGAAAGACAGTCCAGTGAACATTTCATGGGGCGATTTTGTGCTGCGAGTTTCCAGCACGGACATTGCTTCCCGGCCTTCCAGTCCGGAGGTCCTGGCGGCCAGGCTGCAAAAGAAATCAGCGCCGCCTTCCACTGGAAGCCACGATGTGGTGCTCTACCCGACCGCGGGTGTGGGCTATGAAAGCGGCGGATACGATCCGGTGACGGGTCAACGCCGTCCGGGGGGAGTGGTGACCTCCGGAGGTGTGGGCGTAGGCATTGGTGGAAGCCAGCCGCCGTCGGAGCCTGGTTCGACAGACCGCGATCGCCGCACCATGGAGTTGGAACTTACAGAAAAAGGCTTGCCCGAAGGCCATGCATCGGCGCCTGTTTCCGGCTATCTCTACTTTTCACTTCTGGACAAGAAAGATAAGAAAGCCACTCACCAGCTTGAGTACACGCTCAATGGTGAGAAGGTGGTGCTGGCGTTGCCGTAAGCAGAGAGCCAGACTAAGCCAGACTAACACATTGGATTGACACATTGAGGTTTGCTTAAAACCCTCTCGATAAGTCTGGGTTTCTGTTTTCACGCCTGGCGCTGCTCCTTTTTGCGCAAGTGTATAATCCCGCCACATAGCAAGCTCTTTGTCGACAAGGGGGGATCACTATGCGTCTCAAGACACTTCTAATAATCGTTGCGGTTTTCGGCACAGCATTTTCTCAACCGAGTTTCGCCAAGGATGGCGATACAGTCAAAATCGGCGTCATCACCTCCTTGACCGGAAGCCTGGCAGCATTCGGTGAGGCGCACAAGAGGGGATATGCCATTGCCTTGGACGAGATCAATGCCAAGGGCGGTGTCCTGGGCAAAAAGATTGAACTTGACTATTACGACGACCAGAGCAAGCCCGACCAGGCCGTTCAAGGCGTCTCCAAGCTGGTAGATCAGGACCAGGTGCCGATCATCCTCGGTTCCTACTCCAGCGAGAGCACCAAGGCGATTATCGGCCCGGTGAACAAGAGCGAAGTACCTCTAATCATCCCCACAGCCACGGCCGACAATGTGATGGACTCGCATTCGCCCTGGGTGTTCCGCATCTGTGCCGGCGCCAACGATTACGCCCACACCACAATAGGGTTTCTCAAGGACAACGGTGCACCCAAGACCATGGCCATTGTGTATGAGAACACCAACTTTGGGCAGTCGAATATGAAGGCCATGAGCGCGGCCGCCCAGGCAGCGGGCATCAAGCTGGTGGCAGTTGAATCCTACGAAGCCAAGTCCCCGGACTACAAGGCGGTGTTGCAGCGAGTGAAGGCTGCGAATCCTGAGGTGATTTATCTCTGTTCTTACCTGCTGGATGCCGTCACTCTCATGCGCCAGGCGCAGGAGATTGACCTCAATCCCAGGTACTACACTTCCGCGGGAACCGGCTTCGCCGCGGCTGAGTTTCCTACTGCCGACAAGGGCGCGGGAAAGAATGCGGAATTTACCTTCTCCGTTTCGCAGTGGCTGCCGGAGGCCAAATGGCCAGGCGGAAAAGAGTTTGACGCCGAGTTCTTCAAGCGCTACGGCTCGCACCCGGCCTACCATGCGATTCAGGCCTACGAGACGCTGCGCGTAGCGGCAGAAGCCATCAACAATGCCAAGTCCCCAGACAGCACCAAGATCAGGGATGCGATCAAGAACCTCAATCTCAGCATGACTCCTTTCGGGCCGATCAAATTTGATGCCGGCGGACAAAATCAGCATCCGGTGCTGATTACGCAGATTCAGGGCGGGAGATATCACGTGGTTTATCCCGCCCATGCGGCTGACTCCAAACCTGTGATTCCCGCGCCCCAATGGAGCCAGCGGAAGTAGATTGCCAGAATCGCTCCTTCGGCTGCGCGATCTCACCTCGAGGGACAGGCTACATTGCCAGAATGCCCAAAATTGAAAGGCAAAAACGAAATCTTTTTGGCCGCGAATCCACGCTCATGAACCACCCGATGCTCCGATGATGGATTTTCTCCAAGCATGCTGTGACGGCCTGTTGACCGGCGCTCTCTATGCCCTGATTGGCATGGGGCTGGCGTTGATCTTCGGCGTAATGCGCATTGTAAACTTCGCTCACGGCGCCTTTCTTATGGCCGGCATGTATGTCACCTGGCTGCTCTTTGATAAATTCGGCATCAATCCTTACTTTGGATTTCTTCCTGCCGGAATCATTCTTTTTGCTCTGGGCTATCTGGTATACGTGTTGCTGATCCTGCCGGTGCGCGATCGGTCAGACTTCATGCAGATCCTCATGACCACCGGCATCGGACTCATCCTGGTGGATGGCGCACAGCTTAAGTTCGGCGCAGATTATCACTACACGAATATCCCACTGAAGAACCAGGCAGTGCATCTGGGACAGATAAGCCTGAATAAAGCCTCGCTTCTTTCGTTTGCCATTGCCGCGGTATTTATTGTTGGGCTGCGGGCATTTGTGGTACGAAGCCGCACCGGGCAGGCAGTGAGGGCGATTGCACAAAATCGTGATGTCGCTCCGCTGATGGGCATCAACGTGACCCGAATCCAAGGGATCAGCTTCGCTTTGGGTATTGCTGTTGCCGGAATTGCCGGCGGCCTGCTGCTCCCGGCGCTCTATGTTTTTCCCACTGTGGGAGATGACTACACGCTGAAGGCTTTTGTAATCGTGGTACTGGGCGGGATGGGCTCGATTGAGGGCGCAGCGTTTGGCGGACTCTTGCTGGGAGTCACTGAGAGCCTGACCAGCTTGTACTGGCACAACGAATGGGCCTTGATTGTTGATTTCATTCTCTTCCTGCTGGTGCTCTCGCTTAAGCCCAGCGGCATCTTCGGGAGGCAGCGCACATGAGAGCGGGATGGAAGCTGTGGGCGCTGCTGCCGGTGGTGGTGATTGCATGTTTCCTGGCCCTGTTCCTGGCCAAAAATAATTACCAGGTCCAGATCATGTTCCGGGTTGCGTTGTATGCCGCGTTGGCGCTGGCATGGAACGTGGTAGGCGGTTATGCCGGACAGCTTTCGCTGGGGCATGTTGCATTTTTCGGAATAGGCGCCTATGGGTTTACGCTGTTTGCCGCACACTCCGTTCCCAATTGGAGTGCGGTTTTTCTGGCGGCCCTGGCCGCCACAGTCCTGGCGGCGATGATCGGCAGCATTGTCTTCCGCTTGCGTGGACCTTATTTCACGCTCGCCACCATCGCGGTTGCGGAGGTACTGCGGCTGACTGCGCGCAATCTGGATTTTACCGGCGGCGCCACCGGCCTCGATACTCCCGCTCTCTTCACCGGAAAAACTTCCTGGAAGATGTTCTATTTTGCCGCGGTAACGCTGGGAGTAATCGCGTTTCTGGTGAACGTGTGGGTTTCGCGTTCCCGCTTTGGCTATCAACTGATGGCCATCCGGGAAGACGAGGACACCGCGGCCGCCGTGGGCATTGATTCCGCCCGCAAAAAATTGCAATCCCTGATGATCAGCGCATTCCTGACGGGACTGGGCGGCGCGCTGTACGCCAGTGCACTGCAGTACATCACTCCCGATGACGTTTTTCACATTGATATTTCCATCCGGATTGCCATTATTACCATGCTGGGCGGCGCGGGGACATTGCTGGGTCCCATTGTTGGTGCCATCCTGTTGACTTCAGCAGCAGAGGTATTTAAGAACCTGTTCCAGGAAGGCCAGCTCCTGATTTACGGCGTTCTCATTGTGGTGGTGGTTTTGTTCCTGCCGGAGGGAATTGTGGGAGGACTCCGGAGACTGTTTGAGAGAGGCAGGAAGAGGCAGCAATTGGTAATTAGTAGTAATTAGGAAAACCAGGAAAACCAAAATCAAAAGCAAAACCTTTACCGCAGAGGACACGGAGAAAGACCGAGGGCATTGAGAAGAGCAAGCTAAAGACTAAGAAATGGGAAGAACAAAATCAGGCAGGAGATTTGCCAGAATTGCCAAATTTGAAAACCTAAAACCAACATGAGTGCCATTCTCGAGCTTCGGAAGGTAAGCAAGCGCTTTGGTGGATTGCGTGCGGTGAAGAGCGTCTCCTTTGAGATGAACCAGGGAGAGATCCTGTTCATCATCGGGCCGAACGGAGCGGGCAAGACTACGGTGTTCAATCTGATCAGTGGTTTTCTTCGTCCCGATGAGGGCGAAATTGTCTTCAATGGCAGAAAGATTTCCCGGCTGGCGCCGCATCGCTCGGCGCGGTTGGGCATCGGGCGAACCTTTCAGATCGTCAAGCCGCTACGCAATCTGAGCGTGCTGCAAAATGTGATGCTGGGAACGTTCATGCATACCGGCAGCCTGGGCAAGGCGCAGCAAGAGGCGGCCAAAATCCTGGAGTTCCTGCAAATGAGCCACCTCAAGGATTTTCCCGCACAGGGATTGCCGCTGGCAGCACTGAAAAGACTGGAGATTGCTCGCGCCCTGGCCACCAGGCCCAAGTTGGTCCTGCTGGATGAGGTGGTGTCCGGGTTGACTCCGGGTGAAGCTCTGGCCCTGGCAGGGCTGGTGAAGCGCCTGCCGGAATGGGGAGTCAGCGTGGTGGGAGGCGTGGAGCATGTGATGCAGGTAGTAATGAAGATTGCTGATCGCATTGTGGTGCTGGATTATGGGGCCAAAATTGCCGAAGGCAAGCCCACTGACGTGGTGAACCTGCCGGTGGTGATCGAGGCCTACCTGGGCGCGAAATACAAGGAGTTGCAGAAATGACGGTGACTACAGTCCCAGCGAGCATCAGCGCTTCCGCGCTCCCATTGCTGGAATTGGACAACGTAACCGCCTTCTATGGCGATCTGCAGGCGCTGTTTGGAATCAAGCTTAAGATTCATGCCGGTGAAATTGTTACGCTGATCGGCGCCAACGGCGCGGGGAAAACAACACTCCTGCGCGTGATCTCCGGCGTCAAACGTGCGGCCAGCGGCGGTATAGGCTTTGACGGCTACAATGTCACCCGATTGCCGGCACATAGAATGGTGGCCCTTGGCATCAGCCATGTGCCGGAGGGCCGACAGGTGTTTCCCTTTCTTACAGTGCAAGAAAATCTTTCTCTGGGCGCCTATACTCCTCGCGCACGACCTCAGGTGAAGCGGTTGCTGGAGGAACAACTCACGCTGTTTCCCCGGCTGGCAGAGCGGATAAATCAACTGGCGGGAACACTTTCGGGCGGCGAGCAGCAGATGGTGGCCATAGCACGCGGCCTGATGGCCCAACCCAAACTTCTCCTGCTGGACGAGCCTTCACTCGGCCTGGCGCCAAAAATTGTAGATGAGGTGTTTGAAAAAATTCAGGAAGTCCGGTGCAAAGGCATCACTATGCTGATTGTGGAGCAGAACGTCGTGGCTGGACTAAGCATCGCCGATCGCGGCTACGTAGTGCAGAACGGCGCCGTTCTGCTGGAAGATACCGCGAATAATCTGCTGACCAATGAGATGGTTCGGGCGGCGTATTTGGGGTTGTGAGAACAATTATTAATAGTAGTTAAGAAAAGGACTGAAGAGCACGAGTTGCCACCTCTTCGCCCCATTCCTGGACAAAGTGTCCGGCATCTTCGACTTCGAAAGGCGGCGGGCAATTGCGTATCTGTTTGCGCAGGTAAGCCATGGCCGGCGGACCCAGCACGGGATCCTTGATGCCGACGGCCATGAAAGATTGTCCGTTCCATTTTGTCTGGAGCCATTGACGCGCGGCGCGGGAAAGCTCTGCTCCTTCGGCATCGGGCCGATCGGGGACAATCTGGGGAAAACGGCGCACTCCTGCCTTGTGACGGCCATCAGGAAACGGAGCAGCATAGGCGGCGCACTCTCCGGTTGAAAGATGCGGGCAAGCTCGCTGCATCAGCTTGGCCACGTCCATATCCTGGTTCTGCGCCACCCATGCTCGCCATTCCTGGAAGCCTTTGCCTAAGGGCATGTCGCCGGTGGCAAGCGCCGTGTTCATGAGCAGCAAGCCCTGAAAACGCGCAGGCATTGCCATGGGCAGCGTCAGCCCGAGCAAACCGCCCCAGTCCTGGCAGACCAGGGTGATGTTGCGCAAATCGAGCCGCTCGATAAAACGCAACAGCATCTGGCGGTGGAAATTGAAGGTGTATGTGGCTTCGTCCGCGGGTTTGTCCGATCGCCCAAACCCGATAAAGTCGGGGGCCACAGCACGATTTCCAGCAGCCACAAATACAGGAATCATCTTGCGATAGAGATAACTCCAGGTTGGCTCGCCGTGAAGACACAGGAACGTGCGCTTGGCGGAACTCAGGCCCTCATCAACGTAGTGAACGCGAATGCCCTCGTAGCCGGTGAGATCTTCGAGGTAATGCGGGGCAAAAGCGAAGCCAGGCAAGTTGGAGAACCTGGGATCCGGGGTACGTAAGATTTCATGCATGGGACTCTATGATAGCGCTTTCAAATCCGGCGCTACCCAACCTTGTTTAGCGTCTAGAGAATCCAGTCGCTCGCGGGAGTAGTACTGGTAAATCAGATTCTTGTTGGACAATGTGGCAGTGACTCGCTCGACGGCGTGTTGCAGGCAGATGGTGCGATCCAGATGTTTCAGCGTTTGAAGCATCCAGAACTTGGTGGCAGTTTCATGGTAAAGATTGCCTCCATGATGCGCGACAAAACGCAGCAGGCTGGCACGCATTTTATGCAAAGCCTGCTCCAGATCCGCAGAGTAGAGGTAGGTTACGGCCACAGCCAGATGGTCGCGATGATGGAAGTCAGCGGGCGAGAGTGAGCATTGCTCCAGTCGGTCCACCAGGGTAAGGATTTCGCAATCGGTCATCTTCTTTCTCCAAAGAAAAACGCCCACGGCCCGCAGTGCGGGTTGTGGGCGTTAGATTTTTCGAGCAAATCGGGATACGGGGAACGGCACACCAACAAAAACCGCCGGGACGTTTCCCGGCGGCCTGTTGAACGAAACCCTATTTTACAACAGATGTCCCGGCAAAGTCTTGGCCAGGTCGTTGTAAATTACGACTGCGGCAAACACCAGCAGAAAAACGAATGCCACCCGATAGACCCGTTCCTTGATTTCCTGTTTGATATCGCGCCGCATGATGCCTTCGATTGCCAGCATCAGCATGAGTCCGCCATCCAGGATGGGAATGGGCAAGAGGTTAAACACAGCCAGGTTCAGGCTGATCAGGGCCATCAGGGCCAGCAGAGGAATCACGCCCTGTTTGGCGGCTTCTCCTGACATTTTGGTAATGCCGATCGGGCCGCTCATCTGGCGGATGGAAACCTTATGTTGCACCATTTTTTGCAGCAGTTCGAAAATGAGAAGAGAGTTTTTCTTGCATTCTGCCAGGGACTGCACGATGGCCGGACCAAGGGATAAACTGGTAATTTCTCTTTCTTCAGTCCTGGAAATGCCGATCAGATATTGCTTTTCCTGGCTGTTTTCCGGGGTCGTGAATTGCGGGGTCAGCGTGACGGTGGACTGCTTGTTATCATGCAGGAATGTAAAGCTGACCGGGGTAGCTTTGGCTTGTTGTACAGTGTCGTACATCTGTTGAAAATCGCGCAAAGGCTCGCCATTCACGGCAACAATCTGGTCGCCAGGCTGGATGCCAGAGTTCTCGGCTGGAAGTCCTTGTTCCACTGTGGCCACGTGAACCGGTTCAACGGCCTCAAGTCCGGCACTGCCTTCCTGCTCGGGGCCGGTAGGCTTGGGCGTGAGAATTATATTGCTGATGATCTGGCTGCCTCGTTGAAGCACGACAGGTAGAGATTGATTGGGATTCAGGGCTATCCTGTATTCCAAGTCCTCCCATGTGGGATTGGAGATGTTGTCGATTTTCAGGATGCGGTCTCCCGGACGAATTCCCGCTGCCTGTGCCCGTGAATCTGGCCTTACCCAGCCGATATCCGCGGGTTTCTTCCAATACACCGGATATCCAAACCGGACCATGAAGACCACGGCGAGCACCACGATGGCGAGGATTATGTTCATGGACGGACCGGCAATGGCAATCAAAAAACGCTGCCAGCGCGGATGGCTGGTGAACTCCCCGGGATCGCCGGTACGTTCTTCCATGGGATTTTCCCCGGCCATTTTTACGTACCCGCCGAGTGGAAGGAGGCTAATGCGATAATCGGTATCTCCCTTGCGAAAACCCCAAAGACGTTTGCCGAAGCCGAGACTGAAGACTTCAACGCGAACGCCGCAAAGTTTGGCCACTGCATAATGGCCAAACTCATGCACAAAAACCAGTACCCCTAACACCAGGGCTACAGCGGCTAGATAAATCAAAACCTGCATAAAAGTGGATTCAAATATTGTAAATGGTGCGGACCAGAGTGACTAGCGGGTTAATTGATGCGACAGCTTCTGCCGTGCCAGCTCCCGCGCCTGGGCATCTATGGCGAGCACTTCTTCTATAGATTCAGGATTGCGCCTTTCTGTTTCATCAATTGTTTGGGCCACGATGCGAGGAATGTCAGCAAAACCGGCTTCGCCCTTAAGAAAAGCAGCCACTGCCACCTCATCGGCGGCATTCAGGGCGATGGGCCTGGAACCACCGTCTTGCACTGCTTGATAGGCAAGCCGCAGGCAGGGAAACTTATCCAGGTCCGGGGGGGAGAAGTCCAACCTCTTTAGATCCAATACGTTGAAGCGCAAGTTGGAGGAGATGCGATCGGGATAAGTAAGGGCGTAAAGAATGGGCAGGCGCATGTCTGTAACCGAGAGCTGCGCCAGAATGCTGCCATCCTTGAACTCCACCATGGAATGTATGGTGGACTGCGGATGCACAATCACGCTGACACGGTCTGGTGGAAGATCAAACAGGCGGCAAGCCTCGATTACTTCAAAGCCTTTGTTCATCAGGGTGGCGGAATCGATGGTAATGCGCTGCCCCATCTTCCATGTGGGATGGTTCAACGCTTGCTCCACAGTGATGTTCTCAAACTCTGACTTCGGTGTGTGCAGGAAAGGACCGCCACTGGCAGTGAGCCAGACGCGTTCCACCTCATGGAGGCGGCCTCCACGCATGCACTGGTGTACGGCATTGTGTTCGCTGTCAATGGGAAGCAGCGGCTTGCCCTGCTTGCGTGCTTCACGTGTAATTAGCTCTCCTGCCGCCACCAGGCACTCTTTGTTCGCGAGCCCGACTTCTTTGCCCGCGCGCACTGCTTCATAGGTGGCTTTTAATCCGGCCACGCCAACGATGGCGCTGACCACAAAATCAACTTCCGGATGAGTGGCCACGCGGACAGAGCCCGCCTGGCCGTGCACAATCTCAATGCTCGTGAGGCCTTCAGATTTGAGTTGGGTGCGTGCAGCTTCCGCATCTTTTTCGGAGGCAAGAGACAGCACTTTGGGCCTCCATCGTCGCGCCTGTAGCAGCGCAGCCTCAATATTTCCGCCGGCAGCAATGGAGAGCAGTTGAAATCTTTCAGGATTGGATTCGATTACGCTGAGGGTGCTGCGGCCAATGGAGCCTGTCGAGCCGAGGATGGCAATGCGCTTCATCGAGGACTAGAACAATTGAGTTAATTCGGCATAGTACCACACAGCAGGAACGGCGAAGAGCAGGGCATCAATGCGGTCGAGGATGCCGCCGTGACCGGGGAGCAGCGAGCCTGAGTCCTTGACTTGTGCGCCTCGTTTGATGGCAGATTCAAACAGATCGCCGAATTGTGCGGCGATGTTAGCGACGACTCCCAGCGAACAGACGAAAAGCAAATGCCGCAGACTGGAGGTATAGAGCCGAAAAGCCGACTCCAGGTAGTAGTCTTGGCCAGGGAAAGAGAAGTATCTGCCTGGCGGCCGAAAAAGCCTATGAACGTCCACGGCGTAATGAAAGACCAGGAAAGCAATTCCAACGCTGGCAAGTAACGAAGCGATTGCGCCCTCCCAGGTCTTGTTGGGGCTTACTGCGGGCGCGAGTTTATGGCGTCCGAGATTCTTGCCGACATAGTAAGCGGCAATGTCACCCGCCCAGACAGAGAGCAAGACAAACACAAGCAGAATGTCCAGATCGGGCGTCCACCTCATTGTTATCAGCAACGACAAAGGTGTGGCGATATACAAAACACCAAAAGCAGAGCTCGCTGCGGCCGCCAGTCCAAGGCGGAGGTCGCGGCGAAATAACAACGGAATCCCAAATAATAATGGCAGCAAAAATGGGATGACCAGGACAAGAATTGATTCCAGAGGCAAGAGAAATCCATAGCCGCGTATGGATGGGTTGATTTCAGCATAGATCCGCGCGAAAGCTCCCACGATCACGAGAATTGAAAGCAGATAGGCAGGCCACCGCAGCGGCTCGATTCCATAGTGTTCCAGCAGCCCGAGATATTCGTGAAGGCAGAGGAGCATAACCAGCCCCGCCACCAACGCAAACAGCCACACCGGCGCCTTGAATACCACCAGCAGCACCAGGGGAACGAGCACCACTGCGGTTAGAACACGTTTCATGGATTAATGGGAATGGTTCCCGTTGGTTCCGTTGGAGTCGCTGAGTCCGCCATAACGACGGTCTCGTTGCTGGTAATCGGCGACGGCCTCCAGCAGGTGGATGCCGCGGAAGTCCGGCCAGAATGTCCGGGTCAAATAGAGCTCGGCGTAGGCTGCCTGCCACAGCAGGAAGTTGCTGAGACGAAGCTCGCCGCTGGTGCGGATGACCAGGTCCAGTTCCGGCAGATCATGGGTATAGAGATGACGGTTGACGGTGTCCTCGTCAATATCCAGAAGGTGGTCGATACCGCCGTTATTTCTGGCAGCATGGACCATGGAGTGGAAGGCATCCACGATTTCAGAGCGGGAGCCGTAATTCAGGGCGAGTGTGAGCACCATGCCGGTATTGCGCCGGGTCTGTTCCCGCGCCCAGGCTATACGCTCCTGGACGCTCTCCGGCAAGCGCGAACAGCGTCCGATGAACGATAGCCGGATGTTATTGCGCTGCATCAGCGGCATCTCAGCTTTCAGGTAGCTGCGCAGCAGCCTCATCAGAAAATTGATCTCGGCCGGCGGACGACGGAGAAAATTTTCCGCCGAGAAGGCATAGAGAGTGAGCGCCGGGAGCTTTATACTGGCGGCCGTTTCCACTACGCGACGCACGGCTTCCACGCCGCGCTTGTGGCCGGCAATGCGGGGCAGGTGGCGGCGCTTGGCCCAGCGGCCGTTGCCGTCCATGATGATGGCGACATGCTTTGGGAACTGACCGGGATCCAATCGGCTGAAGAACTCAGCTTCCTTTTGGTCGAGCCCAGAAGGAACAATAAGTTGCAAAAGCGTCCTCTCAGAAGTAAAAACTAGCATAGCAACACGGCTTACGCAATAGACTACTTTGCGACACAAAGTGTTGCCTGCCCTGGGCCATTCAGGGCCTATCCGGCCGGGAGGAAGCAGCATTCTGGTAAACAATGGCCGGCCAAACTACTCTGTTACAATCAATATTAACCCAAGTACCCGCGGAATGCTGCGGGGAACTCCTTTGGATGGGGAATCATTAAACTTGGTTCCTTGCGGGAGTGGGTTTGGTAAGCGTGATCAAGAACGGCCAAATCGGTGGAACTGCCTTCCAGCGCTGGATGACTGCACTGTGCCTTCTGCTGGTGGTGGTGCTCACCTCTGCCGAAGCCGTTCACATCCACCCTGATGGCGCCTTATCACGAGACGGCACTCCCTGCCTGCTCTGTGTCTCGTTGCACGCGAAAGCGCCAGTTGCCAGCGCCCGTCCTTTGCCTGTGCAGTTTACAGTGACCGATCTGGCCGTCACTTATGAAGTTCAGGCCAAGGGAATTGCCAGCCGGCTGGAACTTTTCACTCGTCCCCCTCCCAGCGCCGCCTGAAATAAGTTTTTCGGGCCATTCTCAAGGCGCTCTTAATTCCCTGTTTTTTTGGTGGAGGGACAATGATCCTTCGTATGTCCATGTCACTGCTGTTCCTGCTCGCTGGATCAGCGCCAGGACAAGTTACTTTCGATTTGAACAGCAGCCCCGGCGCGCAAACCGCGCAGCCTGCGCCGCAAGCGCAGGTGCCGCCATCGCAGCAGCGGCCGGCGCGGATTACGCTGGACGATGCTATTTCACTGGCCCTGAGCAACAGTCCCAGCCTCAAAGCAACGCGTACCCAGATTACCCAGAACAAGGCACAGGAGATTACCGCCAATCAACGGCCCAATCCCCTCCTCTCATGGGACTCGCAGTTCATTCCCATCTTCAGTCCAGGAAACTTCTCCAGCGATACGCTCAATAACCTGCAGCAATTTGATGTTGGGATTGGTTACCTCTTCGAGCGTGGCGGCAAGCGGCAGAACCGGTTGCGGGCGGCAAAAGACACTACCGCGGTCACCGAGTCACAGGTGGCCGATGCCGAACGCACTCTCGCCTTCAATGTGGCCCAGCAGTTCATCAATGCCTTGCTCGCCAATTCAAACCTTCAGTTTGCCCAGGAGGCGCTAAGCAGTTTCCAGCAGACCGCTACTATCAGCGAACAAAGATACAAAGCGGGCGACATCAGTGAAGGCGATCTCCTCAAGATCAAACTGCAATTGTTGCAATTCCAGACTGACGTGACTTCCGCCCAGGTGGCCCGGGTGCAGGCACTGGGAAGCCTGCGGCAATTGATCGGCTACAACGCGCTTCCCCGAAGCTATGACGTCTCCGGAGACCTGGAGTTCCAACCGATGAGCGCCGGCCTGGATGATTTGCAGGTCCTGGCTCTGCGCACCCGTCCTGACCTGCGTGCCGCGCAACAGGGTATTACGGCGGCCCAGGGCCAGGTGTCCTTGGCTAAGGCAAACGGCAAACAGGACCTGAACGCGAGCATGAACTACTCGCACGTTTCCGGGACCAGTTCGACTTCATTGTTTTTCAATATTCCTCTTCCTGTGTTCAACCGCAATCAAGGCGAGATTGCGCGTACCCGGTCGACTGTGGACCAGGCGCAATTCACGGCTCAGGGAGCGGAAGACACCGTGCTCACGGACGTGATGAACGCCTATGAAGCGACGGCCACCAACCAGGAAGTTGTCAAGCTCTACACATCCGGATATCTCAAGCAGGCGGAGGATTCGCGCAACATCAGCGAATATGCCTATAAAGGCGGCGCCGCCACCCTGCTGGACTTCCTGGATGCCCAACGCAGTTATCGTACAACCCAACTGGCTTACCGGCAGGCCCTGGCCGCTTACATGTTGGCCCTGGAGCAACTCCGCGAAGCTGTGGGAACCAGGAATTTGCCATGAAACACAGACACCACAATGCGACCGGCTATTTTTTGTCCACGGCCCTCCTGCTCAGCGTGACGCTCATCGGCTGTTCCGGCGAGGGTCCGGGGACCAAGACCTATGCTGCTGGGAATTCTCCTTCCAACACAGCGGGCTTGTTCACTGTTCCCCAGGACCAGATGGCCCATGTCCAGTTAGTGACGATTCAACCCATAACGTGGCCGCGGATATTGCGGTTGACAGGAACAGTTGCTTACAACGGCTTCCTGACCACGCCCGTGATTACCCAGGTAAGCGGCCCAGTCAGCCGAATCGTGGTTTCACCGGGACAGCAAGTGGGCAAGGGACAACCCATGCTCTATGTGAGCAGTCCTGATTATTCGCAACTGCGGGCCAACTTTCTCAAGGCCAGAGACGCTCATTCGCTTGCGCACAAAAATTACCTGCGTTCGCAGGATCTATACGCTCACCACGCCATCGCGGAGCGGGATTTGCAGGCGGCGGAATCAGCGGAGATCCAGGCACAGGCTGATCTGCAGGCGGCTGAGCAGTCGCTCAAGGTGCTGGGCATTCCGCGGCCGGAAACGCTCGTCGAGAGTCCTGTCTCGCCGGAGGTCCCGTTGCTCGCTCCCATCAGTGGAGAAGCCGTGGAGCGGTTGTGCGCTCCGGGACAGGTGATCCAGGCGGCACAGACGCAATGCTTCACCGTTTCCAACATGTCTACCGTTTGGGTGCTGGCCAACGTTTACGAAAATCAGCTTGCTTATGTGCATGTGGGCGATCAGGTGAGCATGCAGACGGATGCTTATCCTGATATTTTCTACGGCCGTATTTCATTCATGGGCGCTGCTCTCGACCCCACATCACGCACCTTGCAGGCGCGAATCGACACCAAGAATCCCGCGGGAAAGTTGAAGAAAGACATGTATGTGACCGCCATCGTGCAGGCCGGCCAGATCCAGGATGCTCTGGTGGTGCCGGATGCGGCTGTCCTGCGCGACGCTCAGAATGAACCTTTTGTATACGTCCAGGCGGGCAACAACCAGTTTGCCCGGCGGCCGGTGAAGTTAGGCGAAAGCACCAATGGTCAAACGCAAATCCTGGGCGGATTGAATGTTAGCGATCATGTGGCAGGTGATGGCAGTTTGTTCCTGCAGTTCGCAAATTCTCTTCAGTAGTTGGTAATTCGCAATGGGTAATTGGCAAAGACAAGTGCAACACCAAATTCAACCCAGCTATGGAGGAAAACCGCGAGGTTAGGTGTTTTCGATGGCCCGATGCACCGATAACCCGCCCCGATTTCAATGATCCACCGAATTGTACAAATCGCCTTGCGGCAGCGCTTTCTGGTGCTGATGCTGGTGGCATTACTGGTGATTGTCGGTATCGACTCATTCCGACGAATGCCGGTGGATGCCTACCCGGACCTGTCTCCGCCCATGGTGGAGATCATCACGCAATGGCCGGGACATGCTGCCGAAGAAGTTGAGCGCCTGATTACTTTGCCGCTGGAAGTCACGGTATCGGGCGCGTCCAAGATGGCGGTGATGCGCTCCATCTCTCTCTACGGTCTCTCCGACATCCGGCTGACCTTTGAAGACACCACCGACGATTATTTTGCCCGACAGATCATTTTCGAGCGCCTGGGGGACGCGCAACTCCCCACAGGAGTTACTCCCAGCCTGGCGCCTTTGTTCAGTCCCAGCGGCCTGGTGTATCGCTATGTGCTGGAGAGTCCTGACCGAAGTCCGCAGGAACTGAAGACCATAGAAGATTGGGTGCTGGAGCGCGCCTACCGATCGGTGCCGGGAGTAGCCGACGATTCCGGCTTCGGCGGCACCGTGATGCAGTACCAGGTGTTGCTTGATCCCGCTCGTTTATACGGCTACCACCTCACAGTGCCGCAGGTGATGCAGGCACTCTCCGTCAACAACTCTAATGCGGGCGGCGGTTTCTACTCGCAAGGCGGGCAGTTTTATTACGTACGCGGCCTGGGGTTGGTGCAGAACGAGGCCGACATTGGAAACATTGTGGTGGCCAGTAACAAGGGAACGCCCATTCGTATTCGCGATGTGGGCGAGGTCGCCATTGGGCACGCGCCACGGCTGGGTGAATTCGGGTTTCAGACGCACGAGTCGAACCAGGATGATGCCGTGGAAGGCGTGATCCTGATGCGACGCAATGAGCAGACCCAGAACGTGCTTCAGGCGGTGGAGAAGAAAACGGAAGAACTCAACAGCTCGGTCCTTCCGAAGGACGTCAAGATCAAGCCCTACTATGACCGCAGCGACCTGGTGCGGTTTACCACAGACACCGTAGAGAGGAACCTGCTGCGGGGCATGATCCTGGTATTGATCGTGCTGCTTTTCTTCCTGGTCAGTGTGCGTGCCGCCATCATCGTGGCGCTCACGATTCCTCTGGGCCTCTTGTTCTCATTCATCATTCTGCACGCCCAGGGCATCTCCGCTAATTTGTTGTCCATTGGCGCAATTGATTTTGGCATCATCATCGATGGCACGGTGGTGATGGTGGAGAACATCTACCGCGAGCTGGCGCAACGGCACGGCCAGCAATATAAGTTGACGGAGGTGATCCTGGCAGCCGCCGCCGATGTGGACCGCCCCATCTTTTATTCGGTTGCAGTGATTATTGCCGGCTATCTTCCTATTTATGCGCTCAGCGGACCATCGGGCAAGCTGTTTCACCCGATGGCGGACACCATGTCCTTCGCGCTGGTTGGCGCGCTCATTTTCACGCTCACTCTGGTGCCGGTGTTGGCTTCGTATTGGTTCAAGGCCGGTGTTCGTGAGCGGACGAATCGAGCGTTCGAATGGATTAAGGATGTCTATTCACGGCAACTGGATTGGTGTCTCGACCGCCCGCGCTTGACTTTGATTGTTTGTGTGCTGATTTTTGCGGCCACTCTTCTCTTGGTGCCTTTCATCGGCGGCGAATTCATGCCTCATCTGGATGAAGGCGCCTTATGGGTGCGGGCCACCATGCCGTACACCATCTCCTTTGAAGAGGCCAGCAAAATCGCCCCGCAAATTCGCAATATCCTGATCTCCTACCCGCAGGTAACCGTCGTAGGTTCAGAATTAGGGCGTCCCGATGATGGCACCGATCCCACGGGATTTTTTAACGTTGAGTTTTATGTGGGCCTCAAGCCCTACGACGATTCTTCCTGGAAAGGCGGCACAGATACCAAGGAAAAACTGGTTGCAGCCATCAACCGGCGACTGATAGCTTTCCCCGGCATCATCTTCAACTACACTCAGCCGGCTGAGGATGCGGTGGACGAAGCACTCACGGGTTTGAAGAGTTCGCTGGCCGTAAAAATTTACGGCCCCGAACTTGAGGTATTGCAGAATAAAGCGCTGGAGATCAAGAAGGTGCTGGAAGGGGTGCCAGGCTTTACCGAGCTCACGGTGGTGCGGGAACTCGGCCAACCCAGCCTGATCATCGACGTCAACCGGGAAAAAATCGCCCGCTACGGAATCAATGTGGCGGACGTGGAAGCTGTGATTCAGGCAGCCGTCGGTGGACAGGCGGCAACCCAGGTGGTGCAGGGGGAAAAACTGTTCGATCTCGTAGTGCGCATGCAGCCCCAGTTCCGCAGCGGCGCACAGCAGATCGGCAATTTACTGGTGGGCACGCCTGACGGCCAGCAGATCCCCATCAGCCAATTGGCAGCGATCCGC
Source organism: Candidatus Angelobacter sp. (assembly GCA_036522115.1). Lineage (GTDB taxonomy): Bacteria > Acidobacteriota > Terriglobia > Terriglobales > Acidobacteriaceae > Angelobacter. The sequence goes on from DATDGL010000034.1 coordinate 38,872, forward strand.
CAGGGGAATGGCGCGTCGTTTATCTATCGCGAAAACAATTCACGCTATATCGGCATTCAGTACAGCATTGAAGGCCGCGATCTGGCGCGCGCAGTGGAAGATGGTCAAAGCGCTGTTAAAAAGAATGTAACCATTCCCGGGGGATACTTTGTCACTTGGGGCGGGGAATACGACCAGCTCCTGGCCGCCAAGCAGCAGCTTCAGGTGATCGGGCCGATCGCCGTCCTGCTGATCTTCTTTATTCTGTTTGCGCTGTATGGAAATTTTAAATTCCCGCTCAGCATCGCCATCGGTGTTGTGGTGACTGAGCCAGTGGGAGCTTTGATCGCGCTCAAACTGACCGGCACTCCCCTGAGTGTTTCTTCGGTGCTGGGATTTCTGGCGCTGCTGGGCGTATCGGTGGAAACGGGCGTGATCCTGGTGTCCTACATCAATAAGCTTCGCTTGCAGGGAATGGACATACGCACCGCGACTCGCGAATCCGCGCTGCTGCGTTTGCGGCCCATCATGATGACGGCGCTGGTCGCCTGTCTGGGATTGTTGCCGGCCGCGCTGTCAACCGGAATCGGTTCGGACACGCAAAAGCCTTTTGCCATCGTGATTGTCGCTGGCTTGGTTTCCAGGCTCTTCCTGGGTTTCTTCGTCAACCCTGTGCTCTATCAGATGGTGGCGAGAGATGGGGACGTTTTGCAGGTCTAACTGCTTGCAGCTACCGCTGCCTGCACTACCGGGAGCTCCATTACGAATTTGGCCCCCAGAGGCTGGTTTTCTTCCACGCGGATGGAGCCATGGTGATCTTCCATGATGCGGCGGACGATGGCCAATCCCAGCCCGGTGCCGCGTTTCTTGGTCGAGAAATAAGGCAAGAAGAGTTTCTCCTTCAGGTCGCGGGTCACGCCGTGTCCGGTATCGGCAATCGTGATTTCAACCGCATCCTTGCTCTCGACCAGCGCGCTGGAGATGTGGATTTCCCGTAGCAGGGAATCCTGCATGGCGTCGGCAGCATTATCGATCAGGTTGGCCAGGGCGCGTTTGATGCCTTCCGGGTCAGCCATGGCCTGGGGAAGGTCCGGAGCAAGTTGTCTTTCTACGACGATGCCATCGAGCCGTCCGTTGAACATCCCCAGAGTACTCTCAATCATTTCATTCACGTCTGCTGGACGTAATTGCGCCGCAGGAAAGCGGGCCAGAGAAGAAAATTCATCCACGAGAGAGCGAACAGTCTCCACGGCGCCGGCAATGGTTTCAGCGCAGCCATGAATCACCGCCAGAGATGCCTCATCGGGTGGAGCGCCGCGCTCCAGGTGCTTGCGAATCCTGTCCGCGGAGAGGGCAATGGGCGTCAGCGGGTTCTTGATCTCGTGAGCAACTCGGCGTGCAACTTCGCGCCATGCCGCCTCTTTCTGCGCCTTGAGCAGTTCGCTGAAATCTTCAAACACAATCACATAACCCAGGCGCTGTTTCCCGTGTTGCACGGAGGAGACGGTTACAGCCACATTCAGCTTGTGGCTGCGGACGGGAATCTCAAGCTGGTTGGTGGTCACGGACATGCGGTCCGATTTGCGCAGCAGATTGGTAAGATCCGTGGCTACATCCATGGGGAAGACATCGCGCAGGCTTGTGCCGGGAAAGGGGACGCCGCCGTTGGGCCAGAACATCCTGCTCAGGGCCTGGTTGCTGTGGGAGACGTGACTGTCTGCATCCAGGGAGAGCACGCCGGTGGGAATATTTTCCAGGATGGTCTCGATATGGCGGCGGCGTTGTTCCAGCTCAGTATTGGTGTCTGCCAGTGCGCGTGACGATTGCTCGATCTTTTCGCGGCTGGACTCCAACTCCGCAGCCATGCTGTTGAAGGATGAGACAAGCTGGCCGAGTTCGTCGGCAGCAGAGACCCCCACCCGATGCCCAAGATGGCCGAGCGAGATTTCCCGTGTGGCTTCCGCCAGTGCGGCGACAGGTTTGGTGACCAGCTTGGCCACGTAGAGCGATACCCAGGTGGCGGCAAACAATACCAGCACCGTCAGCAGCATGAGCAGCAGCATGTACATGCCGCGGATGCGCTTGGTTTCACGGCCAAGAGCCAGGAACGTGCTCTGGTTCTTGCTGATCTGTTTCAGGGTAGGAGTAAAGTCTTTGGGCCATGGCAGGGCGACCAGAATTTTCCCGGAGCCTTGCACCGTGGATGCAGCCAGAACGTATTCGGTGTTCCCGCTGACCCATTTTTCCGGCCGTTGCTCCAGTTGCTGAACAGAAGGAAGCTGTCCTCGCAAGGATCCCCAGGGGCCAGGCATCTTCCAAATCGCTACCGCATGGTCCTCGGCAATGGCTACTGCAAAACCACCGCTCAGGGTAGGCTCGTGGCGGCGAAATTCGTTCAGGACGCCGCTGTAGTTCCCGGTTTCAAAGGCGCGCCGAACTTCGACGGATGCGGCGATCTCCACCGCCTCCTGGCGAGCGTTGTCTCCGGCGTAGCTGGAGAGAATGTCGGCGACGTATCCGGAATCCTGCTGGATCTGCTCGACCGGCGCGGAAAACCACTTGTCGATAGACCGGTTCATCAGCCCGTAGGCAAACATGAACATCACGATGGCCGGAGCAAAAGAGAGCAGCAGCGCCGCAATCACCATGCGCGTGCGGAAGCGCGACCCCAGCACCCCAAGCCGGCGCTCGGCGTAGAGCTTCAGCAGGTTGCGCAGGAGGACGAAGGTCAGCGCCACCAGCAGCAGAAAGACCAGCGCGGAAAGCGCCACCAGGGCGAGCGTTTGCTCGACTGATCCGGGATGAAGTTGCTTGATGTTGAAGGCCGTCTGCGAGAAAACAACGACGAACAGAATGAGGACCGCCACTGCCATGGCGACGAGCATAGGTCGCCGTTGGGTGAGGGGTAGAGAGGCCTGGGGCCGGTCTGTTTTAGGTCCTGCCACGGAAATTCTTGGTAGCTATTATAAAGAAGGCAATGGATTCCTGGCTTTTGGCCAATCCCGGCCCAGGATCGTTCAAACCCAAAAGCGCGTAAATAATGCGGACTTTGGCTTTATGGTGACCATGCAGCTTCTCCTTGTCATTCTGAGCCGAAGCGTAGCGCAGGGGAAGAATCCCACAACAGCATCCAGGAATCAAGCAGCGTTCGACGTATTCATCTCACTCCCTGAAAGTGCATGCGGTTTGGCTTTTTGCCCACAAAATATCTTTAGTTTGCGGTCAAAGTAGCCCACTACCCCGATTTTTTGCTGATTGCTTCCTGAAAGATTTATCCTTCTTTCATGCGCAGGATTCTTCTTGCTGTGTTGCTTCTTATGACTGTCTCAATCGCTCAGGAAACTACCACGACATCTCCCGGCCTTGATGAACTGAAACAGATGGCGGCGCGCTTTGCGCCTACACCCCTGGAGGTGAATACCTCCGGTCTCTCCCAACATGACCAGAAGGCACTCATCAAGCTGATTCAGGCGGCCAGAATCGTCAATCACCTGTTTATGCAGCAAATGTGGAGTGGGGACCTGTCCCTCTATCGAAAACTCCAGTTGGACAAGACGCCGCTGGGCCAGGCGCGGCTGCATTACTTCTGGATCAATAAGAGCCCGTGGTCGGAGATTGACGAGCATAAGGCCTTTCTGCCCGGCGTTCCCGCCAGAAAACCGGCTGGAGCAAACTTCTATCCCGAGAATATGACCAAGGATGAATTTGAGAGCTGGGTGAAAGCCTTGTATCCGGAGTCAAAGGCTGCGGCGGAAGGGTTCTTCACCGTCATCAGGCGGGATGAAAAACATAAGCTGAAGTTCATTCCCTATAGCACTGAATACAGCAAGGACTTGGCAACGGCGGCCAAGATGCTGCGGGAAGCCGCCACCCTCACCGATAATGCCAGTCTGAGGCAGTTCCTGACCACGCGCGCTGACGCGTTCACCACCAACAACTACTTTGAGAGCGACATGGCGTGGATGGACCTGGATGCGCCGCTGGACGTCACCTATGGTCCGTATGAGACCTACAACGATGAGGTGTTCGGCTACAAGGCGGCGTTTGAAGCGTATATCAACCTGCGGGACGACAAGGAGACTGCGCGGCTGGCCTTTTTGGGCGATCATCTCCAGGACATAGAAAACAATCTTCCTGAAGATGCGCGTTATCGCAATTCGAAGCTGGGAGCGCTGGCGCCCATTCGCGTAGTGAACCAGGTTTTTAGCGCCGGCGACGGCAATCACGGCGTCCAGACCGCGGCTTATAACCTTCCCAATGATGACAAGGTGGTGCAGCAGAAGGGCAGCAAGCGGGTGATGCTGAAAAACATCCAGGAGGCCAAATTCAAGGCCATCCTCACGCCAATTTCCAAAATTGTGCTGCGGCCTTCAGACCAGCAGGACGTGAATTTTGATCTTTTCTTCACCCACATTGTGGCCCACGAGCTCACGCATGGCCTTGGCCCTCACCAGATCAGCATCAATGGACATGAAACCAATCCACGCCTGGAGCTGAAGGAGACCTACAGCGCCATAGAAGAGGCGAAGGCGGATGTAACCGGCCTGTTTGCCTTGCAGTTCCTGATGTCGCAAGCAGACAAAGGGCAGATTCAGTCGACGTTGCCGCATGGCCCGGCAGCCGAACATCAGCTTTATACGACCTTCCTGGCGTCATCCTTTCGCACGCTGCGGTTTGGCCTGCAGGATGCCCACGCCAAAGGCATGGCCATGCAGTTCAACTATCTGATGGATAAAGGGGCATTCGTCCGCAGTGCCGAGGGTGCCTTCAGCGTGGACTTTTCCAAGATCAAGGATGCGGTCAGTTCCCTGGACCACGATCTGCTCACGCTGGAAGCCACGGGAGACTACAACGGCGCAAAGAAGATGCTGGCTGAGTTAAGCGTGATCCGTCCGGAGGTGCAGAAGGCCATTGACAGCCTTAAATCCCTGCCCACAGACATCGAGCCGATCTTTGTGACGGCTGACGCGTTGACCGGGGAGAGGTCTCCGGGCGAGGGAAGCGCAAAGTAAGAAGCATCAGCAGAATCAACAGTTTAAGTGCTGCAATCGGGAAATCTATTGACTGAAAAGTAAAGCCTGCGATATTCTTTGGTTACACGGGAAAGGAGGGCGATCCTAAAAATATGAAGAATTCTGATTGTAGTGACAAACGTGAGGTGGCTGAGGCTTAAGGCGTGAGTACCTAAGTCCTGGCGAAGTTGGATTCGCAAAAGGCCTCCGCGCCTTCAGCCAATTCCAACAGACTACCGGCGGTCCCGCAGCAAATTGCGGGGCCGTTCTGTTTGCACGGCCAAAACTAAAGCTATCTCAAACCCGGAGGGGGAATGCTGAGCTTCTCATTTGCCGTTGACGGCTTTGGCCTTCTTCTGCGCAGCTTGCTGGATTTGCGCGCCGGCCGCGTTGGGCCGCTTGAGGCGGTTTCGGGCAGCAATCCACGCCAGAAAATAAATCTCGCCATCAAAAATCAACTGTGCTACTCGCTTCACCCGTAGCAATATCTGCATATGTCGCACCTGTCTTAAGAGAAGCAACGCCCCGGATAGGATGCCAGTGGCCCATCCAGAGTTGCTGGATGGAGAAGCGGGGAAGACGGCCAGAGTTTAAGAAATTGGCTGAAAATCAGCAGAATTCAGCTTTTGGGCAGGTTTCGGGCAGGATATCGGCCGGCAAAGGTGGCCAGCAGGATCTGTACAAACATGGCGCCCATCATGTCCAGCATCACGTCATAGACGCTTGGGCCGCGCGAAGGAACGAACCTCTGATGAAATTCATCCCCGCTGGCGGCGATCAGCGTCACCAGCAGGGCAAGCAAGCTCCAGGCAAAGGTCCAGCCGGATGGGCGGGGCAATGAAGTGCGCCAGGAAAAATAGGCCACCAGGCTGAGAAAGCCGTACACGGTAAAATGTGCGGTTTTGCGCACGAAAATATGGATCATCCGGAAATGTTCCGGGGAAATGGGGCCATATACGGCGCGGATGATCTTCTCCAGAATGCTGCCGGTGTGCTCGGACGAAAATGTGTCAGTAGAAAAGAAAGCGATCATCGCCAGCCACGCAACGGTGGGCAGCCAGGCAAGGAGTTTTTTCTTGAACGGCGGTGGAGGAGTTTTCTGGATTGCTAAAGTTGCCAAACGGAAACTTCCTTATTCCAAGCGGTAGTTGGGAGCTTCGCGAGTAATGATTACGTCGTGAACGTGGCTTTCCCGCAATCCTGCTCCACTGATGCGAATAAAACGGGCTTTCTGTTTGAGTTCAGGGATGTTGCGGGTGCCGCAATATCCCATGCCGGAGCGTAAGCCGCCAACAAGCTGGTAAACCATTGCCGCCAGGGTGCCTCGATATGGAACGCGTCCTTCAATTCCTTCCGGCACCAGTTTATTGGAACGATTGCTTTCGCGGTCGCCGTCTTCGACCGTGATGGCGGCGGAAGAGTCGTCAGCATATTGCGCGTAGCGCTCTCCGCCTCCCGCGGACATTGCAGCCAGCGATCCCATGCCCCGGTAGGATTTAAAGGAACGTCCTTGATACAGGATGGTCTCGCCCGGACTCTCCGCGGTTCCGGCAAAGAGCGAGCCTACCATAACCACGCTGGCCCCGGCGGCCACAGCTTTGGTCACATCGCCGGAGTACTTGATGCCTCCATCGGCAATGATCGGCACGCTCGCATCACGGCATGCGCGCGCCGCTTCCGCGATTGCGGTGATCTGGGGAACGCCCGCCCCGGTAACAATTCGCGTTGTGCAGATGGAACCGGGGCCGATGCCGACTTTGATCGCATCCGCTCCCGCTCTAACCAGCTCGCATGCGCCTTCATGCGTGCCGACGTTTCCCGCCATCAAGTCGATTTCCGGCAGCTTGGACTTGAGGGTCTTGATGGCTTCCACTACGCGGCTGGAATGGCCGTGTGCGCTGTCAATGGCGAGTATGTCCACCTTGGCCTTTACCATCTCCTGCGCCCGCTCCAGAAAATCACCGGTGGCGCCCACCGCCGCTCCCACTCGAAGACGGCCATGCTGGTCTTTAGCAGCGTTGGGATACTTGAGCTTCTTCTGAATGTCCTTGACTGTGATCAGGCCTTTGAGGTTGTACTTGTCATCCACCACCAGCAATTTTTCCACGCGGTGCTCGTGAAGGATCTTTTCCGCATCCTCCAGCGTGGTGCCCACAGGGACGGTAATCAGTTTTTCTCGCGTCATTACCTTGCTGATAGGAATGTCCGTCCGGGTTTCGAAGCGGAGATCACGATTGGTGAGAATGCCTACGAGTTTCTTGTTCTTGGTTACGGGCACGCCGGAGATCTTGTAGCGGCGCATGAGATCCAGGGCGTCCGCAATCTTGTGGTCGGGCGAGAGCGTGATCGGATCCATGATCATGCCGCTCTCCGAGCGCTTTACCTTGTCCACCTCATCCGCCTGTTGCTCGATGGAAAGATTGCGGTGAACGATGCCTAGGCCTCCCTGCTGTGCGATGGCAATGGCCAGGCGCGACTCTGTAACTGTGTCCATGGCCGCGCTGATGATGGGGATATTGAGACGAATGTTTCGCGAAAGCTGCGTCTGCGTGTTGACTTCGGCCGGAATCACGTCTGAGTGGGCCGGCAGCAACAACACATCATCAAAGGTCAGGGCCTCTGGCACCGGAAAATGAATCATCTTTGTTGTCTCGTCAGCGGAAGGTCTAAGTGTTTATTGTAAACGGTTTAGGCTACTATGCGGACGGTTGCCGGAATTTTGTTCTCGTTCCATGCCGGCAGCTCGTTCTCGCACAGACTTTGCTGAGTTCAAGAGAGGCACTGCCGCCGATGAAAATGCTTTAAGATTGGCATTCTTCGCAAAAACCAAAGTAATTTGACCCTTCCCTGGGTTGACCGGATACTCGCATCATGGAACGCAACCCAAGCGGGGCGGCGGCCACTCCCAGTGTGGCGGCTGCTAGAGTTGAGCGCCGCGAGAAACGTATCCATGTGGCGGTGCCGGTCAAGCTCTTTCTGGAGCAGGACAGCCCCAACTATCAGCTTTGCTGCACCTACGAGATTTCCATGGTAGGGGCCCGCCTGGTGGCGGTCTCCGGAATCAATAGAGTGGGACAAATCGTGTGGTTGCAACGGCAAACCCGCCGCGCCAGATACAAAGTGATCTGGATTGGAGAGCCGGGCAGCGACCTGGCGCAGCAGATCGGGGTAGAAACCCAGGAACCCACCAACGTGATCTGGGAAAGCGAACTCCGCATGAGGATGAGACAGTCTTAAAGCAGCTACTAGCCGCTAGCCCCAATACTGTTCAGGGTCGAAAATCATTTGGAACACTCAAATTCAAACGGACAGACGGTGCTCAGCACCGTCTCCGTGCCGAAGGCGCGCACTCTTTGCCTGCAACCCGGAAGATTTTTCATGAGTTTTCGCGGGCCGCAGGCCCTGAGGGACACTTAAGAAGGACCTGAGCCTTACCGGTTACCTGCGGCTTGCATTCCCGGTTGAATGGCGGGTTCGGATTGACGGTTGGGGCTGCCGAAAGAGCCCATATTCTGAAGGATGTCATCCCGACAGCCCGTAAAGCGAGCGCGCGTTTTCTTCAGCGCGCTCGCGGATCCTCCTCGCTTTTCTTCATTTTTGGCCAAAATTCTCATAAAAGTGCTGTCACTCTGACAGCATTGTGACAGCACTTGATTGACTCCCATTCATAGGGA
>DATDGL010000035.1:0-15632 GCA_036522115.1 Candidatus Angelobacter sp.
ACTTTTTTAATTCATTCACAGCTTCGTAAGCGCTGGGAAAAAGAGAAGATAGAAATGAGCCCCGGACGGGCGGCACAGATCCAGATGTTGACTAAAAGGATTCAACGAACACCTTAAGTGAACGGTATTGTACTTAGCCACGGCAAAGCAAGCTACTCAACTAAATTAAAACTGCACGCCAGCCACGCCGGATGGGACACGAGTTTGAGTCTCGGGCAGAGTGCCGGCGTTTGCAAGCACTCTGATCCATTAACAGTAAGGGTAGTGCGATGGCAAAGGCTCTGCTGCTTCTTTGTTTAATTTGCGTGGGCTGCATCTCCATGCAGGCTGTTTCTTCTCACCGTCCTCAAGTAATTTCCGGCAGAATCATTGCCTATGAAAGTGGCCTGGCATGCATGAATGGAAACTGGTATTGGTCAATGCTGATTCACGTCCAGGACCACGGAGAGGCTAAAGCAAAGTTCGTTCGAGTATATTTTTCTGTTCCTTGCAGCGAGTCTCCGAAATGGCTGCGGTCTGCCACGTCCTCAATTCAGAAATTCCGCTTGATCCGAGACAAGCACCTCGATAGGGCGCTTGAGGAGTTCCTGGGTTGCACCATCCTATCTAAAGACGAAGAAAAGCCTGAAGACGGAGACCCCCGATGTCCCCCCACGCCGATCTGGAAGTACCTTCCGGGTGGGGAGCAAGAGAAGCTTCCATTCGGGCAGAAGGTGCGCGGCTATCGGTCCATGGATCTGCCGCTGGAGCCCGTTGTCTAATTTCAGGTGCCAAAAAGGTTCCATCCGCAACGCCCGGACAACAATGAGGCTACTCTCAACGAACGCCGGCGCGTCGTCCACTTAACAGGTAGTAGAGGGAGATGATTACCAGGAAGACAGCAAACACCGGTAATGACCACTCCAGACCCTTCACGGCGAAAGTAGTAAACGAGATTCCGATAAGGGACGCGATCCCAAGCAGGGTAAAAATCGGGTGGGCCCGTAGCCGCATGGGAAGACCCCGCAGCCGTTCGCTCGTGATTGCCTTGCGAAACTTCAGGTGCGTGGTGAGAATCACCAGCCAGACAAACAGCATCCCGGCAACGGCGGGGCCGTAGAGCAAGAGGAAGGCGTTTTTCGGATAAAAGTAAGCCAGAAGAATCGCGGCAACAATTCCGGCAGTCGAAACCAGCAGGGAGCGATGGGGCACCCCGTTACTGCTCACCTTGCCCATCCACGCGGGCGCATATCCTTCGTGGCCCAGCGAAAACAACATTCGGGTGGAAAGATACAGATTGGTATTCAGGCTGGAAAGCGCGGCTGTGAGTACCACAAAATTCATGATCGCCGCCGCGTACGGAATGTGGGCTGCGGCAAATGCGGTTACAAAGGGGCTGCCGGAAACATCAGACGAGCTGCTGGCTTGGTTCCAGGGAACCATGGTCACCATGATCGCAATCGCCAGCACGTAAAACAGGATCAGCCGGTAGACAATGTTCTTCATCGCATTGGGAATGGCTTTTTCCGGATTCTGCGCCTCTCCCGCCGTCACCGCGATGCCTTCAATACTCATATAGCTCGTGACCGTTATGGTGAGTGAGAGCCAGACGCCTTTCCATCCCGCGGGTAAAAAACCTCCATGCTGGGTCAAATTGGCAAAGCCGACTGCCTTCCCCGAGCCGATTCCGAAAATCAGCCCAAGCCCGACAATGATGAACGCGATGATGGCCGTCACCTTGATCATGGCAAACCAATATTCAAACTCACCCAGGTAGTTGACCCGCATGGAATTGATTCCCACCAGTGCCACTGACATCGCTACCAGCCAGATCCACTGGGGAACATTCGGAAACCAGTAGCCAAGGTAAAGCCCGGCAGCGGTGATCTCAGCGCCGATGGCCAGAATCTGGGCCATTCCATAGGTGCTTCGGACAGCAAAGCCCGCCCATGAACTCAGGTACCTCTCGGCATAAACACCAAAAGCGCCCGCCACCGGATGGACCACGGCCATCTCTGCCAGCACATAGGACATGATCATGGCAATCACAGCGCCGAAAAGATAGGAAAGAATCACCCCTGGGCCGGCAAGGCGAATGGTTACGCTGCTTCCCAGAAACAATCCCACGCCAATGGCGCCGCCAATGGCCATCATGGTGAGCTGCCTCTGGTTCAAACGGCGATGGAGGCCTTCCGTTTCTGTTGCTGAGAGTTTTTTGTCCGGACCAGGGATCGCAGTTACCATGAGGTTCCTTTGAATTACTACGAAATACTAACGATTGCCTTCCCAAACCTCTGCACCTCTTCCAGCGTGTTGTAATGCACCAGCGAAGCCCGGACTGCGCCGCTTTCCTGCGTCAGCCCCAGGCGCTTCATCAGCCGGGGCGAATACATGTGGCCATCGCGCACGCCAATATTTTGTTTTGCCAGATCTTCCGTGACTTTGGCCGGCGAGATGCCGGGAAGATTAAAGCACAAGGTGGGCGTCCGCTGCGCGATCCCGTCTTTCGCTGTGATGCCGTATACGGTCGCCTTTGCATTTTCAAGCGCATCCAGCATAGCGCGCGAGAGTTGGGCCTCATAGGTGCGAATGGCCTCCGTAGCAGCCAGCAGCGCGGCGCGGCGCGAGCTTGCGGCTGGATTGATGCCCCGGCCAAGACCTTCCAGATACCGCACTGCGGCGTCCATGCCGGCCACGTTTTCATAAATGTAGGTGCCAATCTCCAGCTTCGCGGGCGTGGTGTTCGGCACGAAATCTTCACGGAAGGTGGGCAGGGCGTTCAGCGTCTCCAGGCGTCCCCAGAGAAATCCCATGTGAGGAGAAAAGATTTTATAACCGGAGCAGACCAGGTAATCGCAATCGAATGCCTGGACGTCAATCGGCCCGTGAGGCCCATAGTGGACGGCATCGACAAACACCTCGGCGCCAGCGGCGTGCGCGCGCCGGGAGACCTCCGCAATATCAAGGATGGAACCGATCGCGTTCGAAGCCAGCGTGCAGGCGACAATGCGCGTCCGCGGAGAGAGCATCTTCTCCAGGTCTTGGGGATGGAGGCGTCCATCGTCCCTGAAATGCCACCACAGGATCTTTGCGCCTTCACGCTCGAGCGCCAGCCAGACGGCAATGTTGGCCTCGTGGTCCAGATCGGTGATGATGATCTCCCGCCGGTCCTTCAGCGATTGACCAATGGCGATGCTGATGAGCCGCATGAAAGACGTGGCATTCATGCCGAAAGAAATTTCCTCGGGATGCCGGGCGTTGACCAGCAGGGCCACGCTGGCACGGGCCTGCGCGATGGCCTCATCCACTTCGCGCGACTGCCGATATCGCCCGCCTCTCTGCACATTGCGATGAAGAAGGTGATTGGCGACGGCATCCAATACGGCCTTGGGCGACTGCGCGCCCGCCGCATTATCAAAGAAGATGAATTCATCCTGCAGTGCAGGAAACGCCGCCCGAACTTGATCGACAGGGAATTCTGGCATAGGCCCAAATGATATAACGGCGGCCGTCTCAGGTCCCGGCAAGAGCGTCCGTGGGTAGTGTCCTAAACTTGCGTTGATGCAGAAACAGCAAGCGGTTGCGGCGAACAGGCAAAAGTGCTACGGTTTGGGCATGCCCAAAAGAAACGATCTCCGCGCACTGCGGAACATGATAGCCGAAGCACAGCATATCCTCACCACAACGGAATTGCCGGAAGGTCGCGCAGAGCGGGCGCGTGAATTGCTGGCGTCTGCCATATTTCTGGCAGATCACCTGTTAGAAACGTCACCCGCCGCTGCATTGGGCAAGAAGGGCGGGAAGGAAACGGCTAAGCGTGGGGCTGACTACTTTCGCAAGATAGCAGCCATGCGAAAAGAACATAAGGGCGGCAGGCCCACGAAAATAAAACCAAATTAACACCTATTTGTTCTTGGGAGCGGCTTCCGGATTTGCAGCAATGAAATCCTCGTACAACTTACGGACAGTTTTCCAGTGTTCTTCTGTGATGCCTGAGTCCTTAAGTTCTTTTGGTAATTGCTTGGCGACTTCTGGCACTAGAGTCGGGAGAATCTTGATTCTTCCCGCCTGAGCTTCATGCACGATTACATGTATGCTTAAGAAATAACTCGTTAGTTTTACTTGCTGCCACGGAATTGTGACACCCGTATGTTGCACTACAGCTTGAGGCCCCAGCGATTGTTCAAGTTGGCCAAATAACAACTTCAAATCCCAGTTGCTGACCTCGAAACGAAGGTTGTTGGCATAGACATCGGCAAAGTCTTCACTTCGCTGGAAGTCGCTTTTCGATTGATCTTCTTCTATACCTGTCTTTTCTTTTTGTGGACTCATAATTCCTTTCAGGGGTGAGTAACGTTGACTGCGCTTGCAGATGCCGCGCCTAAGAAATCGAACGGAACTGCTGGTATTTGTTGCCCTCCTCGATCAGGGTAGTAAGTTTGCACGGCAGCTACCAATGGTTGTACTACGCTGACTTTATGACCCACGCCAAAATTTCCTTGTGCCGATTTCTCCAACGTCAGGTGAGGCGCAGCACTGGATATTGGCATCTCGGTCAAGTTTCCGAACGGAAGTCGTGATTGCCCCACTGATTCAAGGAATGCCGATCTACGCCGACGGCCGGTTCTTTTCTGTGCTGCGTAAACACCTGCACGGGGTGCTGGAGTGCCAGCTTTGAAACCCGAAGATCGTTTGCCTTTGGCGGCAATGCTGAGTTGAAGTCCACATACTTTTAACACTGAATCGAGAGTGTCTAAAGTGGGATTTCCTGTTTTGCGCGTTGCTCTGTAAATAGTCTCCCGTTTGACTCCTGCCTGATCTGCGACAGCCGACATTTGACGAGCCTGTGCGACATCCCTCAATGCCTCAAGAAATACTTCTGTTGAGTCATCCATAGCCGCATTGAGATAATTCGCTGCTTCCTCAGGGAGAGCAAGACGCTGTAATAGCCGATCACGATAAGATGACGTTCTCTTAGGCATTGTAGTCCCTCCAGTAATCCCTTGCGTCCTCAATGTCTCTACCTTGGCTCTTTTTAGTCCCTCCGTTTAGCAATATGACCTGATCTCCATCTTGGCCGAAATAAACTCTATAGCCGGGGCCAACATCAATTCTCAATTCTGAGACTCCTTCCCCTACTCCATGGCAGTCGCCAAAATTTCCGTTTCTCACGCGGATCAATCTTGCCTGTATGACGTTGCGAATCCTTGAGTCAAGATCATCAAGCCAGTCCTGAAATGGCTCTTTTTGATTTTCGTCAACATAGTTGCGCAACTCTCTTGGTCTGGCTTCCACTTATTTGATGCGGTTGGCATGATTTGTGATTTTTAATTCACAATCAGGTTTATACGCCGCCTCCGTCATTTGTCAAGTGCGATTACACTGCCGTAATGTGGTATAAAAAGCAATAGCGGAGAGTCAGGGATTCGAACCCTGAAGTGCCGTGCAGACACAGCGGAATATAAATCCGCGCCCTTACCAGTTAGGGGTAACTCTCCGTGAAGCCAGAGGCCGGGGCCAAGATCGAACTGGCGCATGCATCCTTGCTGGGAATGTGCCTTGCCAACTTGGCTACCCGGCCATTCTGTGAATTATAATTCACAGTATAGAACCCAATCAAGCCTGAGCAGCCCGACAAGTACCCACAACGAATAAACTCCTTCAGTATCAATAGCTTAGATCTAGGCCGCCTCGCTTGACAAGCAGCATACGCTTGCTGTATTGTAAGTACATGAATTGCCAAGCATGCAACACTTGAATGCAGACGATTTGGGAGGCACCGCAATGGACTCCAAAGATTTCGCTGCCCTTTATGCGGCAAGACCTTCACCGAAGAGCATGAGCGCCTGTTTGCGCCTGTGACTGTTCCTGAAGATAAAGCGCTGCTGGCGATTCAGCTTTTACTCGAAGGCACCAGCATCCGCAGCACAGAGAGAATCACTGGTCTGCATCGGGACACAATCATCCGGCTATTGGTACTTGCTGGTGAACGATGCATAGCTGTTATGGATACCATGATGCGCGATCTGCGCTGCAAGAGAATTCAATCAGATGAAATTTGGACTTTTGTAGCCAAGAAAAATAAACACGTAAGACCCGAAGATTCCGAAGAAATGGGTGATGCGTGGGTGTTTGTAGCGATTGATTCTGATACAAAACTGATTCCAGCATTCGTTGTTGGCAAGAGGGACCGCGAGACAACCTACTCGTTCCTGCGCAACGTCCAAACCTGTTTAGCCGAAGATCACAGATTTCAACTCAGTACAGATGGATTTCATTTCTACCAGCGCGGCGTTGAAGACGTGTTCGCAGGTCAAGCGGATTTCGCCCAAGTCATAAAGTTGTATGGCGACCACGGCCAACATGATGCTGCTGGCCGCTATTCTCCTGCGACGATAATGGAAACGATAATCAAGATTCGAGACGGCAGACCCGATCCACGGCACATTTCTACAAGTCATGTCGAGAGACAAAATCTCACGATTCGAATGTCAATCCGCAGATTTACCAGACTCACAAATGCATTCTCAAAGAAGCTGGACAATCTGAAAGCTGCCTGCGCTCTGCATTTTGCTTACTATAATTTCTGCCGGATACATCAGACTTTGCGATGCACGCCAGCCATGGAAATTGGAATCGTGAATCGTATATGGACTCTTCGGGACTTGCTCGCTACCAAATAAAAACCCGCCATCTCTGGCGGGTATCCCGCTGGAACTTGCCGAATCCGGGCGAAATCCGGCAGGTGAAAATTCTCCAGCGAAAATTTGCTATTCCTGCTTGTTGATTTCCTGCTCTGTAGTGATTCGCTGCTTGCCGTACTGATACCAGTCTTGTTCCTCACGTCCAAGAAGAACACCGGTAACTCTGTGGTTCATTGCTGAGCGCAGTTCCTCTGCTGTGGCCCGATACAGCCGCAGAGTCTCCAACGGCACAGCCTCGTAGTCATCAAGCCGCTCGATCTCAAAAGCGATTGACTCAAAGGCAGCATTCAGATTGAACAAGGATTGATAAATCGGGAATTTGGCTTTCCTGTAAATCGGGAAGTCTTCATATTGTGGGACGTGTTGCTTTGAAGCAGGACGGCGTTTAGCCTTAGCAATAGCCATGTCGTACCTCCGTGTACGGTGTGGTCAGGATTGCGTCAGTGCCTTAGAACACTGGCGCAATCCGCTTGTACAATGAGGCAGAGAGGCTTTCTACCTGCTATAACCGTTAACGCAAGTTTAGGACATTACCCGTCCGTGAATCTGAGACGGCAAATCCTGTTCCGCGCTGTACAATCTTCTTAGTTTTCGTCCAAAAGAAAAATTCCGCTTTCATCTTTTGGGAGGCACCCCATGGCCCAGAGCGCGTCCCTGCCGTTCACGGCATCGGCCCCGGCCCGAACATCGTCCGCATCTATTCCCTGGCCTTTGCTGGTCGGGGCTGCGGCAATTTCTGCCATCGTCTTTGGACTCTACTGGGACATATCGTGGCACCTTACCATTGGCCGCGACACTTTCTGGACCCCGGCGCACCTGGCCATCCAATTCGGCGCGCTGCTGGCCGCGCTCTCCTGTGGTTATCTGGTCCTGCGCACCGCCTTTGGAGCGGATGCAGCCGCCCGGGAAGCCTCCGTGCGAGTCTGGGGTTTGCGCGGACCTTTTGGGGCATTCCTGGCGGCCTGGGGCGGCGCAACCATGATGATCTCCGCGCCCTTTGACAACTGGTGGCACAACTCCTTCGGTTTGGACGTAGAGATTGTGAGCCCGCCCCACATGGTGCTGGCAACCGGGATTTTCTTTGTGGGGATCGGGATGCTGGTGCTCATGGCAGGGCCCAAGAACCGCGCTCAGGGCGCTGCCAAGGTGAGTCTGGAGCGTCTGTTCCTCTATGTCGGCAGCTTGCTTCTTGTCCTGTATCTGATTCTTCTTAGTGAATTCACCAGCTTCGATAGCATGCACACCGGTGAATTCTATAAAGTCCTGAGTTATGGAGCGCCATTGATGCTGGCGGCGCTGGCCCGCGGCTCGGGGCTGCGCTGGGCCGCCACCAAGGCCGCCACAATCTATTTTGTGCTTTGCGTCCTGGCAGTCTGGATCTTCCCGCTGTTTCCTGCGCACGCCAAGCTGGGCCCGGTGTACACCAACGTCACGCATATGGTTCCGCTACAGTTCCCGCTGCTCATGTTTGTGCCGGCGATTGCCGTGGACTGGCTGGTGCAGCGCTGGAACGACCGGAACAAGCTGGTGGCAGCGCTCGCCGTGGGCAGCGCTTTTCTTGCCGTGACCCTGGCCGTGCATTGGCCCTTTGCCCGCTTCATGATTTCGCCGCAGGCGCGAAACTGGGTCTTCGGCATGCACTATTTCCCCTACATGCAAGCGCCGTCCACCTACCACTTTTCCTGGGAGTTCTGGGTGGAGAAGCCCGGCTTTTTTTGGCAAAACATGGGGATTGCCTGGATCGCGGCCGTCGTCTCCGCGGGAATCGGCCTGCAATGCGGCGATTGGCTGCGAAGATTGAAGCGGTAAGGAGGGCCATGCGCGAGTTCTTGTCACGGTCGTCAAGCTATCTGCTGTCGCTGCTATTACTGACGGCTGCGCCCGCTTTCGCTCATGTCGGCAGCCCGGACGTCTACTTTGACGGCCAGGCCGGACCGTACCAGCTTATGGTGACGGTGCGTCCGCCGGCGATGATCCCCGGCGTGGCCCAGGTTGAGGTTCGCAGCAGCGCCGCCGGAATCCAATCCATCCAGGCAGTGCCGCTTTATATCGTAGGCGAAGGATCCAAGTATCCACCGGCGCCCGATGTTCTGCAACAATCCAAGGACGACCCGCAATTGTTCACCGGACAGCTTTGGATCATGGGGTCAGGATCGTGGCAGGTTCGCCTCCGGGTGCAAGGCGCGCAAGGCGCGGGGAACGTGGCCGTGCCTGTTCCCGCCTTCGCCACGCGTACCCTGCCCATGCAAAAGACCCTCGGCCTGTTTCTATTTGCAGTCATGCTGGTGCTGGTGGCGGCCTTTGCTTCCATCATCGGCGCCGGAAGCCGTGAAGGCTTCCTGGATCCCGGACAGAAAGCCGGACGCGCGCAATCGCGCCGCGCGATCATTGTGGCGGCCACCGCCCTGGTCCTGTTGATAGCAGTCCTGTATGGGGGCAACGGATGGTGGGACGCCGAAGCCTCAGGGCGAGCCACCGGCATGATCTACAAACCGCCGCCATTGACAGTAACTCTCAACGGCCCTGGGCAGTTGATGCTGCGCATCGGCGAATCAAGATGGCATTCCGTACGTGATCAGACGGTCATGACCGCCCTGCTCCCCGATCACGGACACTTAATGCATCTCTTTCTGGTGCGCGCGCCGCAGATGGACCACTTCTATCATCTACACCCGGAGGGAGGCGACCAGGTCTTCGCGCAACAGCTTCCGGCGCTGCCGGCAGGGCACTATCAGATCTTTGCGGACATCGTGCGCGCCTCCGGCTTCCCGGACACCATGACCGCGGAGATAGACCTGCCGAATGTTCCGCAGGGAGCGACGAGCGGCGACGATTCCCAGGCGACAGGCCCGGCACTGCCGGCCTCGTTGCAATCCACCAACGTGTCCGCGCTTGCCAATGGCGACCGCATGATCTGGGAGCGGGATTCCAATCCCATCCATGCCGGACGTCCGATGATGTTTCACTTTCGTGTGGAAGACCAGCAAGGCAAGCCGGTCCAGGACCTGGAGCCTTACATGGGCATGGCTGGACACGCCGCGTTCATGAGCTTTGACCGCACGGTGTTTGTTCACCTGCATCCCGAGGGCTCGGTGGCCATGGCCGCGTTCGCGCTGGCCAATCCGTCGGCAGAACAACCGGCCTCCATGGCCGGCATGTCCCGTGCGGCGTCATTCTCTGACGTCTCGTTCCCCTATGGCTTTCCCAAACCGGGAGACTACCGGCTGTTTGTCCAGGTGAAGCGCGCCGGCCAGGTGCAGACAGGAATCTTTGACGTCAAGGTAGAGCTGTAGCTCTGCTGCTCCCGTGTAAAATGCCGCAGTACAAAAACTGAGGAGAGAAACCCTGCTATGAGAATGAATGCGATCCACCGTTGGAGCTGTGCCGTCTTCACCTGGAGCCTGCTGGTTGCGGTTGCCGCGGCGCAGGCGCCGGATCCGGCGAAAGAAGCCCCCAAAGAAGACTACGTGAAAGCGCATTACACCAAGTACGAATATCGCATTCCCATGCGCGATGGAAAGAGATTGTTCACTTCGGTCTACGTTCCCAAAGACGCCTCGCAGCCCTATCCAATCCTGGTCGACCGCACGCCCTACAACGTTGGCCCCTACGGCGAGGACCGATACAAGAAGCAGATCGGGCCGTCGGATGAATTTGAGAAGGCCGGATACATCATCGTTTACCAGGACGTCCGCGGACGATACATGTCGGAAGGCGACTTCGTGGAGATGCGCCCGCACCTTGACCTGAAGAAATCATCCCAGGACGTGGATGACAGCTCCGACATGTATGACACCATCGAATTCCTGCTCAAGCATGTCCCTGACAACAACGGCAAGGTGGGCATCTGGGGCATCTCGTATCCAGGGTTCTACACATCGGCCAGCATCATCGATTCTCATCCGGCGCTGAAGGCGGCTTCACCGCAGGCCCCCATGACGGACCTCTTTTTTACTGACGACGCATATCACGGCGGGGCCTTCATGCTGGCCGCGAATTTCGGCTTTTATGTTTCATTCAAGCCGATTGCGGAGCCTGCTCCGCCGCCGAAGACCCCTGTGCCATTCGATTTCGGCACGCCCGACGGCTACACCTTTTATCTTCACGCCGGCTCGCTCAGCGAATTGAACAAGCGCTACCTGAAAGAGAGCAATCCGCTGTTCACCGACCAGATGAACCACTCTACGTATGACGATTACTGGAATGCGCGCGACCTCTCGCGCCACATGAAGAACGTGAAATGTGCGGTGATGACCGTGGGCGGATGGTTTGATGCGGAAGACCTCTCCGGGCCGTTCAAGACCTTTCATGCCATCGACCAGTTCAATCCCGGGACTCCTAACTCTCTCGTCATTGGCCCCTGGGTCCACGGCGGATGGGCAAGAAGCGAAGGCGAACAACTGGGAGACGTCCTGTTTGCGGCGAAGACCGCGGAATTTTTCCGCGCCAAAATCCAGTTCCCGTTCTTTGAGTACTATCTGAAGGGAAAGGGCAAGCCCATGCCCAAGGCCTGGGTCTTCGAAACCGGAACCAATGTTTGGCGGCAATATGACGCCTGGCCGCCGGCGCAGGCCACAGCCAGGACCCTTTACCTGCACGCCGGCGGGAAATTGTCCTTTGATCCTCCGGCGGAGAATGAAGGTACGGACAAAGACGAATATGTGAGTGATCCGGCCCACCCGGTGCCGTTCATCAACTACATTGCTACGGCAGTCCCACAGCGCTACATGACGGACGATCAGAGGTTCGCCTCGCGCCGACCGGATGTCCTGGCCTATGAGACCGGTCCGCTGGACGAAGACGTGACCATCGCCGGGCCGGTCTCGCCCAAGTTGAAGGTCGCCTCCTCGGGAACGGATTCAGATTTTGTGGTGAAACTGATTGACGTCTATCCCGACGACTATCCGGACAACGAACCCGCAGATCCAAGCAAGAGAGTCACCGGCGCTCCTCCAGTCCGCATGGGCGGATACCAGCAGCTTCTGCGCGGCGAGCCTATGCGCGCCAAATTCCGCAAAAGCTGGGAGAGGCCGTCGCCCCTGGAACCGGGCAAGATGACAGAGCTCAACTTCACCATGCCGGACGTGAATCACACCTTCCGCAAGGGCCATCGCATCATGGTGCAGATCCAAAGCTCATGGTTCCCGCTGATAGACCGCAATCCGCAGACTTTCACGGACATTCCGCATGCCAAAGCGGAAGACTTCAAGCCGGCCACAGAGCAGGTGTTCCACAGAAGAAGTGCGGCTTCGGGCGTGGAGGTGATGGTGCTGCCGCAGTGACTTAATCTTTCTTTTTTGGTGAGCGTGCAAGATCTCATTCTTGAGATTGATGCCCAGGAGGTGCTTGCACAAGGTTACGCCTCAGCGCCTTGGTAAGGCGGAGGATGACACTCTCTACGGCCTTCACGGTCAGCTTGAAGTTGGGAATGCTTGCAATCTCTTTGGCTGAAAGACCATTGCGATAGTAAAGCCAAAAAATTGCCCGGTCTCGCTCGGACGCAACTGCACTTAATAGTCGATCAATCTCTTCCAGTAAGATGGCTCTCTCAGTGGTTGTATCAGCATCGCTCGATTCGTGCAGGATATCTGAAGTGAGTTCGATGGAGGCTGAGCCCAGCGCTCCCCCTCTCATTTGAGCACCTATCGTTCGGAAGTGGCCATAGACCACATTAGCAGTTACTACCTTGAGGAAGTCAAGAAAGGCATTGTCGTGGCGTGATTCGAACTCCCGCAAAATCCTAAAATTATCAGCGCCGAGCTTGAGGTAGACATCCTGTACAAGATCCTCGATCACTTCCAGCGATGTTTCGTCCCATCGTCTAGCTGCTCGCACTGCAACGCTCACTACAAGCCCGTGAAACCGACGTAAAAATTCTTCCCATGCCTCGGCCCCTCCCTGCAAACATTGTGTAGTGAGTTGGGTGTGTGTCATCTCTGCAAGCGCGGTTCTCGGGGATAGCGGTGCACGGAAATTGGGATTGGGCAACTGACGAGGCGTGAAAGTGCTTGAATCGGCGGAGCGGGCGGGGCTTGTCTTGCGGGAGGAATAAACCCCGCCAACGACCGCCTGGCTCCAGTCGGTGATCTCCGGAATATCGGAGGTATCTATATCCGAGTCCTTAAGCGACGAAATGCCAGCTAGTTCTTTATTGATTCGCTTTTTTGATCGCCTGTTCATAGACTGCTCTTTCGATTGGTGTTGCCTTCCGCGCCGACGAAATCCAACTCTTGTTCTGGTGGACTTGATGGCTAACTAAAATGATGACGGGCCGCCAAAATCCTCTTATGTCCCGTTGGATACTTCCCAGTGTGTTCCAGGTTGAAATCTCACCAACGGAAGATTGATAAATGCTGAGAGCCTGTGGATCACTAAGAGCTAATTCTGCCAACTCGAAACCTATCCCGTGTTTCAACATACTTTGCTGACTGCGGGCTGACTGGATGCTATTCAGCAAAATGTATCCTTCGGACCATTTGGGGTGATTAGGATACTGATTGAGCGAGCAAATCACGCGATGAAAAAACAGGTTTAACTCTTGATGAGCATCCGTGACCAGGAACTCTCTACGAGTCTGGGTCACGACTGTAAGAAAGGTATCCTCAGGTGAAGAGTTTGCATGATTCGAGTCGTGGTTGACGGATGGCGCAAATTCAACATCTTTCAGGAACCGATATCCACGACCACGAAGAGTCTCAACAAACCGGGGGTTTTCTACTGAATCATGCAAAGCTTTCCTGATTTTCTGGATAGCACTGTCAAGGCCATGCTTGGAATCATAGCTATTATGGCCAGACAAGTATGAATATAGCTCTTCCCTGAGGACGGGCTCTTTGGCCCGCAAAGCCAGATGCTCAAGGACGTGGAAAGGCTGGGGTTGAAGTCTGATTTTCCGTCCATTCTTCAATAGATGGCACGCTATCAAGTCCATTTCGAACGGAGCGAAGCGGACTGTGCGTGGTCTTGCGGAATGACTTGCCGCGATCATTGACCTAGTGCCATTTCAAATCTAAACACCTGAAAACAATTGGTCAACCAAGTCCTTGGGCCTTCCCCTTTTAGGCCGGTGCTTTGGAGAGGATGAGATGAGGTTCAGGCGAGGTTTAGAAGATTGATAGTTCTTACAGTGTCTGCGATTGTGCATGTGTCCATCTGATGAGTTCCCAGATTGGAAAACAATTCCAGTGAGTCTCAACGTGAAAACAAAGCACATGCACAAGGAAGATAGAAACCACTCTGCAAATCTTAAAGCGGTTCATGCACACGGCGCAGAGCAAGCTGCAAGGCGTCATTCGGCGTTCCAATTGGTTGGAGGACATGAACTTTCCCTGCAACAATTATTGGTAGCCTGCCTCCAGGCAGGACAGGAAGAGCTATGGGCGGAGTTTGTTCGTCGCTCTCAACCCATTATCGCAGGAGTGATTGTCAAGACTATCCGCTGTTGGGGCAGGCCAAGCGCCGATCTTATCGATGATCTTGTGCAGGAAACCTACATGAAACTCTGGCGCAAAGATTTCAACATCCTGAGGCGGTTTACCCCCAGGCATGAAAATGCTCTTCCGGGATTTCTGAAAGTCGTTGCATCAAACACCGTACGCGATTACTTTCGTATGGCCTTCAACTGGAAACGTGGAAGGGGAGTAATTGAAATCGGGTTGGACTGTGCGGCGGAGTTGCGCGTTCCCCAGCCGCAGGTAGAAGCTTTCGACCGCATACTGCTTTTGAAGGAGATTTACAACAATCTGCTTAAGGTTTGTTCAAGTAATCCGAATTCCCGGCGTGATCAGATGATTTTCTTGTTGTACTACAAATATGGACTGACCGCAGAATCGATTTCGCGGTTGCATTCGGTGGGACTCAGTATCAAAGGCGTGGAAAGCACAATATTGCGTATGGTTCGCTTAGTCAAACTCAGTATGGGGAACCAGCGGAATGGGCCGTCACGACTTGTCAGTGTCAGCGACTCGGCGCCGAATGGTCTTTGAATATGGTTGGCACCACTGTGGCGCCCCAGGCGTGAGCGCCAGCGGGATTGCAGGTGGACTCTTATCTCTACTACGGTTTTGGACGCGCAGAAAGGAAAGGCCGGGGCGGCTCCGGGGGCGGAGCGACAGGCTCGAAGCTGGCCTTAATGTAGTCGTCAGCATTGGTTTCGTAGCAAAGCAGGTGAAGACGTTTGCTATCCAGGTCATTCTTATCGGCTTTGGGCACATTGCGAGAATAGACCAGCGGCTCGTGACGATCGGGCAGGTTCCGCCCTGTTAACTGGTCCACGGTCTGGTCGCAATCCTGATGCCGCCAGGCTGAAACCTGGTGAACCACGGAGTAATCAAAGCCGGATTCCGAGAGGCGCGGTTGATAGGGAAGAAAAGTGAAGACGAGCTTGATAAAAGTCCACTCCTCGCGGGAAGTCTCTGTTTCAGCAACAAACACCTCCTGGCTGGAAAAGAACGAAGAGCGCGGATGGTCAGCATAGGCTACCGCAACGAGACGCACCCGGATGGGCGTTTTGGGGGGAGGATCCGGCCAGCGGAGCTGTGCTTCGGCCTGCCTCCCCGGCCATCCAACACAAACCGCGGCCAGGAAAATCAGGACTCTGATCCAATGCTTCCCCATGACGGTTAGTTTACCCCCGGCGCGCTGGGGCTGGCCACATTAGCACTGTAAAGTTTTATGCGTCGCCAGGCATCTTTTTACAAATGAATCGACCTCTCTTCTGTTTTGTGCGGTCCGTGAAACAGCCAAACCTTCTTAGCCGCAATACTGTTCACGGTCGAAAATCACCAAGAGGAAACAGATTCAAACCGTACAGACGGTGCTCAGCACCGTCTCGTGCGCCTGAAAGCGCACATGGTCAGAGAGGTGAAAGTCCTCTTCAGGTATACGCTCTCCGGCCTGTAACTGAAAGTAACTGCGTCGCTGCAAAGCGAGGTGGGAAGCAACTGGAAG
>DATDGL010000036.1:0-71300 GCA_036522115.1 Candidatus Angelobacter sp.
ATGCGCATCGGGATTATCGGCAGATTCAACCGCGTAGCCAGCAGGCCGATGCCTTTGCGGAATTCGGCCATCTCGCCGGTTTGCGTGCGCTTGCCTTCAGGGAAGATCAGGACGTTGTAGCCTTTGTCGGCCAGGCGTCCAGCGTATTGGAAGCTTTCCTGGTAGGCTGCCCGCTGCGGCAGGGAGAAGACGTTGAACAGCGCGGCCACCAGAGCGTAGCGAAGTTTGGAGATCCAGCGGCGCAGGAAGAACCAATCGCGTGGTGGATGGCGCATCTCGCGCAGCATCTCGCCGGCCATGGCTGTTCCGAGGCGATGGCGGAGGCGCGGCGGCAGCGCTTTCAAAATGAAACCAACATCCAGATAGGCGACGTGGTTCGAGATCACCAACGCCGGACCACGAAAATTCTTCAACCGCTCCCGGCCAATGATTTTTGGCCGGGCCATAATCACGGTCGCCGGCCAGACCAACAGGTAATAAATGAAAATCCGAATCCAGGTCACCGGCCAGCGCTGCGCCCACGGCGAATAGGGATAGTCCACTGGATTGGACTTGGATGTGGCCAGGGATTTTTTCACCAGATCTTCCAGATCGGCGACGGTGTTCACCTGGGAGAACTCGCGGTCGCGCAGATCTATTTGGTAGCGGTCTTCAATGGCGCTCATCAGTTCCACACGGTCCAGAGAACTCAGGTTCAGATCGTCTTCCAGATTCTCACCCGGACGAATCTCCACCGGACGTCCGGCGATGCCCTGAATGAGTTGCTGAAGACTACCCCGCCCTTCGCCAAAAGAACCGGCGAAGGACGGGCCACCCAGCTTTCCTCCGAGCCGGCTCTCGGCTACTTGTCGAATCACATCCAGCTTGGGTTTCTGGGTTGAGGTTCTAGGGAAATCTTTATCTGGCCATGCCAGCCAGCAGCGGACCTTCTGGAAATCGGCCAGCGACTGGTTGGCCTGCGCCACTACAGCGTCCGCCGATGCGTCATCCTGAAGCAGCAAAACGGCGCAGGCCTCGGCATTGCCGCCGCGCGCGATGCCAAAGACTACGCAGTCGCGCACTGCAGGCTGCTGGCGCAGCGCTTGCTCCAGGTCTTCGGGATAAATTTTCAGCCCGGCGGGCGTGACGATCACGTTCTTGTTGCGGCCTTTAAAGTAGAGATTGCCTTCTTCGTCCACCGCGCCCAGATCGCCGGTGCGAAACCAGCCTTGCTCGCCTGTAACCGGCTTCATCTCCCGCCCCTGCCAGTACTGGCTGGCCACATTCGCGCCGCGCACGAGGATCTCGCCGGTTGCCGGATCAAGCTTCATCTCGCGTCCGGGCAGGACCTTGCCAATCGAGCGCCGGCCCACCTTGAACGGATGATTCAGGCTGATCATGGAGCTGGTCTCGGTAAGGCCGTAACCCTGAATGACCACATAGCCCAGCCTGCGCCAGAATTCCTCGGTGTTTGCGTCCAGGGCGGCGCCGCCGGAGATGATCGCCCAGAATTTCCATCCGAAGCGGCGATGGATTTTGCGGAAGCGCCACCAGCGCCGCAGGAATTTTTCATTCTCGGCGGCGGCAAATCTGGCCCCCATCTGATCGGGAAACTCACGCTCGATTCGCAGCTTCAGCGATTCCATCACCCGGGGCACCGCCACCAGCACAGAGACGCGTTCGCGCTTGATGGCGGTAATCACCTCGCGGGGGTTGAGACTATCCTGAAAGATCACAGTCCCGCCGATGACTGGAGGAATGAACATGGCCATGTATTGCCCGAAGACATGGCTCAGCGGCAGCAGGTTGAGGAAGCGCAGAGGATGAAAGATGCGCTCGTACTTGAGGTACTTGGGGATCTCGCGCTCAATCGGGTCCAGGCTGGCCAGCAGGTTGCCATGGGTGAGCACCACGCCGCGCGGCTCGGCGGTTGTCCCGGAGGTGAAGACGATCTGGGCGGTATCGTCGCGCGTGAGCGGGACAGCTTCATAAGGCGTTGCGGGAAGGGAAAAGATGGTTTCGGCCAGAGTCTCAAGTTCAAGATGCGGCCAGTTTTCGGCAGACTTCGCCAGGGCCTGCGAGCAGACAATCAGTTTGGCCTGAACATCCCGGGCCACGCGCTGCATGAAGTCGGGCGCGGCGATCCGGTCCATGGGGACTGCCACGGCGCCGCGCAACATGCAGCCGACAAAAGCGGCAACCCATTCGGGAGAGCTGTGTCCCCAGAGCATGACGCGGTCGCCCTTGCCGATGTTGCGTCTTTCCAATTCGCGGGCAAAGCGGAAGGCCAGTTCGGCGGCCTGGCGGTAGGTCCAGCGCGGCGTGCGGTAGCCGCGGTGATACACGAAGGCGGGGTCATCGCTGAACTTCCGGTAGAGGTTGACGAGCTGCGCCAAAGAGTCCATTTGCTCCTAAAACCTTACCACTGATGACACTGATTGAAGGGATTTACCCAGGAAAACAACACGCCCCCGCCACGGAGACCGGAGAAATGCAAATTGAGGAAGGTCAATACAAGGAACAACACAAGGTCCTTCCACATGCCTGGCAAGCCAGGCATGTCTCAGGATGACGAGTTTTTCAGGGTCGTTGAGTCTACCTGACCATGTCAACGGTACTGCCGCCCTTTAGCCAAAAATGCTCGCGGGTTGAAGGCTGAGTGCTGAGTGCTGCTATGTCGAATAATCCGCGTTGATGTGAACATACTCCTGCGTCAAATCACAGGTAAGAAACTCCAGACGCGCTTTGCCCAGGCCGAGAGTGATGCGGATTTCATACGCTGGTAGTGACATATATTCGTGGACCTGATGTGCGTCAAAGGCAACCGATCCGCCGTTATGGCAGACGATCTGCCCGCCCAGATAAACGTTGATTTTGGCGGGATTGATTTTTACTCCAGAGCGTCCGATGGCGGCGAGGATGCGTCCCCAGTTGGGATCGGCGCCGGCCCAGGCGGTCTTAGTCAGCATTGAAGTTGCGATGGTCTGGGCGATCTGGCGCGCCTGCTCGTAGTTCCGCGCCTGTTCTATTTTCAGCAGGACAACGTGCTCGACTCCTTCGCCGTCGCAGATAATCTGCTCCGCCAGCGAACGGCAAACTTCACGCAATCCTTTTTGAAACCGGGAGTCGACAGCCTTAAGCTGCACGCCGCTCTTTCCGCTGGCCAGCAGCAGCGCTGTGTCGTTGGTGGAGGTGTCGCCATCAATGGACATGCAATTGAAGGTCTGCTCCACCGCGCCTTTCAATGATTGCTGCAGCTCGCGCGGCGCGGCCATTACATCCGTGAACAGGTAGACCAGCATGGTGGCCATGTTGGGATGGATCATGCCTGCGCCTTTGGCCACGCCTGCGATTGTGGCCACTCTATTCTTATGGGTGATCTCGGCAAAGGCGACTTTCATGTGCGTATCTGTGGTCATGATTGCGGTGGCGAATGCATCCAGGGATTCACGCTCGTCGCCTGCGGATGCAACCAGCGCGGGAAGGGCGGCGCTGATTTTCTCGACCGGCAACGGCACACCGATAATGCCAGTGGAAGAAGGGAAGACCTGCTCGGGACGAATATTGAGCGCCTGCGCAACTTCACCGGACGTTGCTTTCGCGGCACGAATCCCCTGCGCGCCAGTAGCGCAGTTGGCGTTTCCGGAATTCACAATCACGGCATGTACGCGTCCGCGCGAGAGCCGGAGATGCTCGCGGTCAACTGTAAGCGGCGCAGCCACGACCTGGTTGCGTGTAAACATCGCTGCCGCTGTGGCTCCGCCCGGGGCCACAGCCAGCGCTAAATCGGGTTTGCCGCTGGCCTTGATGCCGGCGGTGCAGGCGGAGAAGAGGAAGCCTTTGGGGAGAGTCATTTTAAGATTGCCAAAATCGCCGGAATTGCCAAAATTCAAAACATCATTCGCCGCAGACTTGCGCGGATAGAACTGAAGGCCTTGTCCCTGCATTTGGCTTTCAAATTACTAAATTACCAACTTACCCAATTACCAATTCTCAACTCGATCCAGTCAGTCTTTATCACAGCAAAGCAAACTTGTCGTAGCTGTTGGCACTACGAACTCAGTCTAACCAGAGGCATCAGGACTTGCAGATCGCGGCGTTCGAAGTTTTCAGGAATCGACCCGCGGACCATGGCGATTTCATCGCACGCGTAGAAGCGCGGGCAGTGAATGCAATCCTTGTAAATCTTGTCCGGCAACTTTTCCCGTGAGGCTACGCTGAATCCCACCTGGGCAAAGAAATCAGGGATGCGGGTAAACAGGCAGACGCAGGTCACGTTGTGGCGCTCTGCTTCTTTGAGCAGCGCTTTGACCAGCAAACGACCAGCGCCGCGCCCCTGGGCGCGGGGACGAACGGCAATCGAGCGAATCTCCGCCAGGTGGAGTCCGTAAAGGTGGAGCGCGCCGCAGCCGATGATCTCGCCATCGTCTTCCGCCACGACGAAGTCGCGAATGTTTTCGCAAAGCTCGGGTATATGTCGAGGCAGAAGGGCGCCATCACCATAATGAGGCTGCATGACGGCGTGAATCTGCTCCACGTCCGGCAGGACGGCGTTACGCGTACGTACCATGTGCCTCCTGCATGGCCGCCAGTTTCTGGCGCGCCGCCTGCAATGCATCTTCCACTCTGTGCAGCGCGGTTCCTCCGGGAACATCATGGCAAGCAACTACGGCCTCCAGCGTCAGATGGTCATAGATGTCCGGGCCGAAGGCGGGACTGAATTCCTGCAGCTCGGTCAATGACAAATCCTGAAGCTCGCATGCTTTCTCCTTCTCCATACACTTCTGAACCGCGTGCGCCACCACTTCATGCGCCTGGCGAAAAGGAACATCCCTGGCAGCCAGGTAGGTGGCTGCCGCCATGGCGTTCATAAAGCCGGTTTGGCAGGCTGCTTTCATGCTTTCGTGATTGAATTCCACCAGACGCATAAAACCGGCAGCCACTTCCACGCTGCCACTGACCGCGGCTGCCGCCTCAAAAAGCGGCTCCTGGGTCTCCTGCATATCTTTGTTGTAAGCCAGGGGAAGCCCTTTGACCGTAGTCAGCAGCGCTACCTGATTGCCGATTACCCGCGCCGCTTTTCCACGGATCAGCTCCAGCGCATCCGGATTCTGCTTTTGCGGCATGGCGCTGCTGCCGGTGGAGTAAGCTTCCGGCAGGCGAACGAAGCCATATTCCCGGGTGGCGAACAGGATGAACTCTTCCGCCCAGCGGCTCAGATGGACGGCCAGCAAGGCCAGCACGTTGACAAACTCAATGGCAAAATCGCGGTCGCTGGTGGCGTCTATGCTGTTGGCCGTGGGGCGATCAAATTCCAGTTGCCGGCTGACGAGTTCGCGGTTCAGGGGCAGAGTGGCTCCGGCAACCGCGCCCGAGCCCAGAGGACATTCATTTACGCGCTTGCGGCAATCGCGCAACCGATCCAGGTCGCGCCAGAACATTTGGAACCAGGCCAGAAGCCAATGCGCGCCCAGTACCGGCTCGGCCCGCTGCAAGTGCGTGTAGGCCGGCATGATCGCTGTTTTCAGTGTTTCCGCCCGGTCCAGCAGGACTTCCAGCATCTGATGCAATGAACCTTGCAAATCCTGAATGGCCACGCGGACAAACAGGCGCAGGTCGGTTGCGATTTGTTCATTGCGGCTGCGCCCGCTGTGCAGCTTCTTTCCGGTCTCGCCAATCAAGCTGATGAGCTGCTTCTCGACGAAGTGGTGCACATCTTCGGCTTCAGGATCGTCCAGGAAATCCGGCTCGTTCTTGGCTTTTTTGGCAATCTGATCCAGGGCTTCAAGAATCGAGTCCCATTCTTCAGTCGAGAGTACACGCGCGACACGCAGCGCCTCCGCGTGCGCAGAGCTGGCGGCCACTTCATAGAGCAAGAGCTTCTGGTCAAAAGGGAAAGACCGCTGCCACTGCTCGAATTGTGGATCAAGTGGTTGCCGGAAGCGTCCGGACCACATTTTCACTTGATGACCTCCTGGCGAATGCGCGCGCGGGAACGGGCAGGCAGTCCCAGAATGCGGATGAAGCCCTCCGCATCTTTCTGGTTGTAGCTCTCGCTCATGGTGAAGGAAGAAAGATCGGTGCGGTAGAGAGAGAATTCCGATTCGCGCCCGGCAATGGTTACGTTGCCTTTGTACAGCTTGAGCGTGACCGCGCCGGTGACTTCTTTTTGGGTTTCGCTCACAAACGCGTCCAGGGCTTCACGCAGAGGAGTGAACCACAGGCCGTAATAAACCAGCTCCGCATATTTCAGCGCGACGTGCTGCTTGAAGTGCAGGACCTCGCGGTCCAGGCAAAGCGCTTCCAGTTCACGATGCGCGGCGAGCAGAAGCGTCCCGCCGGGAGTCTCGTAGCAGCCACGCGACTTGATGCCGACAAAGCGGTTCTCCACCAGATCGACGCGGCCAATGGCGTTGCGACCGCCAATTTCATTCAGCAGCTCGAGCAACGAGACGGGATCAAACTTGTGTCCATCAATGGCGACGGGATTTCCCGCTTCAAAGCCGATGGTGACAGTCTCTTCACGGTCGGGCGCCTGCTGCGGCGAGCGGGTGAGCTGCCAGGTGGAATCCAGCGGCGAGTTGGCCGGGTCCTCCAGTTCACCGCCTTCGTGGCTCAGGTGCCAGATATTCTTATCACGGCTGTGGATCTTCTCCCGGCTGGCGGCAACGGGAATGCCGTGCTGCTCGGCGTAATCCAGGCAGTCTTCGCGCGATTTCAACTTCCATTCGCGCCAGGGAGCAATCACCTTCAACTCCGGCGCCAGCGCCTGGAATGCATGCTCGAACCGTACCTGATCGTTGCCTTTGCCGGTGCATCCGTGGGCCAGGGCGGTTGCGCCCTCGTTCAAAGCGACCTCCACCTGATGCCTGGCGATCACCGGACGCGCCAGCGAGGTGCCCAGAAGATATTTGTGCTCGTACACGGCGCCCGCGCGCAGGGCCGGGAAGACGTAATCGGTGAGAAACTCTTTGCGCAGGTCCACCACATGGACCTTCACCGCGCCGGTGGTGTAGGCCTTCTCTGCTACCTGGTCCACATCATCGCCCTGGCCCACATCAGCGATCATGGCGATGACCTCGCAGTCATAGTTTTCTTTCAGCCAGGGAATGATGATGGAGGTGTCCAATCCTCCAGAGTAAGCCAGGACAACTTTCTCATGCATGATTGCTCCTCGCAGGGAAGCGACGAGCATCGCCGCCCAGCAGTGAAAGTAAAATTGCTTTTTGCACGTGCATACGGTTTTCAGCCTGGTCGAACACGACCGAGCAGGGAGAGTCCATTACACAATCAGCAACCTCCTGGCCACGATGCGCGGGAAGGCAGTGCATGAACAGCGCGTGCGGCGCAGCCTGGGCCATGAGGGCCTCGTTTACCTGGTAAGGCACAAAGAGTTGCGCGCGCTCCGCTGCTTCAGCTTCCTGGCCCATGCTGGTCCAGACGTCCGTATAGATGGCATCAGCGCCGATGACTGCCTGGCACGGATCATGCATGATCTCGATCTGCGCTCCGGTCTGGCCGGCAATGGCCTGCGCGGCGGCGATGATTTCTTTTTGGGGCGCATACCCCGGCGGCGTGGCAAGGGAAATCCTGCTGCCTACGCTGGCTGCGGCCAGCATGAGCGAATGGGCCACATTGTTTCCATCGCCCACGTAGGCGAGCCGAACCTGGCGCAGGTCAGAGAATTTTTCCTGCAACGTAAAGAAGTCAGCCAGCGCCTGGCAGGGATGCTCCATATTGCTGAGCGCATTGATTACCGGAATGGAGGCGTGGCGCGCCATCTCCACAATCGTCTGGTGCTCATAGGTGCGCAGGACGATTCCTTGCACCCAGCGCTCCACGTTGTGGGCCACGTCGCAGAGCGGCTCACGTTCTTCCAGGCGGGACTGCGTCTGGTCGACAAAAAAAGCGCTCCCACCCAGGCTGGCCATGGCTGATTCAAAGGTGAGCCGCGTACGCAGGGATGCCTTCTCAAAAAAAAGCACAAGCTGCTTGCCGGCCAGCGCATCGCGGTAATCCGCGGGACGTTTTTTGACACTCCCGGCCAGTTGAAACAGCTCTTTGATCTCTTCCGGCGAAAAATCCCGGACAGAGAGCAGGTCACGCAAAACGAGGGGATGCCGCGCAGGCGTCTTTTGCGTTGGCTGACCGTAAGCCCGTGCTCCTATCATTTCTTGCTCCGTTCTGCCGCATGCGCGGCTGAGCGAAATTCCTGCGAAGACGCAGCCGAGGGCGGCTGCGCTCCACGTTGATTGGTTAATACCTGGCTCAGTTCGCGAATGGCTGCGTCAACGTGTTGTTTTGTAATCAGGTAGGGTGGCAGGAAGCGGACCACGGTTTCGTCCGTGCGATTCAAGATCACCCCACGTTCCAGCATCTGCTGGACTACGGCCTTGGCCGTGTCTGCGGACGCAAACTCCATCCCCACCATCAGCCCCAGGCCGCGAACTTCCTGAATGCCCTCATGCTGCTGTTGCAGCTTCTTCAATTGTTCGACCAGATAATCTCCGGTCTTCTGAATATGCTTGAGCATCTTTTGCCGCTCCAGCACGTTGAGCAGTTGCAAAGCGACGGCGCAGGCCAGCGGCCCTCCGCCGAAGGTGGTGCCGTGCATGCCGGGATGAATGCACTGCGAAACTTTCTCGCTGGCCAGCAGCGCGCCCAGAGGCAGGCCGCCGGCAATTGGCTTGGCGATAGTCACCAGATCGGGCTGGATACCGTAATGCTGGTAAGCAAACCAGCGTCCGGTACGCCCCAGCCCGCTCTGGATTTCATCCGCAATCAGCAGCGCGTTGTGTTTCTGCGCCAGCCGATGCGCCGCCTCCGCGAACCCCTTGCTCACGGGACGGATTCCCCCTTCTCCTTGAAGGAACTCAAAGCCGATGGCGCAAACCGTATCGTCAAAATGGCGCTCCAGGTCGGCAACATCATTGAATTTCACAAACTGCACGCCGGGAAGCACGGGAGCAAAGGGCGCGCGATATTTTTCTTTGTGCGTGGTAGCCAGCGATCCGAAGGTCCGGCCATGGAAGGCATGCTCCAGAGCCAGGATTCGCCATTTAGGCTCGCTGCCGTTACTCGAGTTTTCCCGCGCATAAGCGCGCGCCAACTTGAGCGCGCCTTCCCAGGCCTCCGTGCCGCTGTTGGTAAAAAAGGCGCGGTCCAGGCCGGATATTTTGGTCAGCGCAGCCGCCAGCCGGCCCTGGTACTCGTGATAAAAGAGGTTGGAAGTATGAACCAGCAATTTGGACTGCTGGGCGATAGTCCTGGTGATGGCCGGATGCGCATAACCCAGCGCATTGACGCCGATGCCGCTCAAGAAATCCAGGTAGCGGCGGCCTTTGTCATCGTAAACATAGACGCCACGGCCTTTGCGCAGCAGGATGGGATAGCGCTCGTAAGTTGAGAGCAGCAGTTTGGATTCGAGTTTGCTTACCTGCTCCAGGTTCACGCTACCAGTACCTCCGTCCCTAGTTCGATTTTGCTGAAGTAAAACTGCGGCAATATCTCAACCTCGTTGGCGGGAAGAATTCGGACCCGGTTCACGCCTCGCAGCAGCGCGTGCTTGCAGGCCTCCAACTTGGGCAGCATTCCGCCTTTGATCACGAATTTTTCTGTCAATTCCATGGCCTGGTGCAGGCTCAGCCAGCGGATCACCAGCCCGTCCGCGTCTTTTACTCCGGGAACATCCGTAAGGAAGATCAGCGCATTGGCATGGCAGGCAACGGCGCAGGCAGAGGCCATCTGGTCCGCATTGATGTTGTAGTACTGCCCATCGCCGCCCAGCGCCAGGCTGGAGATTACAGGAACAGAATGCTGCTGCCAGATGGTGTTGAGCCAGCTTGGATCGACCGTGGTGATTTCGCCCACATAGCCAAGATCGTGGCCGTTTGCAGTTTTTTTGCGTGCGCGGAAGGCCAAGCCATCACCACCGCACAATCCCATTGAGGGCTGGCCCACGGCGGCCAGGGCCGCGACTAATTTCTTATTCATATGGCCGGCCAGCACCATCACGGCGAAGTCGCGGGTCTCCGCATCGGTCACGCGCAAGCCGTCAACGAACTCGCTGGTCTTGCCTACCTGGGTAAGCATGCGGGTGAGGGCCGTGCCTCCGCCGTGCACCACGGCGACCTCATGCTCGGTTGCCAGTTGCTTGATCGCCAGCACCGCGCGACGAAGCAGAGAGGCATCTTCCATGGTGGTCCCGCCGAGCTTTATGACAATCTTCATCTCAGCCCCTCCTCTTCATTCCAGCCAAACATCACATTCATGTTTTGCACCGCCTGCCCGGCCGCGCCCTTCATCAGGTTGTCCAGGCAGGAGACCATCACCATGCGCTTGCCATCAGCGGCGAGAGTGAATCCGATATCGCAGTAGTTGGTGTGCAGGGAATACTGGATCTGCGGCAGCTTGCCGTGGGGGAAGATGCGCACCCATGATGATCCGGCATAAAACTGGCGCAGGCAGCTTTCAATTTCCTGCGGCTGCATGGCTGACTTCAGCCGCACGTAGATGGTGGAAAGAATGCCGCGAGGAATGGGGAGCAGGTGCGGCGTAAAAATGAGTTGCTCCGGCGCAAGGCCAAGCTGTTCCAGCATCTCCCCGGTGTGGCGGTGGCAGAAGACTGAATATGCGGAGAGGTTTTCCGCCACTTCAACAAAATGGGTTTTACGGGTGGGCTGCTTGCCCGCGCCGGAGACGCCGGATTTGGAATCGCAGATGGCGCCGTAAGAAAGATCGATCAGGCCGCTACGCACCAGGGGGGCCAAGGGCAGAATGACGGATGTGGCATAGCATCCGGCGTTAGCCACCAGGGCCGCCTGCTTGAGCTTGTCGCGATGCAGTTCAGGGATTCCGTAGACGGCCTGGGCGGTAAGCTGATCGGCTGCCTGGGAGTCGGCATCGTGAAATTCATAGACGGTGCGATACTCAGGGGTCGCCAGCCGCCACGCTCCGCTCAGGTCCACTACATGCACGCCGCGGCGGATGGCTTCCGGCGTCCAGGCACGGGAGATCTCATGCGGAGTGGCCAGAAAGAGAACATCTACGCCCTTTTTTTGCAGGGCGTCCCAATCAAATGATTCCAGGGGAAAACCGCCATTGCCGCTGATGTGGGGATAAACTTCGTCGAGCCGGACGGGGCCGGAGCTCTCGCCATCGCGGGTGAACAGGACAGGCTTCCTGACGAGGGGATGGCGCAGGAGCAGCCGCGCCAGTTCGAATCCAGCGTAGCCGGTGGCGCCAAGGATTGCGGGTTGGATGGTTGCCGGCATCAGGCGCGCATGGCCTCCAGCCTGGTCTGAAGGGACCTCGCATTTTTGTTGTTGCCGGCGATGATCAACAGAGTGTCGTCGCCGGCTACGGTTCCCACTACTTCGCCCCAGGCTTCAGCATCAATGGCCACGGCCACGGGCTGAGCGCTGCCGGGGATGGTCTTGATCACCAGCAGGTTCTGCGCCCGGCGCACTTCACGCACAAACTCCCTGACCACACGCGATACGGCAGGCAGAGGCTCAGAGGGAGCATCTCCATTGCGCAGAATGTAACCCTCAGGAGTTTTGACCAGGCGCAGCTCATTCAGGTCGCGCGACAGGGTGGCCTGCGTGACGTGAAAGCCACGCCGCGCCAGCACCTTGCAGAGCTCCTGCTGATTGGGCAGGGGCCCCTCATGCGCCAGATCCACGATCGCTTGTTGCCGTGCCAGTTTCGCCATACGAATAATTATGCAATCTGTATGTATAAATATGCAGCATGGAGAAAAGTGTGTCAATACATAACTAAAAAGATTTACAAAAATTTATAGATTTTGGATTGGAGGTAGGAGCGCAGCCGCCGGGGTCCCCGACACGCGCGCTTGTTGTTTTCCGCGTGGTGGGGTGGAGGTGCCCTCGGCTGCGAACGCCAGCGCTAGCGCGCTGCGGGTTTGGTCTTGGCTATTTTTCTTCTAGAACACCGGACCTGAGCAACAGCACCGGAGGCGCGAAATTATTTAAGCCAACGCGTGAGCTGGAAAAAGGGAGAAAATCCGACCGAGTCGCCAGGGAGGAATAAAAACGAGGCCTTAGTCAGCGAATCTCGTACAGGTACGCATCGTCAATATACATTCCGCCAATTTGCGTATTACCGAGTCGCGCACCTTCAACAGAAGTAGTTTCGCCGAAAACAGATCGAAGAGCTTGGTAGAAAGGATGTCTGGGGCTGATCAGCTCAATTCTAGGAAGCTGACTCCAACTCGCAGAAATGCTCTTGGTGAAGCTCGCCAACTCGGCATACGCATCCTTCGGCCCCACTGCGTCAACTCTCGATGTTGCAATCATCAGATGCCATTCGCCTGATTGCAGCCGGAAAAGCCAGAGAATACCGTTAATTGGGAATGCCGTATTCGTACGGAGCGACTCCCACAATCTCTTGCCAAATTCAATGTCTGGTGCAGTTAACGCTTCAACGTACATCACCATCTCCGCCGAATCCACTCTACGATGCCGGAACCTGGTTCTGTCACCGCAGCGTACAGTCCTTTAGCATCTAATTCCTCGACAACATCATAACGCCTGCTGTCATCCCAGTCCTTAACTGTACTCCAATTCACTGCGAGTTTTGTGTCAGTCACCATCTCGGCCTGCAATTGTGCCCAGAGTGCCCCATTTAATTTGAAGAGTTTCTCCAAGTTGTGGATGTACATCTGGTTCACAAACTCCTTATCGGGGAAATCATACTCTCTCACAGCGCCTGCCAAACATGACTTCAAAGCACATTCAACAGCAAGACCTGCAAGATAGTAAGCACCAGTCCAGAGTTGCTTGTCCAAGAGAACACGCGCCTCTTCGAGTCTGCTGTCGCAGAGTTGACGCAATTTGTTTCGATTTAGACGAGCAATCGGCATCGATGGATTCTAATCTCCTTTGGAAATCCCCAACCCCTTAATCTTGAACAATACCAATTACTTCAGCGCCCCGCTCATAAACGCCGAGATGTCTTTTTTGAGCTGACCCAGGGATTCATCGCGGATGTACATCATGTGTCCGGCGCCGTAGTATCCCAAGCTCACGCTTTGATGTTGTTGCGCAGTCAAGCCCATGTGGTTCAGCGTGTACTGGGTGGCGAAGTAGGGGCAGGCAAGATCGAAAAACCCTGAACCCACGAAGAGCTTCATGAACGGATTCTTATCAAAGGCATCGCGGAGCGCTTCGGCTGTGTCTGGAAATCCCGTAACCGCCGGGCCCCAGTTCCAGTCCTGAAATCTGAAGCCGCCGCCCAGAATGTAGTACTCCTGGTCAGACTTGTAGCCCAGTTCTGTGCGCACATACTGGTTGAACATGGCCGTATACGGCGGACGAATGGCGCTCATGCTGGGATCGAAGCCCGTGGTCTCACCCAGCGGCGAACTGTCTGTACCGGTAAACCGGCTATCCAATCGTCCGGAGACCAGCTTACGATCGCGCAGCAACTCTTTGGAAAAGTGAGGTTCGTCAATCCGCAAATTGGCTAGATCGATGTAAGTCTTGCTGAGTCCGGTGTAGCGCGACAGGCGGTCGATGACCGCATTGCGCTCGTCGGCGGTGAGCCGGTCGCCCTTGGCCAGGGCCTCAGCATAGCCGGTAGAGGCCCATTGCTCAACTTCGCTGCGTAGCTTCTGGAGGTCCTGCAGGTCCGCGCTGAGCTTCTTGTGATACCACGCAGTTGTGGCATATGTGGGCAGGTACAGGATGTAAGGAAGATCATTGCCGGGAGTGAACTCCAGGGTCTCAAAGTTGAGCACCGAAGAGATGAGCATGATTCCATTGAAGGCAATCCCATGCTCCACCAGGTATCCGGAGAGCCCGGCGGCGCGAGTGGTGCCGTAGCTCTCACCCACCAGAAACAGGGGCGACGACCAGCGCTCATAGCGCCCTAAATAAAGACGAATGAACTCACCCACGGACTGGATGTCCTCGCGCACGCCGAGAAACTTTTTGTTCAATTCAGTCTTGGCGGCGCGGCTGTAGCCTGTGCCCACTGGATCGATGAAGACAAGGTCGGTCTGATCAAGCCAGGTGAATTCGTTGTCTACTAATTGATAAGGAGGTGCAGGCATCAAGCCTTCAGGCTGCATCTTGACTCGCTTGGGACCTATGGCGCCCAGATGCAACCAGACTGATGCCGAACCGGGGCCGCCATTGAAGGAAAAAGTGAGAGGGCGCCGATCACGGGCAGCCTGGCCGTCCAGAGTGTAGGCCATGAAGAAAATGTTGGCTTCAATATCACCGTCAGTATTGCGGATGGGCATCAAGCCGGCGGTTGCGGTATAGCGCAGGGTCTTGCCTCCGACTTGGATCTGATGCTGCGTGACTACCGGCGGTGCTTCCGCCACGTCCTTTCTGGTTTCCATGTTCGCCGGCTTGGGAGGCTGGTTTGCTGGTGGAGTAGCAGCCTGGGCCTCTGGCGGCCGTTGCCCTCGTGGCTGCTGACCTACGGCAGAGATGCTCAAACAAATCAATCCAACGAATAAAAGTGCATGGCGAACGCTCATGAGAGACACTCCAAGGGGGAAGACAAGTGAGTGTAGCAAACAGCAGGGGACAGGGAACAGTAAAGGCTCTTGGCTAAACCAAAGACACACGGAAGGAATTTTCGCAGCAAATCCGCCACTGCGGACAGGTTTCGCCAACGGCGAACAAGCTCAGCGCGAAACGACGCAGATGAATGGAGAGATATTGATTTGCCAATTGCTGATTTCTACCTGCTCCCCGCTGGCACCGTCAGATCGCGATCCAGGCGCACTTCAAGCTGAGTATCTTTGTCCAACCTTAGGTCATTTCCCTGGAAGAGAAGGCTGGAACCGCCGCCGAGTCCGGCTCCGGCTGCGGCGCCTATGGCTGCGCCCTTGCCGCCACCCACGGCTGCGCCGCTGACTGCGCCTACTCCGGCGCCGATGGCGGCGTTGGTGATGACCCGCTTTTTATCCGGGCCTTTGCGTGTGAGCTCACCTTCATTTTCAGTGGTCTTGATGGAATGATCTCCGGGGACGCCGGTGATGGTGGTGACCAGGGGAACCCAGCCGTGACGGGTCTCGATTTCATCCAAGGCCAACTGCATTCTGGCGCCGGTGAAACCGCGTTCAAAGCTGCCTACGTGGCCTTTGATGGTGCGCCCTTTGGGGATGAAAAGCCCGCTGGGAGTGACCAGGTCTTCGCGCAGTTCGGCCTTAAAGCGCCGGCCCTGTGTCAGGTCCCGGGTATCCAGGGTGTCTTTGAGCTTGATGATGAAACGAGTGCCTTCAGGAATGGCATCGGGTGCAGCGCCGTAATTCTGGTTGGAAGCATAGGCCGGCTGCGACGACGGATCAGGGTTGCTGTCCGGTGGACGCGTGCTGAGCACCGGGTGGTTTGGATCGTTGGGGCTTCCATTGTCCTGAGCGGCTGCACCAATGGTCAGGGCCAGCGCCAGAACACAAACCAGCACTCTCCACATTGCTTTCATGGGGGATCACCTCAAAAGACTAAATATAGTAGAAACACTTTGATGGGAGAAAAGATGCGGCAAAGATGAGAAAAGCTGCTCGCGCGGGGAGCCGTATTTTGAAGAACACTCGACCGCCGGGTCGGCCTATCAAAGCGAGCTAACCAAATCAGCAACTTAGCATCCAATGTTGTCGAGGGTAGAAGCGGCATCCAATCGATCCTGGCTCCGCTGGCCCCGATTGAAGTCTTGTGTGAGCTTGCGCCAGCCGTTGGGTTGATACTCGTCAAGCGCGAGCCTTTCAGCCCGAGTGACGGAAGTAACTATCGGTTTGGTAGAAGTTTGCCGCATCATAAATATGCAGGCAGGGTTTGGAGAGGGTATGAAGAACTGGTTGCTGCCAATCGCGGTTTTGGGGGTAAGCGGCGTTGGCCTGATGTTCGCCAGCGAACGAGGGCGGGCGCAAATGCGTCATTTCATGCAACATCTGGTCAACTCGGAAGAGCCGTTGGGTGATTTCAACCAGGCAATCGAAGGTCAACTCCAATACATCCAGCAAACGCTGGATCAGTTGTCAGAGGTTTTGGAAACATCCCGATAGGCTTTTGGCCTCCGCGGAACGGCCAACCTCCCGCAAGAGATTCCGATGCCTCCGGCATCAGGACTCATCCACCAAAAATCTCGTTGGTTTTCAACGCCATCTTGACGTCCCGCTGCGTTACTCCGCCTGAATCATGCGATATCAGCGCCAGGGTCACCTTGTTATAGCGGACATCAATGTCAGGATGATGATTGGCCTGCTCGGCGGCATCGGCAATCTTGTTGACGAATTGCATCGCCGCTTTGAAATCAGGAAACTCAAAGACCCGCTGGATAGCTTGGCCCTGGCGTTGCCATCCCTTAAGAGAGCCGAGTGCCTGCTGGACTTCCGAATCAGTAAGGACAGCCATGCTTCACCTCCGATGAACGTTTCATTTTAATAAATCACGGCTGAGCGCTACGGCCACCAGCTAACCCGCCCTTGCACCGTCCGGCACTGGCTTCTCCGGCATGGCGAGGACAGGAACAATGCCATCAGCATGGCCGATATCGAAGAGCATGCCCTCAGAAACACTTCGGCCACTTTCTGGCGCCATGAAAGACGCGCAAGATTTCGATCTTATTTCCACGTACTCGGTATGGGACAATGTAGGGAGTACCGGGCACAACGAGTTCGCGGGTTCCGTGCACTCGTCCTGGCCGCCCGAGGGCCGGGTAGTCGCTCAGGAGTTGAACTGCTTTCTCAATGGCCGCGACAACCTTGGCCGTGGCACTTGGATTGTCGCGTGCGATGTATTCAGCTTCTGCGTCGAGGTTGTCGAGAGCAACCCGAAGCCATTTAACTTGCATTCTTTTTCCATTTGCTCAAGACCTTACGAACCTCACGATCCGAAGCAAACTCGCCGCGATCCGCCTCTTTGACTGCTTTCTTGATTTCTGAAATCTGCCACTCATTAAGTGCAACATATTCTCGAATTGCTTCGGCAGCCAGGAATGATTTGCTACGCCGGGTGGATTGAGACAACTTCTCCAGTCTTTCTTTCAATTCCTCGTCAAGTCGCAGAGTTAGAATGCTGGCACTCATGGTATTAAAAAGTATACATTATAATACTAAGTATTCGCCATTCCCTGAGAGAACACCTGGCCCAACTCTTCCGGTGTTTCCACCAGCACGTCTGGGGCGGCATCTATGAACGTATGTGGCGCAAAGCCGTAGCCAACACCGATACTGTAGGTCGCTGCATTTCGCGCGGTGAGGACGTCAACATCGGAATCGCCGATGATCACGGTCTGCTGTGCCTCCGTGCCCGATTCTTGGAGTAGAGCCTGCACGCCGGCCGGATCGGGTTTCTTGGTGAGGAAGCTGTTGCCGCCGTAGACCTGAAAGAAGTAGGGGCCTAAACCGAGCGCCTCAACAATGGCACGCGCCGGCACTACCGGCTTGTTGGTGAATACCGACATCTTGATGGCGGAGCCGCTTTTACTGGAGCGGATGGAGTCCAGCGCCTCTTTGATGCCTGGATAAACGTAGGTGTAATCCAGTTTGTGTTCGCGGTAGTAAAGCAGGAAATATTCCAAGGCCCGCTGCACGTAGCTTTCGTCATCCGGGTCGCCCAGCGAGCGCCGCACCAGCATAGGAGCGCCATCACCGATGTAGCTGGCAATCACCTCATTGGGCAAAACGAGTTTGCCGAAATGGCGCAGCATGGCATTGATGGAGTTGGAGAGGTCCAGGCGCGAGTCCACCAGGGTGCCGTCAAGGTCAAAAATAAGGTGTGTGATCTGGTCGGCGGGTATCGGGCGGTTCCGGCG
The DNA here is from genome assembly GCA_036522115.1 of Candidatus Angelobacter sp. GTDB lineage: Bacteria > Acidobacteriota > Terriglobia > Terriglobales > Acidobacteriaceae > Angelobacter. The sequence goes on from DATDGL010000036.1 coordinate 17,770, forward strand.
AATCATCTTACCCAGTATAGCCCGCTCTTTTCAACGGAGGCAGGCAAGGGGGCATAAGCCAGAAAAATCACAAATCACAATCCGGCGGACGGGATTTACAATAGAGAGTACTCTCGCCCTACCACCTATCCGAACTGAATAAAGGAGACGCATGCCCGCAACTAAGGCTGAGTCCAAGAGGAATGCCACTGCCGTAGCAGAGGTACCGGCAAAGACAGAAAAGAGCTATGAGGGGCTGACGCGCGAGCAACTGGTAGAGATTTATCGTCTCATGTGTCTTTCGCGGCGGCTGGACGACCGGGAAATTGTGCTCAAGCGCCAGCAGAAGATCTATTTCCAGATCTCCGGCGCCGGTCATGAAGCTCTGGCCGTCGCCGCAGGAATTGCGCTCAAGCCGGCGTACGACTGGTTCTTTCCTTATTACCGCGACCGCGCCTTATGTCTTGCCCTGGGCGCGACTCCTTATGAGCAGTTGCTGCAGGCGGTTGGCGCCGCCGATGATCCGAGTTCCGGTGGCCGCCAGATGCCGTCACACTGGGGCAACAAGAACCTGAATATCACGACCCAGTCTTCTCCTACAGGCACGCAGATCCTTCAAGCAGTGGGTTGCGCTGAGGCCGGACGATATTTCAGCCGGCATCCTGAGGCCGCGCAAAAACACGAAGGCGACTACCGCCAGTTTAAAGATGTGACCTTCCATGGCGATGAGGTAGTTTATGTTTCTCTGGGCGACGGCACCAGCAGCGAGGGCGAATTCTGGGAGGCCATGAATTCAGCCTGCAATTTGAAACTGCCGGTGCTGTTCATGATTGAGGACAACCAGTACGCCATCTCTGTTCCTGTCGAGGTGCAGACGGCGGGTGGCAGCCTCTCCAAGCTGGTGAGCGGATTTCCCAACCTGCTCATTCAGGAATGCGACGGCACCGATCCGGTGGCCAGCTATGCCGCAGTAAAGCGTGCCGCCGAATATTGCCGTTCAGGGAATGGCCCGGCCCTGGTCCATGGGCACGTGATCCGTCCGTATTCGCACTCGCTCTCTGACGATGAGCGCCTCTACCGTCCGGAATCCGAGCGGCAGAAGGATGCCCAGAAAGATCCCATTACCCGCATGCAGATGTTTTTAATTCGCGCGAACATCCTCAATGAAGATGAGATCAACAAGCTGGAGAAATCAGTAGACGAAGAGGTGCTGGCTGCCTCCGAGCGCGCGGAAAAAGCTGCGCTCCCCACCACGGATTCCATCTATACCCACGTGTACTCAGAGGACCTTGATCCACGCAAGATGGCGACAGAACCCCAACTGCAAGGCGGGGACAAGACCATGGCCGACCTGATCAATGCCTGCCTGAAGGATGAGATGAGGCGTGATGATCGAATCGTGGTTTTTGGCGAGGATGTGGCCGATTGCAGTCGCGAAGAATACCTGAAGCAGAAGCAGATCAAAGGCAAAGGCGGCGTCTTCAAATTGACGGCTGGACTGCAGATGGAGTTTGGCGGTGACCGCGTCTTCAATTCGCCTTTGGCTGAGGCGAACATTGTTGGACGCGCTGTAGGCATGGCGGAACGCGGGCTCAAGCCGGTGGTGGAAATTCAGTTCTTTGATTACATATGGCCGGCCATGCACCAGATTCGCAATGAACTGGCGCTGGTGCGCTGGCGCTCCAATGGCGCTTTTTCCTCCCCGGCAGTGGTGCGCGTGGCCATTGGCGGATATCTTACGGGCGGCGCTATCTACCATTCCCAATGTGGCGAGAGCATTTTTACGCATATTCCGGGCCTGCGAGTTTGTTTTCCCTCCAATGCGCTGGATGCCAACGGCCTGTTGCGCACCGCTATTCGCTGTGATGATCCCGTGCTGTTCCTGGAGCACAAGCGCCTGTATCGCGAAACCTATGGCCGGTCCGCTTATCCTGGGCCGGACTACATGATCCCTTTTGGCAAGGCCAAAACCGTTAAAGAAGGGAAACACCTGACCGTCATTACCTATGGCGGAGTTGTTCCGCGGGCATTGCAGGCCGCGCAGAAGATTGAGCGCGAACAGGGCATCAGCGTGGAGTTGATTGACCTGCGATGCCTGAGCCCCTATGACTGGGATGCCATTGCCACCTCAGTGCGCAAAACCAGCCGGGTGATCGTGGCCCATGAAGACGTCCTGAGCTGGGGCTATGGCGCGGAGATTGCGGCGCGAATCGCCGACGAACTCTTTGAAGACCTGGATGCTCCCGTAAGACGAGTGGCCGCGACTGACACTTTTGTAGCCTACCAGCCGCTGCTCGAAGACGTGATCCTGCCGCAGTCAGAAGATCTGTATAAAGCGATGGACAGCCTGGCGAAATTCTAAGAATTTGTGATTCCTGATTTGCGAATCGTGAATTAGGGGATGTGCTTAACATCCCTCGCAAAACATAGCTTCACTTTATAAATCAAAAATCATCAATCAAAAATTCCTTAAACGCTGCTCTCAATCTTTACGCCCCTCTGCTCCATCTCCTCAATGAATTTGCGGGCGGGCACGTCCAGTTCCTGGTAGATGGCGCCGCGTTTAGAAACCTGGCCGGAGCAGATCATCTGCAACACGATGGAGGCGGGCCACGCGGTAGTCCTCATCATGGAAGTCATCGTAGTGGCTGGATCGTAGTGATCGATCATGGTGAATGAGGTGATACAGCCGCTATTGTGCGCTTCAATGCGCATGATGGTGACATCCGGCCCGCTGCCTGACAGATTTTTTAGAAACAGCTTCGACGTCAGGGCGCGCGGCGTGATTTCTGATTTACCGATGCGGACCTTGTCGCCGGAGAAGAATCCCAGATCGCGCAGCCCGCGAATCAATTCAAAGTGACTGGGATAGCGAAGGGTCTTCTCAAAGCATTCACCCACTTTTCCTTTGAACGTTTCCGGCAAGGTGGAGGTGCCGCCGGATGTGTGAAAGGCAACCATAGGTTCAAATCCAGGTAGAAAAAATGCTTCCGGCTCCGTCAGAGGTTTGATCTCCTCGATTTTTCCGTTCCGTAGAATTTTGGCTGGTTCTACATATTCGTTGATCAGACCTTCCACGCTGAAGACGAGCTGATAGAAGAAGGGAGGCCTGGGCTTTTCCGGCAGCCCGCCCACGTAGAGCTTGAGCGCATCCGCTTTGCCTCCAACTTCCCGCATCAGCTCACCGGCAAGAATGGAAGCCATTCCCGGCGACAGGCCGCAGTCCGGCGCAATGGCCAGATTTTTTCTGAATGCCGCCCTGGACAGCTCGTATTCCTGCCGCACCACGGTGTTATTGCCGCCGAGATCGGCAAAGTGGCAACCGGAGTCAATGGCCGCCCGGCACAATCCCAGGTTGAAGAAGTAGGGCACAGCGGAGAGCACTCCTGTATGCCCGCGCATGAGTTTGGATGCATCGCCGGGACGGGAGGCGTCCAGTTGAGCGGATGCTACTTTTTTCGTGCCCAAAAGTCCATTGATGCGGGACACCGCAGCCCGCACCTGACGCTTGTCCAGATCAGCCAGCGTGACCGATTCGACCTGGCTTGAGCGGGCCATGTCATAGGCGGCCGCAGATCCCATCATGCCCGCGCCAATCACCAGCAGTTTCATAGGTTTGTTTGAAGAAACCGAATATTGTAATACCGCGATCAAAAAAGGACGCAGCCGAGGCCGGCTGCGCTCCAAGAATCAATGTTTGATACAACGATTTACTGCACAGTGATGTTCCGTGTACTGCTGAAGTTCCTTCCGCTACTGTCCCACGTTTTCACTGTGAGCCGGTGCGCCCCTTTGGACATCGGCACATCAGTATTAATTGCAGAGACATTAGGTTGATGGAAGACCAGCGTCCCATCCACGTAGATCTGCATGGAAGTGATGTTCACGCTGGATTTCGCGGCGGCCACCACGTTGACCGGAGAATTCACGTTGGCATTTTGTCCCGGGGCGCAGATGTTCACCGTGAAATTGACCGTATCTGTGCAAGGCGGTGGGTTGCCTCCACTGGATGCGATTGTGGACAAGAAGAAATCATTGGGGAAACTTGCTCCGTTGCTCCAGGATTTCACTTCCAGGCGATGGTTGCCGGGAGTGAGCGGGAGGTTGGTATCAATGTTGCCTCCTGAGACTTGGAAGACGAGCTTGAAGTCGAGATAGATCTGGCTTGCGTTTACCGGAGTGGACGACGTGGCATGGGACACTATGTGCGTTGGTGAAAGCCCTACAGCGCCGTCAGAAGGTTTGCAAAGGGTAACAGTATGGTCTGTTGTCCTTTGCAGGCATGGGCTGGCAGGAGTGGTGTTCAGGACAACGTAAACGTTGGTGCCGTTGGCGAAGGCAACGTCGATCTTGCCATCGTGATTAAAGTCCGCAGTCACGGCCAGAGTGCTGAAATCGGGCGGCGCCGCCAGTTCTACAAATGTGGAATTCCCGAATGTTCCATCCGCATTCTGGTGGGAGATATACAACGCCGTCTTATTTGGGTCTGAGCCATCACCGCCGCTAATATTAGTTCCCACGGCCACAAAGTCTTTCAGTCCGTCGCTCTGGACTGGGAACGCCACCCCGGCAGCAGTGTTATCGGCGAATATGATATTGGCCTTTGTGGTGAACGTGCCGTTCCCGTTGTTGATCTCGGCGAGAACCCCGTCGCAGGGAGTATGGCAGCCGGCATAGGAAATGATTACGTCCGAAAGCCCGTCCTGATTAATGTCCGTTGAGTTCAGGTCAACGGGCGCTGAAAAATGATCCACCAGATGATCGGTAAATGTGCCATCGCCATTTCCGATCAGCACTCCCCAGGCGCCAAAAATAACGTCGAACCCGCCACAGCACTGCATGTAGTAAAGATCATCTTTGCCGTCGCGATTGAAGTCCGCCCACACGATCTTCGACAAAAGATACGGGCTTTCACCGGGCTGCGGCTGCTGGCCGAAACCCGAGGTGATCTTTTGGGCGGTGAAGCCACCTTTGCCGTCGCCAAGGCTTACATACACTGCATTGACCGGAGAATTGCTGGAAGTTGCAATGTCCGGATTGCCATCGTGATTGAAGTCACCCACAGCAATGGAGTTGGCCTTGGGTGCTCCAGGAATGTCCTGGTGAGTTTGGAAAGTGCCATCGCCATTGCCAATCAGGATGGATACGCTGTGCGCGGCGTCGGCCTGGCTATTCGCCACCACCAGGTCCATCTTGCCGTCCTTATTCAGGTCTACCGCTGCCAGCCCGACGGGTGAAGGACCGGTAGCAAACTCCATATGCGGGCGGAAGGTACCATCACCATTATTGATCAGGATAGAAACCGTATTGGAATTGGGATTGACGGTGGCCAGATCAGGAATATGGTCGCCATTAAAGTCAGCCACAATGAGCTGACCCGGACCTGATCCCGCCGGATAACTTTGCGTGGTAAAACTCTGGCCGAAAGCGCCAATAGAAACGAGCAATGAGGCCGCAGCAAGGAAGAGACTCTTCATGAACATCCCCTGGGAACGCTGGATTCTGATAGGTGGGATGTACTATTAAGTAAACAGGGTTGCTGCCGCTCAGAAAGAAGTTGGGCCGGATTTCGGGCGTCCATCACGGGACCTGTCCCGGCTTGCTGCGCATCACTCGATCACCCGAGTCCTATCCCATTCCCAGGTCAGCCGATGATTCCAGCGGCGTGCCGCAGACGCGGCAGATCACCGCTGAGCAATCGCCGCACGTAAGAGGATCATTCACCTCGCGGGCGCAGTTGGGGCAATAGAGAGTGTCAGAAGATTTCCGAGCAGGTTGGTTGGGTTGGTTCATCTGCGAGTGTACAAGCTCAATTTGTTTTTACGATGACTGCCTGGCGGCTGCGGAGGCGAGAGGAATGCCGTGCTTCAAATGCACCACTCCCGGAAGGTCGAACGGCCCAAAGCCACGCCGCAAAATGGGAACATGCAAGAGCTTGACCTCGCCAATTCCCTGCATGGAACCGGCTTCGATGCTCCGGATGACCGAGTCTTCAATGTTCAGAATAACTCCTATCAACTGGAAGTCCAGCAGGACATCCAGGACAATTCTGTGGGTGAAATCCCCGAATTGGATTTCTATGTGCGGTTCCAACTCCGTGCGAATGGAATGTGATTGCAACGGCACGCTGGCATTAATGCCTTTGGTCTTCTGCTCTTCTTCCAATCGTTCTGTAATTTTGCCCTGGCGCCAGGCGGCAGCAATGAGCGACATAACATCGATCTCCAGAAGCTGACCCGCCTTATACCGGACCTGCCTCTCAACCGCCTTCCACTGCAGCCCGCGAAGGCCTTTGGCGACGCGATCCTTCAAGGTTCGCTTTTCCTCCGAATCGGCGCCCGCTGCGGCTACGCGATCGCAGAATTCCTTATTGGGAAGTCCCAGCAGCGTATTGACGGTAAAGGGCGCGGGCTCATCCGACATGGGCGGCCCCTTTCGTGGTTTGCTCCGGCGTTGCAAATATGATCTGGGACCTCGCGCCCGATCTGACGCAACGGATGCGCAGAACCTCTCCGTCGTGGCGGACATCAGGAGCAATTGTGTGCCGGCCTACGCCTGGGTTGGCAGTTACCTTGAAGCGCAGCATTTTCCTTATTCTATGTGTCCCATAAGCTGCAGCCAAAACTACCAGAACGCCAGCCAGATAGGGTAGAGTCGCCGACCAGCTAGATGAGACTGCTTCAATCTGCACCGGCCCGCTCGTAGCCAGCTTCTGGCCGCGGGAAGCTACTTCCTCCTCATTGGCGTAAGCTTCCACTGCAGCCAGATATCTTCCTTTGGAGTGATATTCATGCACAGCGGTCGACGCGTTCTGGCAGCTTGGCGGCTCACCGTCTCCCCAGTAGAAGCAATACTTCACATGGGTGCCCGCGGGGGCCTCCGGCTTTAACTCAGCGCGGAAATCAACAGGTTTACCCGTTTCAGGATGCGGATTGAAGTAGAGCAACAGGCTGTACTCGGTTTTCTGTGGTGTTAGGCGAGGCGGCGAGATATCGATCGGTGGCGTTGCAGTAGTCGCAGATTCTGTTGCCGCAATCTTCGGCTGCTGGCTTGATGGTTTGCCAGGTGGCGCGGTTGCGGTCTGCGTCTCAACCGGCGTCGGGGGATTAGCTTTGGCCGTCGGTGTTGGTACGGGGGGTACGACCGTTGGCTTCGGCTCGCCGCTGGTAATGGTGGCCTTGGTTGGCTCAGTCTGAACAGTTACGGGCGCCGGCTCGATCTTTGGCGGCTGCGGAACTCTGTCCGGTGGAGGCGGCGTAATGGTGGCGACGGACGGTTTGACGTTGATCTTCACCTCGTTGCTGGTGGCTACTTTCTTGCCGTTCTGATACACGATGACCCACGCCTTGTATTCTCCCGGGGCAGTGTATGCGTGGTTGATGCTGGCGACTTGTTCCGGATCGCCCGATGCGCTCTTGTCCTGGCTCCAATGGTATTCGTAGGTGAGTCCAGCAGCTTTTGGACTTACCTTTGTGGAAAAGGCAATGAAATCACCAACCTGGGCTTGCTGTGGAGCCGCATCCAAATGAACCTTGGCATGCTTATGAAATAGGCCAATCACCTCGCCCACATCGATGCCTACGCCCGTGGAGGTGCCAGACCCCTGGCCTCCTGTTCGGGGTGGTTCCTGCTTGGGTGGCGGCTGGCCATCTTGCGGGAAAGCAGGTGCGGTCGCGAGCAGCGCAAATGCCAATCCCAATCTAATTATGAACGCTGATGAAAGGCGGCGGTATGTGTCACGTGTTGCCATAATTTATTCAATCTTTGCCGGGCGACAGCGGGCGTAGAAGTCCGGGTCCGGTGGTGCTTTGTTTCCACCTTTACTCAGTGCTCGTTATTATAGTGACATTTCCCTTAGTTTCGTTACATTTGAAATTGAAGGTCAGCAAGGCTTTCAGCCCTTTGTTCGCCTGCGTGAAGCTGGTAGACTACGCGGTTTAAGCTGGAAATTGCTGAAGAAAATGTTACAACGCAGTTCAAGCATCGGGTTGCTGCTGATTATCCTGGCGTTTCTTGCTTTCCTGATCGTGGCGTGCGCTGGAGGCCATACTCCTGCCGGTTCAAGCCCGACTCCGACGCCGGTTTCTGTCCTGACTGCCGCAGACGTCAATAGCGTGGTACTGAGTGCGGTCACTTCAGTGAATGTTCCTGTTGTAGTTGCGGTGACCGATCGCGGTGGCAACATTCTTGCGGTCTTTCAGAAGCCGGGAGCGCCGGCAACTGCAACAGGAAACTTTGGCGTGAGCGCAGCCACTACGGAATTGGCGGTGGCGCTGGCGCGTACCGCTTCTTATTTCAGTAATGACCAGGCACCCTTGTCTTCCCGCACCGTACGCTTCATCAGCGGCATACATTTCCCGCCCGGAATCACCGACACTCCCAACGCTGCGCTCTACGGCATCGAGAATACCAATCGCGGCTGCCCACTCAACGCGACTTTTCTGCCCGGTCAGAGTGTTTCGCCATCCCGTTCTATCAGCGGTCTGTCTCTTGGGCTGGGAATCATCACCGGTAAGGCCGATGTCTTTGACTCAGATCCGAATGCGGTGAATCCCGGTGGCGTGCCACTCTTCAAGAATGGTCATCTCGTGGGCGGCGTTGGGGTAGCCGGAGCTACTCCGGAGGTTGCTGAATTCGCCGCTCTGTCAGGATCTGTGGGCGCGGGATTCGAAGCCCAACCCGCCGCTCCTGGTGTAGTAATCATCGATGGCATCGCTTTGCCGTTCGTGAATCAGACCACCCGCCCCAGCGGCGTCAGCACGGACGCATTTGTCGGAGCCTACTCCATGGGGCCGGTCGCCAGTCCCGGCCCGGTTCCGGAAGGAGATCTTGTCATGGTTCAGGCCGGCTCCATAGGCGGGTTGACGCAGGCCGAGGTGCAGAGCATCGTGAACCAGGCGATTGCCACTGCGAACACCACGCGCGCCGTGATCCGCCTGCCCGACGGGCAGAGGGCGAAGTTTGTAATTGCAGTAGTTGATCTGGATGGCAGCCTGCTGGCGCTCAATCGTATGCAGGATGCGACGGTTTTCAGCATCGACGTGGCCGTTGGCAAAGCACGGAACATGGTCTACTTCAGCAGTGCAAGCGTGAATCCCGCCGACCTTCCCGGCGTCCCAGCCGGCACCGCAGTGACCAATCGCACCATCAGTTTTGGCGCCCAACCATTTTTTCCTCCCGGCATTGATGGCACAGCCAACGGACCATTCTTCAACCTGTATCAATTCGACATCACTAATCCCTGCACCAACGGACACCAGCCGGCGAACCTTAACCAGAACGGCGTAGTTTTCTTTCCCGGCAGCGTTCCGCTGTACAGAGGCAACGTGCTGGTGGGCGGCCTGGGAATCAGCGGCGATGGAGTGGATCAGGATGACTTTGTTTCGGCGGGGGCCTCAACTGCTTTCGCAGCGCCAACGGCAATGCGCGCCGACCAACTAATCATCAATGGAGTGCGGTTGCCGTATCTTAAGTTTCCGAGGAATCCTACGCTGTAGAGCACCTCTGCACATTCCGGATGTGTTTACACATTAAAAAACCTGGCTAATTCGTCCTCTTCCTCCACCTTACTGATTACATTGGGGATAAGTGGGGGAGGAATTGGAGGACGGAGGACTTTGATTCCTCCACCAAAAACCATAGGAAACAGGTGACAGGCCAAAAGGAACAGGAAAAACAACGGCCAAACCAAACAGCAACCCAAATCCGTTCTGCCGCAGATACGCGGGCTAACTGCAGATGAAACAATGCCGTTTTGCCAGATCTTCTATGCGATCTTTCAGGAGGTTTGGGCTGATCCTTGCGACAATGTGTAACAGCGTTACAACCTGCATGTTTATTGATGATTTCTGAACAGCTAACATGCGTAACAGCGACTGAAGCAAGAGCCAGGGGAACGAAGCTGGCGCCATGCACAGCGAGATGCGGGCAGCCGTGATTCGAAGTAGCTTTAGGGCCGCCCTCGACAGGAAGAGTTTCGTTGCCCATGTTGATTCGCTTTTTGTTCTCTCCATAGTCATTGTGCATTGTGTTATAGCTCGTGTCAAGCCACAAAATATAGTGGTATATCTGAAAGGTATAAGCAACCAGCAATAAGGACTCGTGAGCCCGGACAATGCGGATTTAGGGGTGCTCCCGTTGCAAAGTGCTCGGGGATTGTCGTCGAGTAGCCCTCAAATCCCTGCAGCTCTCAGTGCGGCATTCACCTTGCGCATAGCGGCGGCAAAGCGCGGAGCATCATAGGCGGACGGGTCATCAAATTGGTGATACAACTCATCAATCGCCTTGCCTATTGCGGGATAAACTCCAGTATTCAGGGGGCCTCCCGGTGTGATCTTGTTGTCATAACAGCGGAAGAGGCTGTCTAACGCCATGTAGGCCTGCTCGGCGGAACGTGTGTCCTGATTGGCGATGCGGTCTCCCTGGGCTGAAATCTGTTCCAGCAAGCGCCGCAACTGCGTTTTGTCGAATGCTATATTCACTGTGTTCACCAGTCTCGTTGCAAGATCGCCGGCGCTATGTGCCTTATCGCTTACATCTTTGGGTGAGCTGTTGAATTTGCCGGTTACCTGATAGAGGTCGCTCAATCTGGCCTCCAGTTCCTGGCTGTCCGCCGCATCTACTTCTTTCAGGACAATGCGAAAAATGGTGTAGTGGGCGCTGTTCCACGCGGGAGCGCCGATTGTCCGGTCGCTGTAACCGCGCATCTGCCTCCAATTGTTGGGAGCGTTCACCATGGGTCCCGAATTCTGATTGCCGTAACCCGGTTCACGCCAATTGCTGTTAACGCTGTGATGGCAGCCGAAGCAGTCGAGTTCTGAAAACTCCGGCCATTGTCCCCCGAGTGCCTGGAAATCAGGAGACTGCGCCCGATCAGCCCGGCGCGCCAGACGGTTCAAGGCCTCGCGGAGTTGGACCGCTTGACCGACTGCCCACAAGCGCACTCCATAGTTGGCGTCACCCGGGTAGTCCTTCCACTGCGGCGGCTCCTTCCAATGATGCGGTTGCTTGGCGCTGAACAAATCCAGCTCAAAAAAAAGATCAGGATGGCCCGCAGCTATCATCTTGTGGTCTACTTCCCGGTCTGCGCCTCCCAGATGGCAGTCCAGGCACCGCTCTGAACGTTTCACCACGTCGTCAATCGGATACATTCCGGCCTGGATCGATTGCTCCGTGCTCCATTTTTTTTCGAAATGGTTTGCGAACCACGCTTCGGATGCGCCGTGACAGCTCTCGCAGCTCACTCCCTCCGGCTCAAAATTCCGCGCTTTATGCTCTGCGGAAGGGGCCAGCGCATGACAGATCAAACATGTGGGCTCACTGGCTGGCGGATTCTTCAATTGCAGGATTTGCGCCATCCGCTTCGAGCGCTCAGTTTGCAGACTGTTGAACGATCCAAAATGGGGATCGCGGCTTGCCCAGATGAAATATTCGTTTTGCCAGATGCCTTTGCGCGTGGCGCTTACTGCTACAGGCTGGACTCCACCGTGACAGGCCGAGGCGGCACAGGATCCGGGACCGTTGTATCTGGCGGAGGTGACAGCAGGCTTTTCCGCGGCTGCCACAGGACGCCGGTAAGACCCATTCAAGTATAGAAGGGCGAGGATCAGGTAAAAGATCGGCCTGCGGATAAGGCCACTTCCCATGGCTTTCCCCCCAACGGAACCCTCAAAGACTACTTTGTACTCCGGTAAATGTGCAAAGGCAAGGAAGTTGTGCGGAACAATTACTTTCTATGGACATCACAAGCAGCCTTTGCTATAGTCGCGGCCAACATCCAGATTCGTGGATCCCCAACTGCCTTAGCACAATCCTGGAGCCAAGAAGGAAGGCCCCGTGTCCGCGCCTAGTCCGCTGAAAGTACTGCCCGCCGAGCACAGTACCGAAGGCATATTTGACGAACTTAAAGACATCCAGCGAAAGCATCCCAAGCACTATCTGCCCCTGAAGGAATTGGAGCGGGTGGCTGAGCGGCGTGGGTTGCATTTGCGCGATGTGCACGCGATTGCCAGCTACTATCCGCACTTTCACCTGCACCCGCCAGCCACGATCGAAATAAAAGTTTGCGACGATATGAGCTGTCATTTGCGGGGAGCGCCCGGCCTCCAACGCACGCTGGAGCAGCGATTTCAGGGTATTTCCAGGGATGAGCTCAATATCGGCAATGTTTCGTGCGTAGGTCGCTGCGAGCACGCGCCTTCATTCGTGATTAATGATCGCTACTATGACGGCCATACTCCAGAGGAGGCGGTTGAAATCGTCAAAAACACGATGGCGGGGCATCCACCTCCCGGCTCCAGCTACCGCGTGCTTGATATGAGGCTGGAAAGCGATCCCTACGGAGGCCAAAAACCTTACTCCGCCTTAAGGGAGTATGCCAGTTCGCGCAATTGGACAGGCCTGATCGCCAATCTGGAGGCCGCCGGGCTCAAAGGAATGGGAGGAGCCGGATATCCTACAAATCTGAAGTGGGGCAAGGTTCGGAAATTAGAATCCCCACAGAAATACATTATCTGCAATGCCGATGAGAGTGAGCCGGGAACTCTTAAAGACAGGTTCATCCTCACTCAGCTTCCTCATTTGGTGATCGAGGGAATGATTCTGGGAGGGTTATGTGTTGGCGCGAAGCGTGGATATCTTTACATCCGCCACGAGTATGAAGAACAGGCAGAGATTCTCATCCGTGAGCTGAATAGTTGCGTCGAGCAAGGATTGATCGGGGAGGGAATCCTGGGGTATCCAGACCTGTCCTTCGAAATTGTCGTCTTCGTGAGTCCCGGTGGATATATTTGCGGGGAAGAGACCGCGCTGTTGGAGGCTATTGAGGGCAAGCGCGCGGAGCCACGCAACAAGCCCCCGTTTGTTGCCGATGCGGGCCTGTGGCAAAAACCCACTGTCATCAACAATGTGGAGACCCTGGCTTTTGCAACCGCGATTGCTGCCAAAGGCGCGGACTGGTGGAAATCTCACGGCGCCAACGGAGCCAAGGGCCTCAAGTTCGTTGGCGTGAGTGGAGACGTACAAAAACCGGGAATGTATGAAGTGCCTATGGGCATCAGGTATTCCGATCTGATCCGTGAATATGCAGGCGGCCCGCTGGACGGCCGCAAGATCATCGGTTTTGCCCCCTCGGGTCCTTCCTCCGGATATCTGCCGGCTTCCATGCTGGACCTGCCGATGGATTGGGACAAGTTGCGTGAAGCCAAGTCCATGGTGGGCTCCGCCGCCATCGTGGTGTGCGCCGAAGGCAGATGCATGCTGGACATGGCGTTCAATGCGGTACGTTTTTATCGCAACGAGTCTTGTGGAAAGTGCGTGCCCTGCCGAGTAGGATCGCAAAAGATGGTTGAGATTCTTCATCGCTGGACCCAGGGAAGGCATCATGAATCTGACCAGCAGATCGTGGAAGAACTTTCGCATGCGCTGCGGCTGGGTTCCATATGCGGTCTGGGCCAGATTCTTCCTGCGCCCATTCAATCCGTCATGCAGCACTTTCGCGAGCAGGTTGACGAACATCTTCTCCATCACCGTTGTCCTGCGGGTGTTTGTTTTCGCGGAGGAAAGGCATGAGTTCACCTGCGCAGGACCCGGTTGACGTCCATCTGGTCATTGATGGGCGCGATATTACCGTAGCCAGCGGAACAACCATCTTTGACGCTGCCCGCGAGAGCGGCATTCCCATCCCCGTGCTCTGTCATCAACACGACGAAACGCCGGTGGGTGTCTGCCGCATGTGCGTGGTAGATGTTGGCGAGCGCGCGTATACCGCCGCTTGCATTCGCAAAGTTGAGCCTAAAGAGAAGAAGACGCGGCCTGATGAGCCTGACCTGGTGGTGAAAACCAATACGGACCCAGTGCGTGCAGTTCGCAAGACCGTGCTGCAATTGCTGATGGCGGACCATCCTACACCGTGTGTCCGGCAGCGGAATACCAAAGACTGCGAACTGGAAAAGCTCGCCCATGAATACGGCGCAATACAGTCGCCGTATCCGCACCGGGAAGTCACTCGCGGCCAGGATGATTCATCGCACATTATTCTGGTGGACCATTCGGCTTGCATTCTGTGTGACCGTTGCATTCGCGCCTGCGCAGACCTGCGCGATAACTTTGTCATCGCCCGCCAGGGCAAAGGGTACAACGCTGATATAGCCTTTGATCTGGGCAAGCCGATGGGGTCTTCATCCTGTGTTTCCTGCGGCGAGTGCATGGTTTCCTGTCCGACAGGAGCGCTGACCAACAAGGAGACCATCCACCATCAATTTGAAGATGGTGTTCCCTGTGAACTGGAAGAGTTGCGCAAGATGCCTCTCTTCGATCATGTCTCCGGGACTTTTCTTCGCTTTAATCATGGCGCCGTGGTGAAGCGCCATATCAAGCAGGGCGAGTTCCTGTTCTATGAAGGAGAGGGTGGCCCCACCGCTTTCTATGTCCTTGAGGGTCACATCGATATTTTTATCTCCGCGCCACACGGACATGTGCACACCAGGGAACGGTCTACGGCGCTGACCAGTGACATGCATACCAGGCTGGTGGGTAAACATGAGCATCAGCGCGAAGGAGAAAACCTGCATATCACGCACACCGCGGTCGATGCTTCGATGGAGCTTTCGCAGGAGGACCCGGTGGCGCGGATTGGTCCTGAAAGCTTATTTGGCGAGATGAGTTGCACCCACGCCTACCCCCGGTCAGCAACGGCCCGTGCGGCCACGGATTGCGTGGTGCTGGAAATGCGCCGCAACGTGCTGGACGCCTTGCGGAAGAACAAGACTTTCCGCAGCAAGGTGGATAAAGACTACCTGGAGCACACATTTGAAAATCATCTGCGCAAGTCTTCCATCTTCTCTTCTCTCACATCCGGGTTTATTCAGGAACTTCGGCAGAAAGTGCGGTTAGGACAATATGCGCCCGGAGAAGTCATCTTCCGGCAAGGCGATGTGGCTGATGCCTTTTACCTGGTCCGCCGCGGTTTTATTAAGGTAAGCGAGGCTTACCCCGGAGGCGAACTGGTCCTGGCCTATCTTCCCGCCGGAAGCCACTTTGGTGAAATCGCCCTTCTCGGCCACAGCAAGTGCACGGCCACCTGCTCGGCTCTGGACCACGTAGATCTGGTGCAGATCAGCGGTGAAGATTTCCAGAACATGCTGCGCTTGTTTCCTGAAGTTCGGAACCACTTGGAGTCCATCTGCGAGGAGCGGCTGCGCGAGAATCAGAAGCGGTTCGACCACGTCAGCGGCATGCCCGTGGATGATTTTCTGCGCCAGGGACTCATGGAGGCGCAGAGCCTGCTGGTGCTTGACCTGGACAACTGCACGCGCTGCGATCAGTGCGTGAAAGCCTGTGCCGATGCCCATGAGGGCGTGACCCGTCTTGTGCGTGACGGCCTGAGGTTGGACCATTTCCTGATCGCCACTTCGTGTCGCCACTGTAAGGATCCGCTCTGCATGGTCTGTCCTGTTGGCGCGGTCCACAGGCAGCGATCGCTGGATGTGATCATTGATGATTCCTGCATCGGCTGTGGTGAATGCGCCCAGAATTGCCCTTACGGCAACATCAATATGCACGAGTTCACCAGGGCGCTCAGGGACGATGAATTAGCGTTGTTGGGAGCGGGACAGCAGCGCGCGCGAAAAGCAGTAGTCCGCAAGGCCACCAGTTGCAACCTGTGCCATGACCGAAAAACGCCGGCTTGCGTCTATGCCTGCCCGCATGACGCGGCCCACCGTGTGACCGGTGAACAGTTTGGAGAGATGCTCAAGAAATAGACTGGAGCAAAACAAGATTGCGCCTTGATCGTACCCATCGTCCGTGGATCATTTGGACAGCGGCACTGCTGGTGCTCGCCGGGCTGGCGTATTTCCTCGGTGGACGGTCTCTCCACAACGGGATCAGCGGCGGCAGTATTGCTGGTTTGATTTTCGGCGCGGCTGGATACGGGCTCATGCTGTTCGCTGCTCTGTTGAGCGTGCGCAAGAAATTTACGCGGTGGCGCATTGGACGTGCGCAAACCTGGATGCGCGGCCATCTCTGGCTGGGACTTCTAAGTTATCCCCTGATCCTTTTTCACGGAGGGTTCAGGTTCGGCAGCGGACTGACCTTTACACTCATGCTGACTTTCTCCATGGTCATCATTACCGGCATTGGAGGAGCGGTGTTACAGCACTACATGCCTCGCATCATGACCGAGCATGTGGGCTACGAAACCATTTATTACCAGATTGACCGTGTACAGGCGCAGCTTGCGCAGGAAGCTGAGGGCTTGCTCTCCTGGCTCTACAGGAAGCACGCTCACTACGGCCTTCTAGTGCCGGCTTCGGAAAAAATCCACGCCAGCGCAACCACCCTGGTGTCTCTCAGCGAAGAGTCGGGCGATCACTTGCGCGAGGCTTATGAGAGCACGATTAAGCCGTATCTGGCGCAGCGCCGCGCCTACCGGCACGAACTCTATGATGGGCGCAGGGCGAAAGCCCTTTTTGTGGAGCTGCGCAAAGTTACCCCTGCACCGCTAGCGGACGTGGTCGACGGGCTTGAGAGTATCTGCACTGAGAAGCGGGATCTTGACCGCCAGTCGCGGATGCACCTCATTCTCCATGGGTGGTTGCTCGCGCATGTCCCCCTGTCGGTCCTGCTCATTCTGCTGGGAGGCATTCACGCGGTAATGGCGGTGCGCTATGGCTGAGCAGCCACCACTGCGAAAAGCTCGCACCGCAAAGACGCTGGGGGCGCGATACAACCTCAACTACTTCAAGGGTTTCTCCCCGTTTCGCCTTTGGCGGCTGGGCCTGTGTATCGGCTTGCTGGTTCTCGCGTTGGCTTGGATAGGGGCGGAATCGGTAACAAAGAGCCGCACCATTTATAGCGCCGGACCACTCTCTTCGGCACATTCGGTTTTTGCGCAGCATTGTGAGCTCTGTCACGCCACCCTAGTCAACGGGGTCAGAAAAGTGGGGACATTCTGGCAGGATGCTACAGATCAGGCTTGCCGCGCCTGCCACGCAGCGCCCGACCATCAGCTCGAAGGCAAACAACCAAACCCGCCCTCCTGCGCGTCTTGCCACCTGGAGCATCGCGGCCTGGTACATTTGGTCCGCGTGGAAGACCAGCAATGCCTCAACTGCCACGCTGACCTGAAACGCGTGAAGGGTGACACGCGCTTTGCCTCCTCCATTCGCGGATTCAAGACGGACCTTCATCCCGAATTTTCAGCGTTGCTCAACAGAATGAGTAAGCCGCCCGCCATCACTTTTCATCATGGACGGCACATGGGCAAAGCATTGAAGACGCTGGAGGGGAAGCAGGTAACGTTGGCTTGCTCGGATTGCCATCGCCCGGTGGCGGCCGCAGATCACTCCCCATGGAAATATCGGCGCGCAGGTATTCCCTGGGGGGAAACTCCCATGCCTCAGTACGGTGGTCCGGTGCATCCGGACGCAAGGCGTGAGTTGATGACGATGCCAGAGTATGAAAAACAGTGTGCCGGCTGCCACGACTTGAAGTTCGATGACCTTGTAACGGCCTCTCTGGTACATCCTAAATCGCAGGAAGATGTTGCCGGCTTGTCTGCCGGATTGGAACAGAGGTTCAAGGACTACATTCAGCAGAATCCGAAGAAGATTTACGAACCGGATCCTCCGGATTTCAAGATTCCAGAAGCTGGCATCTCGGCCAAGCCAGTGAACGCCGGCGAATGGGTGCAGCGCCGGGTAGCGCATGCGCGGCGCTTCCTGTGGAACGCCACCTGCAAATACTGCCATGAGCTCGATTTTCCGCCGGAGCAGCCGGGGTTGCCACTGGTGAAAAAGCCGGATTTCAAGTCGCGTCAGATGGACGATGCGATTTTTAGTCATGAGGCCCACATCGCGGTCACCTGCGAATCGTGCCATGAGTTCTCTCACGTTGACAATCTGGCAGAGCCGGAGAAGCTGTTGCCCGGCATCAAGACTTGCGCAACCTGTCACAGCGGGTATCCGGCGAGAGATGGTAAAGCGGAGAATCGCTGTTTCCTCTGCCACCAATATCACAAATGGGACCCTCAGCGAGAAACGTTCCCAAGCACATACACCATTCCTGAGTTAACGGGTCAATGAAGTGTGACATTACCTGTGAGCAGCCACCTGACCGGTGTCTGTGACGGTGTAGACTTCGCCTTTGCGGCAAAGACCTTTGTTCGCCATCTGTTCGTTGCAAAGATAAAGCTGCTGCATCTCCTCCAGATTGAAAGGCCGTGATCCGCGCCGGCCGAATACGGAGAGCTGGTTCCCACTCTCATCCACGGCGCGATCGCGGTCCACTCCGCGCGAGACCGCGAGTGCCGGCCCGCGGGTACGGAACACGGCAATCAGCTTGGGAGCAGGAGCGGGACTGAAGCCATAAAAGCCCGGCGCGGTTTGCGGCGAAAAGAGCTGCACCACCTTGAAGCCGGCGCGGCCATCCGCCACCAGCGCAAACTGGCTGGAACTGACCATTCCGAGTTTGATGTCGTTGGTGTCCTGCAACCGGCCATCGGCATTGAATGCCTGGATGAACTGGGGATGCTCCGGGCTCTCAACATCTACTATGGCCATTCCTTCCTTGCCGGCTGCAATATAAGCGTAGGTTCGTGAGACTGAGATATTTCGAGCGTCCGCCAGCTCTGGGCGCGTAAGCGTGGCTGTGGAGATCACGTGTGGCTGGTTGAGGTGAGTTACATCCAGGATTTTGAGGCCCTCGTGGTCCACCACAAAGGCATAGCGGAACTGGATGGCGATGCCGCGAGGAGCGTTCAACTCTGGCTGTCCGATGTGGGCCACGATTTTGGGTTGTAGAGGCTGGTCCAGGCTCACTACCACGAGTCCCGCATCGCACAGAACATAGGCATAAACTCCCGCAATGGCAATGCGCCTTGCGCCATTCAGTTGTCCGTCAGGATTAAATGCCAGCGCCCGCTTCAGGAAGTTGTTACGCGGTTCGCCATCAAGCAGCGTTGAGACGCCCGGAGTCTTGCTGCCGGGCGAGGCATCGCCAACAATCACCAGTCCTTCGTATTTGTCAGCTACATATAAGAACCCGTACATAGGATGAATATCCTGCTCCTCGTTCACCTGCTTGCCTTCTTTCAGGTAATGCTTGCGAGTAGGATCAATGGCCGTGGTGCTGGGAGATGCAATTGCCATGGCGTAAAGGGTTGGCACGTAGAAGCGCTGGCCCAGCGGAGAAACAGGAGCGGTGATGATTCGTTCAGAAAAATCCTTGTTGTCAATGTTCGCCACGTCGTAGACGCGCAGCCCGCCTTTGCCCATGGCCGCATATAAATACTCGCCGCGCAACTGTACGTCCAGAACTTCTTTCCCCTTGTGCTCGTATGCCTCCTTCAACTCCAGCTTGCCCTGCTGGTGTTTGAAGTAATGGTCGGGATACGCGATCTGGTGGAAGTCGCTGCCAATCACCGCCTCCGGTTCTTTGCGCTCGGCAAATGCGATGGCTGAGAGTCCGTTCTTTCCGTTGGCTACGTAAGCAAAGCGGCCCAGGTAATTCAGGAAGTTGGTGCCTTGCACCAGCAACTGGGCCATCCACGCGTTGTTATTGTCGGCGGTGGCCACGTGGCAATCCGTACACGTTCTGGTTTCTTTGGTGCGCACGGTGTGGGGAACGTAAGGACTAAAGGCCTGCCCGCTGAAACCTTCAGCGGAAACCGTTTGCTGGCCATAGTACAACCAGTCGCGGTTCTGGTTCTGTGAACTCACGATCACCGCGCACGCAGACCGGATAGGAGCAACCTTTCTGTGGGTAACAGTTCCGTCCTTGCCCAGCATGTACATGTCATTGCGCAGAACTTGAAAGTCATATTCCGTCCAGTTGCGGGTCATGGTCCCTTCGTTCTGGAGCATGGGCATGCGCTGATTGGCGGTCATGGGGAGATGGCAGCCGAAGCAACTTGTGGTCCAAGAGCTGTGGCAACTGAAGCAAGTCATCTCACTGTTCGGATGGGCCAGCAGTCCGGCATCACTCGGAACCACGCCCCAGGTGAGGCCGTCCTTCTGCATGGTCTTGGCCACCCGCGCCTTCTCGTTGTAGTGCTCGCGATCTTCAGGATTGATTACGTCCTTGATCTGCACTACTTCCCATTCTTTCCCCCGCTCCACAGACGAGCGTTGGTAGAGGCGCCTGTTCTTCCAGTAGAAGCGCAACTCCTTCCACGGCGTTCGCATTCCCTGCATTTCAGTGCCGCCCCTGGGAGCCGCCGGCCCAGTTGTTACCAGCTTGGAATAGGCGTCAATGGTTCCGTGGCAATCGGTGCAGGAAATTTCGATGGCATTACGCGTTTCGCCATAGAGGTTGCCGTTGCCGTGTACATCCTGGTTGAAGTGGCAATCCACGCAGTGCATTCGTTTCTCCAGGTGGATGTCCTTCAATTGCACTGCTTTCCTGAATTTTGCTGGATCATCGGGTGAGATGATCCCGCCGTCTTCGTCCAGCAGATTTCCCTTCCGGTCCTGCTTGAAAACCTTGCGAAAAATCCAGCCGTGACTGTGAAAATCTCCGAACTGTGTTTTCTTCAGTGTCTGGTTGAACTCAGCCGAACCCACTTTCTTCAGGAATTCTTCATCGGACCATAGTCCTTTGGCTGCTGAGCCTTCAGGATTGGCCATGTGGGCTTCGCGGTACTGCTCTTCGCTGGGATTCTTCTGTTTCTGCGGATACATCTTGTCGCCATCTACCTCGTTGTCCCAAAAGGTGTCCCCGTAGTAGCTGGCCACCATGTTCGTGCCGGGATGGATGTGGCACACCATGCACTGGCTTGAAGGTATCTGCTTAGTGAAAATGTGACGGATCGGATGTCCGGATTCATTTTTGGGAATGGTGGGATCATTCTGGACGCTATGGCCTTCGTTTCCAAAGTCACTGTAGGGGCCGGAATGCTCGGGGTCGTGATCATTGGCATAAATCACGTGGCAGGCGGTGCATCCGCTCCCGCGATAGTCTCCGGGATGATCACTGGTGCCAGGAAAAGAGAGCAGCGGATCGAAGAGGCGGGTCTTCTGCAATCCCAGGAACACCGGATCTGTGCGCACCAGGGTACCCAGGCCTCGATCGCTAAGCTTCACATCCGGTCTGCCTGGCTGGTCTTCCGCTCCGGGATTTCCCACCTCCGCCCGGGCCCCGCCCCCGCGTTCGAACACCCGCAATACATTTCCGGGCTGCGAAACCTCCCAGCGCTCCAGCGGTCGCAGGATGGGCAGAATGCCTTTCTCCTGCGTGTCCTTCTCGGAAGGTGGCGGCCAGGTCATGAGGTCCTGTGGCACTCCGTCCGGACTATAGCTTTGGCCAAAGTAGGGATCTTTGAGCGGGAAATCGCCGTTGTTGTAGAGCGCGGCTCCCCAAAGCATGGCGCCGTGGGTCATCATGCTGGTGCGGACTCGGCGCACCTCCTCTGTATGGCAGCCTGCCCTGCCGCAAGTTTCGCCTGCAACCCGTAGGTCTCCGGGATTAACGAAGCGAATGTATTCCTTGCTTTTCCGCAGCCAGTCTGCGTAAGCGCGTACAAGATTGGCGGAAGAATGTAGTGCGCTGCGCGGGACTACCTTGTGCGCTTGCTCTTCCAGATCGTCGTATTCCGCAGAAGGCTTCTTGATTTCTGGCGGGCGCGTAACACTCGCATTGCCGCCATGGCAATCCGTACATCCCAACACTACCGTCTGCGGTTGGTGCATGGTGGGAGAATCCATGGGATCGTGGCAGGAAACGCAGCCTTCGCTCTTGCGGCGGGCTGCCTCCGAGGTTTGGCCAAAAACGGCCGACGCCTGCTCCGCCACTGGCTGCGTGCCGTCACTGGACTGCGCCCGGCCCAGAACAATCACAAAGAAGAGCGCCACGCTGGAAACGAACGTCAACCATAGAAGCATCCAGGTCCGCGCATGTTTGCTGAAAGCGTTCATGACTGCTTTTCTAGAACTTAAACCTCACTGTGGTAAACGCCGAAATCAGCGTCTGGCTGGTATAAATCTGCCGCAATCCTGTGCCTGGCGTGAGCGCTGCTATTCCGCTGGTGATGACCATGTTTTCCGTGAGCGGCGGTCGATAAATGACCCCTACACTGTAGTCAGTCCCAATGCTGCGATCAATATTGGATTGGAAGAGCAGCAACTGGAGCGGTTCCGTGTGATTAAAGCGCATGTAATTCACATTGGTGACAGCGCGAAGCGTCGGGGTGATATTGAAATCAGCTCCCGCGTTCACCAGGAAAATTCCTGGGTTGACAAAGTTCGCCTGCCCTTCCTCTTTGCTGGAGCGCAGGTTGGGCAGGAAGCTATCTGGCGCCACCAGCGCCACTCCGGTCCCCGTCAGTCGGATTCCTTCACGGTTGAAGAAGCTGAAAATTCCCCCGGCAAAATCCTGGGCCTCGCTGATGGCATCGAACCCTCGCGCTGTGCCGTCGCGTGGATGGGCGTCGCCGGAGGCAAAGAATGCGGAGGTATGCAGGCGGAGCCAGTCTCGGTCCACAGAAAGCTCCAGCGCCGCCATCTGCGCATTGATGTCTGTCCGTCGGCCGGCCACGGGATTCAAGTCATCATGCCCCAGGACCTCATACACAGCATGGCTGACGTTCAGCCAGCCGATGTGTCCATTGCTGGTCCATCCAAGGTAGTGCGCGCGTATGTTGTGTGGTTTCACCGCCCCAATCGGCGCAGGACGCACCAGGAAGCCGTTTTCATCAAAATGGATGCTGGCGTCATCCTTGTTGTAGTGATAACTGAACTGCGTGGTATAGCCCTTGAACAAGAAGTCCTGCCAGTAGAGGTTTGCCAGCGCCACCTGCTGATGGCGGCTGTTCAGTGTGTTCAGTCCGCTGTTGGTATCCTTCTCCAGGAAGAAGAAATAAGCGGCATTGTATTGCAGCCGGTTGGAGTGCAGGTTCCCGAAGAGGCGCACGCCGGGCTGCTCCTGCGCAAACAGGAGCCCGCGAAAATCACTTTTGAATTGCTGTACGCCGGCGCGGATGGAGATGAAATCGTAATTAGGCCCAAGGTCGGCAATTTTCTTCTCGACGAACGCCTCCTGCACGCCTATATGTCCATCTGTCCGGCTAGTGCCTTCACGCACATCAATATTTACGATCCCCCGTTCCCGCGTCCAAAGCTGGTTGACGTTGAAGGCGGTTGTGATCTTAATCCGCCAGTCAATCGGCTTGAAGCTCGTATCGCCGTGGAACAGGTCAAATGACAGTCGCGCTGTTTCGTCCAGAAGAAATTGGCCGCCCTTGCCAAAGAACTGGCTGCTGCCCGGATTGGCGGCGGAAACTCCGCTGGGGACAAATAGCCGTCGCCCATCCAGCGCAGTAGTGCTCGACCCGGTAAAGTTGAAGAAAGTGTTCTGTCCAATCATCGGCTTATCGCCCTTGAGCCGGTTCTGGTTGAACGGGTCCCACCAGTGGCTGCTCACGTATGCGTATTCACCTTTGCGCTGGCCATACCGGTTCCATGCAGGCATGGAAGTGTCCCAGCGGTCAGGATCAGGCTTCATGTATTGCCTGTCAGGGGTGATTTGTAACTCAGGTTGCATTTCTTCTACCGGACGGCGAAACAGTTCCTGATATACCCCGGCTTGCTCTGGCTTGGTCTCTTTTTCAGGTATCCGCCGCTGGTCGACCGGGCCGGGAATGGCCGTGGCCATAAAACTGGGGTGCAGTTTTACGTCGATCACAATCGCTTCGCCTCGATGGAACTCCACATTGTTTTCCGCCAGACAATCAAAGCCATTCAACTCAAACGTGATCTGGTATTTTCCCGGTGCGATGCTCAACACCCGGACGATCCCATCATTTCCACTGGCGCCATGCGCAGGGGTTCCGCTGCTGATCGGCGCCAATTGCACCTGGACTTTATCGAGCGGTACGCCTTCCACGGTGCGGACCATACCCAGGAGCGCTGCTGATGGCTGGCTGCTTCGCTTCTCCGGAATCCGGACGGTGTCCTGAGACGGTGTGGTTCCAGTCACTGTGCTGCAAGGTGCTGTGGTGGATTGCGATTGCGCTCTCTCTACCGGCGTTTCTTGGCGCGAAGTTGCGGAAGACGGCTCTTGTCCACACACAATCCCATTCAACGCTGATGCCAGGAACACTACTGCCCAGACAGGCCTTGCTTTCGCTGAATGTCTCACAATTGTAATGGCAAAAGTCTAACAGCATAGAACTTCAGCAGTTGCAGGTTTTCTTGTTAGCATAGAATTTATGGCAATCTCAACCCAGGCTGATAAACAACTCCAGGAAGAATTTAACCAATGGGCTGCCGCCGGTCGTGGCGACGCCATGGAAGACCATCACTCCGATATCACCAACCAGGCCATTCCCTTTATGGAGCTCAGGCCGGATGACCGCGTGCTTGATCTTGGCTGCGGTACTGGTTGGGCTTCGCGCCGTCTTGCCCGCATGGTCCCCAACGGGGAAGTAGTAGGGATTGATGTCGCGGATGAAATGCTGCGCCGCGCAGAACAGGCGTCGAACGGAATTAAGAATGTCCGTTACGTGTGGGGATCAGCGGAAAACATTCCCGCCAAAGACGGTTCCTTCACAAAGGTCCTTTCCGTCGAGTCCTTTTATTATTATGCCGACCAGGGTAGGGCGCTGGACGAGCTTCACCGCGTGATGGCGGCGGGCGGAAAGCTTTTCATCCTGATCAATCTTTACAAGGACAATCCTTATTCTTTACGCTGGGTGGAAGAGCTGAAGGTTCCGGTGCAGGCCCGCTCGGAAGCGGAGTATCTCACGCTGCTGGAGCACCACGGATTTACGGCTGAGTCTCACCGCATTCCTGACCGCACGCCCACCCCGGAAGAATATTCCGGCAAGTGGTTCAAGAACGCCGAAGAGCTGCGCGACTTCAAGCGCATCGGGGCCCTGCTGCTGATTGGGACGAAAGGCTAAAAACCACCACGGGAGATGAGGTGAAAAGCACCGAAGATCCGTGAGGGGCCCGGCAATTTTGTTATACTCAGCTTGAGGTGCACCCGTAGCTCAATTGGATAGAGTATCAGCCTCCGGAGCTGAGGGTTGCGTGTTCGAGTCACGCCGGGTGCGCCATACCTGCGCCTAAGTCCACCCCATTGTTTTATCGTATTGCGGAACCTTGGCTTATAACTATTTCGGTCTCGGGAAAAGTTAGAAAAGGTTAAGGAATGCCGCGCCCCTTGGACGACTCGAACAAGCTACCCCCAGTTCCAGAGGGTCGACACAGCGGCCTTGATCCCATTGAGCCTGCGCGCCTCCAGCATTTCCTTGGCGTTTGCTTGTAACGTTTCCCTTCTTTATCTCACTACCTAAGTAGAGGGCCTCGGGCCTCGGTTATTTAGCAGGATTTTTAAGGTATTTTCACCTTGGGTACGTTTCCTATAAGTGGCAGGAGGTTCTATGCCTGTATCTTTTCGTCATATGGTTTCAGTCATCGTTGCATTTGGGGGCTTGCTTTTTCCGGCATTGGCAGCCGGGGGCCAGGTTGCGCCCAAGGCCCAGATCAGCCCGCAATACAAGATGGCCGCCGATGAGGCAGTCAAAAATCCTTTTCGGGTTGATGTTCAGCCCGTGCAGCAGGGCATAACGCAGGGCGCTTCGGTAGTCCTGAAAATCCAAATCCACAATGCGAACAACGAGTTGGTCAATACCAACGCGCCAATGAGCTTTTTGGTCAAGATCAAGTCTCCTGCGGGCAAAGAACAAGTACAGAAAGTTGACATTGGCTCCGGCAGCCATGAAGGGCAGACAACCGTGCTGGCGGATGAAAAAGGGTTATGGAAGTTGGAGGTCCGTGAAAGCAATGACCATTTGATCAGCGGCAGCAGCTATCTCCTGGTCTCACCCCCTCAGCAGGTCGAGAGAGCCATGCCGAAGCCGGCGCGCAGGCGTTCGGCAGTTCCCAGGCCGCCTGGTAGCGCGTTCATGTTTGCTCCGCGGCTGGTGCTGGCCTCTTATCGTCCGCAGGGGCCGGGGCCGGTCGGCCCTGATACCGGAAGCTCGGCTAAGCCCAAGATCAGCGTGACTGTCTCCGGCGATGCGGACAACAAAGTTTTAGCTGACGGAATTGCGGTTGCTGTCGTGCGCGTCTTCCTGTATCCACCGCAACCTAATGACGTTCGGATATTCCTCAATGCGTCTGCAGGGACCGTGTCACCTCAACCGGTGGTCATCAAGGCGGGCGATTTTGAAGGCGACGGCAAGTGGACTTCAAAGTCAATTGCAGCAAACGCCTCTGTCTCCATCAGCGAGGTCAACCCCCCAATCGACACTGAGGTTCTGCCTAACTCCAGCATTGATTTCGTGGATCCCATCGTAGCCATTACATTTTCTAATCCTCCTTCGGGATTGAACATTGTCGAGCGCGGCACGGTAATCGTTCATTTTATTGATCGCAATGGCCTGCCCGTCCCGGCCCACGCGCCGCTCTCTTTCAGCTTGAACGCCAGCTCGCCTCGTTTGCGCCTGGTCCCGGATTCAGACCAGACCAAGCCCGATGCTTTCGACTTCCAGGCCTCCGTCATTCCGTCAGGGCTGGGAACAGTCACCATTCAAGCCGCGGTTCCGCATTTACAACCAATCACGCAAGCCATTGAAGTGAAAGGCCTGTTGTTGCTCATCTTGTGCGCATTAGGAGGCGCCCTTGGAGGCCTTGTGAATCATCTGGACCGAAAACAAAAAGGCCTTGTCGCCAGTCTGGTTACCGGGATGGTGGTGACCCTTCCCATCACATGGCTCTACGTGTGGGTTGGATTGCCTCATGTTGACGCAGCCATCCTGCACAACCAACTCAGCGCCGTGATGGTGGCGGTCATCGCCGGAATGAGCGGTGCAAGTGGTCTGAAACTTGCGGCCAAACAGTTCAAGATCAGTCTCTTCGAGTCCGCGGAAGAAAACGCCGCGGGCGCGGCGGCTTAGAACTTAAACACAATTCCTGCGCCTGCAAACACGTTGTGCAAGCGCTCAGGCCTTACGCTGAAATTGCCTAAACTCTCGGCGAAGGCTTTCGCCCAGAAATCCCGCACCTCTCCGCGTATCGCCAGATGTGGCAGGGGCGTTTTGAAATCTACACCGCCGCCGAGTTGAAGCGCCCCTCGCCTGACCACGCTCGCTGCCTCATGGAAGGCCAGCCCTCCGCCCAGGCTGAAGAAGGGAGAAATTCGCCCCGAGGGAAGAAATTTGATCCGCGCTGACGGGGTGAAAAACAGCGAAGACAGCGAGAACGTGCCGAAAGGAAGCCCTGGGGCTTTTGTAGTTGCGTCCTGGTTCGGAACGCCGAGAAGTGGAAATTCCACTCCTACAGACGCCAGATGGAAGTTGAATAGCTGCCGGGTATAGTCGCCCTCAAAAGCAACTCCCGTGCTGATGCTGGTTTTGAAAGGCCCCACGCAGAAAGGCATGCCAACCGGGCATACAATCCCTGTCAATTGTGTTGTTTGGTCGGATGTGGCCATCGCGCCCGCGCTGATGCTGACTTCATTTTTTTGCGCCAAAGCAAAGGTTGAAACTGCCAATAAGAGAATGACAAAGCCCGCCGTCCTCAAGTGCATCGAGTCTCTCTCCTTACGCATTCTTGATTCTTAAATTGCGAACAGGCACACCACTTCCATAATGGAACGCACAGAAGGAGAGTTCTTGCAGAATTTTTGTCAACTTTGGATAAAGCGGCCTGGCGAGAGCAAGCTTGGGGCGGAGCCGGTCCCTCCGCCC
Source organism: Candidatus Angelobacter sp. (assembly GCA_036522115.1). Taxonomy (GTDB): domain Bacteria; phylum Acidobacteriota; class Terriglobia; order Terriglobales; family Acidobacteriaceae; genus Angelobacter. Next base: position 45,437 of record DATDGL010000036.1, read on the forward strand.
TGAACGCGAAAAAGAGATCAAGGGCTGGCGGCGGGAGAAGAAAGTTACGATTGGTCATCAAAGCCAATCCGGGACTGGGCCGACAGGAAGCATTGAAAGCGAGTTGCAAGTTTTTGGAAAGACCCTTCCTTCTATCGCGACATTCCACGACAGCCCACGGCAACTCCGCATGCGCCGCAGCTTGCCGCTTGTGAACTCAATTCATCTCGCCCATCCTGATCGTGAATCATCCGGGGCTTGCCCCTAAAAAACTTTATTCAGGAGATTATTTCGATGAAAGCATTACCACGGCTTCTTGGGCTCCTTCTGCTGCTGGGTGTCTCGGCAATCGCGCAGAACGAGACTTCCGCGGCTCCCACGGCAGAGATCTTCGGCGGCTATTCTTTTGTCCATTCGAGCCTTCCAGGACAGGGACTCAACGCCAACGGGGGCAGCGTTTCTTTTGCTATTAATCCGGAGCGCTGGCTCGGCTTTGTCGCGGACTTTGGCGGCTATCACGGTTCCGTCGCCGGCTTCGGCGTAACGGACTTCACCTATCTTTTCGGCCCGCGGTTTTCCTATCGCTCCAAGTCACCGGTCACGCCCTTTGCCCATGTGCTGTTCGGAGGCATCCATCAAGGCGTCAGCGGCTTTTCCGCTTCACAGAACGGATTTGCCATGGCCATCGGTGGCGGTTTCGATCTGAAAATCGATTCCCATTGGGCCTGGAGAATGGTCCAGGCGGAATACCTCTACTCAAATCTACCCAATCAGAAAAACAATGCCCGGATCTCTACCGGCATCGTCTACAGTTGGGACTGAGAACACAGGCGGCCAGTTCTCCAGAGAGCTGGCCGCATCATGAGCGTTTTAGGACCGGAGCAGCTATGAAAGAGTTTCAAGGAACCCCTGTGCAGGTACAAAAGATGAAGAAGACAAACTTGCCTCTTTGGTTTGATTCATTGGCGTTGATTCGTTAAATTCGCGGCTGTAATAAATCAGGGGTTACCCCGCTTCTCAATCTTCGCCCAGGTATCTTTCAGCGGAACCGTCCGATTGAACACCAGCTTTCCCGATGCAGAATCTTTATCCACGCAGAAGTAACCGAGCCGTTCGAACTGATAGCGGCTTCCAGCGGCGGAATGAGCCAAAGAAGGCTCCAATTTTGCATTGGCCACAATCTCAAGCGAGTTCGGATTCAGGTTGGCGGTAAAACCCTGGCCTTCCGCCACTTCGTCCGGGTCTTCTTTGGTGAACAGATTCTCGTAAAGACGGACCTCGGCATTCACCGCGTGCTCCGCTGAAACCCAATGGATTGTCGCCTTCACCTTGCGCCCATCGGGAGAATTGCCACCGCGCGTGGCGGGATCGTAGGTGCAATGGACCTCAACTACCTCACCTGTCTTTTCATCTTTCACCACGCGCGTGCAGGTGATGAAGTATCCGTAGCGCAATCGCACCTCGCGTCCCGGCGACAGCCGGTAGTACTGCTTCGGGGGGTTCTCGCGAAAGTCGTCCTGCTCGATGTACAGCGCCCGTGAGAAGGGGACCTTGCGCGTGCCTGCGCTTGCGTCCTCGGGATTGTTGACTGCATCCATCTCCTCGACCTGGCCTTCCGGATAGTTATCAATCACCACCTTCAGCGGACGCAGAACTGCCATCACTCGCGGCGCGCGTTTATTCAGATCTTCGCGAAGATAATGCTCCAGCATGGCCAGCTCGATGATGCCCGTGGTCTTGGAGACGCCGATGGCCGCACAGAAATTGCGGATGGCCTCAGGCGTATAGCCGCGCCGCCGCATGCCGGAGAGGGTCGGCATGCGCGGATCGTCCCAGCCGCGCACCTTTCCGTTCTGCACCAGTTGCAACAGTTTGCGCTTGCTCAGCAGCGTATAAGTAAGGTTGAGCCGGTCAAATTCAATCTGCTGCGGATGAAAGATCCCCAGCTCTTCCACAAACCAGTTGTAAAGCGGCCGGTGGTCCTCAAATTCCAGTGTGCAAACGGAGTGCGTGATCTGCTCGATGGAATCCGATTCACCGTGGGCATAGTCGTACAAGGGATAAATGCACCACTTGCTGCCCGTCCGATGGTGCTCCGCATGCAGAATGCGATACATCACCGGATCGCGCATGTTCAGGTTGGGCGACGTCATATCAATCTTCGCCCGCAGCGTGCGGGTACCGTCAGGAAACTCGCCCGCTCGCATCCGCTCAAACAAAGCCAGGTTCTCTTCCGCTGAGCGATTGCGGTACGGGCTGTCCTTGCCCGGCCTGGTCAATGTGCCGCGATGCTCGCGGGTTTCCTCCGCGCTCAGGTCATCCACGTAAGCCTTCCCGGCCTGGATGAGCTGTACCGCCCACTGGTAGAGCCGGTCAAAGTAATCGGACGCATAGAAAAGACGGCCTTCCCAGTCGAAGCCCAGCCAATGGACGTCCTCAATAATCGAGTCAACGTATTCGGTCTCTTCCTTGGACGGATTGGTATCGTCAAAGCGCAGATTGGTCTTGCCGCCAAACTCTGCCGCCAGCCCAAAATTCAGGCAAATGGATTTGGCATGGCCAATATGCAGATATCCGTTGGGTTCAGGAGGAAAGCGCGTGTGTACCCGTCCGTTGTACTTATTGGTTTTCAGGTCATCCACAATAATGTCGCGGATGAAATTAGAAGGGCCGGACGTTGGTGCTGCGGTTTCCGGAGCTGGATTGGATGTGCTCATGAGTTTTTGAGGCGCAATGGATCATCTTAATTGGAGGGTTGCGGCTGGAGCAATTTTCCGATAGTAGATCATTGCACTGAAACTGACCCGCTACCAATTTTCCCAGGGTGACCCAGCGGCCCACACCAATTCCAAAAAATGCAATAGAATCTCCCACTGCCACTTTAGCTGTAGAGCAGGAGGCCCAAAAACGTGAAGCCCAGGAAGATGATTTGTTTGGCATGGTTGACGCTTGGCCTGATGGCGTTACCGGCCATGGCCGCCCAGGCAGCGCCGGACGTACACGAGATCCAGGTAACGGCAAAGAAATACGAGTTCTCTCCTAGCCCCATTCGGGTGAAAAAGGGTGAACACGTCAAACTCTTGATTACTGCCATCGACCACGATCACGGATTCCAGTTGGAGGCTTTCCACATCAAGCAGAAACTCAAAAAGGGCGAGCCTGCCACCATTGAGTTCACGCCGGACAAAGCCGGCTCTTTCCCCTTCAAGTGTTCCGCCTTTTGCGGCCTGGGCCATGGCGGAATGAAGGGCACGCTCATCGTGGAAGAGTAACTACCATTTCCCCTTCGGAAACAATATGAAAAAACCACGGAATTTCCTGGCTGTCTCTATTTTTTCTGCCGTTCTTGCTTTAACCTCAGCCGCCCAAAAGCCCTCTGCGCACGTGCCCACGCCTTCAGAGTTTCTGGGTTTTGAAGTCGGGGCCGACCGCAAGCTCGCGGATTATCGCCAGATTGTTTCTTACCTCAAGGCCCTGGCTGCCGCCGCACCTGGCCGCGTGGAGTTGGAGGTGCTGGGAAAGACAACGCTGGGAGAAGAAATGATCATGGCGGTAATCTCCAGCCCGGAGAATCTGCACAACAAGGCCCGGTACCAGGAAATTGCGGCCAAACTGGCTGACCCGCGTGGACTCAGCAAAGACCAGGTTGACGCACTGGCGCGCGAAGGCAAGACTATTCTTCTGCTCACCTGCAACATTCACTCCACTGAAATCGGTTCCAGTCAGATGGCCATGGAGTGGGCTTACAAACTGGCCACAGCCCAGGATGAGGAAACCAAACACCGCCTGGATCAGTCCATCGTGCTCCTGGTCCCTTCTCTGAATCCTGACGGGCAAATCATGGTTACAGAGTGGTATCGCAAGTATCTGGGGACCAAATACGAAGGCGGCGCCCTGCCTTATCTCTACCACCACTATGTGGGGCACGATAACAATCGCGATTGGTACATGCTCACCCAGATCGAAACCAAAAACGTAAATCACATCGTCTATCACGAGTGGTTTCCCCAGTTCTGGCTGGATGAGCATCAGATGGGCTTGTACGGACCTCGCATTTATATTCCGCCAAACGCCGATCCGGTCGCCAAACTGGTGAATCCCCTTGTACATCGTGGCAATAACCTGATGGGCGCCGCTATGGGTTGGCGGCTGGAAGAAGCAGGCAAATCAGGCGTGATTTATGGCTATTCCTTTGACGCCTACTGGCCCGGCGGCACGCGTAACACCGGATGGTGGAAAAACATGTTTGGAGTGCTCACCGAGGTAGCGTCAGCCCGCGTAGCCACTCCAATACAGATTTCGCCCACCGAACTTCAAGGTGGAACCAAGGGCTTGATCACCTACGAGCAGCAAATCAATTTTCCCAATCCCTGGCCTGGGGGCACGTGGCGTTTGCGCGACATCATGGATTACGAGTTGCTGATTTCAGATGCTGCGCTGGAAACCGTCAGCAAGTATCGCCAGGAAATGCTGCGCGGTGTAGCTACCATGGCCACGCAGGCTGTCCAGACTGCGGACGCGAACCAGTTTTGGCGGATCCCCGTTGACGATCAGCGCGATCCCATTACGGCTGCGCGCCTGGCCGGCCTGATGCTTGAGCATGGTGTCGAGGTGCGTCTGTCAGGCGATAAAAAATCATTTCTCCTCGCCACGGCGCAACCTTACGGCAGATTCGTGGAAGAGATGATGGGCAGCCAGCGCTATCCTGAGGTGAAGCCTGCGCCCAACAGTGGCATCCTCGAGCCCTATGACGTTGCCGCGTGGTCGCTGCCGCTCATGATGGGCGTGAAGGCGGAGAAGGTCCGGCTCACGGCGGGTGAGCAGCAGTCGGCCACCCTGCTGCGTGAGGTGCCCTGGCCCCGGGGTGGTCTGGAAGGCGCCGGCCCGTACTATTCCGCCGCCGATGACAAGAACAATGTAACCAGGCTGATTAACGCCATGCACAAAGCGGGTTCGCAGGTGTTTATAGCCTCGGCGCCGAATCAGCCTCCGCTGGTGATATTTCCCGCTCATGCGCAACTGGCCGTCAATGCAGAAAAGTTGCACCTGCGCCTGCAAAGCCTGCCGGCGCTTCCCGCGGGGACCACCCAGGTCAAACCCCTGCGCCTGGCCCTGTACAAGTCATACATCCCGTCGATTGATGAAGGCTGGACGCGGTTCCTGCTCGAACAGTATGGGTTTGCCGTCAAGAATGTGGAGAACAAAGAGGTGCGGGCGGGAAACCTGAACGCTGCCTGGGACGTGATCATCCTTCCGGATTCCACGCGAGAAATCATTGTGGATGGCAAGCCGGCGCGTGAAGGCTATTTTGAAGAGCTGCCGCCCGAGTACGCGGGAGGAATAGGCAAAGAGGGCCTGCGCGCCTTGCGGGATTTCGTGGAGAAAGGCGGAGCGCTGATCACTTTGGGCCGCGCTGCGGACACTCTCACCGGTGAAGAGTTCAACCTTCCAGTGAGAAACGTGCTGGCGGGAAGCGGCCCTGAGGGCAGAAGGGCGGTGTCAACCTCTGAATTCAACATACCCGGATCGCTGCTGCGCATTTACCTTGATACCTCCCACCCAGTGGCCTCGGGGCTGCCAACGGAAGTAGCGGGATTCTTTGATGCCCCGGTGGCATTCCAAACATCGGCGCCATCTCCTGATGTCCAACGCTCGGTCATTGCCTGGTATCCGGAAGATGCCAAAGATATCCTGATTTCCGGCTATGCCCACGGGGCGGAACGGCTTGAACGGAAGGCAGCGGCGGTCAGCTTCAACAAAGGGAAAGGCAAGATCGTGATGTTTGGTTTCCGGGTGCAGCATCGCGCGCAGACGGAAGGAACATTCCAGATGCTGTTCAATGCCATCTACTGGGCTGGAATGTAGATTAGATCAATTAGTTAATGCTATAGCCACGAAGCATGTCCTCAAACGAGTCGTCATCTCGAGGGGTCTGTCCGCCGTGGCTGCCTTTTTTCTTTCCCATTCCCTGGTGTCATGTTATCTTCCCCGTTATGCCTGACAATCCTCAATTCGGTACTGCCCAGTATGCACCACCACCGCCGCCACCAACTGCGCCCGCGCCCAGCGCAGATGGCGCATTTCCACGCGCATTGCTCCTTGGCTTGATTGGAGCAGCCATTGGCTGCGGCCTGTATGCAGGTTTTACCATCCTCACCGACATTCGAATCGGCTACGTGTCTCTCGCCGTTGGCTTCATCGTAGCTAAGGCGATGATGATAGGTTCCAAGGGAATCGGTGGACGGCAATACCAGATCACGGCTGCGTTGCTCACCTATGCATCGGTTTCCATGGCCTTCGTTCCGTTGTTCCTCTACGCGACCAGTTTGAGCGTCAGCGATATTCCTTTGGGAAAGCTTATTCAACTGGGACTGACCTCGCCGTTCCTGGAATTGCAAGCAGATAAGTTCCACGGCGTGATCGGGCTGGTCATCCTGTTCGTAGGGATGAACATTGCCTGGAAGCTGGCTGCGGGCAAGCCGCAATCAGCGATTTAATGACGATTGGCGTATCAATCGGCCAAACTTTGATACAGTGACGTAAGGTACAGAATCGCTGTGTCCTCCATCGTCAATCCTCAACTGGCCGGCAATTGCCGGCGCTGTTCGCGTGAGCTTCCACCGGGAGCGCTCGACTGTCCGGAGTGCCATGCCCTGGTGCATGAAGAGCAACTGGAGCGTGGGGCCGCCCGCGCCCGCGCTTACGAAGCCAATGGCTCTTTATGGGACGCGCGCGCGCAGTGGCAATCCCTGCTGCCTCTGTTGCCCCCGGCATCCAAACAGGCAGAGTGGATTCGCGCGCACATTCGCGAACTGGAAACCACCATCCATGCTCCGGGCGCGCCTGACACCCGGAAAAAATGGGCCAAATGGCTGGCCCCACTCGGCCCCCTGGCCATTCTTCTGGCCAAGGGCAAGGGCTTCCTGCTGATCCTCCTCAAGTTTAAGTTCCTGTTAAGCTTTGCCGGCGCCATCGTAGTTTATTGGCAGTTCTGGGGATGGCAGTTCGGCATCGGTTTCGCCTGCCTGATCCTGGTCCACGAGATGGGCCATTACATTGACATCAAGAGCCGGGGATTGCCGGCAAACATGCCGGTCTTCCTGCCCGGCCTGGGCGCGTACGTGAAGTGGCAAGCCATGGGTGTCTCCCTGGAGACTCGCGCTGCCGTCAGTCTTGCTGGTCCGCTTGCGGGCTGGTTTGGAGCCGCCGTTTGCGGCTTGCTCTGGTATCTGACCGGCAATCGCATCTGGGCCGCGCTGGCCGGGACCTCGGCGTGGCTGAATGTCATCAACCTCGTCCCGGTTTTCATCCTCGATGGCGGGCAGGCTGTCCTGGCCCTCAGCAAGATTGAGCGCGCGCTGCTTCTGGCTGCCAGCATTGCCTTGGCCGCTTTGCTGTGGCAGGCAACCTTTCTGTTCGTGGCTGCGGGAATGCTCTGGCGAATGTTCACCCACGATGAGCCGCCTCAGGGCAGCCGGGCCATGGCCGCGTACTACGCCGGAGTGCTGGCCGCCCTGGCCTTTGTAATGTGGATCATGCCCGGCGCAGACTTTCCCAGGTAACTTGTCGCAAGTTCCAAAATAGGACGGTCCCGCGAAATATCTGTTCAACTACCACATCTCCCGCAAAGCATATCCATGTAAAATGAGCAGGCAGCGAGGGAAGTAACATGAAAAATTACAGTAAAGCCGCGTGCCCCAAACCAGGGTACACCGGGAAAGCCGTGCGTTTCGTCCTGCCGCTTGCGCTTCTCATCTTGGGACTTGGAGTCGTTGGTGGATTAGCCCAACAACAGAAGAGCCAGTCTAAACCCGACACGCTGATGGGGTTCGGCCTTCCTATACCCATGGAGTTCAGAGCTGCCGCGATGCAGAGCTGTACACCGCAAACGCTGCTTGACTCCTCTAACTGCGATAAATCCTGGGACAACTATAAAGATGGCTATAGAGCATGCGTCACGGATATGGCAAAGCATTGGTGGCGTGAAAAAGCCTGTAGCGATGAGGCCTTAACCAAGCTCCAATACTCCTGCCGCGACTGCGAGAGACGGTATCGGAAATAGTTTTTCGATACCGCTTCCGGTCGTGTGAAACAGTCGTTTCTATTTCCTGCCTGCTACCGCAGCGGTCTGGCCATTCTGGTTCGGCGCCATAGAAACAACATCGTAATCGCGTTCTTTGTTATCGCCTTCCGGGATGCGCAATACCATGCGGTCCTTCTTCATCCTGAATTGTGCAGTCTGGCCTACGGGCAGCAGTGCCGCGTTCTTCGATTCCCGGGGACGGATGTGATAAATGGTGTGCGCGGTCTCCAGCACATACTCGGCGCAAAATGTCTTGCGCGCCTGGCTGTGCGCGTTGTCTGTGCCCAGCAGGTCGCCGACAAAACTCGTGCCGCTCTTCTGGTCCACGCCGCACTCAACCGATGTCATCTCTTTGAGTGATCCGCTCTGGTAAGTCTTGTCGCCCGCCACCGCAAACGTTCCTGCTAATAACATGGAAGCAAATATCAAGCTTTTCATTGGCGCCTCACGGGAGAGCAGTAATGCAACTCCCATGCCAACCAGCTTCTCTGCTTTAAACAATTGAAATTCAGCAACTTAGGACGCGGGCATGTACTCAAGTAATTGCGGAAAATTTACCCGCAGATTGAATTGATTGCTCAGTGCGCGCCAGGAGGCAAACAAATATTTACAAGCGAAGCAGGCAACTTGATGCTGCGCGTCAATCAAGCCGAAAAAAGAAATAGAAATCTGCCCTCATCAGCGGAATCAGCGGCGAAAGGTTTTGCTGTTGTTTTTCTGCTTTTGACTGCTTTTTCTTCGCCATCCGGGTTTTCTTCGTGTCCTCCGCTGTCTCTCCGTGCCTCCGTGGCGAGATTCTGTTCCCTATGGTTGAATCAGCCAAACCGCAGCCAACCCTGAGACCACAAACCGCGCCAGCCAGCCCAGAGAATGAGAAACGCCGAGCAGCGGGTGCATCCTGATCCAGGCGATGTTGGTCCGGATCAGAGGCAGCGGGCCGGCGAGCCAGACAATCACCGCCAGCATCAACGCCGTTTTGATCTCCAGCCTTTGTGTCAGCCAGCACAGATAAATGAATGCGGCGCAGCTCACCAGGCCCACCAGCATGGAGATAAAGATCCGGCCTCCCTCCGGCTGCCCTGGATTGCCGCGCCAGACTTCCGGAGCGGCCAGATATCTGTCCTGGAAAAGAACTCCCATGAAGAACCAATCTGTGAACGACGTAGCTACACCGGATACAACTACTGCCAGAAGATAGTGCGTCCAATTCATAGTTGCCCTCTTTTCTGCTGCGATTGCTTAGAGCACTTTTCGCATTGCCGTAGACTCACCTCTTTTGCCATGCCCACGGTGCTGCAAGCCCTTCAGCCTGTACTGATCCGCCGGCTGAATCCTAGTGCTGAGTCCTGAGCTAAATCGGGCATCATTGTACGCGCATTGCGGCGCCGACGCATGGGTTTATCTGGCGAATGGCGGTGTAGAAACGCATTGCCGCCGGCGAGCGCAGAGCAGCATAGAAACAACAGAACAACAGTTCGAATGATTGTTAGAGTTTTTTGCAGATGGCGTAGTCCGCTGAGGATATGCATCAGCCCCAATTGCCTCGTCGGGCCTGGCTTGAACCAGAAACTCTGATTTTTCCTTCGTGTCCTTGCTTCTCCTCCGTGGTCCTCCGTGGTGGGTGTTGATTTTTGCTTGCACAACGCTAGGGCTGGGGAACAACAAGCAGCGTCCACCTCCCTGTAGCGCCCCATTGTTTTTCAAAGGTCGACCAATCTTGCTTGAGCAACTGGCGTTGCGCGGGATCGTTCACCAGCACCACGCTGTGGTCGCCTTCCATTCCGGTCACAACAACGTAGCGTTCCGGCCCTCTGCCACCTGTTTTCAAACCCACAATCAGCGGGCGACCCTGGTCTAATTGCCGTTTCAAGTTGTCCCAGTTGCCGGCAAAAGCAAAAGTCTGAAAACCATGGTCCTGAAAATAGTGCTGCAGGTCAGAGGCATAGATGCCATGGCCCTCTTTGGAATAAAGCGTTCGCTGGATCTCGACCGGATCGGCATCCAACTCAGGTCTCTGCTGCTGCCTGAGCCAGTATTGCATCACCATGGCGATGCTTGCCGCGCCACACCCATCTTTTTCCTGTTTTACGAATGGGACGTCCAGCCACACGCCCGGACTATCCGCCGCAAGCATCACGCCACAGAGACACAGGGCCGCAACCAGCTTCTTCATCGGATCACCCTTAGCGCACAGCCACGATGATGTTGTCCTACGAGCGTTAAAACCCGTATTGCCTTCCTGGGACAGACCAGATACGCTCGTGGCCATCTTGTTGGATGTGAGGCTCTATGACGCTGGTTGGCATCGATCGCATGAGTCCTGCGGAATTGAGCTTTGAATTGCAGCGAGGCGGAAAATTTGTGATCTATTATTACTGCATTTCCGTGATCATCATGACATTCAGGCGCGGGTCCCATATCTACTTCATCAAAGCGGGCGAAAGCTCGGTTTTTAAAGGATTGCCCTGGACCTTGCTCTCATTGCTGGTCGGCTGGTGGGGCATTCCCTGGGGCCCTATCTGGACCATCCAGTCGATGGTGGTGAACTTTCGCGGCGGGAAGGACGTAACCGATTCTGTCGTAAGATCTCTCTCTACCGGGGCGGCCGCCGGAGGTGCTGCGGGAGCCCACTAAGGGCCCATCGACGGCGTTGCGCCTGACCATGCTTCCCGTCGCAAGCTCAGTCCGTGGAGTATCTCCGCGCCTGAGAGCCTGCCCTTGAGGCCGTTGCAGGTTCCTCGAATTTTCAATCAATATTTGTAACGTTTTTCACCTTTTGCTCACTATTTAGCATGGATCACGATGGACACCAAGCCGTTGCTCAAGAAATGTCTTTTGATCTCGAGATAAAGGGTTGGACTGAGGCCTTCCAGTCCACTCAGAAACGCACCCGGACCGCGTTACTTCTTTCCACCTTCGCCTCCTGCGTTGTGTTTCTTATGGTCTTCAACCTCTTTGAATCACGAGAGTTGCGTAATATCGAATCAATCAGGGGCAGTGCGACTTCATCTGAGTACATAAAAGCATTCAGTACACACATCGCGGACGAATCTTATTATCAGATTCCCGCTCTGGGCATTCAGATCACCTGTGACGATGTAGGCCTCTTCGGCCCACTGGCCCTGCTGGTGTTCTCGCTTTACTCCGTAATGGCGTTTAAGGCCTTCGATTGCCAAACCCAGTGTGGAACCTGTTTTCCGAAAAGTGGTCTCATTAGGGCCTTGCTCGAGACTTCGCGATTTGAGAATGTCTTCGCTGCATCTCATCTATTGAAATCTTTGCTCTTTCTTCCATCTGCAGCCTGTGTTGGCGTGATCTTTTATGCTGTTTACGCACATTTTAAGACGCTGCCAAAGAATGATCCCTTGTATCACATAGCGATACAGACACGCCCCACCGCCCAAATACTGGATGGAATAGGGTTGCTTTGTGCAGTAATGGTGCTGACCTACAATCATCGGACTCTCAAATTCTTCGCTTCTTCACAAAAGAAGATCACTAAGAGTCTTGAGCCGCCCGAACTTGCCAGGTCGACCGCAGCATAGTGACCGAAGAAGCCACCGTGGCCTGCCAGTGTTAGGACACTGCCCACCAGGCGAGCAGTTCCTGGCGGCTTGGGTTCGTTTTCAACAGGCTGCATCTCGATGGGAACCATGTAGATTTTTCATTGTCGTTTGGTCTGCTTCTAATCCAAGTCCTTGTTTAGAAAAGGATCTGCTTGTTGGCAAACCGCTTGCTTGTGCTAACGGGATGACATCGAAACGAGATGCGAGCGAAGCGGCCATAAAATTACTGGAAGGTCAAATAGACCCCGATAGCACAGCCGGGCGAGAAATTCTGCAAGGGATCACGGAACGGGTTTTTAAGGAAGCTGGCCCGCAAGGTAAAACTCGCGGGAAAGGTCGTCCGGTCACCTCGGGCCGATTTTAGCCTGCTGCCAGGAAAAGCCGCCGCACGGGAGCTTCTTCCATCTTCCGTTCCAGCGGCACTCCCCAAATGTACTTTCCGGGCCCAAGACAGCGTATTCCGATCTCGCGTTGATGAGTCTTTTCCTAACTCATGGAATTTGTCTCTCCCTATGAACTCCAGATGAAGAGAGGTCCGGTCGCTATGCGTGGCCGGGCGGGTTCCAGGAGGTCCATTTTGGGAAACCGGCGATTCTCAACAGAAAACTTTCCATTTTCTCCAGTGAAGTGATTGATGCGACCCAAAAGCAGGGAACTTTTTCCCGATCACTGCCGTACAATTCAGTGGACCAGTTTATGTTTACCTTCCTTCTGTGGTGCGTGCTGTTTTTTCTTTGCTGGCCGTTAGCTCTGCTGGCTCTGGTGCTCTACCCAATCGTCTGGCTGCTGATATTGCCATTCCGCATTCTGGGTATTGCTGTGGACGGAGTGCTGGAACTGGTAAAGGCCATCATCTTTCTGCCTGCGAGGCTTATGGGTGGGCGACATGCGTAGTCGTAAAGAACAAGGACGGCACCTTACTCTTCTTAACCATTTTTACGCGACTCCATCCTCCTCAAGTGTTCTTACTTCCAAAGGGCACAATACAGCGGCCCAGGAGGAGAAATGGAAATGAAACGTGCTTTGATTGGTACTCTTTTGATGGGTGTTCTGGGAGTTGGGAGTGCTGTGGCACAGGATGGTTGGGGTGACCGCTACCGCGACCGCCGCGACATCCACAATGACTACCGCGACATCAACCATGACCGCGCAGCGATTGAACATGATCGCTGGGAACTGCGCCGTGATTTACGCGAAGGCCGCTATGGCGCGGCAGAGCGCGAGCGCGCTGAAATTCGCGCCCGCGAATACGACCTGCATCGCGACTATCGCGATGTCCACCGTGACCGGCGTGACCTGTACTGGGACAGGCGTTAAGCAGCACCCAATACTCAGCCCACGGCAAGCCGGGATCTTCGACATTCAGCCCGCAATCAGCGTGGGCTGAAGGGTTGCAGAACCGCAGGCATGGCGAGGACGTCGGCCCCATGACAATTGAAACGATTCAGGAGAGGGCAGGAGAGCATCTGCCCTTTCTTATTTGCGGAAAATCATTCAGGAGCTAAACAGTCTGAGTCTAGTGATTGTGGCCTGCGGGTTTTTGGAATCGAAAAAGGCCCGAGCCGCCTGATTTGCCAGAGTCTCTGGTTCACGTAAGCGCCACGCCGGGGCGCTTGCGGCTGATACACTTCTCGAGCCGGCACATTATTTTTTCCAAAATGCTATAAGTCATTGAATCTAAAGCGGATTATCCCCGATTGCACCCTTTTCCATTGGAGGTGACATAAGAAAAACCTCATTTTTTTTGTAACGTTTTCGTCTTCCGCTTCACTATTCACTAAAGGGTCCTAGCCCAAGAGCACATGAACAATAATGCCCAGAGCGGTTTGCCTTCTGATGCCTTTCAAGTCTGGATCAACCAGTGGCAACTTGCGGCCCTGGATACCGAGGGCTGTATGTTCGTCCTGCGCTTCCTGCTCCGCAGCTTCAGCGCCAAGCGGCCGGAAGACAGATTTTGGACCTTCCTGGAACAGTTCCTGTTTGCCGAGGATGATCTGAAGGACGCCGCATCTGAGGAGTACCCGTATACCTCCAGAGACCTGCTGGGCTATGCTGGAAGTCTCAATCCGGATAATGCTCGAGCCCTGGTTGCGTATCTGGGCGAGTGCTATGCGGAGAAGAGTGAGCGCCTTTTCTGGGCCACCATCAGCGAGGCCATCCAGCTTTATGGCGTGGCGCCCTACAGCGGCCGGTCTGCCGGAACGGCGTGATCCATCGGCCATCGGGTCAACGGAAAAAACAGAGCAAAACCTTGTTGCGGCATGAGTCCGAACCGTACGCGCCCATATCACTGAAGGGGTGTACGCCCCGAAGGCAGCCTCTCAGAAGTATCGGTCCCTCACTGCGTTTCGGGATAAACTGCACTCACCCACCGCCAATCAACAATAATCCCGTCATCGCCGGCCCGTTCTATAATGGTTTGCCCCCAACCAGAAGGAGATATCTTGTGCGCACCCGTATTTTTTTTCTGATTTTCACTTTGCTTTCTCTTGCCTTCAGCGCCCCAGCGCAGCAGGCCGCTTGCACAGCAGCGGACGTACCGGTGAGCGTAATTAAGGCCAATGGCGATCCGGTAGAGGGACTTGTCGCGGCTGATTTCATCGCGCAACTCAAAAAACAATCGCTTTCCATCCAGTCAGCCACTTACGATAGCAGTCCGCGCCGCATTCTTCTGGTACTGGATGAAACACGTGAGCTATCTGCCGAGGCGCATAAAGCTGCAGTTGAGTTCGCGACATCCATCATTTCATCTGCCCAGCCGGAGGATTTATTGGCGCTGCTGACAGCGCGCGGAGCAGAAGGGGCAGTCAAGTTTGGCGCCGATCGCCCAGCTTTGCTGCACGCTTTAAATGAGAATCATGGCGAGCCGGCACGGGGAAAACAGTTGGGCGTGATAGATGCTGTAGCTGAAGGAATTACCTGGTTCGGACAGCCTCAGCTTGGAGATTCCATCGTCCTGATAGCCATGGACCTGGAAGGGAACCACAACACCAATTTCAAAAATGTGGCCAAGTTGCTGGAGGAACACCGCATTCGTTTATTCGGAGTGGCCCTGGGCCACCTGGAACTTACGAACCAAACTTCATCAGTGCAAATGACCGGACGTCAAGGCATGGGCTACGTGGATCCCGGCATGCCTATGTGGGGCCAGACAGGCGACGCCAATTTTCTGCCGTTGACGGTAAACAGCGGCGGCTACGTTGTGCCTGAGGACACGTTGAGCAAGAAGCACGAATTCAAATTGACTGATATTAAGAAAATGGAGCTACAAAAAACTGCTTCCACGATGTCGGGATTGATCGATAAATTCTATGCGTTGCGCACATCAGCTACGCCCTCCGCGCACCCTGAGCCCTGGACCGTGAGCCTGAATCCGGGCAAGCTTCAGGGACTTCCGGGCGCACACGTCTTATATCCGCATGAGGTTGGCCCCTGCCAATAGATTGCGCCAGACGATAACGACGGTTTTGGTTTCATCGCGGCGGAAACGGCGTGGTGCTCGCCCAGAATTTGGTAATTGGGTAATTTGGCAATTTGAAAATCAAAACCAAAATCAAGAACCCAAACCAACCCCGGCTGTGAGAGGGTACAACCCCGGGTGAGTCAGAAACGGCGCAACTATTCAGGAACCATGGGTTAATACCCGCAAGCAAGTTATAACCCTGGACAAGGGCACGAAAGGATAGGACCAACATGCGACGTTTCTTTTCACATTTGCTTGCAGTGTGTCTGCTTGGATTGGGAACCGCGCTGTATGCTCAGACCACTGACAATTCCTCCAACAACTCTGATATCAAAAGCGACCGCAAAGACGTGCGGCAAGACCGCCGTGATCTCCACAATGATCGCAAGGACATTCGCAAGGACCAGAAAGACATCAACCACGATCGCGCAGACCGCAACGGCGATAGACGGGATTTGAACCGTGATCGCCGCGACCTGACCGCCGATCGCAAAGACTGCAAAGCAGGCGACAAGGCCGATTGCAAGGACTCCCGGAACGACCGTAAGGACATCGCCAAAGATAAGCGCGACCTCCACAAAGACCAGCGTGACATTAATAAAGACAGGAAAGACCTGCACGCGGACCGCAAGGATGCGCGCAAGGACCGCAAAGACATCAGGCAAGACCGGCGCGACATTCACAAGGACAAGAAGGGGTAGTACACAAACAGTATTTAGCAAAATGGCAATTGGCAGTTAGCCAAGAGCGAAACAGCAGAAAAAGTAAGGCCCCGAAGTTTTTTCATAGGCTCCGGGGCCTTTCTGTTCTTGACTACTTTGTTTTTGCTTTTAGTTCCTACTAATTGCTATTTGCTCCGCGGCCGCGGCTATTTCGGGCACACCAGGTGTCCATCGTCGTTGGCGATTGCGCCGGTGCATTGGTCGAAATTGAAGAGTGAGCTATTGCGCCAGCCGCCACTACGCGTTTGACACTCGGCTGCCAGGGCATAGCCTTTAGCGCGGATGTTGCGGCAACTTTGGGTATAGTCGCCGGCGGGCAGGCCATCGCGCCAGCCAAACCGGTAACCGTTGCCGTTGCCGTTGTTATCACCATCGTTATCCCTGGGGCAAACCAGGCGTCCGTTGTCGTTGGCCGGAGCGGCGGTGCAGCGACGGAAGTCATCGAGCGCGGTCTGGCGCCAGTCGCCATCGCGCCCCTGGCACTCGGCCAGCAGCCGGTCGCCCTCGACGCGGATATTGCGGCAGGTCTGAGTGTAGGTGCCGGGAGGAATACGGTCACGCGAATTATCTCGATCGCCGTTGCCATTGCCGGGTCCACCTTGGGGGCACACCAGATTGCCGTTGTCATTGGTAATTGGACCGCTGCACTGGTCAACATCATTGATTGACGACCTGCGCCAGCCGCCGTTCCGTCTTTGACATTCCGCATCCAGCCGGTTGCCAGTCATGCCGATGTTCCGGCAGGTCTGGAGGTAGTCGCCCGGAGGCAATCCATTTTGCCAGTTGCGGCGGCGGTCAGGACGATCGCCGTCATCTCCTCCACCACATGTCAGGTTTCCATCGATGTTATGAATTTCGCCTCTACAGCGAGACGCGTCGTCGAGCGACGATCTGCGCCAGTTGCCATCGCGCTCCTGGCACTCGGCTACCAGCCGGTCGCCTTCCATCTGAATGTTCCGGCAAGTTTGCACGTAATCACCCCGGGGTATGTTGTCTTGCCGGTCCCTGTCCTGTGCGAAGCATGGGGCCGCGCACAGCGCAAGTAAGAGCGTGAGTGTCCCCACAATAGTTGAGTTCCGCATGGTTTTGTCCTTTCCCGTTCGCCGCTGGAAGATCGCGGCGCTGCTGTGAGCAAGTTACTACAAGGGGGACAAAAAGCAAAACCTACCCACCCGCCACGGCGGGCAGGCTGGAGACACGGAGAAAATCAAGAGCAAAGCGAAAGTTGAGAAGAGCAAACAACAAAAACCAAGAATGGAGAACACCCGAGAAGCCGGAGACAATCAAAGTTGTTCTACTGCCTGTTGATCACAACAGAAAAAGCCCCGAAGGTATCTACATTACCTTCAAGGCTTTTTGCTTTCGAGTACTTTCCATTTGCCTTTGCTACTAACCACTAACCACGAAACACTGGTTCACCGTCCGCACACCAAGCGTCCATTATCATTGGCGGGCGCGCTGGCGCAGCGGTCGAGGTCATCCAGTGACGTCCGGCGCCAGTCACCATTCCGTTTCTGACACTCGGCTTCCAGACGGTCGCCGTCAACGTGGATATTGCGGCAGGTTTCAGTGTAAGTGCCGTTGGGAATGCCGCCTTGCCATCCACTGCGACGCCCATTGTCATAGCCATATCCGCCTCGGCCTTGATCGCACACCAGATTGCCATTGTTATTCACAATTTCGCCGGAGCAGCGATTAAAGTCATCAAGCGAAGTTCTGCGCCAGTCGCCATCACCTTCCTGACACTCGGCTACAAGCCGGTCGCCCTGAATGTGAATGTTCCGGCAGCTTTGCACGTAGTTACCCCGAGGTATGCTGCCTCGCCGATCATCGTCCTGTGCAACAGATGGTATCGCGCACAGCACGAGGAAGAGCGTGACCGTCCCCACAATAGTTGCATTCCGCATGGTTTTGTCCTTTCTCCCGTTTGCCGCCCAACTTTGCGCGGCGTTTTGAGCAAGCGATACTCAGCCGTCAAGGCTGGCCGAGAACGACTTGCTTTTGCTTGTTTAGATTCAAAAAGAAAGCTCCGAAGTGTTGCACCCTGAAACATATTTGGACTTTTTCTGAGGCAACCAAAGCACCCACCACCCAGGCATTGGATGAGCAAAACTCAAAAGCAAACCTTTATCGCGGAGGACACGGAGATAAGAGAGAGGACGCGTGGTTGAACGGCTGTTGTTGATCGGCGCGAAAAAAGCCCCGCAGTGTTGGGCACTTCGGGGCTGCTCGATTGGCTTTTGCTAACGACTCATTGCTAACTACTCATTACTGCTTTCCTCACTTCACCCCAATCGTGCGTGAGTTCTTGAACACTGCTCCAGTGGAATCCCATGCCTGCACCACCACGAAATGCGTTCCGGAAGATAAAGCGAGCGAGGTATTCAGGCTGCCGGAAAAAGTGAGATATTTTGAAACATTATCCACGTAGATTCTCATGGCCGTGATAGGCGCGGAAGACTTTGCGCTGGCCACAAACTGGACCGGCGAGGCGTCAGTGCTGCCGGAAGCAGGCGCACACACAGTCACGCCGATGGTGGACGCGGTGCAACTTCCTGGCGGCGGTGGCGGCGGAGGAGTATTGCCGCCAAATGCATCTGACATTGGCGGTGCGCCGGCTGCGGCTCCCGGATAACTTCCGGTCCCGATGGCCGCCATGATGGTGCGCAGCAGGTTCTGGTGCTGGTAGTGAGTGGTGCTCTGAAAACCTTTTTTCACATGCGGGCCTGCCAGGACGGCAACCACATGTCCTCCGCCCCAGGCTGTATCTGAAGTGGACGCCTCGTCAAACACAATCATGAGAATGCCGTCACGTTGAAACCCGGCGTTGTTCAACAACGGAGCAATGTTGGCCCGCAGCCATTGATCAGCCTGCTGAAGGGAGCCGTTGTGAGCATCGTTGTTGACATCAGGAACCACAAAAGAGAAATCGGGGAGCTGGCCATTGTTCAAGTCCCTGGCGAACTGAGTAAAGGGAACCAGATTCAGCCTCTCCGCACTGCTGTTGACCACATCAGAAAAATAGGAGAACGGATTATGGTGACGCAGATAAGCGCCTGAATCGCCGCCGGTATAGCCGACAGAGGGCAGGCCCTCGGCATAACTTTTCCAGGTCTTGCCGGCCGTCAGCAAGTGGCGGACGATGTTGTCTGTGTTCACGGTGCCGGAAAAGCCATCGTCATTGGTGATGATCTGGCCTGTGGTCAGCATGAAGTAGTTTCCAATGGAGGGATGAGTGTTGGCGAAATACTGCGTAGCCAAAGCGTTCTGTGACGCCAGGCTGTTGAGATAAGGCATGGCCGAATTGCCGATTACGCTCGAATACCCGTGGTTCTCTTCCAACACCACCACCACATGCGCGGAGGACGGGACTTGGGCACGCAGGAAAAGGGAGAACAGCAGGAACGAAAACAACAGCCAGAACTTTTTCACAACAAGAACTCCAGGGGGAGAATTTTCTTCCGTCACCTTGTGAACTACGTTCCGGTAACGGTAGACAGTGATCTACTCTGCCTGTAGAGGCAAAAACCTTAACTCGGTGCAGGAATTTCCCTGAATTGGAGACTGGATCTACATAAGGTTTCTACTCTGCCGGAATCTCGGGGTGGGCATCGAACCAGGCCAGGGCCCGCATTCGCACTCGATGTCCATAGCGGAAGGCCCAAATCATGGTGGTGACGGTGAACACTCCTATCAAAATGGGGGAAATCACCAGGACCAGTGCTGCCTGCAGCCGGTAAATCAAAATGATCCGGATGATAAGCTCGCCTACGAATACGCATCCCCAAACAGTGGTGATCAACCGGTGGCAAAAACGCACTTCGGCCAACTGCCAGGAACGGTTGAACCTGATCTGACGCTCGGGCGCGGCGCCGGCAATGAAATAGCGGGCGAAATAGAACATCATAGGCCGCGGCAGGAGCAGAGAGAAAAAACAGGCCACACCGAATGCGCCGGTAAACATGGACTCGCGCACCAGCAATAGGCGCGGACTGCCGCCAAACAGAATGGCAACACCGTCTGCAATCAATCCCAGCAGGACCACAATTGCAATTGGATCAAGCTGATGATGGCGTATCAGATCGAATGCGTTTTTTCCCAGAGGGAAGATAGCGGCAATCACCAGCGCCGTAAATTCAGAAGGAGAGATGTAGCGCAAAGAGAGCTTGTACAGAATGACGGGGAAGATTGCGTTCAGGATGATTCCCCAAACGATGTTGCCCACGGGTGGTCGTGTGGCTTGCACCGGAGTGGCAGCAGCTTGCACAAGTCGAGAATACCATCACCTGCAGTATAGGCCCGGATCGTCAGTGGCGTCAGTACTATCGGTTGGGATCCTCTGAGAAAAGATCGCTCAAGGACAGGTAGAACTGATGGCCGGGGAAAAGGCGTTCTTCACAAATGGGTTCTGACTCCGTGAGCACGCGAATGCCGATCGCATCGTGAATCTCGATCACCCGCAAGGCTGGGTAAACTACCCAAACAGATTGGCTGCCGCCGGCAAGATATTGAAGAATTTTCTTGAACGTATCCTGGGCCAGATTCGCAGGGGAGATAACCTCCACAGCCAAAGCTGGTGAGCCCTGAATGGGAACATGATGAAGATCAAGGTTCTTCAATCGTTCTTTCGTAATAAAGGCGATGTCAGGCTTTCGCACAGTATCCGCAGACAACAGGAAATCGGTTTCATCCAGCACAAGGCCGAGAGAGTTTTTCTGCACGAAATCAGTTAAAGAGCGTCGCAGTCTATAGCGCACAATGTTGTGGTGCGGAGTGGCTGATGGCGTCACAATCAACTCTCCTTCGTCCAGTTCGTAATGCACAGTCTGGCCGGCTCCATCTTGAAGCTTCTGAAACTCTTCAAAACTGATTTTGGTAGTGGCACCCATTTCTTCTTAGTCCTACTTCTAGTCAATTCTAAGACAATCCGTACGTGAATGGGCGGACCAGTGAACTCCGGTCAGTTGTTCTGGCTGATTGCGTGTTCTGGCTGATTGCGAATCGCTACGATGCCAATTGCCGAGAACCACACCAGTAAACACACAACATATCGTGGGTTGGGTGTGGGGAAACCACAATCCACCGAATTCGATCCCGGCGAACGCGGCTGTGGCTGGAAATCCACAAAAAATTATCTGAGAACCTTAAAAATAACCCTTGACAGGCAACAACTTAGGTGTAGGATGTGGTCTAAAGTGGTATAAAGTGGTAAGTTAAATCAGTTCGAGCTTTAAGTCAGGGGTAAGTGGTCCAGAGTAGAGCGCAGTGCAAATGAACCCAAAGCAGCCCCAAAAAGCGGTGACCAAGCCCGAAATTGAGCAAGAACTTACCGTTTTCGCCTCCTTAGCAGCAGTAGCGGTCAAGAACCATGTTTCGTGGCAACCATCCAACACGCGTGGACGAAAAGGGACGCCTCAAAGTCCCTTCAGAATTCAAGCGTCTGATCGACGAGAAGTACGGAACGCAATTTTACATCACCAGCCTGGATGGGACTGTTGCTCAAGTGTATCCCTTCGAGGAGTGGCAGCGGATCGAGGAGAAGCTTTCTCGGCTGTCGAACTTCAACCCCACGAAGAAGAAGTTTTTGAACCGCACCAACTATTACGGCCAGGCGGTGGAGATGGACGGTCAGGGCCGGCTGCTGATTCCCGCTTTGTTGCGCGATTCAGCGGAGATCAAAGGGGAAGTGGCGGTGGTAGGCAATCTGACGTACCTGGAAGTGCAGAACATCGAGCGCTACAAGAAGGACATCGAAGAGAACCGGTTTACGGCTGAGGATGAGAAAACACTCGACGAACTGGGCATCTAGTGGCGGACGAGGATTTTGGCTGGGAAAAAGCCTCCGAGGGGGCGCATGGCAAAGCGGAAGTTGGCCATGTTTCAGTTCTTTTACAAGAAGCGACCGACTTTTTGGCAATCCGGCGCGGCGGCACCTATATCGACGCCACGGTGGGGCTTGGCGGCCACAGTTTAGAAATCGCAAGTCGCCTCGGCCCACAGGGACATTTGATTGGCTGCGATAAAGACCCGCGAGCGCTGGAGATGGCCCGGAAACGCCTGGCAGAGATGCCGTCCGGCGCAAAGGCGGATGGCGTAAATGCCAAGCCGGCCATCACCCTGCTGCACAGTTCATTTGCCGATCTCGGCAGATACGTTCCGCCGGCAAGCGCGGACGGAATTCTGGCCGACCTGGGCGTGAGTTCGTTGCAGTTCGGGGATGCAGCCAGGGGATTCAGTTTTCAGGCGGAAGGCCCGCTCGATATGCGGATGGACCCGCAGGGCGAGCGTACCGCCGGTCAAGTGGTAAACCACATGCGCGAAGAAGATCTTGCGAATGTGATTTACGAATTCGGTGAGGAAAGGAGGTCGCGGAGAATCGCCAGAGCCATTGTCCGGGCGCGGCCGATCACAACTACCGCTCATCTGGCACAAGTTATATCGGCTGCGCTCCGGTCAATGAAACACGACTCGGCGCGAATTCATCCCGCGACCAGGACTTTCCAGGCAATCCGAATATTCGTAAACCGCGAGTTGGACGATCTGAAGGCGCTGCTTCAGGCAGCGCCTGAGATCCTGAGACCCAGCGGCAGGCTGGTGGTGATCAGTTTTCATTCGCTGGAAGATCGCATCGTGAAAGATGCGATTCGCGAAGGGGCGAGCCAAGGTCTTTACCGGGTACTGACCAAAAAACCGGTAGAGGCAAGCGAAGCGGAGATCAGGCGCAATCCGCGGTCACGCAGCGCGAAATTAAGAGCAGCGGAGAAACAACCTACCGATGATGACGCTGATTGAACTGATTTTCACCGATGAAGGCGCCATTCGGCGAGCAAAGATTTTTAAGTTTCCGGGGAGGCGCTGCCTTCCTTAACTACTTGGGCGAATTTTACTCTACCTCCAGAATCAGCCCTCCCCGGAATGAATTTGGTTTTGTGGCAGCCAGCAGCAAAAGCAAGACCCTCGAGAGAGCGAAGGTTAACGAAGATGTTTACAGGCAAAACGATTGAAGAACTCATTAACAGCGTAGAGCGCGCGGAACAGCATGCACGCGAGCAGGAAAGGCAATCCTCCGCCTTGTCCGCTTATTGGATAACAGCTACGGAGCAACAGGAACTGGTCGAGGTGGCATAGATGGCAGCAAGCGCCCTTACAGGAATGATCACACCGGTTGCGCGCCGCAGCGTGGCCGGGATCACGCCGGAGTTTTATTTTCAAAAGACGATTGACAACTCGCGGCTGGTGCGCGTGGCAGACCCGCAGCGCAGGCGCGAGGTGCGCATGTTCACCGCCGCGGTTTCAGTGCTTTTTCTGATGGCGATGTTCTACACCTGGCAGCATTTCCGTTCGTTGGAGTATGGCTACCAGATCGAGGCGCAAAAGACCGAGCACGATCACCTGGTGGAACTGAATCGCTCCCTGACGCTGGACCAGGCATGGCTGCGCGATCCCAAACGCATCGCGGAGCTGGCGCGCAAAATGGATCTGGACCTGCCTCACCCAGGCCAGGTGATTCGTCTGGACTCCGATGCGCCTGAGGGCGGACCTGTGATTGCCTCGGCCTCAGCCGCGGCCATTATTCCGGGGCAATAAACCAGTAATTCGTAATTAGCAAAGGCGGCCGGCCTCCTGGCTCTCACACCCATGGTTGAGGGCGGAGACAAAGATTCTTGGTTTGGGTGAAAGATTGCCCGCTGAGGCGGGCAAGCGTATGGCGTATCCCGGAAAACCAGCCGGGGACGCCATGTTTTTTTGCAGAGCAGTAGTTAGTAATCAGTATTTACTAACTACTCATTACTGAGTTTCTGATGCAGAGCAGCAACAAACGCCTCTACTTTCTGGCCGGATTTATTTTCTTCTGGCTGGTTGCGATCTGCGTGCGCCTGGTCTGGCTTCAGGTAGTTGATTATGCGGACCTCACGCAGCGTGCCCGGCATCAGCAGCAGCGGAGCATTGAGGTTTCTCCCGCTCGCGGCGTGATTTACGACCGCAACGGCAAAGATCTGGCCATGTCCGTGAATGTGGACTCAGTGTTTGCTGTTCCTTCCGAGGTTCCGGACATACACGGTTCAGCGGACATCCTGGCCAAAGTTTTAGGAACCGATCCCACCGACATTGAGAATCGCATGAAGGCATCGCATGCTTTTGCCTGGGTGGCGCGCAAAGTGGACAGCGACACCAGCAATCGCATCCGTGCCCTGAATCTCAAGGGCATCTACTTTCAGAAGGAACCAAAACGTTTTTATCCCAAGCAGGAACTGGCGGCCCAGGTGCTGGGTTATGTCGGGCTGGACGATAAGGGCCTCTTTGGCATCGAGCATGAATTTGATGCCCGGCTGAAAGGCAAGACCGGAGCCATGATCATCTCCATGGACGCCAGGCGGCGATGGTTTGGCCGCGTGGAGAAGAATCCTGATCCGGGGGAAAACGTTGTTCTTACCATTGACGAAAAGATCCAGTACATCGCCGAGAGTGAACTGGAGCAGGCGATGAAGGACACGCACGCCGAGGCGGGCGCCATCATCGTGCAGAACCCGCACACCGGTGAGGTGCTGGCGCTGGCCAACCGTCCCACTTTAAATCCGAATGCTGTCACCCCAGGCGACGTCAAGGCGATTGAGAACCCTGCCGTGAGCAACATGTATGAGCCGGGTTCGACCTTCAAGATCGTCACCTTGTCGGCTGCACTGGAAGAAAAGCTGACCAGGCCGGATGAGGTGATTGATTGCCAGATGGGCTCGATCGTGGTGAACGGCCTGCGCATCCATGACCACCATCCATACGGTGATCTGACCGTGCAGCAGATTCTGGAGCACTCCAGTGATGTGGGAGCAATCAAGCTGGCGCTGCGGCTGGGAGATGAGCGCTTTGACCGCTATATTCGTGCCTATGGTTTTGGCGCACAAACCAAAATCGAGTTGCCACACGAAACCTGGGGAATCATGCGCCCTGTAAGCCGCTGGTCGAAGGTCAGCATCGGGGCCATTTCCATGGGGCAGGAGGTTGGGGTTTCACCGATACAACTGATCTCCATGGTGTCATCCATTGCCAACGATGGCGTGTATGTTCCTCCGAGAATCATCCTGGGAATTACGCCGCCGCGCAGCACGGCACAGCTTGTGGCTTTTCATCCGGAGCCGGGCAGACGCGTGATTTCTTCCATGACTGCAGCTGAGATGAAGCAGATGATGCAGGGCGTGGTGCTGAGAGGGACCGGGCCCAAGGCCATTCTGAACGGCTATAGCTCCGCCGGCAAAACCGGCACCGCGCAAAAGGTTGAGCCGGGAACCAAAGGCTACTCACGTTCGCACTATATCGCCTCATTTACCGGCTTTGCGCCGGTCAACAATCCTGCGCTTACGGTCCTGGTGATTCTGGATTCTCCGGTGGGACTGCATGAAGGTGGACAGGTGGCTGCACCGGTATTCGCCCGGGTGGCGCGACAGGTGCTGGCGTATTGGAACGTGCCTCACGACGTTGAAGTCCAGGAGCCAAAGCAGTTTGCGCTTCGGACGAAGGTAAAGGAAGCAGATGTGGCGGAAGGTTCCTCCGAACACATTGCCATGCAGGCCGAAGAGGCAACTCCTGCAGCGACACCGCAGTCTCCGGCGCCTCCGGCGCCAGGACCACAGGCGTCCTCGAATGTTGATGCCCGTGCGGCGCAGCCGTCCCCGGCTGTGAGTCCTGACCACCCGTGCGGCACAGCGGCCCCCGGTTGTGAGAAGACACTCGAGAAGAGCACCGTTGTCCTCGACGTAGCCGGTGGCGTCCAGGTGCCCGACTTTTCCGGCATGCCCCTACGTGCAGCTCTGGAAGAAGCTGAAGGCGCAGGAATTGAACTGGAGATCAGTGGAAGCGGAGTGGCCCAGATACAATCTCCTGCTGCCGGCTCGCATATTCCCCATGGCGGGCATGTGAGCGTGAGGTTTGGACGTTGAAACGCATACTGAAAAGGGGGATTGACTTTCGTTTTTTGTTCGCCATACAATTAAGAAGAAAACGGCTAGGAGGTTCCGCCGTTGAAAGCTTTCCACTGCTGCAGCGGTAGTGCAATTCC
>DATDGL010000037.1:0-72932 GCA_036522115.1 Candidatus Angelobacter sp.
TGGTTTGCCTGTTGCGCAGGGGCCCGCTAGTCGCATGAGTGGTTCTTCCGTAACCCTTTGTATTCTTTACATTTATCTGAAACTCAAGCTGATAGTATAGAATTTTACTTACATGCCATTAAGAACCTTGCTGTTGAATCCGCCGTCATTTGAGAACTTTGATGGAGGGGCCAGTTCACGCTGGCCTGCCACCCGCGAAATCGAGTCGTATTGGTATCCGGTTTGGCTCGCCTATCCGGCAGGAATGCTGGAAGGCTCGCGGTTGCTGGATGCTCCGCCGCACCATGTTTCCGCGGAAGAAACCATTGCATTGACCAAGCAGTACGAATTCCTGGTGTTGTTTACCAGTACCCCCGGTTTTCCCGGAGACATCCGGCTGGCGGCGCGGATGAAAGAGGCCAATCCCAAGCTCAAGATCGCCTTTGTCGGCCCGCATGTGACCACGTTGCCGGAGCGTTCGTTGCAGGAGTGTCCTGCCATTGATTTCGCCTGCCGCCGGGAATTTGATTATTCCGTGGTGGAGTTTGCCAACGGCAAGCCGCTTTCAGAAATCCTGGGCATTTCCTATCGTGATGCCAGCGGCAAAGTAGTTCACAATCCTGACCGGCCGGACGTTCAAGACCTGGACGCGCTGCCCAACGTGACAGATGTTTACCATCGCGATCTGGACGTGAAGCGTTATAACGTCCCGTTCCTGCTTTATCCCTTTGTTTCCCTCTACAGCACACGCGGGTGCCCGGCACAATGCACGTTTTGCCTGTGGCCGCAGACGCTCAGCGGACATCCGTGGCGCAAGCGCTCCAGCGATGCAGTGGCGCGGGAGATGGCACAGGCCAAAGAGTATTGGCCGTGGGTGAAGGAGTTTTTCTTTGATGACGACACCTTCAATATCCAGAAAGCCCGCACGGTAGAGCTGTGCTCCAAACTGAAGCCGGTGAATATTACCTGGTCGTGCACCTCGCGCGTGACTACTGATTATGAGACGCTGAAGGCGCAGAAAGAAGCCGGCTGCCGCTTGCTGATTGTGGGATACGAATCGGGCGATCCGCAAATCCTCAAGAACATCAAGAAAGGCGCCACGGTCGAGCGCGCTCGCCAGTTCACCAAAGACACCAAGAAGCTGGGGCTGGTGGTACACGGTGACTTCATCCTGGGACTTCCGGGCGAAAGCCGCGAGAGCATTCGCACCACGATAGACTTCGCCAAGGAACTCGACGTTGAAACCATCCAGGTTTCCATTGCTCATGCCTATCCCGGCACTGAGCTGTATGACTTTGCCAAGAAAAACGGCTTCATCGTCGGCACCGAGCGCATGGTGGATGATGGCGGCCACCAGATAGCACAGATTCAATATCCGGGCCTGCCGCGCGAATACGTGCTGGAAATGGTGCACAAATTCTACGACGAATATTATTTCCGGCCCAAAGCCGTGTTCCGCATTGTCAAGAAGGCGATGTTCAACTCTACTGACCGGAAACGTCTCTATCGTGAGGCGAAATCATTCCTGAAACTCCGTGCCCAGCGAAATCGAGTGGCCAAGGAGATGCGCGCCAGCAATACGAACGCAGGATCAGGCACAACGCAGGAATCTGACAGACCAATCCAGGCATCCTCCGGGGACTAACGGTGAACGTTCGGAAGTATCTGGTGCTACTGGCAGTGATGTGCTTCGGCAGCATTGGTGACGCCTTGCTGTCACGCGGCATGAAGCAGCTTGGTCCCGTTAACCTGCACCACTGGCAGGAAATCATCCGGCCCATCGGCAATCCGTGGATCCTGATCGGGATTCTTTGTCTTACGCTTTTTTTTGCTTCGTATTTGACGGCGCTTTCCTTTGCCGATTTGAGTTATGTATTGCCGGCAACAGCGCTGGGCTACGTTCTGGTAACTCTAATTGCCAGGTTTGCTTTTCACGAGAACGTCTCCGTGTGGCGCTGGCTGGGGGTGTTGCTGATCAGTTGCGGCGTGGGCTGGGTGACGCGAGGACCGGAGCTGACCAAGCACCCGCGGGAGGCCTCTGCCTCCGTGCCGGAGGAACAGCATGAAATGGCTTGAGCTATGGATTGCGATCGCCGTCATGGTGCTGGCCTCCAGTGGAGGCGACGTTCTGACCTCAAGCGCCATGAAGCGCATTGGCGACCTGGATGAATTGCGCGCCCGCCGCGGTCTGCTGGCAGTGATTGGCGCAGTTTTCAGCGAGAAACATTTCCTTTTCGCCCTCTGCTGCTTTACCGTAGGCTTCTTCAGTTTTCTCACAGCGCTTTCATGGGGAGACCTGAGTCTTGTGGCTCCTTCATCGGCTTCTCTGACCTTCCTCGCCAGTGCCGTGATGGCCAAATTCTTCCTGAAAGAACGCGTTGATCACCGCCGCTGGATTTCAGCCGTGCTGGTGTGCGTGGGAGTGGTGCTCCTGGCTATGTAGCGTGGTCAATCTTTGTACTTCACTGAGCAGCCATAGGGGCGCGTGGCTGCATCGCTTACGGGCTTGCCTGACATGGCTTCCTGCAAGGCCGCAGAAACATAGTTTTTGGAGGCCGCAATGTCCGCCTGATCGGCGGTTGGATGGTCGTCAATTGCTCCGTTGTAAATCAGCACTCCAGCCGGATTGATGATGTACATGTGGGGCGTAGTTTTGGCGGCGTACAGATGGCCCAGGTTGCCGTCCGGATCGAGCAACACCGCTGTAGGAGAGGCGTTCATCTTCCTGACATAATCGTTCTCTTCCGGAGCAGTCACATAGCCCTGGGTGCCCGGCGCTGACGAGATGACGGTGAGCCACGCAACACCTTTTCCCGTCCATTCCTTCTGCAGGCGTTGCATATTGCCGCTCTCGTAGTGTTTACGGGTAAAAGGGCAGCCCTGATTGTGCCACTCCAGCACCACATACTTGCCTTTGTAATCAGACAGGCGATGAGTTTTACCGTTACTGTCGGAGGCGGTAAAGTCCGGAGCAGCTTCGCCTACGCGGGCGGCCATAGCGGCTGCCACCAGCAGCAATAAAATTGCGCCATGGAACACAGAACGATAGAGAGTCTTCATGTCTTCTCCTCCGTTTGATCAATTATTATGCGCCTTCTTTGGCGCCGGCGTCACCGGGACCTGGATCATGTAAGCATCGCCATCGCCGAGCACCAGGAGGCCTTTCAAAACCCGGATTGGCTGCAAGAGCTGGTCAGATTTTTTCAAGGTTATCTTTGCGCCCTGTGCGGTGGCCTGCACGGGCTGGCTGGTGGCGTTCTCAATCTGCTCCGCCGCCAAGGGATAAAACTCAGCCGTCGAAATGGGTTTTCCGGACTGGATGAAAAGAACGAAATCATCCTTGTCTGAAACTGCCGATGCTTTCCAGGAGCGGGGCCATGGCTGTGGGAGATGTTTCCTGGCTTCGGTAAAAATTGCAGTCGTCTTCGGGTCTGATTGAGCGGGCAAAGGCAGGTGAAGGTTGGCATGATCCGGGATACAAACTTCGCGGCAGATCAGCCATTTTGCTTGAAGCCCAACGTCCGCATGGCTCCCATTACCTGGGCCAGCGGGAACGCGAAGAGGGACAAGGAGGACAACATCGTCCTGATAGCCATAATCGGCCAGAGTGGAACGCTTAAGTTTCTCCGGACGCGGCCATTGAATTTCACCGGCGGTGAAGCCGGCGGGAAGCTGCCATTTCAGGGTGGGCGGCAGACCGGAATCGCCGGGATTGACCCAGTAGATGTGCCAGTCTTTTTCCAGAGAGAAATGCAATCCCAGCCAAAGCTGCTGGTTTGAAGCGGCGGAGCCTTGCTCAGCAATCAATTCCACACGCGCATGGTGTGCCTGAACGGGTTCAGCTTCCATACTAAGGGAAGACCAGAAGAAGAGCGAGACCAGAGTTAAGAGGCGAAGATACACGGCGCGCACTGGTTCATTCTAATTGGATTGAAAAGAAATATCTCATTCGCGTTTCTGGTGAAGCCGGAAGACTCACTGCCGAATCGACCGAGTTTTCACGGCATGGTTGACCAAAGGACGATCCAACTCCACGCATCAAGTCGCTTTCTAAATGAATAGAACGTGTTTCAAAAATGGTTTAACTGTTTGGCTTGGGTTCGCAGGAGCTGCAGCCCGCGATTTATGGCTTGGGTTCGACACGAAGGAATTCGTGCCCTCTCCAGAAACTCAGGAGAGTCAATGGTGCGCGCAGAAGATAAAACATTGTTCCTCGGCCTGCGGCCTCAGGAAGTTTGGGCGGAGCAGGTTCCTCCGTCGCTACTCGCGCGCACGTTTCCCATTCCCTGCGCTTGCGCTCAGGAATGGGGCCCTGAGTGACGCGCGCTCGTCACGCTCGGTCGGAATGGCGCGTGGTTTCGGTTCGTTAATCGAGCAGAGTTTCTGGCTTGATGTAGAAAAGCCCGTTTGCAGACTTGAAGGAGTAATTGATGAAACACTCGAATTTCCTGATCTCGATGGTGCTGGTGGGCGGGTTGGCCTTTGCACAAACAAGCAGTAATGGTGCGAGCACGCAGACTTCTGGGCAGAATTCGCAAAGCGGCCAGCCGCTGACAAACCATTTTCCGACCAGCCAGCAGACGCTCCGCGGCTGCCTGAGGCAATCTGGTGGCAGTTGGACTATTTCTCAAAACGGCCAGGAGACCGCCTTGATTGGTGACAGCTCGCTGCTGACTCCGCACGAGGGCGAGCAGGTAGAAGTCCAGGGAACACAGCCGATTGGAGGGCCGGTGCAGGTAACATCAGTGTTTAAGATATACCGCTATTGCATTGGCGAGAGCAGCACGCCAACGCCTAAGCCGTCCTCGAGTTCAACTGACACGCAGCCTACGACCAAACCCACAACCTCGACCCAATCCCAAAGGTCTACCAGCACAACCGATCAGACAACAGCGCCCTCGAATCCGCCAGCGCCGCCTGCTGGTTCGCAAAGCAATCAACCCTCAGCCACGCCGCCAATGAACTAGCTCCGCTGTTGCTCTGCTTAGGGCGGTTTGATATGGTTTCCGCACGCATATATTGCGGAGCAGGCAATGATCCACACTGGCCGCCATTTTCTTCAAATTCCTGGCCCGACCAACGTCCCGGACCGGGTGCTGCGGGCCATGGACCGTCCAGTCATCGACCACCGTGGGCCGGAGTTTGCCAAGCTGGGAGCTGAGGTGCTTGCAGGTTTGCGTCCAATTTTCCAGACCGCGGGCGCGGTTGTCATTTATCCCGCGTCAGGCTCGGGCGCATGGGAGGCAGCCATTGTGAACGCGCTTTCGCCGGGCGATCGCGTGCTGATGTTTGAGACTGGACACTTTTCCAATCTCTGGCGCGATATCGCCGTGCGGATGGGCATGCGGGTGGAATATGCGCCCGGCAACTGGCGTCGTGGCGTCTCGCCTGCTGAAGTGGAAGCAAGACTCGCTGACGACAAGGGCCATGCGATCAAGGCAGTCATGGTGGTCCACAATGAAACCTCAACCGGGGTGACCAGCAGGGTTGCTGAGATCCGGCGCAGCATGGACAAGGCGAGGCATCCGGCGCTTTTGATGGTGGACACAATCTCCTCCCTCGCTTCCATAGATTATCGCCACGATGAGTGGGGCGTGGATGTGACCGTTGGCGGAAGCCAGAAAGGCCTGATGCTTCCCCCGGGACTCAGCTTTAACGCGATCTCGGAGAAAGCGCTGGCAGCCAACAAAATGGCGACGCTGCCACGCTACTACTGGGACTGGCAGGAGATGCTTAAGCCGAATCGCAACGGATTTTTTCCGTACACTCCGGCCACGAACTTGATTTATGGTTTGCGCGAAGCTTTGATCATGCTGAATGAAGAGGGGCTCACGAGCGTCTTCCGCCGCCATGACCGTCATGCGGAAGCCACACGCGCAGCCGCGCAAGCATGGGGCCTGGAGGTAGTTTGTGAAGACCCGCGCGAGTATTCCAGCACTTTGACAGCGTTGTTCGTGCCGGAGGGCCACGATGCCGACCGGTTACGTGAGGTCATCCTGGAAAATTTCGACATGTCCTTGGGGACAGGTCTTTCCAAACTTGCCGGTAAGGTATTTCGCATAGGACATCTGGGCCACTTCAACGATCTTATGCTGGCTGGTACTTTGAGTGGAGTCGAGATGGGATTACGCCTCGCCGGAATTCCTCATCAGCCGGGCGGAATAGCGGTGGCCCTCAAAAGTCTGCTCAGCAATTATCAAACCGCGCTGCAGAGCAGTGATACTGAGGAAGCGGTTTCCGGTCCACGAACCAGATAGACCAGAGTTCACACGCAGCATCGGACTTAAAACAAATGACAACGCCCTCGCTGAATCGCGTCTCGCCTTCCGCCGAAGTTAGCCTGATACAAAGAGTTTTTTCCGCCTCCAACATCGTGCTTTTTCTAGTCTGCCTGATGTATGGCTTGACCTACATTGACCGCATCAACGTCAACACAGCGAGTCTGGTGTTCGCTTCCCCGAAGGAACTCAAACTGGATCCTAAGCACCTGGCTTGGGTGTTTTCGGCATTCGGTTGGGCTTACCTGGCCTTGCAGGTTCACGGAGGCTGGATGAGCGACCGTTTCGGGGCGCGGCGGACTTTGTCCGTCTGTGGAGTGATCTGGGCCGGAGCTACCATCATGATGGGCCTGGCCAGCGGTTTTACGATGATGATCGTCGCCCGCGTGATTCTGGGACTAGGCGAAGGCGCAACCTTCCCCACCGCTACGCGGGCTTTGTCGGATTGGGCGCCGCCCAGTTTGCGCGGCTTCGTCCAGGGAATTACACATGCTTTCTCGCGGCTGGGAAACACGCTTACACCGCCGCTGGTCGCATGGCTGATCTGGAAAACTTCGTGGCGCGGATCCTTCCTCATCCTTGGTTTCGTCAGCCTGATTTGGGCGCTGGTGTGGTGGGTGTATTTCCGGGATGATCCCGCGCAGCACAGCGGAATAACGTCTCAAGAACTTCAGAAGCTGCCCAGCCATGCGTCCCGGATGGCCAGGACGAAAGAGCCCGTACCGTGGGGCGCGCTGTTCAAGCGCATATCGCCGGTCACCGCCGTATATTTCTGCTATGGCTGGACACTCTGGCTGTATTTAACGTGGCTGCCGCAGTATTTCAAGAACACCTACAATCTTGACCTGAAGAAATCTGCGCTGTTTTCAGCCGGTGTCTTCCTGGGCGGCGTCCTGGGCGACACGCTGGGCGGAATCGTAAGCGATTACATTCTGCATCGCACGGGCAACCGCAATCGGGCCCGGCGCGACATTGTCATGGTCTGCTTTATGGCTTCAGCTGCCTTCATGGCGCCGGTCATCGTAGTCGGATTGCGGGCGTCAGCCGGTCTCATAACACCTGCCACAATGTCCCGCCACATGAACATGACGGCCCTCTGCCTGAGTGCGGCTTTCTTCTTTGCTGAATGTACAATTGGGCCGTTCTGGGCCATCCCCATGGACATTGCACCGCGTTATTCTGGCGCAGCCAGCGGCATCATGAATATTGGATCAGCACTCGCGGCAGCAGTTTCCCCGCTGGTGGCTGGGTATGTGATTGCCTGGACCAAGAATTACACCCTGCCATTCATCGGCAGCATGGCCTTGCTGCTGCTGGGCGTTGTCATTGCCTTTTGGATGAAGCCGAATGAGCCGCTCGCGGGAACTGAGGTGGTTGAGAGGCCGGCGGTGTGAAGCGACCCATTGAGTAATTTTGAAAAAAGCGTCGGAATTCCCGGCGCTTTTCGTAAGAGCGGATTGTCTGGGTTGAGGAATCTCGACATGAAACCGGCGCCACAGCAATCCAGAAAATGGCTTCGCGGACTAACCGACGGCCCACCAGAATGTGCGCTTTCGCACTCCTGAAGTGCGCGGGACCCACGGCTACATAAATCGCCGTGACACCATGTCAGTGATGCACCCCGATACACTCAAAGCCGTCGCTGTAGGCTGAAGTGCCGTCTGTAGTTGTCATAACGGCAGTGATATGTGTCCCTGTTTCAGTCGTCTGGGAGACGGCGCCATTTACAGTGTAGTTAGCGCTGCAAACGGCGGTGTAGTTGGAGTCGGAAAAACCTCCACCAGACCAGGTCAATTCCTGGGAACACTGCGACGTTCCGGAGTTGCAGCCGCTGCCGGTTGCCCAGCGCACAGTCCCGGACGCGTCGTAGTAGGAATGAATCTGCGGCAGCACTACTGCAAGAGCAATAACCGCCACAGCGATAATCAACTTCAATGATGTTTTCATGGACCTCTCTCCGTATAAAAATAGTGTCGAATCTATGGGTACGCCGTGTGCCGCTTGGGCGCGGATGTTCTATTGCACGGCACTTTTAACAGGCTGCTAGACACAACCTGAAATGTTGTGGCATTTTACGTGTGGAAGCCAGTGGAGTACGCGATCCACAGCAAATAACATCCGCATCCTAGCATAGACGCACAAAACAATACGCAGGTCCGCAATAATTTTGTTTGTTGGTTATCCCATTATGGAACTATATGCTCTTTAGTTATTTGGGGCTGCAAGACCCTAATGGCATTGTAGTTGAGGCGAAAATCTGCGGCTGGGCAAGGAAAGGTCAGGAGGCATGCAGTAGTTGCCTAATCGGGAGCAGTATCTCCTGGATCAGTCAACCTTGACGGTACGTTTACCGGTTTGTGGCCACACCAAAGAATAGCGCCGGGAATCCCGGCGCTATTTGGTTAGAAAAACGATTGTTGTTTTACGGCAGCACGTAGCGCAAGCTCACGTAGCCCATGCCCAGGTGCGCATTCTTGGGCGCTCCCGCCGCCACAAACCATGGCGCCCGGGTCACGTAGGAGGCCTGGGTTACCAGCAGAACAGCTCCATATTGCGGATTCTTCCAGAAGGTCTGCGTCCAGTCAATGGTTCCTTCCTGTACCGCGCGATTGTTGTTGTTGGCTGAATTAACTCCGCCAAAACCGATGAGTGGAAATCCAGTTTTGGTCAGGTCAGGAAAGGCATTTCGCTGAGCATACAACCCGCCGTAGTACACGCCAAGTTGTGACTTCGAATGCGGAGCGAACTCGAAACCTACAACCATATCGCCCGCATGGACTTTGGAGACGGCCGCGTCACACCCGACAGGGTTGATTCCAACGAGGGTACACGTAGCCCCGGCGGCGTTCACCGGAACCACAACCGCATTTGGCGCCAGCCCATTCAGATACCGGCCTATACCGGCGCCCCACATGCCGCTGCCGACAAACCTGAGGTTCCTGCCTTCTGAGCCCTTGAACAGATCAACGAGCAGGTCACCAAAGATCCCGCCGCCCACGCTGATATGGGAATTGAAGGTTGACCCGGCAACCGTAGGCAGGGTGGTTACCTTGACTGCGGTTTCCATGGCGCCACCTTCCCAGTGGAAGTGCCGGCCTCCGCCAAACTCGCTATCGTAGGCCATTTTGGTCAGCACATCCGGGGCCAGGTTTGGCGTTGTGGTAATGTTCGCCGCATCCAACTGTGAACCCAACTGGGCATTGAAGGCAGCCGGGAATACGACTTCGCCATTGGTGAATTGATCCGGATTCTGGGCGGCTATCGCCCAGACAAAATGATCGTTGACGTGATATGCCGCCCGGAACTCGCCCGCGCGGGTGTAGTTGTAGCCCACTCCAATGCCGGCGTCCTCGTGGTATCCCAGCGAGAGATCAGCAGGATTAGGTGAAACTCCTACCCGGTTGGGGGTTTGCAGGCCCCAGGTCTGTCCGCCCAGAAACTCCCACTTGCCCCGCTTCAAGTCCAGCCAGTAGAGGCGAATGCGGTCCGTGTGGCTGTTGGAAGTGACAAACACGTTGGCCGCATCATTGCCGTTAAAGTCAAATTCGACGTATCCAGTTATGTCATTCTCGCCGAACTTGGCATGAGTTTTTATATTGAAGCGCGAATATTGTCCGGTGGAACGATACTCGGTCAGGTGGCCGGCGACGGTGTTGCTGAAAGGAATGGCTCCGAAGCTGGTAGCAGCGACGTTCCCGGTGTTGGTAGAGCGAAAGACATTTTCAAAATCCACAAACCCGCCGGGTGTGAATTCGGCGGCACCAATACGGAAAGAAAGCGGCGACTCCTTGCGCTCTGTTTCCTGCACAGGCGCACTGGAAACAGGTTGTACGTTTGGCTGGGCGGCGCTATTGCTGGTGGTGAGACTTGCGTCCACCATGCGTGGCGCTGCCGTGGCGCCGCCGTTCAGTTCCTTGGTCAAGGCGTTAATTTGTTGTTGTTGCCTGGTGATCTGCTGTTGGTGCTGAGCGATGCTCTCACGCAGGGCCTTCAGTTCGTCCGCGACTGAACCGGTGCCGGCTTGTCCGCTATTGTCGGGCGCACTCGCCTGTCCCAGCGCGAGTCCGGACGCCAACAAGAAGAAGCAAAGTTTTTTAAGTAGTCTCATGATTGTGTCCTCTCCTTGTCGTTTCTACGGCAATACGTAACGCAGACTCACGAAGCTCTGGAGAAGGTGCGCGTTTTTCGGTGCTCCGGCAGCCACAAACCACGGGGCCCGGGTGATGTAAGAAGCCTGGGTAACCAACAGCACGGCCCCGTACTGCGGGTTCTTCCAGAAGGTCTGCGTCCAGTCAATGGTTCCTTCTTGAACGGCGCGGTTGTTGTTGTTGGCTGAACCGCCACGGATGGGCGCTGTGGAATTGGGGAAACCGAAGCCAATAAAAGGCTGGACGGCCGTTGTTGCGGTGGAGTCTACGGTGAAGTTGCGCTGCGCATACGCGCCACCGTAATAGACGCCAAACTGAGACCTGGGATGCGGCAGGAACTCAAACCCGGCGACCATGTCGCCGGAATGAACCAGTGAGAGAGCGGCATCGCAGCCGGTAGAGATTGCCGAGGGGCCCGCTCCAGTGATGGTGCAGGTAGTTCCCGAACCATTGACGGGAACCACGATCGCATTTGGCGCCAGTGCGTTGAGGTAGCGGCCAATGCCGTTGCCCCACATGCCGCTGGCCACAAACTTGATATTGCGCCCTTCAGAGCCTTTGAACAGATCAACCAGGAAGTCGCCAAAAACGCCGCCACCCACTTTGGTATGGGATGTGAACGCCGCTGTCGGAGTATTAGTCGGGGCAAGCACGGTGGTCTTAATCGCAGTCTCCATGCCGCCGCCTTCCCAGTGGAAATGATGGCCGCCGGCAAAATCATGGTCAAACGCGATCTTGGTCAGCACATCGGGACCCACGTTGGGAGTCGTGGTCTGGTTGGCTGCATCAAATTGCGCAGCTAATTGCGCATTGAAGGCGGCGGGGAAGATGACTTCGCCGTTTGTAAACTGGTCCGGGTTCTGAGCTGCAACCGCCCACACGAAGTGGTCGTTGAAGTGATAGGCTGCCCGGAACTCGGCTGCACGGGTGTAGTTGTACCCTACGCCAATCCCCGCATCCTCGTGGTATCCCAGCGAGAGGTCCGCCGGATTGGGCGAAACTCCAACGCGGTCAGGGGTTTGCAGGCCCCATGTCTGTCCGCCGAGGAATTCCCATTTGCCCCGCTTCAGGTCCAGCCAGTAGAGGCGGATGCGGTCGGTGTGGCTGTTCGAGGTAACAAAAACGTTGGCCGGATCGTTGCCGTTGAAATCGAATTCGACGTAGCCAGTCACGTCATTCTCGCCGAACTTGGTGTGGGTTTTTATGTTGAACCGCGAATACTGTCCGGTCGAACGATATTCCGTCAGATGTCCCGCCACGGTATTGCTGAACGGAATTGCGCCGAAGCTGGTGGCAGCGACGTTCCCGGTGTTGGTGGTCCGGAAAACGTTCTCAAAATCCACAAACCCGCCAGGCGTGAACTCAGCCGCGCCAATGCGGAAGGACAGCGGCGATTCCTTGCGCTCAGTTTCCTGCGGAGGAGCATCCGATACCGGCTGCACGGCAGCGTTCACGCTGCTGCTGGAAGTGTGCAGAGAGGCGTCAACCACTTTCGGCGCGGCATCAGTAGTTTTCGCAGCCGCGTTCTTGGCAGCCGACAACTGTTGTTCCAGTGTCTGGATTTGGTTCTGCTGTTGCGAAATCTGTTTTTCCTGTTGGGCAACTGCTTCATGCAGTTGCTTCAATTCGTCCGCTACTGATGGGGCGGAAGTTGAATCTGTATTTGAGCTGTTCTGGCCCAGCATAAAAACGGAGGCCAGCATTAGGAAACACAACCCTTTTAGGAATTTCATCGAGCCTCTCTCCTCTCGCTCTTTCAAAAAATATGTTTTAAGTTCGCGCCCCATCGTCCTTACTCTGCCATCCCCTCACTCTTCCCCGGAGACGCAACTGGACGACTTCCAACCCCGCCGGAACCGGTAAAGTCAACACTTGGTTGCTCTTCCCCGTCCAGGGGCCAAAGGCACACTTCACGCCTTTAGGTTGGTAAGGCGGTTTTTAGCATCTGCGCTGGCCAAAGTCAATGAAAGAATTGTTGTCAGGATGTTAAAATTGGCTCCTCCCATCCTGTTTTGTGACAAACAGCCCAACTTTTGCAGCCGAACTTTGGGAAAGTAAAACTACCCGCACTCCATAATCCATTTCTGGAAATTTCGTACCCATCAAATACTTCGGCCATGGGATAGACGGGCAACAGCGAGCCGGTCATGCTGGTTCAATGCCCCCCGGATACAGTCGCAACATGGCAGGACGGCAATAGTTCAGGATAGAAGATTTTGGCATGCTTGAAAGCCGCTCGGACTTCCTCGTGCAACTTAAGCGACCACTTGTGGGACTTGTGGTCTTGCTCAGGCACCTTCACTTCCAGCATGTATCCTCTCCAGGAGAAGCCGAAGAAACGAGGATCGAATTCGCTGTGGGCGCCTCCTGAGCGCTCGGCAAAATCCAGAAAAAGTGACTTCTCCGGTTCATGGGTATTGGACACGAAATCGTGGTCCACGTGGCTCATGGGCCGGCGAAGCATCGCCATCAACCGCGTACCGCTCTCCAGGAATTCTTTTTTAATGTCGCCAAGAGAGCGATTACTTTTGTCGTCGTAGGGACTAGCGACCAGCAGGATCGTATCTCCCGGTTGGTGTGCGCCAAAAAGCTGAAGGGCCTGATGCAGGGCATCGTAAAGCGCCACCCGTTTCCCCAGCGAATCAGCCCGTTCGATTACATCACCGATCTGATCGTTTCTCTTCTCTGGATCGGCAATAAAGTCCTTGGTGAAAATTGCATGCTCGGCATACACGCCAAACGCAACAGGCTTTCCCTCCGGAGCCTGTCTTGCCATCCGCGTAATGGTTTCCACCACGTCCTGAATCTTGGAATCCTTCTCTGAACCGTCTGTCTCCAGCAGCACTAAAAGCCGGCTGTCATATTTTTGCCCCATATTGACAACCGACAGGTCTTTCTTATCCATGCGTACTTGGAAGTCGTCCGCCTTGAGCGTTTGAACATCAATGTGCAGGCGGTCGTCGAACACATTCACTACTACTGACGTGGTGCAATCCTGACAAAAAGCGGATGCAGCGAACAACAGAAGGGCAGCGAAGAGAACTTGGCGCATAAATCACCACTCCAACAACCAGCCGGCCCGGCGGAACCTTCCAGGGACGGTCGTTCCGGTCAAGATGCCCCGAAAGCACTCACTGCAGATCATTCTCTTTTCCGGCTTCCACCGGCTCAGCAGACGGCATTCTATCAAGACCGGGCATCTGTGCTGCTACTTTCCAGCCCTTGCGCGCCCTGGCTTGTTGATTGCCCCTGCCGGGGTTTCGCCCGCAAGTGCTTGCAGGATACTTTTTGCGGCTGCGAACTCGATTTCCAGCCGCACATGCTTCACCGCCGACCCAAGATGTGGTGTCAACAGGGTGTGGTCCGGGTCCTCGATCAAACTCCTGCAAACCGTTGGTGGAGAATCTGCCCGCGCCCGATCTTCCATCTCAAATGTATCTGCCGCATATCCAGCCAGATGGCCTTGCTGGAGCGCCTTGGCAACCGCGTGCTCATCTACCACAGAGCCACGGCCCACATTGACCAGGTATGTTCCCGGTTTCATTTTGGCAATCGTCTCGGTGTTGATGAGATGGAGCGTCGTCGAGGTAAGCGGCGCCAGCAGCACGATGATCTCACTTTTTGAGATGAGCTCTTCCATGTCTGCTCGGTTGAGTCCCAAATAAGCCTCCTGCACCGGACCCAACTTGACCGGGTCGTAGTAGAGGAGGTTCACATTGAAGCCGTTGAGCAGTCGCGCAAACGCCTGGCCCAGTTTGCCCATTCCCAGGATTCCCACGGTCTTGCCGGTCAATCCGCCACCGTACAAGATTGGCCGCCAGCCGTAAAACTGGCCCCTTCGGACAAGGCGATCACCCGCTGGAACATTGCGCGCAATTCCCAAGACCAGCGCCATGGCCAACTCCGCCGTGGGCAAAGCAAGAAGGTCTGGAACAATGGTTAGCCACACTCCATGTCGCGTGCAGGCTTCCACGTCAATATTGTCGTGCCCCTTAAGCGCGGCTGCGATGATTTTCAGCCGCTGGCAGTGCGCAAGAAATGCTTCGTCGATCTTGTCCGGCATGAAGGCCATTACGGCATCTGCATCCTGCAGACGGCTCAACAGGATGGAAGACGGCCAACTCTCCACATCTTCATTGGCCGTCACCTCACATTGGTGGCTCAAAAACTTTTTTACCGGTTCATGCACCCGATGGGTAACAACCACTTTTGGCCGCTCCGTCATATTCGGCCTTCCGTCACTTTCCAGCGCTTGCGCACATAGGAGTTGGCCAGGTCCACCACGATCACGATCAGGCAGGTGACTAGCAGGTAAGCCAGCATCTGATCATAAAAGAATAACTGCTGCGCATTGTAAAGCGCCTGTCCAATCCCGCCCGCGCCGATCATTCCTACCACGGCTGCGGCGCGAATGTTCCATTCAAAGCGAAAGAGGGTTTGAATCGCCATGGGAGGAAAAGCCAGCGGCAAGTGCGCGAAGGTGGCCACAGCGATCCCTGGCGCCCCTGTTGCCGCCAGCGACATAACCGGATCACGCTGCACATTCTCCAGCGACTCCGCATAGAGCTTCCCCAGGACCCCGGTGCTGTGAAGCGCCAGCGCAGCGATTCCCGCCGGTAATTCCATGGTTGCCGCGCTAACGAAAATCAGCCCCCAGACTATTTCCGGAATTGCGCGGAGTATTTCCAATAAACGCCGCACTGGCTCCCTTAACCAACCAGGGGAAAGGTTGCGGGCCGCCGCCAATCCCAGTGGCAAGGCCAGCACCATTGCTATGGCAATACCGGCAAAGGCAATCAGAATCGTTTCACCCACAAGTTCAGGCAATCCGTGGATCTGTTCTAGCGAGAGTTTGGGTGGCCACATGCGATGCAGCACTTCCAGGGTATGGGAAAAAGCAAACATCCTCGGCCGCAGGTCCCAGGCCGAATATGCTCCCAGCGCTACCAAGGCTAACAGCAGGGGTGGATACTTGCGCACCAGCCACGTTATCTTGTCAAAAACCGCAATCAGTAACACCAGCAACACAACCAGAGTGGCGACCTGCTGGTATGCCAGGGCATTGATGGCGCCTAGAAGTTCAGTGCCGATGCCTCCTGCGCCCACCGCTCCCACGATCATGGCGGCCCGCATGGCGCATTCAAAGTCATAAGCCCCGTAGGTCAACAGGTCTTTGAAGCGCAGTGGCAGTTGTCCGTAGAAAGCTACGGTGAAACGCGCCGCTCCAGTGGCAGATAGAGATTCCACAGGGCCACGATCGGCTGAAGCGAACAAATCCCCCCCCACTTTGCCCATGGCCGCGCCGTAGTAAATCGCAATGGCCAGCAGTCCGGCTCCCGGCCCAATGCCCACAAGCATGACGCATAGAATTGCCAGGGTCAGGTCAGGAATGCATCGCACAGCAACCACCGCAGCGTACAAAAACCGCCAACCGGGCAGTCGCGCGCCGATAATCAAGGCCAACAATAGGCCGATGCTCAGAGCGAATAACATCCCGCCGGCGGCAAGTTCCACCGTCTGCCACAAGGGGGCCATTTCAGCGCGCAAAAAGGAAGGCGACAGGTCCGGAGGAAAGAACTGCCGCATCTGGGAAAGCAAGCTCTCGGGCGCGTACATCAGGTTTCCACCACCATGCTTTGCGCCGGCCTCGATTCCAGCCGCTGGACAACCCCATGTTGAATCCGGACTACCTGGTCAAAATATTTGTGTGCAAATTCCGGCTGGTGGAGCGAACACAGCAAGGCAAAGCCGGCTTCGTCCGCCAGGGAGCACAACAATGAGAGGATCTGGTCGCTTAATTCGGGATCGAGCGAAGCAATGGGTTCGTCCGCCAACAACAATGCAGGATGCTGCACCAGGGCTCGCGCAATGGCCACGCGCTGTTGCTCCCCGGTTGAGATGTCGGAAGTCCGCTCCCGGAGTTTCTGGGCGATGCCTACGCGCTGCAGGGCTTGTTCGGCTTCCGCCAGTTCCTTGCCCGATGGCCGGAACAGAAAACGCAGTGCGTGCAGACTCGACCATCGTCCCAATGCGCCGGCCATCACGTTTTGGTAAACCTTGAGCCGGTCAACCAGGTCATGTCGTTGGGAAACCACTGCAATCCGGCTGCGGAGCCGCCGCAGTTGTTTTCCATGGAGCCCTTGTACCGCGATTCCATCAACCGTGATGCTCCCGGAGGACAACGGCACAAAGCCATTGATGGCGCGAATCAGGGTGGTCTTGCCCGCTCCGCTGGGGCCTAGCACTGCTACCTTCTCGCCGCGCTCCAGCGAAAGTGAGATTCCATTCAGGACGGGCGGACCTTTTCGCGAACGGACGACCACCACGTTTGCCATGTCTACCAATGGCGCCAAGGCATCCCCCAAGAACACAAACTCAAAACATTTTCAGGTCTTCAGCGGTCTTTCTAAGCAGTTCGTATTTATCATCGCTGGCGCGGACAAATTTCTTTCCTCGCAGAATGGCCAGTATGGGATCGTCTTTGCCTTCCTGCAAGCTCGTGAAAGCGTTGACGAATTTTTCCTGGTCCTGCTTGCTCACGTCTTTGCGCGCAACCCACACGTAGTCCAGAAACGGTTTGGAGGTGTAGAACACTCGTACTTTGGTCTTGTCCAGCTTTCCTTCGGCGATCATGGAGTTGTAGACCGTTTCATCAAGCGCTCCGGCATCGGCGGCTCCTGACTCCACCGCTTTCGCCGTGGCCGGATGACTGTTGGTGTAACGATACTTCAGGTCGGAATCCACGTTGATTCCGGCTTGCTTGAGTTCGTAGTAGGGCATCAGGTGTCCGCTGGTGGAATTGATGTCGCCAAACGCAAAAGTCTTTCCTTTCAGGTCGCCCAGAGAATGAATAGGAGAATTTGCGCCGGTGATGAACAGCGAGTGAAACTCAAGGTCGCTGGTCCGCTGCGCTAGCGGGACCACGCCATATTGCTTACGCGCCTTCACGTAGGTCAGGCCGCCTAGATACGCGAAATCGAGCGAACCATTGCCCAGCCCTTCCACCGTTGCGTTGTAGTTCGTGGGAATAATCAGGTTCACCTCCTGGCCCAGGCTCTTTGCCAGGTAATTCTTAAGGGGCTCTTTCTGTTGGACGGACACCTGGGTGGCGCCTGCGTCTGGAATCATCCCGACCGAGAGCGGCTTGTCGCCGGCTTGCAGGCAGAGTGCGAATCCAAGCAAAGGAAACAGAGACAGTACAAGCAGCTTGTGGAGCTTCATGGGTGCGTCTTCCTTTCGACCTTAAGGGAATTGACAGTAAATTCAGGAACGTCCGACCGGAGTTTGGGAGACTACCGTCAAGTAAAGCCGTGGAATACGCGAGGCATGATCGGGAAGATTATACGACTTGCGGTGGGACCGGCAACTGCAAGCCGGATCAGTGCTGCCCTTCAGTGTGTCCAAATTGCTGTATTATGCCCACCTCTTGGGCGCTCACGCCGACGTGAGACTCAGGGCAACCAGACAAGCTGCCTGAAGGCATTCTGGATGACAAATCGTCGTCCCTTCCTCCCTGGCTGATTCATGGTTTGTCAATGCCGCAGAATTACTCTTAGCACCGGACGGCGAACTTATCCAAGCCGGTGAGTTGCACAAGACATGATGCAGCGATTCAAACTGTACCATCTTACCCGCCGGCCCGCTGGCCTCTCAGTTGGACAGATATCGTCCCATTCTGGACAATATTAATCTTGTTTTCGCCGGATTGCGTCTGGTGTACTGGGGCGAAGGCGGCAGGGATAAAGAGGCGATCCTCGCATGAACACTGAACATCTGATTGTCGCCGTCGGCGTCATTCTGCTGGCCACACGCTCCCTAGGCTGGATGTTTCAGCGCATCGGCCAACCCCAGGTGATTGGCGAAATGACAGCCGGTATCCTTCTCGGGCCATCTCTTCTTGGGCGGCTCCACCCCGGGGCCTTCGCTTATATTTTCCCTTCTTCCTCATTTTCTATCCTGGGTGCTCTGAGCCAACTGGGATTATTGCTCTTCATGTTTGTGGTTGGCCTTGAAGTTGACCTCAAGCGCCTGCTCAAACAGAGGGCTGCGGTTGTGTTTATCAGCAACTTCAGCATTCTGACCCCCCTGCTGCTGGGCATAGCTTTGGCCACGCGTCTTTATCCTGAATTTGCCGGACCGGGTATTGGATTTTCCGGCTTTGCCTTGTTCATGGGCACAGCCATGAGCATTACCGCATTCCCGGTGCTTGCTCGAATTCTCAAGGAAGGCAATCTGGTTCGAACCGATATCGGCACCATCGCAATTTCATGCGCCGCCGTTGACGACATAACCGCCTGGTTCTTACTGGCTATTCTGACTGCATTGGTGCGCCCGTCTCAGTCATGGGCCAGCCTGGCTTTGACTTTACTTTGGCTGTTGGTTTTTGTAGCGGTCATGCTGTTTCCCGTCCGCCGCGCGGCATGGTTGCTTGAAAGAATCTATGAGAGGAGTGGC
The DNA here is from genome assembly GCA_036522115.1 of Candidatus Angelobacter sp. Classification (GTDB taxonomy): domain Bacteria; phylum Acidobacteriota; class Terriglobia; order Terriglobales; family Acidobacteriaceae; genus Angelobacter. The sequence goes on from DATDGL010000037.1 coordinate 18,860, forward strand.
GCGGGGTTCGAGCTTTTTTCCGTCCTTGTCCTCATTACCCTGGCCGCCAGTTGGACCACGGATCGGCTGGGTTTCCATCCGCTCTTTGGTGCATTTATGGCAGGTCTGGTCATGCCGAAGAATGGACCAATGGCCAAACAGATCAGTGAGCGGATTGAAGCTTTGACACTAGCCCTTCTATTACCGCTCTTCTTCGCCCTTGCCGGTCTGAGAACTCGCCTTGACCTGCTTACCGGGAAAGATCTCTGGATTGATGTGCTGGCGATCATCGGAATCGCCACCTTGGGAAAGCTGGCAGGAGCAACGATCACGGCCCGTGTCACCGGCATACGATGGAAAGAGTCCATTGCCATAGGCGTTCTCATGAACACGCGAGGGCTGGTCGAACTGGTCGTCCTGAATGCCGGTCTGGAGCTGGGGATTCTCACGCCAAAGCTGTTCACCATGATGGTTATCATGGCCCTGGTTACAACCTTTATGACAACTCCAATCCTGAGGGCGATGGGAATTGTACAAAGTTCTCGCAGAGAAGCATCTCTCGTCCCAGCGCACTCAAGCGAAGCCGTTGGATCTGCGCCGGAGGATTGACGCTGCCGTATCAAATGCCGCTATCCATGATTGTCGTTAATAGTTTGCGTGGGCCCCGTCCGGCGTCCTCTCCCTGACACATCTTTCTGCGTCTGCCTTGACACAATACGCGTGATAAGTACCGCCATTCTGTTGCAAATCCAGTGGCACGGGGATTGCTTTTGCCAGTTGAAACAACTCTTGCTTTAAGGGCTGTGAACTGCTTACATGGTGAGTCCCCCAAAAGCCGCAATCTGGATGACAAAGCCACGGAGAAACGTGTGGTGCGCCTGCCTGGCCGCCGTCATACTGGCCGGCGGCAGCGCCATCATCGCTGCCCAGCATGCGCTCCCACCAGCTTCCCGCCCCCCTGCGGCCTTGGCAGACGCTCACGTAGTCATCGCGAAAGATGGCACCCCCGATTTTCTGCATCTGGATTCTCCGGCGGATCGCCTGGCCTTTCGCCAGTGGTTTGCCGCCATCGCCGAGTACCAGGCCCTGCGGCCCACCGCTGACCTGCCGCCGGAGATCAGCGACTGCGCCGCACTCTTGCGTTATGCCTATCGCGGCGCGCTGCACGCCCATAATCAGACCTGGCTCGAGGAAAACCGGCTGGAACCCCTCGCTTTCCTGCCTTCGGTCAAGAAGTATGCTTACCCGCACACGCCTTTGGGAGCGGCGCTTTTCCGCGTGCGCCCGCCTTCTTCGCCGGAGGACCTCAAGGCATCTTTTGCCGAGTTCGCGGACGCCAAGACCCTGGTCCATTTCAATACTTTCCTGGTCTCCCGCGACGTGCGTCTCGCTCTTCCCGGCGACCTCTTGTTTTATCGCCAGTTGGAGCAGAATTCGCCTTATCACTCCATAACATTTGTTGGACGCAGCCAGTTGATTAAAGGTGAGGACGCCGATGGTCCCATTCTCGTCTACCACACCGGCCCTATCGACCAATCGCCTGGAGAAATGCGTCGTATCCAGTTGAGCCAGCTCTTGCAGCATCCCTCGCCGCGTTGGCGGCCCGTACCCGGTAACAGTAATTTCCTGGGAGTTTACAGATGGAACATATTGAAAGACGCGAACTAAAACTGACGGCTGTGGTGCTCCTGACATTGTGCTTGCTGCCGGCCCTTGCTCACGCCGGCGAACCTTATTTCTCTGTGAGTACAGACCGCACCTTTGCCCCCGGCCAGAAAGCCACCATCCACCTGTACACGCGCGACGTGAATGCCCTGGAGTTCCGGCTCTACCACGTCAACGATCCCATAGCCTTCTTTGAAAAGCTGGGCGACGTACATGGATTCGGCCGTACCACTCCCAAGGAACAGATTGAAGAGCCCACCGCCATTGAACGCTATCACGACTGGAAACACGGGATCTGGACCGACATTCGCAACTTCTTTCGCGGCCAGTTTTCCACACATTCGCGGGCGGAAATCCGCGAAGCTGCCGGCGAAGCGCGTAAGAGCAGCGTCACCCCCGCAACCATGTTTGCTCAGGTGCCCCTCTTGAACTCAAGCCAACTGGTGGCCAGATGGAAGCAGGACGTTCCTCCAAAATTCTTCTCCGAGCATCAGGATGTTCCGGTGGATTCCCTGCAGGTCGGCGTCTATGTAGTTGAAGCTACTGATGGCAACCTGCGAGCTTACACGCTGATCATCGTCACCGATCTGGCGGTAATTACCAAGAGTGTCCCCGGACAGCTTTTGGCATTCGCCGTGGATCGCAAGGGGGGTGCTCCCATCCCTGACACCCGTGTGGAACTGCTGGCTACGCGCAAAAAGCAGGCAACCGCCCAAACCGATTCCCAGGGTCTTGTCCAGCTCAACCTGCCTTCAGAAAACTTTGAAGATCCCCGGATCATCGCCGTTCACAATAACGATGTTGCCCTCGTTGCGCCCTATTACTTCAACATCAGCAGCAATCCGGAAGAGGACTGGACCGGCTACGTCTATTCGGACCGTCCTGTCTATAGGCCTGGGCATAATGTGTATCTGCGTGGCATCTTGCGCACCCGAAATGGCGAGAAATACAAAGTGCCCGTGGGTGAGTCGGTGGAGGTGAGCGTTGAAGACCCTAATAACAAACAGGTCTTCAAGACCAGCACCCAAATTTCCGCTTTTGGCACAGTTCATGCCGATTTCGTGCTGCCGCCGGACGCCGCCCTCGGGTACTACTCCATTTCCATCCACAGCAGGAACGGTCCAAACTACGGAATGAATGGTGGCTTCAATGTTGAGGAGTACAAGAAACCCGAATATCAAGTCAGGGTAACCCCGGACAAGCCTCGAGTCCTGCAAGGCGAATCCATCACGGCCACCATTGAGGCCAAGTACTACTTTGGCGAACCCGTAGCCGGAGCCGACGTCAAGTATGTAGTCCATCGCTCGCCTTCCTGGTCATATCTGTTCGGCGATGAAAGCGACTTTTCCGATGAGCCGCAAGGCGTGGGCTCCGGCGGTCAGGGTGACGAGGGGGCCGACGAAGGCTCTGACTACGGCGGCGACCAGCTTTCCGAGCAATCGGGTAAATTGGACGCCAATGGCCGGCTAAAAATTACGATTCCGACCAAGGTAGACAACAAAGACAGGCAGGATGCCTCCTATCGCATTGAAGCCCGCGTCACCGATGAAAGCCGCAGAGAAATCGCCGGCCATAATTCGGTGACCGCTACTTATGGCAGCTTCCAGGTAGGTGTGCAGGCTGATAAATACCTTTACCAGCAGGGTGAAACCATAACGCTCACGGCTCTCGCCCGGGATTACGATGGCCATCCCGTGCAGACTGCTTTTCACGCGGAACTCATCCATCCCAAGTACTACTCTGAAGGCAAAGGCGAAACCGTTCTGGAAGCCACGGACGGACAGACCGGCAAGGATGGCCGGGCGGTATTCACGTTGCATGCCAAGGAAGGCGGCTCCATCGTCAGGATCAGCGCCACGACACCGGAAAACCGCACCGTAACCGGTACAACCTGGATATGGGTTTCTGCTCCCGGATACGCTACCTGGAATGAGGCGCAGGAGCAAATCCAGATCATTCCGGACAAAAAGTCTTACAGAGTTGGCGATACCGCCCATTTGCTGCTGCTGACCAGGGTGGCCGACGCGCAAATGCTGGTCACAACTGAGGGACGCACGATCCAGAGCAAGCAGGTTGTCAAAGGCTCCGGCGCCTCAACCATGGTTTCAATTCCCATCACGGCGGAATCCCAGCCCAACGTCTTTGTGAGTGTGGACTATATCCGCGATGACACGCTCTACACCGGGCAGAAGAGCCTCAGGGTACCGGCCGACCAGCAGAAACTCAATGTCACCCTTGAGCCTTCCCAGCCACAATTCAAACCTGGTGATCCTGCCAGATACACCATTACCGCGCTCGACTCCAACGGCAAGCCCGCAGTGGGAGAATTCAGTCTGGGAGTGGTGGACGAAGCCATCTATGCCATTCATCCGGACTCCACCCAGGACATTCAAAGCTTCTTCTACGGCCCGGTTGGTAATCGAGTGGCCACAGAGTCTTCCCTGAGCTTCTATTTCACTGGCGAAGCCGGCAACAAGCCCATGATTCTCGCCGGCGGTGGCGCGGGTGCGCCCCGCAGGCTGGCCCAACTCAAGCCTTCTGAACCGCTGGTCCAGCCCAAAGTGCGCAAAGTTTTCCCGGACACGGCATTCTGGATAGCAGACGTCAAAACCGACCAGAACGGCCGTGCAACCGCTCAACTTACCTTCCCCGATTCGCTGACTACTTGGCGTGCGACCGCGCGCGGTGTGACCGTGGATACCAAAGTCGGGAGTGCTGTGAATCGCGTGATTGTGCGTAAAAACCTGATGGTCCGCCTGGCCGTGCCTCGCTTCTTCCGCCAGGGCGACGATGTCACCGTTTCCACCATCGTCCACAACTATCTGGCCAGCGACAAGAATACTCAAGTCTCCCTGGAAACCAAGGGACTTGACTTGCAGGACGCAGGCCCACGCCAGGTCACAGTGCCTACCAAGGGCGACCAGCGCCAGGATTGGCATGTTCATGCCCAGAACGTTCATGAATCTGACCTGCTGGCCAAAGCGCTCACCAATGAGGAATCGGATGCCATGGAATTGACTCTGCCGGTCATTCCTTTCGGCGTAAAACTCTCTGACAGCAAATCCGGCGCAATCAATGCTCCCACCGGCAAAGATCAAACCACGCTCAACCTGCCCGGCGATCCCATTACGGCTGCGCAAAGCATAAACATCAGCGTGAGTCCTTCCATCGCCGGAAGCGTCTTCGGCGCGCTCGATTATCTGACTTCCTACCCCTACGGGTGTACCGAGCAGACCATGTCCGGCTTCTTGCCGGACATCGTAGTTGCCAAGGCCATGAAAGACCTGAACCTGCAATCCACCATCAACACGCCCGAGTTGGAGAAGAAGATCCGCGCCGGAATGGATCGCCTTTACGACTTCCAGCATGAAGATGGAGGTTGGGGCTGGTGGAAGGAAGATGACAGCATGGTTTTCATGACGGCCTATGTAGTGAGTGGTCTGGCGCAAGCCAAGGCCGCAGGGTACGACGTGAAAGCCGATGCTTTGGAAAACGCGGAAAAATGGCTCAAAGGTCAGCTCGCACAGCATGAACGCATGAAAGCCGACCTTCGCGCCTATGTGGTCTATGCATTGGCGTCAGACAAGGCCTCAGACGGCAAGATGCTGAATGACGCTTACGATGCCCGTAAGAATATGTCCTCGCAGGGACTCTCCATGCTGGGACTGGCGCTTTACACGGCAGGCGATGGCCGCGCCCAGGACGTCACCGGACTGGTTGAGAAGCAGGCAGTCGTGAACGACGCCGAGGCCCACTGGCCCTCTGAGTATGACTCCTTCCTGGAGTTTTACGATGATGATTCCGCCGAAGCGACGGCCCACGCGGTTCGCCTGCTCAGCCTCATTCATCCCGATAGCCCGATTCTGCCCAAAGCGGCCTTGTGGCTGGTGAATCACCGGGACGGCGGATACTTCTGGCTCAGCACCAAGCAGACCGCCATGGTCGTCTTCGGGTTGCTGGAATACGTAAAAATCAGTCACGAACTCGATCCCGACTTTATCGCCACTGTTTTTGTGAATGATAAGCAGGTCATGACCAAACACTTCACCCGCGCAGACGCCATGAACAGCAACTTGCCGCGTGTATTTCTAACCAGTGATCAACTCCAGGCCGGCAACAACACCATTCGCATCCAGAAGTCCGGGGCTGGACGCCTCTACTGGTCGGCGCGCGGTGAATACTACTCGGCCGACAAGAGGATCTTCCAGAACAACAAACTCTCCCTTAACATCACCCGCGACTACTACCGGCTGGCGCCGCAGCAGAAGGGTGAGAAGATCGTCTATGACCTTGTGCCCTGGCAGGGCGACGCTCTCAAGTCCGGCGATGTGGTGGCTGTGCGGTTGAGCGTCAATGGCAGCGACTGGCGCTATCTGCTCATCGAAGATCCCATCCCGGCGGGAGCCGAATTTGTGCAGCGGGATGATCTCTATGAACTCAATACCAAGGTTGACTGGTGGGGGTTCTGGTTTACCCGCCGCGAGTTCCATGATGATCATGCGGCCTTCTTCCAGACCTACTTTGACCGTCATCAGGAATATGTTTACCTGCTCAAGATCGTGAACCCGGGCAAGTTCCGCATCAGCCCGGCATCTGTGCAACCCATGTATCAGCCGTCCATCATCTCCACCACAGACGCCGCCACCATGGAGGTAAAACCGTGAAACTCTGGAAATCTCTGAGCACGACCTTCGTCTCCGCGCTCCATCACCCTCGTCTTTGGCTGTTCCAGTTCTTTGGGAATGCGGTGATCATTCTTACCTTCATTCTCTGGCTGCAAATTCCGGATTCTTACTGGTGGCAGTTGTTTTTTCAGGCTGTGATTGCGCTCGGGATGTTGGCAGGCACGCTCCTGCTCCATGGCGGAACGCTCAATTACTGTTCCGATCTCTGCGATGACACAAATGCCACGCTGCGTCCAGCTTGCAAGAATGCTTTCAGGCATCTTCCGGCGTTCGCCCTCTCCCTTGCTGTGCTCGGCGGGTTGCTTTACTTTGCGCTCAAGTTGGACAACTACCAGTATCAACTTCCCGGTTATTTGCGTTCAGAAATGCCCGCATGGCTGCGCCGCCACATCAGTGAACACGCAATGGACAATCTTTACGACGGGTTTGTCTTTATCATCCGTTGGATTGCGGTTCCCGGCTTGATTCTGCCCCTCTGCCTGTTGTGTGTTCGCACCGGATTTCGCGGTTTCTTAAGGTTTCGCGCCTGGTGGCGAACTGTTCGCAACCTGGCCTTCTGGATCGTGCTGGTCCTGGCAGCCATCATCGGTGTCTACTGCACAGGAAAAATAATGTACTGGTTGCTTAATCCGAAGACGGCCACCCTCACCGGCGAAAAGGTATGGCTGGTCTTCCGTATGTTCGTGTCGTCTCTGCTGATATTGCTTAGTTGGCTCTGGGTCTGCTTCATGATGGCCCGCGCCCGCCCCCAGCCCGATCCTCCGGTTGCCAAGGAGAAAGCGGCAGCTTAGTGGATCGTGATACCCTTTGCAAAGGAAGTTGCGGGTAATTCCATGAATTACGAGCAGCGAATTCATCGTGATCCACAAATTTGCGGAGGCGAACCCGTCTTTCGGGGGACCAGAGTCACACTACGGACCATTCTGGCCAGCTTGGCAGAGGGAGACACTACCGAGGAGATTCTCAAAGACTTTCCTACTTTGAAACCGGAAGACATCCAGGCCGCCATTGCCTTTGCGGCCGCATCTGCCGAAGAAGATCTTCCCGTGCCTTCCGTTCCGCCCGTTCGATGAAAATCAAACTGGACGAAAATCTTCCTCTGCGTCTCGTATCAGCTTTAGTTAAGCGAAGTCGGTCATGACGTTCACACAGTCTATGATGAGCGTCTCGCAGGGTATTCGGATTTTGTGGTTTGGGAAGCAGCACAGCACGAACAGAGGTTTCTGATAACACAAGATTTGGATTTCTCTGATCTCCGGAAATTTACTCCTGGCACACACTTCGGGATTTTGCTAATTCGGCTGCATTCACCCAGCCGCTTGAACTTGACGGAACGCGTGAGCGAAATTTTTCGCACAGAGCGGGTGAGCGAATGGCAAGGATGTTTTGTCGTGGCTACAGAGCGAAAGATTCGCGTGCGCAAACCGCCGGGAGGGTAGCTTCTCAAAAGATCAATCAGTGTCATCAGCGGTGAGATTTTGCTAATTGCCCGGTGGCAGTCCCTCATTCAGCCACCGCAGCACCGTCTCTTTCCCGTTCCGCTCAACCATCTGCGCCACGCGGGTCCGCGCCGCTGCATAAGCGCGCTCCAGTTGTTGCCGGTCGTCAGGATGGGCAAATGCTTTCTCAAGGTCTGCCGCGCTCATCTGGACCGGTTGAAAATTCTGGTTCGTTTCAGCAAAGTAAAGCACCAGTCCTTCGCGAAACCATACGGGCGTGCTCTTGTACGCGCGCATTTCAATCAGCAGATGTGTGAATTCATGCCTTAGCGTGGATTCCAGGACTGACTTCTTTTCCAGTACGGCCAGCGGTTGCAGGCGAATGATTTGCGCGCGGGTAAAGGCGGCAATCCAACCCGGCTGTCCAGTCGAATCCCGATAGGCATCCAGCGTGGGATAGACCTTAAGCTGTGGCCTGAAGTCCAGCTTCCAGCCGAGCTCTGATTCCATGGCCGGCAAAATTTTCTCCGCTGCCTGCAGCACAGGCGCATCCTGGTCTGGTTGCACGCTCAGCATTTCAAAACGCTGGCCTGGAGTTTTCTGCCATGTGAGCCCTCTGGCGGATATTCCTAACGCAGTACCGGGATAATAAAAGGCCAGGATCTGGCGATAACTCTTGCCTTCTTTGGCCATTTCTTCCGCGCCTGCCTGGCACAGCCCTACGCCGTGTCCGGCGCCGCGTCCCATGAAGACCACGGATTCCGGCGTGGTCTGAATGTCATAGAGATCGCTGCGCACCTGGTTCCAGCCAAGAGAGCGTCCAATGGCAAAACGCAATGACGATGCCGAGATCAGATCAGGATCGCCCGGCATGCCACGGAAAGCCAACTTCAAAGCCCGGCCGCTCGGGGTACGCGCGACAATCTCCAATGTGCTCCATGCCTGAGGCGCCGCGAGCCCTTGCGCGCGCAGCGCGTTTTCCAGTTCCTTGCGCCCGATCTGCGCCTTCCACGGCAGGAGCGCTCCGCGGACGCAATACGGGTCCTGCTGCTGCTTGAGATAGGGCGCACGCAGACCGGGCCAGGCTTCCTTTGCCGCTGCTATTACCCCTCCGCAGTTCTGGTGATAGAAAGTTGCTGCCGGCGATCCCTCATACCACAGCATCTCACCTCGCGTGGCCTCCGCTGCCGCGCGGACCTGCGCGCTGATGCCCTTGAAATTCAATGCCTGGCAGTGCGTGCTGTCACAAAAATCAAAGCCCTCACTGGCATGGCGCTGCCGGAAGTGTACCGCATAGGTGCGGACCGCCACGGCCATCGCCTTCAGGCTCTCTTCATGTTCAAAGTTGCCGCTCTCGCCCGCCAGCGCCGCCGCTACGTAATTTTCCTGCGGAAGACTAAGAAAAACCTTTAGCGTTTTTTGTTCGGCTTTGACCTCCACGGGAAAATTCAATGAGAGAGGCAAACCCTCGCTTGGCTCGATTCGATAGTCGCCTTCAACCAGAATCTGTTTTTGGGGCTGGGTTTCGCCCTCGATCTTCATGGCCTGCGCCGAAAGCTCGAGCGCCAGAGTGGCTGCGTGTTTCACCTCGCACTGCTCGCAGGTTTTCCAGTTCAGTGCGCCAGTTTTCGCGGTGATCTTGATCCGCTGCTCAGAATGCAGGCTGTACAGTCGCACTTTGAACTTGGGAGCCTGTGAGCAAGCGGGGATGGTTGTGAAGAGAAAGCAGATGAAGCAATAGATTTGTAATTTGCGATTTCTGATTTGTGATTTGAAAGCAGGATGGAATTTGCGGCGACACAGGTCTTCCGATGACCCGATGACCCGATGACCGGGGTCCCCAGCACGCCTGCCGTTGGGTGTGCTGGGGTGGTGGTGACCCGATGACCCGATCATTTGTTCTTCCACCACGCCGTAATCAACGGTCCTGCCACCGCCGCAGCATCCATTCCTCGCCCATGTTCCAGGTACACCAGCACCACGATCTGCGGCTTGTCCGCCGGAGCATAGCCCACAAAGAATCCATGGGATTGCGGCGTCCTTACCCCGGATGCGGTTCCGGTCTTCCCCGCCGCCGTGGTCCCAGCCGGTTGTGCGCCGTGTGCCATCCCATACTTCACAGCACGTTCAAGGCCATCGAACACAGGCCCAACGCTGCCCCTATTGTCGCCTTTCAATTTCTGCCGTGCCAGGTTGTAGTAGGCAGCCAGCAATTCCAGCGGAGTTACCTCGATACCCCATTCGCCCAGCGCTTGTAGCTGCAACTGGTACGGCTCTCTGGCCGTGTTGATCCTGCCCGATATTTCATTGGGTACATGACCGGTGCTTGAAGTAAAACCGATGCGCTTGTACATCTCGGCCAGTTCTGCCGGCTCCAGGCGGGTTGCGACCGTGGAAAAATAGGTGTTGCAGGAGTAGGCAATGGCGTCTGGCGCGTCAAGGGTAGTAATGCTCGCCGGATGAGAGCAATCCATGCGCTTCCCGCCTATGTAGAGCGGCCTCCGGCACATGATTCTTTGCTCAGCGTTGATCTTGCCCGTACTCAGCAATTCCATCAGCACAAAGGGTTTTACAGTCGATCCCGGCGGCTCCAGTCTCTGTCCGGCAAGATCCAGATGCCGTTGCGCCAGAATCTTGCCTGAGGCTACGTCCATTACCACAACGGCCCCGGTCCTGGTGGCCATTAGGCGATTAATTTCGTTCTGTAGCGGAGTAAAAGGATTCGCTTCCTGCGACGAGAAAATCAGTTCGCCGTTACGAAGCTCGCGATTTGCTGGTTTAGCGCTATTCGCCGGTATTGATGGTTCGGGAAACCAGGAACTCAAGCTGTCCAGCACCGCAGGCCCGAAAGGGCCGGAATTACTGAGCTCAGGGCGTGAGCCTTGGGGAGGGGAAAACGCGCGGCGGAGCCCCGGAGGGGCGGCACTTCGGCAGAGTGTATACGCCACCAGAAAAATCACAACAATGGATTTGCTGAAAATCACAACGTGGAGTGGAGTATATCGAGTTTCATCCCACGAAACACGATGCGCAGACACCTCGGGTCGGGTCTAGGCATCGAGCAAAAAAATCACTTGGGCTGCTCCACGAGCGCTGGTACCATCTCTGCGTTGCCAAGGCCGTTCTTCATCTGTGGTGTTAGCAGCGGACCTCGGATGGCCCCCGCCACTCCCACCGAAAGGGTTTGGGCGCCGGTCGCACTCTTCTTAGCGCCCTGCCAAAGAGCCCACAAGGTGTGTACGTAGTGGTCTTCGGCCAGCCGGTCTAGTGTTGCCGCCATGAGCACACGATCAACTTTCAGCTTATCGGCCAAAGCGTTCGCGAACGTCTTATCGCCTTTGTTCTTTGTCGGCGCAGCCATAGCCAACTCGATCGCGCTTATGCCCATCGCCTGCTCAGTGAGAATCGTCACCTGATCGCTGGTCAGGCGCGACAAAACGATTGCCTGATCGATCCAATCGATCAAGGTTCGTGCGTTGTAGTGAGTTCGTACCGCCAGGTCAAGCACATCTGCTGTAGACAGATTCTGCGTATCTTCAATTGCCTCCTCCTGAAGGCGGTACTCCTTCCAGTAGTTAATGCCCCTGACCATCTGCAAAGGCAGGTCGTCTTGCTTCTGCTTGCGGACGTTCAGCAGCTTCAAGGCATTCTCCAGCAGCCAGTCCAGAACTATGTTAGCCAGGAACCCTATAGAAAAGTAAAATGCCGGCCCCCAATTCTGAAGGTTACCACTTTTCATTACTACCAGCGCCAGGCCCATGGAGAGAAGCACGCGATTGACCGCGCCCCAGAAGACCTGTGCATTGATGTCGGCCAGATAAAGCCTGCGAACCATCGTCCCAAGATTGAACAGGAATACCCCGATGAAGGCATACAAGAGCGGAATCGTTGTCAAAACAAAGTCCTTAGGAAATAGCCAGGGTAGATTTTCGTAAGCTTGTCCGGAGTTTGGAAACCGCAGCCCCAGATATGAATCGCAAAGCAGGAATCCGGCAAGATAAAGGACTGTTAGAAGGAATGACGGAATAATCAAAGTCGATGTTGCAAAATACTTTTTCGTCAAGCTTTCAATTTCGTTTTCGGATGTACCATACATTCCCGGTCCCAGCGGTTGCCCCGACGAATCAATTCCTCCGTCCCCCGTCCCTCCAAGGTTCTTTACATCCTCTATTACCGCCCGCAATTTCTGTGGCAAGGTAAACATAAGGAAAAAGAAAGCGATCACAAGCGGTAACGCGGCAAGCAATAGACTTACGGACAAAATAACCGTCATTCTCATAAAGCCACCCCATCTTTAAGGACATGTTTACCGGAAGAAAACAGTAGGCGTGCGAATCTGCTGGAAGTCCCTCTAATAGCTAGTGCTGAAAAGGCCGTTAACGTTACAAAGAAAATGGCCCTGCTGCCACGAACGGGAAACCTGACCGATGCCCTCTACAAACTCCATTGGCCCTCGCGTTCCCTACGGTAACCTCAACCAACTGTCTGAGAAATTTTTAAGTTATCCCGTCCTACTTCGGGAGATCACAAAATCTAGAAACCCGCAAATCGATCTTGACTTCCCTCTATTGAAAGAAATATGCTCTGTTCGCTCATTTCGGCCGAACCAATTTTTTTACATCCCATGCGGTTAGCGATTAGCTAACGACCCAACGGGCATCGGTTTGCCATTAATGCAGTCGTAAAGGGTAAATACGGCTGCTGATGTTAACAGCAATGATTCCATCAGCAAGCCAAGCCCGAAAGCTGGCGGCTGATTGTGGCATCTTGTTGGCCGCAATCGTGCTCCTTTGCTCTGACGCTACGGCGCAACAAAAGCCCGCGTATCAGATAGTTGCTCCGGACATTGTTCCTCAAGGCGAGGAATTCACTATTCGCCTTTTACAAAACACTGATGCAGGACAAGTCCCGGTAGGGGCGGGCAAGCAGATTGACGTCAACGGCAACCTGCTGTCCATTGGGGAGGGCGGCAAGGTCCGGGTTCCCGCCTGGACCACAGAGATTGGGAACCAATTCCTGATCATTGATCCTGGCGCTGCTGGTGAACAGAATCTTCAACACCATGTTGAGGTCGTGTACCTGTCTCAGCCCGGGCCCCCATTGCCTTCACGCATTTTCCGTGTCTCGGAAACAGCTTTTTCCGATGGCAATGTGCGCGTTGATGGCCAGGGGCTGAACGCCCTGCGCAATCCCACTTTGCAGGGCGCTGCCGGGAACTATCCTCTGAGCGATTCTGTGGGCTCATCGCTTCAGCAGATCTATCACTGCCCCAAAGACCTTCCCAAAGGCAGCTATCACTTTGTCGCCCAGGACGCCAACGGTCACACCGTGAGCGCTCCAAACACCACCATCAATCCCGCTCTGAACCTTGCCGGCGATCAAATCCGCAAGCGTGGACAGCGAGGAAAATTTGTTGTAATCAGCGATGTTGAGGGTGATGTGCAGCTCTCCGGCGGAGAACCCATCATCCGCCTCGACGCCCGGGCAGTACACGTAACTCCCAACCAACCCGCGACGGTGGATTTCATTGCACTACAGGTGGGAAACTACGACGTCCATGTCCAGATGACGACTCCAGATTGGCCTCCGCCCAGCGCGCCGCGTGTGGATGCGAACGTCGGCCCATTGCAAGCCAGCTTCAATCGTGGTGAAAACACCACTACCGTCAACGCACCGGTTACGGTCACGGATTCGCAGGGTCAGCCGGTTCCCAATACGCCCATTGACGTCGCCCTGGTTGGTCCACAGGGTATTCAGTGTCAGCGATTGACAACGGATAAGAATGGGCAAGCCGGCTTCCACGATAGCGTCCCAGGACAGGTTCCCCCGGATGCTCTAAGGCTGCACGTCTATCGCGTGATGGGAAAGCTATGGAATAAGCAGCCACCGCAACTACAGCAGAAACAGCAGCGCCCCCGGCACAGATATCAGTACGCCGTGAAGTTTGTTTGTGGTTCACCCCAGGTTCCGGTGGTGGCTCCTGGCGAATACTTCACCGCCATCAATGTGCATAATCCGGGCGATCTGCCCGTATTGTTCCAGAAGAAAATCGCAGTGGCGTTACCGGGCGAACGGTCCGGTCCGGTTTCAAGGTTTTACCAGGCGCAGTTGCGCCCCGATGAAGCTCTGGAAATTGATTGCCCGGACATACTTGAGCATGCTCAGGCACGCGGATTTCTTAAGGGATTTGTGGTGATTGAAAGTTTCTTTGAGCTGGATGTGGTGGCCGTCTATAGCGCAGGACATCCGAAGGTTGAAACCCTGGACGTAGAACGGGTGCGGCCGCGGTTGCTTCCAGAGCTGATCTTGGCGCCGCCACTCAAGAAGTAGTTGGACTCGTTGACCGATTTCAGGAGGAATCATGACACATCCTCAATTCCGCCCCGCTACCAGCCGGGTTTTCGCGCAAAGAAAAAAGCGTGCGCTTTCACTCGCTGCGATGGTGTTGGCGGTGATAGCGTTAGTCGCCCTGTTTCCAGCGACAGCCGCCGCGGCTGACTTGTTTAACAACTGGAACAAGGACGCAGTGAGCAACGGTCCCTCCACGGCTACAGTATTCACGCTGGCCGCGCCCGCCCACGTGACTGAGATCGTTACCTATCACTGGAACAAAGCCCGCGGCTTGCCCGCTAGCCCTGCCGTTACCATTGAGATGAAAGGGGCGACCGGGACGGTCTTCGGTCCATTTCCTGCTGTGGGTTCGTCCGGTCAGGGTGGAGCGGCGAACGTCAACTGGACAGCCACTGTCAGCTTCGACCTGCCCGCCGGAACCTATACGGTCATTGACTCCCAGCCTGCCACCTGGTCGCAAAATTCGAAGTCGGGCGGCAGCGGCTTCACCGTCGTGCGTGGCGCCACGATCCCGGGCTCCGGCCCCAGTCTGACCGACGGTCCCACGCCGACCAGCGGCTTTGAGTATGCCGTCAAGTTCGTCTGCGGTTCGCCCCAGGTCCCGGTAGTGGCCCCTGGCGACTACTTCACCGCAATCAACGTGCACAACCCCAGCCCGCAGCAGGTCGTATTCCGAAAAAAGATAGCCGTGGCCCTGCCAGGCGAGAAAGCAGGAAGAGTCTCAAGGTTCTTCGAGGCGCAATTGAAGAGCGATGAAGCTCTGGAGATCGACTGCCAGGACATTCTTCAACACGCCGACCAAAAGGGATTCCTCAAAGGATTTGTGGTGATCCAGAGCCCGTTCGAGCTGGATGTGGTGGCCGTCTATACCGCCGGTCATCCTCTGGTAGAAACCATGGAAGTCGAACGTGTGGAACCACGGTCGATGGCTACGGCAAAGCCTGTCCCGCCACCAGGCCCAACTACTGCCGCGTATTGTCCCGCAGGTGGCAGCGGTGATCCGGTGGGGAACGAATATTGCTGCTGCAACAAACCTAAGCCAGGCGGTGGTTATTGGCCTGATTGCAACGGCACAGCGGGGTTGGCGTGCTATGGAAACCCGTCTTCGCCCGGCCTTCCCGCTAATACCTATTCCGTTTGTACCCAAGGACCGTTCGCCCCGGTTGAGATCAATTCCTCGCAACCACCATATTGCGGACAAAAATAGCGGGTTCTCCGCCAGGGCCCTTGAGGGGCCAACCCTGCCCGTCGCTCTTTGCAACAACTTATGCCATCTATTTTTTTATGCTTGACAACATAATAAAACTGTGTGATACTTAAATTGATATGCCAGGTGTACATGGCGAGCCTGCCATGCGCACCTGATCTAAAAGTGAGCCGGATCGAGAGCTCGCGTGGATCGAGGAAGAATTGTGTCCGGGCAAGCCCGCTGAATTCTCGTATCAGCCTCAGTCGCTTTTCCGTGGCCCTCACGTGAACCAGAAAACCCTGCCCGTTCCAGATAATCCTTCCCGCTGTCATTGTGCTTTTCAGACTGTACGCGTCGTTTCTCCGCAGAGTGAACGAAGCGAATGGCTGGCAGCCGGCTGCGGGAAGTTGACCTCCCCGTTCCGGGACAAAAGAGGAATCAAATCTGCAATCCGGGACAAAGATCTCTTTATTTTTCAACAACCTTCCCGGATGCACGGTTTGCACCGCACATTTGCTTTTCAGCCTGTACGAAGCACTTTCTGGGGCAGGGTGAGTGAAGCGAATGGTTGGTAGCCGGTAGCCGGAAGTTGGCATCTCTGTTCCGGGACAAAAGAGGAATCAAACCTGCAATCCGGGACAAAGATCTCTTTATTTTTCAATAACCTTCCCGGAAGTACGGTTCGCGCCCTACATTTGCTTCTCGCGCTTAGTTCTGCCTGGCACAGCTTTCAATTTTCTTCTATTGGAGAAACCAACGGAGCAAAAGCTGATCTGTGCGATCTGTCAATCCATCAACGGCGTTCTTCCGATGCCCCGATATCCCGATGCTCCGATGCCCCGATGCTTCGATACTTTCCCATCACTCCATACCGAAACACCCGCAGTGCCTCCATACCCATGCGTATGCCATCTCGCAGAGGATGGATGGTGGAGCGTTCGTCGTGCCCCCAGATCACCGGTACCTCGGCCACCTTCAGCCCCTGCTTGCGCGCGATGTAAAGGATCTCCGCATCGAATCCCCAGCGCGTGATTTGTTGCAACGGAAAGATGGTCTCTGCCGCCCTCCTGGTAAAGGCCTTGAAGCCGCATTGTGTATCGCGGAAAGGGATACCGAGGAGGCCCCGCAGGTACAGATTAAACGCGCGAGAAAAAATTCTCCGCTTCAGCGGTTGGCGCTCAACCTGCAAGGACGGATCAAGCCAGCGGGAGCCGATGGCTACGTCTGCGCCCTCCTCCAGGGCCGCAAATAGTTTCGGCGCCTCGGAAAGCGGAGAAGAGAGGTCGGCATCCGTGAACAACAGGATTTGGCCCCGCGCATTCAACATTCCGTTGCGTACGGCATAGCCTTTGCCCTGGTTCCCAGGATTGCTGACCAATCTTATTTCAGCGTTCTGGGCCGCAAACCCGTTTACGATTTCCGCCGTATCGTCGCGCGAACCATCATCCACCACCACCACCTCAGCGCTCCATTTTTGCTCGTGGAGATAATCCAGCACGCGGTGCAGTGTGTCCCCAATGCGCCGGTGCTCGTTGTACGCGGGAATGACGATCGAAAGTTTTGGCTGTGTGGGTTGCAGGCCCGCAGAATAACACTTCTGTTCATCCCCGCGCTGCAAATTGCCGGCGTTTACCAACCCAGCCTCAGTCTGAATTGCACCCACAGGGGCCGGTTCGGTTTCCAAATCAACCTCAGCGGCAGTAAGGATTTCTATCCTGTCCATAAGACTCACGCCTTTGACGTTAAATTACCAAGTTACCAACTTACTCAATTACCAAACTCTCTGGTGGAACCCTGCTGTTTTTCACCGGAATGGAGCAAAATTCTCGTAACTGCCGGCACTGGCCTACGCCGCTTTCTCGTGTTTTTTCAGCATGGCGAAGAACTCCGGAGTCAGTTCCGGGTCCCACAGTCCCGCGGCCGCTTCGCGCAGCATAGTCTGCTCCGCCTCCTCGTGGCCAAGGGCAGGCTTGTAAGGCCGCGCCGTCCGCAATGCGTCGTAGACATCCACAATCTGCAGCACCCGCGCCAATAAAGGAATATCGCTGCCGGCTTGATGGTCGGGATATCCAGTGCCATTCCAATGTTCATGATGGTGCCGGATAATCGGCAGCACATTACGAAACGACCTCAGCGGCCGGCAAATGGCCTCTCCGATAGCCGGATGTTGCTTCATGATCTCCCATTCTGCCGGCGTCAGATATGTGCCTTTCTTCAGGATCTCATCAGGGATGGATACCTTGCCTAAATCGTGCAGATAACCGCCGCGTTTCAGGGCCACCAGGCTCTCATCATCCATGTTGAGATGGCGGCCCAGGTTCACCGCGTAACGCGCCAGCCGTTCACAATGGTCTCCGGTATAAGGATCGCGGGCCTCAATGCCCAGGGCCAGCGCTATCAGCACGGCCTCGGCATTCTCCAGTTCGTCCGTAAATTCCTTCAGCTTAAGCAGAGACTTGACCCGCGCAAAAAGCTCTTCCGGATAAAGTGGTTTGCTCAGGAACTCGTCTGCCCCGGCCTCGATGCCGCGCACGCGGTCGTTCCGGTCGCTCAGTCCGGTAATCATGACCACGGGGATGAGGCGGGTCTGGGGATCGCCTTTCAGTTGACGGCAAAGCTCGTAGCCGGAAATGCCCGGCATGAGCACGTCCATCAGCACCAGGTCAGGCTTCTCCGAGTGTACTAACTCTGCCATCTCGTGGGGCTCGGTTGTGCTCAAGACTTCATAGCCGCGCGAGCATAGCAGCTCACGCAGCAGCAGCAGCGTGTCTGGCTTGTCGTCGATCACCAGGATCTTTGGCAATCGCTGCCTTTGCCTTGTGTACCCTTCCAGAGTTCGCTCCGAGAGTGGGACCATTCAATGTTGAGAAGGGGGCAGCGCAAAGAGGGTTGCATCGAGCAACTCTGGCATTCTAAGTGCTAAATGCTTGTGTTAGCCTTTCCCCATGCGCCTGTGGCGACATTCCATGGTTGTGCTGCTTCTCGCGGCTGCCGCGGTTGCAGCTCAAAGCCACGTGGTGGCCTGGGGCGCCTGGACGTCAATTACCCTGGCCTCAGGCCAGCAGCTCAAGGTTCGCCCGATCGTGGTCGATGGCCGGATCAAGGAATATTCCACCGGCGCGGCCCACCAGGTTACCGAGAACGTGTGGGTGGTTCGCCGGGCCTTCCGCATCAACAATGCTTTGCCCCAGGAGGGTGCCAAGCATCCGCAATGGACCTGGCAATTGGGAGGATGGCTCACGGTCAGCAGCACCACTGGCCGCGTCTCCGAATTAAGTCTACCGGACTTTGATCCGCATGCCTCACTGGTAAGCTGGTTTCAGGATTATGCCGCCTATTGCGGCGCCACGGAGGATGGCTCGGTGCACTACATGGTGGTCTTCCAACTCGGGAAGCGTAAACCCATCCTGAAAAAAGAGCTCTATGGCCAATCGTGCGCCGCGCCTCTATGGGAAAAAGGTCCCAGCCGCGTCTCCTTTGAGCCGCCGGGAGGAACCCGGGTAAGCTTCCTCGTCCATGACGGCAGCGCGGAATTGCAGTCCAGTCCGTAAAGAGGAGCTGTGAAGACTTTAGCCGAATATCTTAAGGACGCCGAGATTGCTCACGGGCATTTGTGTGCCGGACAGGTCTTGGGAGTGCGCATGGCGATGTTTGGCCTGAGAAAGTTGGGAATCCAGGACCCTCAGGGAAAAGACCGCAAACGGATTGTTACCTTCGTGGAGATCGATCGTTGTGCCACCGATGCCATTATGGTGGTTACCGGCTGTCGCCTGGGAAAGCGCGCGCTGAAGTTTCGCGACTGGGGCAAGATGGCGGCAACCTTTATTGACCTGGAAACGGGAGAGGCTGTTCGCGTGGCCGCCACCGAGTCCTCCAAGACCCTGGCCAGGACCATGCATCCCGAGCTGCAAAGTAAAAATCAGCAGCAAATGCTCGCCTACCAGGAAATGGACGACGCCCAGTTGTTTAATACTCAGTGGGTCAAAGTTGACCTGCCGGCGGAAGAGTTTCCCGGCTACAAAGGCGAGAGGATTGTCTGCGCCGAATGCGGCGAGGGCATCAGCTACCACCGCGAAGTTTCGCGTGAAGGAAGAACTTTGTGCCGCGCCTGTGCCGGAGAAAAATATTGGAAACCACTTCCCGAATCGTAGCTTGGTCTTTCCCTCGTTGCCTCTGCGCTGAGGTCGTCGGGTTGGATTTGCCGAATACTAGCCCTTGATATCCCTTGCGTCTCACGGTCTTGGTTTTGATTTTAAATTACCAACTTACTAAATTACCCAATTGTCCGCAAAAACCACGCTGCTTGCAGTGCAACGAGAACAGAATTCTCGTAATCGCTTGCATCACGACCTAATATCCCAGCGCCAGCATGACGATCACAATAATCAGAAGAAGTCCTACTCCGCTCGTCGGATAATAGCCCCATTCACGGCTATACGGCCATCGCGGCTGTACTCCTAAAAGCAACACGATCAGGATGATCAACAAGATAAGCATTACAATTTTGACGGCACATCTCTGACCAGGGTTGCACGCCAACACTGGTGACTCTCGCTGGGTCCTTTAGTTGCTGAGGAGGGTTGAATGGGCTTTCTAGCTTCCATACTCCGGGCGCTTGCTCCGCTGGCCTTGGAGCACGGCACTCCCGCGCTGCGCAACTGGTGGAAGGGACGTAGCGGACAACCTAAAGCTGATCCGTTGCAGCAAATGACGAGTGATGTTGAGCAGCTTAAGGTCCACGCCGAACAAGTTGATTCCAATCTTGAAAGTCTCAACACCAATCTCGAAAAGCTCAACCGTGGCCTGACTGCGCGTGAAGAAAGAATGCGCAGGTGGTTGCTGGTGCTGGTCGTCTGGAATGTAGCGATGACAGCAGGACTGGTGTTGCTTGCAGTGTTTCCGGTCCGTCGGTGAGATCGGGTGATCGGAACCAGCGGAATTGTTGGTGCGGGTCTTGATTTCCTATCAGCGCAAATCAGTTCGATCAGTCGAATCAGCCTGCCCCGGCATGCCGGTGGGCGGTAAGGTCTTGGCGAGTTGCTAGGTACTAACTACTAAGTTCGAATTACTGGCTTTATAATCTCTCACATGGCACAGACAGGAATGGCGGGTAATCCTGCATTGAAGGATGTTTATCATCAGCTCAAGACGCGCATGGAGAAGGCAGTCGAGGATTTTCGCGCCAACTTGGCGGCGGCACGGACAGGAAGGGCCTCCGTGCACATGCTGGACACCATCCGCGTGAGCTGCTACGGCTCAGAGATGCCGCTCAACCAGCTCGCGACCGTACACGCTCCGGAAGCCCAGCTCCTGACGGTGCAGCCCTATGATCCCGGCATTCTGGGAGAGATTGAAAAGACCATCCGCTCCGCCGGTCTGGGATTGAATCCCATGAATGACGGCAAGATCATCCGCATTCCCGTCCCGCCGCTCACCGAAGAACGCCGCAAAGAGATGGTCAAGCACCTGCACAAGATTTTGGAAGACCACCGCACCGCCGTGCGCAACATCCGCCGCGACGGCAACGACGCCATCAAGAAAGCCACCAAAGACAAAAAGATCACGGAAGACGAAGAACGCCGCGCCCTGGAAGAGATCCAGAAACTCACCGACGACGAAATCAAGAAGATGGAAGAAATGGGCAAGGCCAAAGAAAAGGAATTGATGACGGTGTAGGCCAGCATAGCACCGCAGTCCACGCAGTCCACACCCGTCCACACCGTCCATCAAATCCGGAAATAACCCGGATTCCGTGACTCACTTTTGGATTGTTCCATGAGTCTTTTACAATCAGGCAGGCTGCGACGCCGCCAATGGAGAGGCCGCATGCTTCCAATCGCGTGCCATCACCCATTGTAGAATTTCCTGCAAAACTTTGAAGAAGACCCGATGAGATCAGAGACCGAGGCCAAAATCCTGGAGGCCGCAATCGAACTGTTTGCGGGATCTGGTTATTCGGCCAGCGCCCGGGACATCGCGGAAAAAGCCGGGACCACCACCATGACCATGTACCGGCTCTTCCATAACCGCAAGGAGTATTTATTTGAGGAGGCCCTGCGGGTGGTGATTCCTCCACTGTGTCCGTTTTTAAGCGAACGGTATCGCTCCCCAATGCACTCCGCGACAGGACCGCAGCCGCCCTCGGCTGGCAGGCCAGACACAGGCCAGTCTTTTTTGGACTTCGAGTGAGAAGCTCATGGTTCCACAAGATCCTTAAGTGAACGATATTGGGAGGCCCCATGGCTTTTTCGCAAGTTTTTTCAAATTCCTTGAGACCCGGCTCGGGACCGGGCGGTCGGCCACTGGGTCCACAGTGGGGAAGTGCGTTTTTAGCAAAAAATCGGAAACGAGGGTTGGAAACATAATTGTCCTCGGGTATGCCGGGACCACACCAAGCGATGGCACACCGGCGTGCGGGCCAGACGTCGAAGCACGAATTATTTTCTCAGTTGCAAATTCCGCCGGGCGGACACCACGGCGGCGGGGGCACGCCACCATCAGCGACGCTCGGGGTGGATCCGCAGGCCAGCAGCAACGACCAGGCCAGGACAATACGAACAATAGTATTTTTCATGGGTGCTCTCCTCTCTTTTTCGTCAGCCAGAGGGTAGCCAGTCCCAGCCAGCTACCCACAGGCCAATTCTCTCACTAATTACAAATCCCTCCAGGTGGACACCATGGCGGGGGTGGTGCTCCGTCGGCCACAGCCAGATTGAAACCGCAGGCGAGCACAAGGAACACCACCAGGACGATTTGAACAATGTTTCTTTTTCATGGCTTTCTCCTTTTCAGATTTCTAGCCCCGCGCTGGGCGCAGCGATAGCCCGAAAGCATCCAGGAATCAAGCAGCATTCGACGTATTCATCTCCTCCTGAAAGTGCATGCGGTTTGATTTTTTGCCCACAAAATATCTTTGGTTTGCGGTCAAAGTAGCCCACTACCCATCCTCGACATCCTGAACGGTAGGATTTTTAATGTCGCCTCCATCCGGGTTGTGCTCGGGTGCCTCCCAAAAGTGCTGTCACTCTGACAGCATTGTGACAGCACTTCATTGACTCCTGCTCATCTCGGTGCAATTCTGAAAACAGGCGCGCACGAGCGATGTAAAAGCGCCATCGCCCCAGGGCGAGCGGGATTTGTGGTTCCCGCAGTGGTCTTTGAAAACTGAATATTGAGCCGTGTTGCGCCAATCAGACGGCGACCCGCTGGCAGAAGTGTAGTCGGCGCTCACAGAATGAATTGTGGGCGCCGGGGGATTAGTGTGTGTACAGAATGTTCGGGGTTGCTAATGGTTTTGATCTGAGCAACGTAGCACCCGCCCAGAAGGGTTTCCCTCCGTGCTCCTCCGTGTCCTCCGTGGTTCAAGGTGTTGGTGTTGATTTTGGGTGTTGGTAGCCGTTTTTCTCAATGTTTATGCGGTCTGTAGCAACGTAGCACCTGCCCAGAAGGGTTTCCCTCCGTGCTCCTCCGTGTCCTCTGTGGTTCAAGGTGTTGGTGTTGATTTTGGGTGTTGGTAGCCGCTTTTCTCAATGTTTATGCGGTCTGTAGCAGGGTAGCACCTGCCCAGAAGGATTTCCCTCCGTGCTCCTTCGTGTCCTCTGTGGTTCAAGGTGTTGGTGTTGATTTTGCTTCTCACCCGGAAGTCCTGAGTGATTCCACCAGAGAGAGCGCTTCCTCCCTGGTGGTGATGGAGCCTTCGAGTTGGGCATCTTCGACGGCGGTCAGCAGCTCTTTGAATTGCGGGCCAGGCACATAGCCGGCTTGAATCAAATCCCGGCCGGTGATCAGGGGCTGGGGCCGGATCTGCTCGGGAGGCATGGTGCGAACGTTCTCCCTGGCAAACTCATAGAGTCCCAAATCCCTGTGGCTGGCAAGACAATCCAGGCGATGCAGCTCCAGGTGCTCTTCAAACTGCCGCATGCGCAGAAAGCGCTTGAGTGTTGATTGCTTCATGCGTTTTACCTCGCCAAAACGCATGTGATTGGCCACCAGGGCGCTGACCTGCTCAGTTTCGTCGTTGGAAAGCCGCAGGCGGCGGCAAATCTCTTCAGCCATGCGCGTGCCGACTTCAGCATGACCGTCAAAGCGAATCCGGTCCGGAGCCACCCGAAACGTGGGCGGCTTGCCCACGTCGTGCAAAAGCGTACCCAGCGCAAGCGTCCTGGAACAACCGGCCGGCAGGCCTTCCAGCAACAGCAAGGTGTGTACCCAGACGTCGCCCTCCGGGTGAAACTGCGGTGGTTGCTGCACCCCTTCCATGCGCTTGATTTCCGGCAGTACCTGCTCCAGCAGGCCCGTCTGGTGCAGCAACTCAAAGGCACGCCGGGCGCGGCCCTCGGTGAGCATCTTAAGAATTTCATCGCGGATACGCTCCAGGCTGACATGGTGAATCTGCGGCGCCATTTCACGGATTGCCTGAAACGTCGCGGGATCGATGGTGTAGCCAAAACGCGCCGCAAAGCGTACTGCCCGCAAAACGCGCAGCTTGTCCTCCGCGAACCTCTCCCGCGGGTCGCCAATGGTGCGGATGATTCCGCTCTTAAGGTCTTCGCGCCCGCTTACGTAGTCGAGCACCTCCTGGGTCATGGGATCAAGCAGCAGGCCATTGATGGTGAAGTCGCGGCGTTGAACGTCAATACGCGCGTCGCTGCTGAACTCTACCTGGTCCGGATGACGGCCGTCTGTATAGCGGCCATCGCTGCGGAACGTGGCAACTTCGATCGCATAGTTGTCCCGCGCGCCTTCGGGTCCTTCCCGGAGCACAGGAATGAGCACCACGCCGAACTGCGCGCCAACGGCATAAGTAAGCGGAAAAAGGCGCATGACTTCCTGCGGCAGCGCAGATGTGGCTACATCGTAGTCTGCCGGTTCCCGGCCCAACACAAAATCGCGCACACAGCCGCCCGCCAGATAAGCGGAGTGTCCGGCCTGCCGGAGTTCACGCACAATGTGCGTAGCCTCTTGCAATTTGTGACTAGCAATCGTCAATTGGCGGTTGACTCCTATACATGATTGAAATTTCATCACGAAGGGTGCAAAGACTTCAACAAAAAGAAACAGTGAGTAGTGGCTGCTTGGCACAAAATCTGATCTGTGCCAAGTTGGCCACAAAGTAGCGCCCACTACCAAATAGTGAGGTTGCGGGAACTGCGGGAGATGGCGGAAGTGGATATTATTATGACTAAATGACCGATGACGAATGAAAAGAGAAAACGGAACATTTGCCACAAATTGGGCGTGAGTATGTCGTTAGGCGAGTAATCCGAACAATTTATTACGTGTCAGAATAAATTATTTTGATTTTTTCGTTGACGCCATGCGCGACGGCTTTAGAATTACCTGTGGGTAGTCACTAGGGACGGCCAGTTTGTTGCAAGCCCTTTGAAATGCGGTTGTCTTTTATTTTGATTGAGGTAGTGACGAACTCTACCAAATTGGTAGATCACTCCCGAATTAAGGCCCCATTGCGGGGCCTCAGAAGTATCCAGATGACGACGATGATTAGTCGCCGCTGGAACCATCCAAAATCGGGTCCCAGTTGTCGGATCCAGAGTTGAGGCACTGTATGGCGACAGGAACAAGAGTCGAACAAGGTGATGCGATGATCCCGCCCGGGAAGACCTTAATCGACTACGAAGAGGCTATGGAGCGGCTGACCGAGGATGAAGCATTCAAGGCCACTGTTTACGCCATGAACACGCTCCTGATTCAGAAAGGCTTCTATTCTGCGGAAGAATTCCGTTTCCAGTTTCGCCAATCAGCCCAAAAGCAGTTGCACAGAAGAAGATCACGTTAGCGTGGACGTGGCTTCTCGTCTTTCTTCCAAGTCTTAGGCATTCCGCATTTGATCGTGTCCCGACAAATGTGGTGATCGCCCCTGTCACAAAATAAACATTCGCATTCACACCAGCCCCAGAATTGCTTTTGCTCCTTGTCTTGTTTCTTTTCCTCCGGCATGTTGGCATCATCCTTGTAACAGCCTGCATGTTGTGTATAGCGGGACTGGAGCAATGTCAAGCGATGACCACCCTGTGGTCGGATGTAGCCGCAATGTTTAGAGAAGGTCGGCAAGGGAACCCGGTTACTGCGGGGCACAGGCGTTATCAGGTTGCGATTCCAGAGTCCCCCTATACAAAGGCTGCTTCTAATAATATTGATGTATGAGTGGAGTCCGCATTCTCGGCATCGAAACCTCCTGCGATGAGACCGCGGCAGCGGTGGTCCGCTCGGGCGAGCACGTGGTTTCCAACGTGGTGTCTTCGCAGATTGCCGTGCATCAGCCTTACGGTGGCGTGGTTCCGGAACTGGCTTCGCGCGAACACCTGCGCGCCATTGTCCCCGTCGTGCGACGCGCCCTCGAAGAAGCCGGCGAAACCTACGAGTCCATTGACGCCATCGCCGTCACCCAGGGCCCCGGATTGGCCGGAGCGCTGCTGGTGGGGATCAGCTACGCCAAAGCGCTGGCCTTCGCCCAGGAAAAGCCGCTGATCACGGTCAACCATCTGGAAGGCCACATTCATGCGGTGCTGCTGGAAGAACGGCAGAAAGGCAATTCTCAGGTCGAATTCCCTGTGCTGGCGTTGGTGGTCTCTGGCGGGCACACGCATCTTTTTCTAGCCGAGCAACGGGGCAAAGGATGGGCCTACCAGAACATCGGGCGCACGCGCGATGACGCTGCGGGCGAAGCTTACGACAAAGTAGCCAAGCTGCTGGCGCTGGGCTATCCGGGAGGTCCGATCATTGATGTTTTGGCCCGTCATGGCGATCCGCATGGTGTGCCCTTTGGGCCGGCCCAGATCAAACATGGCAATCGCGGTGTGGCCAGGGAACAACAGACTGCGCATGATTTCTCGTTTAGCGGAATCAAGACCGCCGTCCTGCGTTACGTGCAACTCGAAGGCATGCGCGCGGGTATTGATGCCCGGCAAAAGGCGCTCGCAGGGGTGTCCAAGCCCAAAGCTGAGGACATCCTGGCCCTATGCGACAAGAAGACCCTGAATATGGTTGCATCTTTCCAGCGCGCGGTGGTCGGAGACCTGGTGGGCAAGACATTGGCAGCAGCGCGTGAGCACCAGGCGCAGACCCTGTTCGTGACCGGCGGTGTAGCGGCGAACAGCGAGCTGCGCGAGACCTTTGATCGCGATGCGGCACAGGAAGGTGTGCCGGTCTTTTTTCCTTCGCGAAAGCTGTCTACGGACAATGCGGCCATGATTGCGGCTGCAGCCTACCCGAAGTACCTGGCTAGGGACTTTGCCAGTCCTGAATTCTCGGCTGAGGCCTCTTTAGCTTTGCGCTGAGTCTTTCCCTGTGCCATCGGAAAACAGACGGGCCTTTTTCAAGACCTGTCCAAGCTGGCTTTCAATATCGATGTCCTTGAAGACAACGAAGTCCGCTTGGGTCTCCTCAGCTTTCTCTGCCCTGGATTTGGCGGCGGCCAGAATCACAATAGGGATCGCTGCTGTTTGCGGGCGGCTCTTCAATGCCTTGATAAGCTGATATCCGTCCATTTTGGGCATTTGCAGGTCGGTGATAATGATGTCCGGGTGCAGATCCTGAAGCATCGCCAGGGCTTCTTCTCCATTAGTCGCAGATTCTACCCGGCAGCCCCGCTCTTCAAAATAGCGGCAGACCGTGTGGCGAATCAGCATCGAATCGTCGACCACAAGTGCAATGGGTACCATGGGCGCTGCAAAGGGGGAGTCCTGGGCTGAGATAAGCAAACGATAGCAGCCATGCCTTCCTTAACTCAAGATAAAACGGCCCGGAATTGACACTTGGGTAATCAGGGTAACTCATTGAAAATCAAAGGACAGCAACCACCATGGGTGAATCACAGCGGGGAAAAGAAACCCGCCCCGGGCCTTAGGCGTCTTCCGGCTTGATGCCGTCTTCAATGGCCATGTCCTTGAATTCACTGGAATCAAAGACGTCGCCACATTCCTGGCACTCGACGAATTCAGCGTCTTCTTCGCGGGCCACAATGCGTACACGCGGATGCCGACAGACCTTTTTCATATCAGTTATTTCAGGGGGGTGCTTCGCGGTTGGTGAACTATGAAATGTGCTCATATTCGTTTAAAGGCGCGAGCCTGTCAGTCGCCTCGATACGAATTTGGGCTATTTTTATGCGGGAACGGCCGATTGTCAAGGGCTTTTCCTGTCGGACAGACGATGGATGAGCATTTCTACAGGGGTAGCAGAGGTGATTAGGGCATGGGATAGATGCCGGCGGCACGTGCCTGCTGGATTACCACCCGCTTCACGGAGGAGGCACTGTGCCGCGCCAGCCCTCGCTCGGCAGAGGCTACGGCCAGTTCGAAAGTTGTCCTTCCGGTCAAGGCGACGTCAATGAAGAGAAACTTCTCTGAACCACGCGCCACTCGCACTCCGGCATAAGCGTGCCCCGGAACAATCACTACGGTGGCGTCCATTCCCAGATTCTCAAAAAGGGAGGCATACATCACCGCTGCGTCAATGCAGTTTGCGCTGCTATGTGACAGGCTGACGCGCGGCATGCGGATTCGCTCACTCAAGTCCTGGTGACCACCAAGCGTGGAGTAACTATTCACATAGGCCAGACCCTGGCCTTTCAGCGCCATGAAGATGGCTTTGGCTTCACGCCAGGTTTCCTGTTCCTGCTGCTCAGCGCTTTTCCAGTCTTCATATCCAGGAAGCCGTCTATCCGGAACGTAATTGACGGCCCGCGCCAGAACTGCTTCCAATTCCAGATCATGGGGAGTTACCCACGAAGCAATGAACTCAGCATATTTGAAGCCGTCGCCCCAGTAGATGTCCTCGGCTGATCGTATCCGTATTGGGACTGTATTTTCGTAGATCAGGCGTCCGGAGATGTCGTTTACTGAAACCTGGGCAGTGGCAGCCACGATTTCATGGTTCTTATACAACCGTGGCAGGAAGGCAGGTGCAAACAAAAAGGTATGTGTAGCGCCGGGCGCTACTTCCGCCATCTGGATCTCCTCGTCGCTCCAGCCCAGCACTCTTACTGCAATGCGCTCCCGCAGCAATGTGTCGCCCGGATTTGAAACTGTGACTGAAACGGCGGCGAAGGATCGTTCATCCTGTTTTTGCAGGGACGCGTAGTTGGCAAAGACAGGATATATTTCACCATCCATTCCAGCTTGAATCTTGTAACCGGGGCCGGGGTATGAGGATGGTTTAGGAGGGCCGAGATCACCGCGATCTAAGCTATTATCACCGCCGAAAGCCGGGACGAGCAGCGTCAGCCATACAAGAACCACGGCTAGATATCTTGAATTGACTGAAGCAGCCATTCCACTGTGAAGCATAAAGATAGTGTCGGACGGAAACAATGCAACGTATGCCTTAACGGCAAGTCAGAAGTGCTTAGTCCTTCGTAAGTGCAAGTAGTAAGTAGAGAGGCAGGGAGAACATCACCTGGGGTCACCGGTTCATTTTGTGATCGCTGATCTGATCACGAAGGCGAACAGATGGTGATTGGTTGCAAATCCAGAACTGCTGGTTGCCACTTCGTTGCCAGCAAAAATATCAGTGGTACATGCCCCCGATTTATTAAAATACGACTATTTTGGGTGCAGTTTGTAAACCATTAACCAGCAAAGATTTACCGTCCATTGCGGATTTCTGCTGTTGGCTGAAGTGGCTTGCGCGAAGGCAGAGTCTGCGTCTAAAATACATATACGACTAAAAAGGTCGTAGTTCTGGATTATGCTCAAGCTGACCAAAAAAGCCGACTACGGTTTGATTGCGGTCAAGCATCTGGCGGAATTTGGCGAGCAAGGTTCTTGCAGCGCCAAGGACATTGCCGATGCCTACTCGATTCCGCAGGCGGCGATGGCCAAGATTCTACAGAAGCTGGTGAAGGACGGCCTTTTGGTTTCCCAGCATGGAACCAATGGCGGCTATGTGCTGGCGCGAAGTCCGAGAAACATCAGCGCGCTGGAGGTCATTCGCGCCATCGATGGACCGTTGTTCATTACCTCCTGTGGCGATGAAGCGCGCGGATGTTTTCAAAGCCGCAAGTGTACCGTGCGCGAGCCTTTACGCAAAGTGAATGAGAGCATACAGCAGGTTTTGAGCCGCATCTCGATTGCAGACTTGAAAGAGAAGCCGCAGGATGTGGACGAAACAGTAGTCAAGCATGACCCACGCGAGTTAGTCACATTGAGCAGCTAATAAAAGCTGAGGAGAGAGAGTGGACGATGAGCGGTAATGGAAATAATGGAAGCAACGGCAACCTGCCTGCGGGCGTGAAGCTACCGATTTATCTGGACAATCATGCCACCACCCCCATGGATCCGCGAGTACTGGAGGCCATGCTGCCTTACTTCACGGACCGGTTCGGGAATGCTGCAAGCCGTAACCATCAGTTTGGATGGGAAGCCGAAGCCGCAGTGGAGACCGCGCGCGAGCAGATCGCCAGGCTCATCGGCGCAACGCCCAAAGAAATCATCTTCACCTCTGGCGCCACGGAGAGCGACAACCTTGCCATCAAGGGCGTGGCGGAGATGTACAAGCAGAAAGGGAACCACATCATCACCGCCGCTACCGAGCACAAGGCGGTGCTGGATACCTGCAAGCGCCTGGAAAAATACGGCTGCAAAGTTACTTACATGCCGGTGAAGGCGGACGGCCTGGTTGATTTGGATCAATTGAAAGATGCCATAACCGATAAGACCATTCTGGTCACGATCATGGCCGCCAATAATGAGATTGGCGTCCTGCAACCGGTTGAAGAGATTGGAAAGATTTGTCGCCAGCGTGGCGTGCTCTTCCATTCTGATGCGGTGCAGGCGCTGGGCAAGGTCCCGCTGGACGTGAACAAGATGAACCTTGACCTGGTTTCGCTGACGGCGCACAAACTCTACGGGCCGAAGGGTTGTGGCGCTCTATATGTCCGCCGCAAGAACCCGCGGGTCCAGATTTCCGCGATTATCGATGGCGGAGGCCACGAGCGCGGCATGCGTTCCGGGACCCTGAACGTTCCCGGCATCGCGGGCTTCGGCAAAGCCTGTGAACTTTCGCAGCAGGAGATGCCTGAAGAAAGTTGCCGTGTAGCTGGATTGCGCAACCGGCTTCGCGACAAGCTTGCGGCCCACCTGGATGAAACGTTCATCAATGGCAGCATGGAACACCGGTTGCCCGGCAACCTGAATATGAGCTTCCTGTATGTGGAAGGCGAGTCGCTGCTGATGGGAATTAACGATGTGGCGGTTTCCAGCGGTTCAGCCTGCACATCAGCCACGCTGGAGCCCTCCTACGTGCTCAAATCTTTGGGCTTGGGCGATGACGTGGCCCATAGCTCGATCCGCTTCGGCATCGGCCGCTTCAACACTGAGGCTGAGATTGATTACGTGGCGGGACGGCTGATCGAGGTGGTGAGCAAGCTGCGTGAACTTTCACCTCTGTATGAGATGGTGAAAGAGGGCATTGATCTGAAGAAGATCCAATGGCAGGCGGAAGCCCACTAGGAAACACTAAGAAATCGGTAACGGGTAGTTGAGAGTCAGAGTCAAAAAGCAAAACCAAACCAAAGACATCAAGTAAGAGACGGACTAATTTAAGAGGAGAACAAGATGGCATACAGCAATAAAGTTCTGGACCACTACACGAATCCCCGGAACGTAGGCACCCTGGATAAGCACTCGGCCGACGTAGGCACGGGCCTGGTTGGGGCGCCAGAGTGTGGTGACGTTATGCGTCTGCAGATCAAAGTGAATCCTGAAACGCACGTGATCGAAGATGCCAAATTCAAGACTTTCGGCTGCGGTTCAGCGATTGCCTCTTCTTCGCTGGCCACGGAATGGATCCAGGGCAAGACCGTGGAAGATGCATTGAAGATATCCAACACGGACATTGTGAAGGAACTCTCCCTGCCTCCGGTGAAGATCCACTGCTCAGTGCTGGCGGAAGATGCAATTCGGGCGGCAATCGGTGACTGGAAGAAAAAGCATCCCCAGTCTGAGAACGCCGCAGCGCCGGCAGCGGAAACGCCGACGACCGCCTGAGTAGGAGATCAGATGGCCGCAACTCTGGATAACCCCGTACTCAATGCCGATAATTCATCTCCTAACGCCAAGAGCGTTCAGGTGACGGAGCGGGCATTGTCACGCATCCGTTCCGCCATGGAGAAAGAAGGTATTTCTCCGGAGCAGGGAGGACTGCGGCTGGGTGTCCAGGGTGGCGGGTGCTCGGGGCTCAGTTACAACATCCGTTTTGACACGCAGCCCCGCGAACGCGACCGGGTATTTACATTCAGCGGCGTTCGCCTCTTCGTGGACCCGAAGTCATTCATTTACCTGAGCGGCATGATCCTGGATTATGAAAATAGCCTGATCAAACAGGGATTTAACTTTGTCAATCCCAATGCCTCCAGGTCTTGCGGCTGCGGTTCGTCGTTCTCGGCATAGCAATTAGCAAATGGAAATTCGCAGCGGGCTGGTCCCTCTTCCGGCCTGATTGCCCCGCCACGGCGGGCCATTTGCCAATTGCTACACCTTGCCCAAACCGAAACCGGAGCAGCTTGCTGGTCTTGCGGACAGGCTGCGTCCGGACATTTCTGTGAAGCCTGCGGAAAGATCCAGCCGGCGCAAGGAACGGACTACTTTTCCTTTTTGGGACTGCCAAGAAAACTGAATATAGACACGGCTGCACTGGAGCGCGAATTCTACCGGCTTAGCCGCAAGCTTCATCCTGACCTGTTTGCCCGCGGCAGCTCGCGGGAACAGGAGTGGAGCACGGAGAAAACATCGCAACTCAATGATGCGTATCGCACGTTGAAGGATCCCATCGGCAGGACCCAATATCTGCTGGAACTTGAAGGCGTAAAGCTGGAAGAACAATCTCGCAATGCCACGGATGCGGCCCGGCAAAGCGGGACGGAGAAGCAACAGGTTGTTCCACCCGGCCTGCTGGAAGAGGTCTTCGAGCTCAATATGCAACTGGAAGAGATGCGCATGAACAAAAAGATGGGCGAAGACGATCCGAACGTCACCCGCGACCTGCAGCAGGCGCGTGACCGCTTGGAGCAGAAATTCAGCCAATTGGGCGACGAACTCAAACAGATCTGGGATGAATGGGACGCACTCCCCGAGTTGCAGAATACGCAAGCGCGAACCACAGTGCGTGATCGCATGGTGGACCTGCTGAACCGGCGTTCCTACATCCGCAACCTGGTGCGCGACGTGAATGAGGCATTGGCCTGATGAGTGGCACAATCAGCGAAGAACGCATTGTCGGGATTGATTTGGGGACAACCAATTCCCTGGTGGCATACATGCAGGGCGATTCTCCGGCCGTCATTCCAGGAGAAGACGGGTCCAATCTTGTGCCGTCGCTGGTGGGACTGGCGGATGCTGACACCGGTCAATTCATTGTCGGCAATGTTGCGCGCAAGGTGCTGATCGAGCATCCGGAGCGTGCTATCTATTCCGTCAAGCGCCTGATGGGACGCGGGATTGAAGACATTCAGGACGAACTGAAGCTATTTCCATTCCGCATTGCGGAAGATGTGAAGCCAGGCGAGGTTCTGCGCATCAGGCTGGGCGAGCGGGAGTTCACTCCGCCGGAAATTTCTGCGCTCATCCTGCGCCGGCTCAAGAAGAACGCAGAACGATTTTTTGGCGAACCGGTCACCAAGGCGGTCATTACCGTCCCCGCTTACTTCAATGACGCCCAGCGGCAGGCGACCAAAGATGCAGGCCGGATTGCAGGCCTGGAGGTGCTGCGCCTGGTCAACGAACCCACCGCGGCTTCGCTGGCTTACGGATTGGACAAGAAGAAGGACGGGATTGTTGCAGTCTATGACCTGGGCGGAGGGACGTTTGACGTCTCTATTCTCAAGCTGCATGAAGGTATTTTTGAAGTGTTGTCCACCAATGGCGATACGCACCTGGGCGGCGATGACATTGACAACCTTCTGCTCACCATTGCCATGGACGATATTGTCGGCGACCTCAAACTGGACATCAGGCGCAATGGTGAAGCGGTGCAGGCTTTGCGCAAGGCGGTGATCGATACCAAGATCGCGCTGTCCTCCCAGACTGAGGCAATGATTGACGTTGAATTGCCGCATGGGAAACGCTATCAACGCGCCATCAGCCGCGAGTTGTTCGAACAGCTCGCGGAGCCCGTCATCCAGCGCACCGTTTCACCCTGCAAGCAGGCGCTCGCGGATGCCCATTTGCAACCCAGCCAGATTGATGAAGTGGTGCTGGTGGGTGGTTCCACGCGCATCCCTCGGGTGCGCGCGCTGGTGCGAGAGCTATTCCAGCGTGAACTGCATACTGAACTGAATCCCGATGAAGTGGTGGCCCTGGGGGCAGCCGTTCAGGCGCGCATTCTCGCCGGCGGATCGGCCGCAACCCAGGACATGCTGCTCCTGGATGTGACGCCGCTCTCCCTGGGCATTGAAGCCCTTGGGGGCGTGGTGGCCAAAATCATCCAGCGCAACAGCACCATCCCCGCATCGGCAACCGAGCATTTCACCACGGGAGTGGAAGGACAAACCAACGTTGCCATTCATGTCGTCCAGGGGGAACGCGAACTGGCGAGCGATTGCCGGTCTCTGGCCCGATTTGACTTGAAGGGCATTCCACCCATGTCTGCCGGACTTCCCCGAATTGAAGTGAAATTCCTGATTGATGCCAACGGCATCTTGCACGTAAGCGCCCGCGAACAACGCAGCGGCAAGCAGGCGGAAATCGAAGTGAAGCCAACCTACGGGCTCACAGACGATCAAGTGGAGAAGATGATTCTCGAGTCTTTTGATTACGCCGAAGAGGACTTCCGGCAACGGCAGTTGATCGAGGCGCGCAACGAGGCGGAAACTATTCTTCATGCCCTCGAAAAGGGACGGCGCCACCTGGTCTGGCATCGCCTGAGCAAACAGGAGAGCCAGGAGATTGCACAGCGCGAAGCAGAATTGAATCAGGTCAAAGCCGGCCAGGACCACAAGCAGATTCGGGCCGCGATTGAGGAATTGAACAAGGTCACCATGAGACTGGCTGACCTGATGATGGACTCTGCCGTAGCCAGCGCATTGAAGGGCAAGAGCATGGACAAAACAGAGTTCAAAAACGATGTGACAGCGCCACATCCCATTGCCCCGGCGGAGATTAAGTAATCGGGTCATTGGATTTGATCAATGTGGGGGCGTGGATCCCGCAGGTAAATAGACTTTTGTGGAGGCTAGTAGCTAGGAGCAATACTGTTCACTTAACGAGGACGCGAAAAAGAGTTTCGTCATCCCGAGGGTTTACCCACGCGTTAGCGGGGGTAAATCGGAGGGACCTTGCGTTCAGCCGTTAACTCAAAAGATTCCGAAAATCTCCTAAGTGAACAGTATTGTGGCTAGGAGCTAGCAGCTAAATATGGCAGACGATAAAAATCAAAGCAGCAGCACGACAGCGACGGCGGAACCTCCGGCGGCGAATTCCATACGCGTCACTTTCCAGCCGGAAAATGTGACGGTGGAATTTGAGGCTGGAAAACTGCCCTACAAAGACCACGGCAAGCCGCAATCCCTGCTGGATATTGCCCTGAACAACAAGCTTTTTCTTGACCATGCTTGCGGCGGCAACTGCGCCTGCACTACCTGCCACGTTCACGTGCTGAAGGGCGCGGAACTGCTGAACCAGATGGACGACGATGAGGCCGACAGGCTGGATATGGCTGCCGACCTCCAGCTCAACTCTCGTCTCGGCTGCCAGGCGGTCGTGGAAAAACCCGGCGAGGTCGTAGTCGAGATCCCTGCCTGGAACCGCAACTATGTTTCTGAGGGACACGGATCATGACCGCAGAATTTTCATGGGATGATGCCGAGGATATTGGAATTCTTTTACAGGAAAAATTTCCTGAGCTGGATCCGCTGGCCGTCCGCTTTACTGACCTGCACCGTTACGTCACCGAACTCCCGGGATTTACCGGTGATCCCAAAGCTTCCAATGAGGGCAAGCTGGAAGCCATCCAGATGGCATGGTACGAGGAATATAAGGAATATAAAGACAACCAGTAATCCTGATCACCGATGTCCCGATTTACGGTTTTCGTGGTCCCAGCGCCCAGGATTCCAGTTGGCCGATCTGGCGTAAAAGCTGGATCTGGATCTTATCCAGGTCAAAGCTTGTGTTCAGATAGGCGGTATAGCGCTCATGTTCGGTGATTCTGGCGTTCTGCTCGTCTTTCAAGGTCGCCTGGCCTGCCTGGATCTTTTCATGCGTGGTCTCGGTATCGGCTTCGGCCAGTTGGTGTTCGAGCTTGGAGACATCTTGTGCCGCAACCAGTCTTTGCACTGAACGTTGCAGCCGTAACGTTTCTGTGCTGACCTGTTCCTTAACAGCTTGTGCTTCCTTTTGCGCCTTCATGGCATCCGCTTCGGCCGATTTGGCAGTCTCACGCTGGGCCGGACTGAAGAAGGGAAAGCGGATCTGCACGCCGAGCGCGGCGTTGTGTCGTTGGAATTTGTTGAAGAATTGGTCGTAGTTGTTGTAGCGGGCCAGTATGGCATAGTGCGTCACCAGATCCACGGCAGGATACAGTTGCTTTTCCTCGCCCTTGGCGCGGAAGGACTTAGCTCTGGCAGCTTCGTCCGCGATCTTCACCGCAGGGCTGTTTTGCACGGCCTGCGGCCCCAGGTCTTCGTCTTGTCCCACTTTGGGCAACTCCGGAATGCTTTCTGTCGAGGTTTGGATTGCGCTCTGGGGAAGACCGGTCAACTGCGAGAGGCGCAGGTGCAACTGGTCAATTGCCGCACGGGTATCTGCCATTTCCATCCGTGTTCTGGCCGAAGCAAGTCGCGCGCGCGTAAGCTCCACCGGGGCATCCACGCCCGCCTGCACTCGCTGGCTGACAACGTCTTCGAACTTTTGGGCCATTTGTTGTTGTTCATTCTGCACGTTGGCGCAAGAGACAAGAAGATCAAGCTGAATGTAGTCCAGGGCCGTCTCCATGATCACGTCGTTGCGCCGATCTGCATTTTGGGCCTCCGTTGCATGGACCTCGCTTTTGGCCGCCTTCATGAATTCCCGCTGCGCCGTGTTGAGCAGAAACTGTGTTGTATTCAGGTCCAGGATCGATGGGGCTGATCCTTCCAGGCTGAGCGGAAATCCATATGAAAACGCCAGACCCGAGCCCAGTGTGGCCTGGGGCAAGAACAAGTCACGGGCTTGCAGGTAACTGGCCCGGGCGCGCTGCGCGTCGGCCCGAGCTATCCCGCTGGCAGCGCTGTTTTTGAGCGCCAGTTCAATCGCGGTGCGGAAAGGAAGCGCTGTATCCTGCGCCGTCATTTCCGGAGGAACAACAAAAAAGAAGCAACATAAAAGGACAATCACACTGCTGCATTTCATTGGCTCACCTGCGAAATGGGATCGCTGGAAATGATACTAGAGAAGAATCGCTGTAATTGCTCGGGATCCGGTGGTCTCAGCGACTCACTCGCGCCAGCCCGTCTTGCGCGGGCTTATAGTCCGATGCCAGGGCCAGAGCGGCGCGGTATTCCACGGCCGCAGCCTTGGCGTCACCTTGCTTTTCCAGCAGCAAGCCCAGGAAGTGGTGGGCCTGAAAGGCTGGTGCATCTTCTGCAGGATCATTGAGCGCAAGATAGCGATGTAGCATTTGCATAGCCTGCGGAAGATTACGGCCGCTATTCAGCAGCAGGGTGGCTCCCTCAAACAACGAAATACCCTCGTCCTGCTTGACTTTCAGGGACTTGTTGACGGCAGACTCCATGTCCTCCGGCCGGCCAACGCGACGATAGAAGGAAGCAAGGTTGACCCAATATCGCGCCCGGTTGCCGCTGGCTTCAATTGCGCTCTGGTACTCTTTTTCAGCATGGTCCTTTGCATTCTGTTTTTCTTCAAGCTTGCCCAGAAGGTTATGGGCCAGAGCCGCGTCGTGCTGCATCACAAAATCCGCAAGACGCCGGGCCTTGGTCTTGTCTCCGCCCATCACGTACGGGGCCTCGATATAAAACTCGGCCAGATCGGCGCGGACAGACAGGTTTTTTCCCTCTGTATCCAGCGCAACTGCCTTCTCGAACTCTGATTTTACCCTCCGAACCAGACTGAAAGCGCTCATCGGCCCGGCAGCTTCGGCTTTTTCACCATACGCCCGGGCCAGCCATTGGTGGTACTCGCTCACCTGCGGCGCCAGAGCAATGGATTTCTCGGCGGCATGGATGGCGTCATCCCAATGCTCGAGCTGGAAATAGACACGGGCCATCAGGTTGTATGCTTGTGCGTCGTTTGCATCTTTCTGGATCCGGCCATTCAGGACTTGCAAGGCCTGGTTGGCTTTGCCGTTCTGCAGTAACGAAATGGCGTCCGGCTCTGCCGCCGCGGCAACTTTGCCGAAGAAGAGGAGAGCTGCTATCAGAACAGTAATGGCGACGGGAGTCTTGAGACTTCCGTTCACCTTCGTTTCCCTCACGCCCACAAACCGATTCAACGTTCGACCACCTTCACTTCCAGTCCATTGTGCAGCGGCTGTGCATTCAAAGCGCCCAGCGCAATCTGCGTTCCTTCAGTAAGACCGCCCAAGATTTCTACCCTGGTAAGGCTGGAAGTTCCGGTTTCTACGTCCCTGGGCCTGATCTTGCCGTTCTCGATTTCATACACCACGCGCCGGCCATCCAAATCGTGTACCGCTTCGCGCGACACCGTGAGCGCACTATCTCGCTTGGCCGTAACAATACTCACATTGACGTTCACGTTCGGTAAAAGTTTGCGGTCGGAGTTTGCGATTTCGCACGTAATCTCACCCACAGACCGGGTCCCCACCATGGTTACCGCCGCGGGAATTCTGGTGATGGTCCCCTGCCATGTGCGCCCGGGAATGGCGTCCCAGGTGACGTCCACTTTTTCATCCTTGGCCAGCTTGCCAATATCGGGTTCGTCCACAAACGCCCGCACTTGCACGGCATTCAGGTTGGCCATTTGCAGCAGCAAGTCGCCCGAACTGACGAAGGAACCACCTTTTACCCGCAACTGGTAAACCACGCCTGCAAATGGGGCGGTGATGTGTGAGTTCTTCAGCGTTTCCTGGGCGGCGGCATACGCGGTGCGCGCCTCGTCTGCCGCGGCCTGCACCTTGGCGATTTCAGCATTGGAGAAGCGGCCGGTCAGCTTCGATTGCAGGAGCTGCAAATCCGCTTCAGCTTTTTGCAGCCGGTTGCGCGCTGCCTCCACCTCCGCCGGCGATGCGGCTCCCGTCTGTTGCAGCCGCTGTACCGCCTGTAAGTTACGTTCTGCTGCCTCCCGCTCCGCCTGGGCCTTCACCCTCTCTGAGCGATTGGTCAGCAGTTCTTCCTGAGTTCCGCCGGCCGCAACCGCGTGAAGGTCTGCCTCCGCTGAGCGTAACTCCGCCAGGGCCTTGGCCGCCTGCGCGCGGGCGTCTGCATCATCGAGCTGGATCAGGAGCTGCCCGCTTTTGACCCCATCGCCTTCGCGCACAAACACGCGCTTGACCATGACCTGGGTAAGGGCATGGGCCTCAAAATTCTGCACTGGCTCAACTTTTCCGTTGGTGGTAATCACGCTGGCAATGGCTTGGCGCGTGACCTTTTCCGCTCGCACCAGGACCACTCCGCGGCGCATCATCCAGCCGGAAAACACAAGAAGAGCAATGATCGCTGCCGCGATCAGCAGATGATTGCGCTCCAGAAAGCTGCTTTTAACTTTCACCATCGTTCAACTTTAAGTATAAACAAGCAGATTCAGAGGAGCGCACAAATTCGCTTGGCGGGCCCTTTCCATGCACCCCTGAACCACTGGAGAAATGAGATTGCTGAATAGTCCCCCTTTTAGATGCCGTGCCCGGCGTAAAGTAACCGAAATTAAACTTCCTTTTGAGCTGATGACTTTCCGAATGCCCTGCCTTTTTCCTTTGTGTCTTAAATTTGCTTTGGTCTTTGCTTTTCTTTACATCCGTTCCCAGGTTTCTCCGATTGCGGGTGTTAGACACTTGCTCTTTATCGACTTGTGTTGACTCGCCGGTTCACAGCCAACGAGTTTCTTGCTCTTCCGATGCCCCGATATCCGGATAGCCCGATTTACAATGGTGTTCAATGACGAACCGCACAGGCTACACGGAACAGCACGCTAAGGCCGGGCTTGACCACAAATTTCCTGCGATTGACACTTGGCCGAACCAATTCCCGGCCTATGAGATTGTGGTTGACGTCCCGGAATTTACCTCCGTGTGCCCCAAGACCGGCTTGCCGGATTTTGGAGTGTTGGAAATCCGCTACACCCCGGACAAGCTCTGCCTGGAACTCAAATCCCTCAAGGAATACCTGCTTCACTACCGCAATTTAGGGATCTTTCAAGAGAACATCGTGAACCACGTATTGGAGGACGTGGTGCGCGCCGCCAAACCGAAGTGGACAATTGTAAAAGGCGTCTTCCGCCCCCGCGGCGGAATCGGGACGACAGTCGAAGCGCGCTGGCCCAGGCCGAAGCGATCTTAGAAGAATAGACGCCAGCGCCGCGTACGAGTTCCTCGGAGATGTTTCCGAATACCGCGGTTTTACAAAAGGCTAAGGGCCAAGGGCTCGCAGCTATAATTCCCTCCAATGCAGCCCAAACTCTATCCCCGCCTGACGCTGGCGCTGCTGACCGCACTCAACACTCTCAATTACATTGACCGTTCCGTCCTTTGGGCTGTCCAGCCCCTGATTAAAGACGAGTTCAAACAAATCAGCGACGCGCAGATCGGACTGCTCACCACCACCTTTTTCTGGTTTTACATGTGCGCGGCGCCGCTGATCGGATACCTGGGAGACCGCTACAGCCGCAGGCACATCATCGCCGTGGGGATCATGATCTGGAGCGGATTCACCTTCCTGACTGCGATCACGCACACCTTCAACGAACTCATGGTGCGCCACATACTCGTGGGCATTGGCGAAGCCAGCTATGCCTCCATTGCTCCCACCCTGGTTGCCGATTTGTTTCCCGTGGAGCGCCGAGGACGCATGATGGCCATCTTTTCCGCAGGATTACCCTTTGGGACTGCAGTCGGCTATCTGCTGGGCGGAGCCATGGGACAGCATTTTCATGACTGGCGGCCTCCTTTTCTGGTGGCAGGCATTCCGGGCTTTGTGTTAGCGTGCGCCTTCTGGTTTCTGCCCGAACCTCCTCGTGGCGGCAAAGAGCCGGTAGATGCATCCGCCGTTCGCGCCACTCTTCCCGGTCTAATGAGAAATGGCGCTTTTATAACCGCTACTTTGGGACTGGCAATGTATACCTTCGCCATGGGCGGTCTTCAAGCCTGGATACCCACGTTCCTCACGCGCGTCCGGTCCATGACGCTCGCAAGGGCGACAACCATCTTTGGAGCCATCACCTGTTTTAATGGGATTGTCGCCACCCTGATTGGCGGGTGGGCCGGCGACCGGCTGCTCAAACGCTATGCCGGCGCCTATTACTCTTTTTCCGGCGTGGCCATGCTGGCATCAGTTCCTTTGACGATCATGGCCATTTACCTCACCGGACAGGTCATGTTCCCGGCCATGTTTGTCGCCGAATTCTTCCTGCTCATCAATACCGGCCCGCTCAACGCTGCTCTGGTCAACTCGGTTGGACCCGGCATCCGCGCTACCGCAATGGCCATCAACATCTTTGTAATCCATCTTCTGGGGGATGCATTTTCGCCGTATCTGATCGGCAAGATTTCTGATATGAGCTCGCTTCAGGTCGGCTTCTGGGCAACATTTGTGGCGGCAGGATTGTCAGGAGTGATTTTGGTCTATGGAGCGAAATTCGCCCCGCCACTTACGCAAGTCACCAGTTCAACCGAATGAAGGCCGGTTCAAGATAATTGGCTTGGAATGCCCAGTCCCCGGTTCGCAGCCATGGTCTTGCTTCTTGGTGCGCATCCGGCGCTGTCATCCCCGCCATTGCGGGAGGCCCGCTCTGAGCGGGCTCTGCCTTTGTTATTGACTTGTTTTGCCAAGAGCTAAAGGCCAAGGGCTAGCTTGCTTTTGCAAACGACTGAATCGCGTCTGCTTCGTCGTCCTTGATGTCAAAAACCGTATACAGTTTGGTGATCTGGAGCAGGTCGTGGACCTTCTTCGTCAGCTTGAGCAGCTTGAGCTCACCCTGCTCCTTGCGGACGCTGGTAAAAGCGCTGACCAGCTCTCCAATCCCTGAGCTGTCTATATAAGTAACGTCAGCAAGGTTCAACAGGATATTCTTGCGCCCTTTGCCTACCAGGTCACGGACCGTGTCACGCAGCACAACGCTGCCTTCGCCAAGGGTAATACGGCCGCTGAGATCAACAATAGTGACCCCATCTACTTGCCGGTTGTTCGATTTCAAAGTCACTTTCACCCCTCCTTGGAATTTGCGGCCTCACGGCCTACATGTTTTACCAACGTAATTTCGGTCCCTGGCTCCAGATTCTTGATCGTCACTTCATCCATAAAAGAACGGATGAGGAAGATGCCTCGTCCTGATGCCTTCATCAGATTGCCTGCCGCCAGCGGATCAGGAATGGTTTGCGGGTCCAGCCCCTTGCCCTGGTCCGTAACCGTGATTACCAGCGACGCCGGAGTCATTTCATAGGCGATAAAGAACTTCTTGTTCGGGTCGTAAGCGTTCCCATGAAGCACCGCATTGACAGCAGCCTCCCTGACGGCCATGGAGATATGATGCTGATCATCCTCATCGAACCCCCACTTGCCGGCCACGTCAAATGCCGTCTGCTCGGCCCGGTTGACGCTCTCCAAGGTTGAATCCAGCGTATACGTAACCCGGTTTTTCGCGCGGCTCTCCACGGCGTTTTGACCAGACCAACTCTGGATTGAATTATCAGCGAATCTCGCGGGAAATGCGAATCGGTAGTTTGCCTAGCGGTCAGCGAAATGTCAAATGGAGGCCTTTAGGGGTCAGGATTTTGCGCCCTGTTTCCTGCAACCTGTCCCCGCTTCTCTGTATACTATTCGTAGGTTCCGACCGCTTCCGGCCTTCAGGCATACCTTGGCTATTGCGGCGGCTCCTTGCATTAGATTTGCAAGGACAAGGGTTCGCGTGGAAACATACGGGCCTCCCATGCTTGGAAAGGAACCGCAGTGCCGACCTCCTTTCCTGCCTTGTCCAAGGCAAACACCAGCAATTAGTAAATTAGCCGCTCATTACCATTATTTAAAGGCTACATTGAATAGTTAAACTGACATTATTACTAACTACTTGTTCTTACACGACAAACACGGGCGCTTCATCACTGACCTGCGCGTCAGCATTACAGACCGCTGTAACTACCGTTGCGTTTATTGTCGCACGGGCAACGAAGGCGCGCTTTATGCCGATCTGCCGTTTCCCGACTACCTGCGAATGGTCAGGATCTTTGTTCAGCTTGGCATTGAAAAGGTGCGGATCACGGGCGGCGAGCCCCTGCTGCGCAATGGCTTGGTTGAGTTTGTGCGCGAGTTGGCCACGTTGCGCACTGCCAGCGGCGAGAACCTGGATCTGGCCGTGACCACCAACGGGCATCTGCTGCCGGACCTGGCTGCGCCTCTGAAAGCCGCTGGGCTAAGGCGTGTGACGGTCAGCATGGACGCGGTTGATCCAGCCAAATTTGCGCGCATTACCCGTGTCCCCAACGGTTACGAAAATGTGCTCACCGGGATTCGAGCAGCCAAACGCACCGGACTGGATCCGGTCAAGGTGAACTGCGTGCTTTTGCGTGGATTCAATGAGGACCAGATTGTGGAGTTCGCCCGCTTCTCCCGTGAAGAGGGCGTGACCGTCCGCTTCATCGAGTTCATGCCGCTGGAGGAAGACAGAGTCTGGTCGCCGGAGGTTGTGGTCGCAATGGATGAAATCCTGGAAGCATTAAACACCTTTCGTCCGGTGCGCCAGCTTCCCAACAGTCCCAGCGAGACCGCCCGCCGCTACACGTTTGACGATGGCCTGGGAGAGATCGGCATCATCGCGCCCGTTTCTCATCCTTTCTGCGGCCACTGCTCCCGCGTCCGCCTTACCTCCGATGGCAAGATCAGGACCTGCCTCTTCTCCCTGCTGGACCACGACCTTGCCTCCCGCATGTACGCAGGCGCCACGGACGACCAATTGGCCGACTACATCTGCTCCGTTGTAGACCAGAAAGAAGCCCGTCACCACATTGGCGAACCCGGCTTTGTGAAGCCCTCCCGCAGCATGGTGCACATCGGCGGCTGACCTGAGTCTTCCTGAAAACTTGCTAAAATAAATACTGTGATTCTTCCCTTCGTCCGCGAAGTCCTGGCGGACGTGGAACAGAGCTCAGGATTGCAACAGGCGGCCCCGTTTCTTAAGCAGCGTAGGGGGGAGTCAACTCTCTCTGCGGGGCGCATCCGTCTGTCCGGGCTGGTTCCGACCGCAAAGGCCCTGCTGCTTCCCTTCCTGCAACGCACAGCCGCCGCTCCTCTGATCGTGATCGTTGCCGATAATCGTGCCGCTGAGGCCCTCTACCCTGCCTTGCAGGCCTTCTGCGAACTCACAGGTGCATGCAGCCCGCAAGCGGTAGTCAAGCTGCCAGCGCGTGACGTCCTGGCCTTTGAGAATCTCTCTCCTCACCCTGAGATTCAGGAAGAGCGCGCCACCGCCCTGTGGAAGATCGTTAGCGGCGCTGCTTCGATCGTGATCGCCCCGGTGGAGGCCGCAGCCATGCGCCTGCGGACCGCAGAGCACTATGTGGGCCTGGCGCGCGTTGTCCGCCGCGCTGACTCCCTCGACGTAGAGGATCTGGTCCAGCACCTCAACACCGTGGGCTATTCCCAGGTGGACGTAGTGGAGATGCCCGGCCAGTATGCGGTGCGCGGAGGGCTGCTGGATGCGTATCCGCCGGAAGCCGACCGCCCGCTGCGGATTGAGCTGTTTGGCGATGAGGTAGAGTCCATTCGAAAATTCGATCCCGGCACGCAACGCTCAGCCGCGCCCGTGGATGAAATTGTTCTCCTCCCGCTTACGGAGACCCCGGTGCGCGAAGAAGTGCTCACGGACGTCCATGCGCTGCTTTCCGGCGCGCGGATTGGAGGAGCAGGCGCCGCCGTCCGCGAAGCCCTTTCTGCAACCGGTGTCGCGGTTTTTCCCGGATGGGAGTTCTATGCCAACGCCGGGGCGCAGCAAACATTGTTTGACCTTCTGCCCAATGCCTTGGTCTTCGTCGACGAACCGGCAGATATCATGGCCGCACAGGAACGCTGGTGGGAAAAGCTTACCCAGCGCCACGAGCAGAGCGGAGTGGGCAGGCTAGCCACGCCGGAGGACTTGTATCTTGAGCCGGAAGAATGGAATGACCGGGTCGCGAAACTTCCGGGCGGAGACCTGGAACACCTGGGAATGGGGTTGCCACCACCCCGCCACGCCAACAGCGGGCGCATCGCGGACCCCGGGTCATCGGAAAACCCTGGAAACATCGAAATTCTTTCGCAGCCTTCCCGGCGTTTTCACGGGTCGGTTCCAGCCATGGTGGAAGAGGTCAACAAGCTCACGGCTGAAGGCCAGCGA
Organism: Candidatus Angelobacter sp.; assembly: GCA_036522115.1. GTDB lineage: Bacteria > Acidobacteriota > Terriglobia > Terriglobales > Acidobacteriaceae > Angelobacter. The sequence goes on from DATDGL010000037.1 coordinate 63,654, forward strand.
GTGATCTTTGCCGCGCCCAATACCGGGGAGATGGAGCGCCTGGCGGACATATTTACTGAGTACCAGGTGCCCTTCCGGCTCGGCAGCCGCACTCCGGCGCTGGGCAGTGAGACTTACCTGGAAGAAACCGCCTACTTTTCCGGCGACCTCACTACGACGACCATCGTCCGCGCTCCCATCCGGGATGGCGTGGTGCTACCGGAATCGCGCCTGGTTTTGTTCGGCGCGTGCGATCTATTCGACGAGTCTGAAGTCGTGGTCAATCAGCCGTTGCGGCAGAAGTCCAAGACTGCGGCCTTCATGTCTGACTTCCGCGACCTGGCCATGGGTGATTACGTGGTGCACATAGAGCATGGAATCGGTATGTACCAGGGCCTCAAGGAGATCCAGCAGGGCGAGATTACCGGCGAATTCATGTTGCTGGAGTTTGCGGAAGGCGCAAAGCTTTACGTCCCGCTCACGCGCCTGGACTTGATCCAGAAATACCGCTCCAGTGAAGGAGTCCGGCCGCCGTTGAGCCGGCTGGGCGGCGCCGCATGGGCCAAGACCAAGGCCCGGGTAAAGAAAGCCATGAAGGACATGGCGGACGAGTTGCTCAAGCTCTACGCCGAGCGCAAGGCCGCCGCCGGACATGCCTTCCCTCCGGATACGCAATGGCAGAAGGAATTCGAAGATGCTTTCGAGTTCAACGAAACCGACGACCAGCTCCAGGCCACGGAAGAAATCAAGAAAGACATGCAATCCACATTGCCCATGGACCGCCTGCTGTGCGGCGATGTCGGCTACGGCAAGACTGAAGTGGCCATGCGCGCAGCTTTCAAGGCAGTTCAGGACAACAAGCAAGTCGCCGTGCTCGCGCCCACGACCGTCCTGGTCTTCCAGCATTACGAGAACTTCAAGCGCCGCTTTGCCGCCTTCCCTATCAACGTTGAGATGATGAGCCGCTTCCGCTCGGCCAAACAACAGAAGGAGATTGCGGAGCGCATCGAGCAGGGCAAGGTGGACATTGTGATCGGCACGCATCGGCTGCTTTCCAAAGACGTTAAATTCCAGGACCTGGGATTGGTCATCGTGGATGAAGAGCAGCGTTTCGGTGTCCGCCATAAGGAACGCCTCAAGCAGTTGAAGAAAGAGGTGGACGTGCTGACCATGTCGGCCACGCCCATCCCGCGCACGCTGCATATGTCCATGGTGGGCCTGCGCGATATGAGCGTGATTGAGACGCCTCCCAAAGATCGCATGGCCATCCAGACGGTGGTGGCCGGCTATGACCAGAAGTTGGTCAAGTCAGCGCTGGAACAAGAACTGGAACGCGGCGGGCAGGCGTACTTCGTCCACAACCGCGTGGAATCCATCTACGAAATTGCGGCCGGTATCCAGGAAATGGTTCCCAAGGCGCGCGTGCTGGTTGGCCACGGACAAATGTCGGAAGGCGAACTGGAAAGAGTGATGATGGCCTTTGTCCGCCATGAGGCGGACATTCTGGTGGCCACCACCATCATTGAAAATGGACTGGATATCCCTCTGTGCAACACCATTATTATCAATCGTGCGGACCGCCACGGCCTTTCTGAGCTTTACCAGTTGCGTGGACGCGTAGGCCGCTCCAACCGCCGCGCATACGCCTACCTGCTGGTTCCCGCCGAGCAGGAATTGACTCCCGTGGCCCGCCGTCGCCTCGCCGCACTGAAAGAATTTTCCGATCTGGGCGCCGGATTCAAGATCGCGGCCCTGGACCTGGAACTGCGCGGCGCTGGAAATCTGCTGGGCGGCGAGCAAAGCGGGCACATTGATGCTGTCGGCTTTGAGATGTACACCTCCATGCTGGAACGTACCATCCGCGAGTTGAAGGGTGAAGAAGTGGTGGAGAAAACCAGCACGCATTTAAACCTCGGCATTGACCTGCGCATTCCCTCTGACTACATAGCGGAAGAAAATCAGCGTCTGCGCATGTACAAGCGCGCTGCCGGAGTGGAGAGCGAGGCGCAGCTTGACGACGTCCGCAAAGAACTGGAAGACCGCTACGGCCCTATTCCTTCGCCGGTGCGTTACCTGATGGCTGCCGCTGCCTTGAAGCTGTTGTCAGAACGTGTAGGGGTGATGAATGTGGACCGCAAGCGCGATTCCCTGACCATCAAATTTACCGAACAGGCATCAGTAGACCCGGAGCGCCTGGCGAAATTCGTCGCGCGAACCAGAGGCGCGCAGTTTACGCCCGGCGGCGTGCTGAAATTCACCCTGAAATCCACCCAGCCTGAGGCGGTGATGGAGCAGGTAAGCGGACTGCTGAAGGAATTAAGCGCGGAAGCGGTGGATGCATTTTGAGTTTATTTCGGGCGCAGCGAGAAATCCCTACACGCTTACATAAAAATTCAAGGTGTTTGGCCCCGGGACGAACGGTATCGAATTTTCCGGAAATTCGCTCTTTCTCGTTGGTTAGCGGCTATAACGGCTTACTTCCCCGCGCTCAAATTCTCTCCCAGCAAGAATGTTCTTACGAACATCACCGTGGCATAGAACTGAAAATCCTGGTTCTTCTTCTTGGAGTATCCGTGGCCTTCATCGTTGGCCATCAGGAACCAAGTGGTGGTGCCGGAGTTCTTCAGCTTGTCCAGCATCTGCCGGGATTCACTCCAGGGAACCCGGGGATCGTTTTTGCCTACCACCGCAAACAAGGGTTTCTTGATCTTCTCTGAGTTGTTCAGCGGCGCGATTTTTTCCAGGTATTCGCGCATTTTTGGGTCGCGCTCATCGCCGTACTCCACCCGGCGCAAATCGCGGCGATATGCTTCCGTGTGCTCGAGCAGGGAAACGAGGTTGGTGATCCCCACCACCGGCAAGGCGCAGCAAATCTTGTCGCTGTAAAAGGCAGCCACCGCGTAGGTCATGTGGCCGCCGTAACTGCCGCCGGTAATCATGATCTTGTCGCCATCGAGATCAGGATTTTGCTTGATCCAGTCCAGCAGCGCGCCAATGTCCTTGTAGGTATCATCGCGATGCATGCCGTTATCGAGCTCCAGAAAAGTCTTGCCGTATCCCGTGGAGCCGCGGACATTGGGAAAGAGCATGGCCACACCCATTTCGGTCATGTAGTAGTTGTTGCGGCCCAGAAACCCTGGCCGGGACTGCCCTTCCGGCCCGCCATGAATGTTCACAATCACCGGACGCTTGCCGGGAAATTTCCTGGGATCGGGACTGTAGAGGAAACCGGAGAGGGTCTTGCCATCAAAGGTCTGCCACTTGATCAGTTTGGGTTCTGCGAAGGTTGCGGTGTTGAGCCCGCCGGTCTCGCTGAAAGTCCAGCGCTCGATCTTGCCGTTGCTGACGTCAAGCGAATAAACATCCGATGGCGCCCTTGCTGAAGTGACGGAAAAAGCCAGGTCGCGGTTGTTTTTGTGAAAATGGAGACCACCGATCAACCCTACAGGGACGCCGGCAACCGGACGGTATTTGCGACTGGTAGGATCCAGCAGGTAAAGCTTGCTCACCCCGTCTTCGTTGGTGACAAACGCCAGAGTTTTGCCATCTTCGCTGAGATCGAACTCCTCTACGTTCCACTTGATGTCAGTAGTCAGGTAGGCCGGCTGCATGGTGGCAAGATCAAGGTAAGCCAGGCGAAGAAATTCCGAGTCGCGGTCAGTGGTAACGAACAGCCCCTTTCCGTCATGGCTGAAGCGGGCAATGTCGTATTCAATCTTCTGGCCCTCAACTTTGGGAGTAAGCCGGTTTTTTTGCCCTGAGGCCACGTCCGCCAGCCATAGATAGCTTTCATTGGCGGAGACTTCTTCACTCACCAGGAGCTTTTTGTTGTCGGGCGACCAGTCCAGCGCCCCCCATCCCCCGCCCTGCAACTGGAGCAGCATGCGGTCGGTTTTCTGATCTGCGGCGTCCATGATCCAGATATCGGTATCCTGGCCGGTGCGGCGCGTGGAGTTGTAGGCGAAGCGATTGTCGTTGTGGGCGAAACGCGCGCCCAGATTGCGCGACTTGCCGTCCGTGAGCAGGGTGACGGTTCCGTCTGCCAGGTCATAGCGATAAAACTGGAACCATTCGCCGCCGCCAATATCTTTGTTGAAAATGAAAAAGCTGCCGTCTTTCGGCGAGTAGTGCGCTCCGCCAGTCCGGTCGGGGAAAAACGTGAGCTGAGTGCGTGCGCCCCCTGGCATCTTCACCAAATGAACCTGCGGCACATCCGCAAACCGCGTGCCGATCAGCATTTCCCGGCGCACAGGGTTCCAGTCAGAAAACCCAGCCGTGCGAAACTCGCCATATTGGTTTGCTTTTTCCGCGATGGCCGCTGGAACAGGCGGAATGTTTTCGACTACCAGGTTGTCGCCGGGCCGGATGATTGCCCGTTGCTTCTCCGCAGCATTTTGCGCAAGTACCGGGAGCGTCGCGAGAAGAAGGAATAGAACTGATAAGCGCCGTTTCATAAGCGGCCTCCAAAAACACCGAAAACTCTATTGACTGGCTAGCTATTCGTCAAGAAGGGTAGCTTGGTTCCCCGGAGACCGATCATGGCCGACGTGTCCCGGCCCGCGGCGGATGCGCCGATTCTTTCCGCCGCCAGCTTTGCCGACCGAATGCAGTCCGGCACGCCAATCCCGCGCAGTGAATTCCCGATCAGGTGCAGTCCCGGCAATGCTCCGAGTTGAGCTTCAATTTCCGCCGCGCGCTCCAGGTGCCCGGTTTCATATTGGGGCAGGCCGTAGCGCCAACGAAAGACCCTGGCCAGCTTCGGCTCTGCATCCAGGCCCAGGATCTCCTTGAGTTCTTGCAGGGCAAAGCCTTTCAGGTCTTCCTCCCTGCGTTGGAGCAGTTCCGGGTATCGCGCACTGGAGAAGAAGCAACGCAGCAACACCCTGCCACCAGGAGCACGGTGAGAAAACTTGTTGTGAGCAAAAGTGCAGGCCAGCAACTTCTTGCCTTCGCTGGCGGGAACCAGGAAGCCGAATCCGGGCGGCAGGCTCGGACTGTCATAGGCCAGCAACACCGCGGCTGAAGATGTGTACTGTATGTTGGCCAGCAGCGCCGCTGCTTGCGGCGCCGCATGCAGCAGAAGCGCGCCGGCAAAGGGCGCAGGCACAGCCAGGATCACGGCATCAAAATCTTCACTGGTGTCGGGCGTAGCGATCTGCCATCCGCCATCTCCGCGTTGAAGAGAGACTGCGGATTGTTTTGTTCGCAACTGGGAACCCGGCAGCTTGTCCACCAGCTTGTCCACAAGTTGCTGCATGCCTCCGCGCAATGAGGTAAACAGAGGCTGGGAAGCAGTACCCGTCACGGCTTTGCGCGCCTTCAACGTGGCGCGCACAAGGCTTCCATGCTGATGCTCCATCTCCACGAACCGGGGCAGCACGGCGCGAACGCTCAACGAGTTCACATTCCCGCCATAAACACCGGCCAGCAGCGGTTCGGCCACGCGCTCCACCATCTCCCGGCCAAAATGGCGGCCCACGAAATCAGCCACCGACTCATCCTGCTCACCCGTTACAGGCTTGATGAACCTTTCCCGCGCCATCCGCATCTTGGTTCCCAAAGAAAAAAGAGAGGTGGTGACCATGGGCATGATTCGCGTGGGCACCATGAATTGCAGGCCGTCGGGGATGGGAATAAGCCGGCCCTTCACCAGGATGCAGGTTTTGCGCTGAAAGTCATTGGAGCGAATGATGTCGCTACCCAGGCCCAATTCGCGACAGAGATCCGTGGCTTCCGGCTTCACGCTCAAAAATGAATCGGGTCCGGCTTCCAGCAGGTATCCATCAGCGCATTCCGTGCGAATCACTCCGCCCAGGCGGTCGGATTTTTCAAACAGCACCCACTCCAGCGCTGATCCACTGTTCCGGATTTTTTCCAGATAGTATGCCGCGCTCAGCCCTGCGATGCCGCCGCCAATGATGGCAACGCGCTTCATGTACCGCGACCGGATGTGACGGGCAGTTTTTCAGAAGCAAGATGGGCCAGCGCTGAGATGAAAGTGGGCGAGGTGTTCAGAGACTCGCTGCGCCACAACATCATTTCCTGTTCGGCAGCAAATTGCTTGAAGCCGATGTCTATGTCGTAGAGCACCTCAATGTGATCGCAGACAAATCCAATGGGCGCCACCACCACGCCTTTATGCCCCTGTTTCTTCAGGTCGAGGACCACTCTTTCGACCGTAGGGCCGAGCCACGGGCCGCCAGACATACCCTGGCTCTGAAAAGCAAACTGCTGCAATTCAGGGGTGAGTCCGGCGATGCTCGCTCCCACCAGCCGCGCCGTTTCTTTTGTCTCCTGCTCATATGGATCGCCGGCCTGAATGGTGCGAGTGGGCACGCTGTGGGCCGTGAAAATTACCGGCGCAGGCGTCCCCAAGGCAGCGTTGGCCTGCTGCCATACCGCTTCCAGCTTTTCCGCAAAGGCCCGGACCAGCAATGGGTGGTCGTGCCACTCCTCAACAAATTGGACTGAAATCTCCGGCTTCATGGCCGCGAACAGGGCGCGCTTGTACAGACCTACACTGGTGGAAGAATTTTGCGGCGCCAGGCAAATGGCCAGCACCTGCTCGACGCCTGCATCCATCAACTGCTGAGCTGTTTCTGCGATGAACGGCTTCCAGTTGCGCATGCCCACGTAAACCGGAAGCCCAAGCGCCCGCTGCGTGGCCTCCGCCTGGGCCATGGTGATGTCTGTCAGTGGAGATTTGCCAATGAGCGAATAGCGATGCCGAATCTCCTCCACCGTCGTCTCCGGCACAGGCCGGCCGCCGGTCACATACCTGATGAATTCGGGAACCTCTGCGGGCGAATCAGGACTGCCATGAGCAAGCAGCAGCACCGCGGCCTTGTTGGACGTCATCGGACGGCCCCCGGAGTAGAATACGCAACACTTAATTCTCTTACAAAACTGACCAGAGCACGAGCATTCTCGACTGGCGTTTCCGGCAGAATTCCGTGTCCCAGATTAAAAATGTGTCCCGTCCGGCCGCCGATTTGGGAGAGGATGGCAGCCGTGCGGGCCTTCAGTTCTTTCTGATCGGCAAACAAGACCACGGGATCGAGATTGCCCTGGATCGCGCCCTCGAAATTCAGGCTTTGCCAGGCCCGGTCGATCGGAATTCTCCAGTCAACTCCAATCACTTCTGCTCCAGTCTGCTTCATGGATGGCAACAACACCGCCGTGTCTGTCCCAAAATAAATGATGGGGATTCCCGCCGTCTTCAGTTGCTGCACCAGCGCTCGCGCATGCGGCAGGACGTAGCGGCAATAATCCTCCAGGCCCAGGCATCCCACCCAACTGTCAAAAATCTGCAGCGCATCGGCGCCCGCCCGCGCCTGGTCCAGCGAATAGGCTGCCAGCACCTTAACCAGCTTAGCCATCAGCGCATCCCATGCGCCCGGATCGGTGTACATCATCTTCTTGGTATGAATGTAATTGCGCGACCCGCCGCCTTCAATCATGTAACTGGCCAGGGTAAACGGCGCGCCGCAAAACCCGATCACGGGCAGCTTATCGCCAAAATGCTTTACTACCTGGCGAATGGACTCGGAAACATAGCCCAGCTCAGAGCTGCGATGGGTTTCCAGCGCATCCACTGCCTGCCGTGAGCGCAGAGGCTGCTCAATGAGCGGCCCCTCCCCGGCAGCAAAGCGAAAGGGCAGGCCCATCACTTCCAGGGGCAGCAGCAGGTCGGCAAAAATGATGGCTGCATCTACGTCCAGTTTTTCCGCGGCGGTTATGGTGACCTCCGCGGCCAGCGCAGACGTCTTGCAGATATCTAAAATCGAATGATGCTTGCGCACCGCGCGGTATTCAGCCATGTAGCGTCCGGCCTGGCACATCAGCCAGACAGGGGTGGCATCCACCGGTTCGCAGCGACAGGCCCGGACAAACCTGGAGTTGGGAGCAGACATTTCTGAGACGTTAAGATTATCAGAGTCCAGCGCAGAGGACTCAATCCAGGGGCCCTCCGGTGCAAGAGCAAACCTTTCACCTAGAACACTGAAGGCGCAGAGGAAACAGGAGAAACAAAGTCGGAAGCAAAATCTTCTACCGCAAAGGGCGCCAAGGACGCTGAGGAAACCGTTTTGGCCGGGTGCTACGCTGCTACAAGCCGCATAAACACTGGGTGAGAAGCGCTCCATCACCGCCAGCAGCTAGTAATCCTGTAGTAAGCAATCGGGAAAATGGGCCAGATTCCGTACATTCTGCGCATGTGCTTGAGAATTCAAGGAAAAACAGTTGCAGAATCGGTTGCAGATGCGTTTTTCGTTGCGGAATCCTGAGGCAGCTTTTCGAACCCAGCCTCCGGCAGGCCGGAGGGGGGGAACCCGCGCGAATCGACGCCAGGGAAAGGTGGCACATGATCGGATGATCCGCTTCGCTACCAGCCAGTCTTGTGCGCATGGGGACAGAGTAGGGATGGAGTAGGGATAGAGTATACAAAAGCAATTTTTGTTCGCTTCCCTGCAAGGATCCACACACACCTCTCCCGTTGCGTCGGGCTGTGGCGGCGCCTAAGGGCCGCAGCCGAGGGCGGCTGCGCTCCACTCTTTATATTCAGTTGTCAAAGACCACTTCGGGACCCACAGATCCCGCTCGCCCTGGGGCGAGGGCATATTTACTATGCCTATTACCAGCTTTGCACCGGCGCGTTCGGGAGTCAATGAAGTGCTGTCACAATGCTGTCAGAGTGACAGCACTTTTTTCAGGAATTGGCCCAAATTCATGAGGATTCCGCTGTACGCGCAACACGGACACGGCAGCGGGCCGGCGGCCGGCGGCGGAATGGGACACAGCATGAATCATTCCACGCCATTAAAGAAGAATCCAGCAAGGCTGAGAAGCAGGCCAAGCAGGACATAGACGATTCCAGTTTCAAATCCTGACCCGTTCTCACACATAGGCGCAAGCATTGACACCAGGGGGAGCACACAAAGATTAGTTCCATACTACGGAGAAAAATAAAGATCAAAATCATGTGTTGGAGAAAAGCAAAACGTTACCGTGGAGGACACGGAGAGAAGAGGGTGAAGACCGGGATTGAAGCACCCAGATAGTGCACGGAGCTATTTTCGCGGGTCCCAAAGAACCGGCTCCCCGGACTAAAGTCCGGGGGAGTCCACCGATGGATGCTGCAAACCATTTTTGAAACACGGACCTAAGGCACTGTGCATAAATAAGTGATTCAAGTCGGTTGGGGTGAGATGGAGTAGTTCCAATCACCATGGAAGGAATGACGTACGAGGTTGACCGCTGCAAGTTCGGCATCGGAGATTTTTCTGCCTTTGGGATATTTAT
>DATDGL010000038.1:0-13979 GCA_036522115.1 Candidatus Angelobacter sp.
ATCCTGGTTTGACCAAATGGGGCTGATTTCGCTGCTGGATACTCAGCAGCGCTTCCAGAGTATTTCATGAACCGCCGGATGCGGAACCGCACGTCCGGTGGTGTGAGAGGACGGCGGGGGTGACCCCGCCTCCTACTCGATTGGTGGTGTGCCGAGCCGAGCATGTGCCGTATACGGACCTGTACGTACGGTGGCGTGGGGGGGAGGACGGGTGACTGCTCTCCCTATCCCGATTTCTAAGATTCTTGCTAACTACCTGTAAATGAGGCTGTTGCAGCAGAAGTGTTTCCTCCAGGTTTAGCCTTGGATTGAGGACCAGCATTCGAAGCCTCTCGACATACCTTGCAACTCAGAGGACAATAGATGCTTCTCTTGATTGCGAGTGTTTGCCGGCAAGCGCCAAGCTGGGACATGTTCCGCATTTGCAGGTCAATCGTGTTTTGCAGTGGGTTGGGGATGGCACAAGCATGAATTTCAGGTTGTTCAAGATCGCCCTTTGCCTGGTTCTGCCGGTTTTCCTGCTAACATCCCGAAAGGGCATGGCGCAGGCGCCGGTGGATGCTGGAGACAACCTGAATTCTGATATCCGCACGCCCACTGAAGTAGAAGACACGTTCCTGCAAGCGTCAGGAATTCATGCGCACTTTGAGGCCAGCAATAAGACGTCTGATCCGGCAAATGCAATGGTGCGGGCCGACCAGATCATTTCCGTCCCACATTTCACCAGTTCATTCGCCTTTCAAGGCAAGACGTTTCCGTTTACGGTAGTGGGCCAGATTCCGCAGACGGGGCAGACTGCGCGCGTCCCCACGCAGATTGTACCCATCTCTTTATATTTCGAGGGCTATGCGGACGAACAGGGCAATCCCATTATTTTGGACGTGGAGCCACGGATTCCGGCAGTGCTCAACTCGCCTAATTTTCACGCAGCCTCTTACCTCACGGGCTACACGCAGTTTGCGGATGCAGTACAGCGAGCGCAGTTCTTTCGGGTGATGTCGCCGGATTGGCACACCCTGCTAGAGAGCCCCAAAGTGATGAGGACGGTGAACATTGATGTTCCCAGAGGCTCGGCCACACTGTACCGGATGCGCTCCAGTGGCGCGATTTTCGCGGTGCTGGATGAAGGCTTCTTTATCTCTCAGTTGAACACCATTCTCCAGTTCGAGGACCTCCAGGTGAGCGGGTTGCCGATTGCGCTGACCAGCAACGTCTTCCTGGCTCCCAAAGCGGATATCCGCCGGTGCTGCGTACTGGGGTTTCACACCTCCTTTGATGCCGGCGAGAGCGAAAACCTGCGGCTGGTGCAGACGTTTGTGTGGGCAACCTGGATTGACCCGGGAATCTTCGGCAGCACAGTTGCCGATGTTACGGCGCTGAGCCATGAGATCTCCGAATGGCTGAACGATCCGTTCAGCATCAACGTTGTGCCGGGCTGGCAGTTTCCGAATGCCGTGAGCGGGTGCCAGACCAACCTGGAGACCGGCGATCCCATGTCCGCATTTCCTAATGCGGGTTATCCAGTGACCATTGACGGCACCACCTACCATCCACAGAATGAGACATTGCTCCAGTGGTTCCAGAGAAAGACTCCCTCCGATGCTTTTGACCGGGCGTACAGCTTCCCTGACGAGACATTGCTGACTGCGGCTGCGCAGTCCTGTGGCGCGCGCTAAGCCGTGGTGCAGGTGATTACATCAATTTGCTCTGGTTGCGAAGCAGGCTGCCTGGTGTTGGCGGAGGATTTGGTCATTGGGTAAGTTGTCCCTAAGGGCCTGCGGCCCGCGAAAGCGGATGAAAATTCTTCCTGATTGCAGGCAAAGAGTGCGCGCCTTTGGCGCGGAGACGGTGCTGAGCACCGCCTGTACGTTTGAATTTGCGTGGTCCCAGTGATTTTCGACCCTGGTAATTTAAAGGCAAAGTCAAAATCAAAGCCAAAGCCCAGGGACGCAAGGGAAGCCCTGGGCAGTTAGCGTTCAATCGTTCGTCTTGGTTTAAAATGGTGTCCGCTAAAGATGAAGAGGAGACAGACCATGCGCAAGCAGCTCTTTTGTGGAGTAGTGCTAGTTCTGGCCGCAGTTTTTTCCAGCAACGCCGCATCGCCGGCGCAATATCAGCTTAAGCAGAAATTCACTATTGGTGGTGACGGCAGTTGGGACTATTTGACCTATGACACCGAAGGCAAGCGCCTGTTCATTTCGCGTAGCACCAGAGTGCAGGTAGTTGATCCTGAAAAAGGGTCAGTGATCGCGGAGATCCCCAATACTCCCGGCGTGCATGGCATCGCGCTGGCCCAAGATCTGGGCAAGGGTTTCACCAGCAATGGCCGGGAGAACACGGTCACGGTCTTCGACCTGAAGACGCTGAAAGAGACTGCGCGAATCAAACTGGATGGCGCGGAAAATCCGGATGCAATTCTTTATGACCCGGCTTCCAAGCGCGTGCTGACTTTCAATGGACGAAGCAAAAATGCAACGGTGATTGATGCAACCAATGACACTGTTGCAACCACGATAGCGCTGGATGGCAAGCCGGAATTTGGGGCGGCGGACGGAACCGGCATGGTGTATGTGAACATCGAAGACAAGAGCGAGTTGCAGAGCATCGACGCCAAACAGGGCAAGCTGGTGAGCACCTGGCCGTTGACCGGCTGCGAGGAGCCGTCCGGGCTGGCGATCGACCCCAAAAATCACCGGTTGTTTTCCGGCTGCGGCAACAAGGTAATGGCCGTAACCAATTTCGACACCGGAAAGGTGGTTGCAACGATTCCCATAGGACCAGGGGTTGACGCCAACGGGTTTGACGCCAAAGCCGGCATCGCATTCAGTTCCAACGGGGGCGACGGAACCCTGACTGTGGTCCATGAAGATTCACCGGACAAGTTTTCCGTGGTGCAGAATGCGACCACTCAGCGTGGCGCCCGCACGATGGCGGTGAATCCGGACAATCACGAAGTTTATCTGGTCACGGCTGAAATTGAGGAAATACCTCCCGCGGAAGGGCAGACGCGACCGCGCAGGACGATGAAGCCAGGGTCGTTTACGCTCCTGGTAATGACCAAAAAATAGTCGCCAGCTTCAGCGCGAAGCCCTTGGCGCGACACCTTAGATCGAGGGAGTAGCCAGGGAGCTTCGCGCACAACCTTCATCCCTAGCCGGGGTTAGAGTCTTTTGGATGGCGCGCGCAAAGACACCGGTGTTGGCGATTCTCCTGCTGCTCTGCACACTGAGCGCATTTTCTTACGGCGGCCCGTCCAAGAATTCCCCTAAGCCACAGGAGTTATCAGAACATGCCCGCGCGCTGCATGCGCTGCAGCGGCTGACTTTTGGCCCGCGTCCGGGCGATCTTGAAAAGGTGCTGGCGGCGGGCGTGGACAAGTGGATCGAGCAGCAGCTCAATCCATCGCAGATTCCCAATGCCACGCTCGATGGCAAACTGGGGCCATACCGAACGCTTCGTATGCAGCCGCGTGAGTTGGCGCAGGCGTTTCCCACGGGACAGATGGTCCGGGAAGCAGCGGAAGGGAAGCGCCCTTTGCCCTCCGATCCAATCCAGTATGGCTTGTGGGAGCTTCTGGTAGACAACTACAAGGAGCAGCAGAAGGCCAACGCGACCGCGCAGACTGCGGCGGCGGACGACGCAGCCCGAAAGAGCATGGAAGCGGAACAAAAAGCCGCCACAGATGCGAAGAAAGATGCGGCTGTCCATCTGGCGGACTTGCTGTTGACCCTACCCAAGGCAAACCGAATGACGGCATTGATGAAGCTGCCGCTCAGCGACCGCCGCACCCTGGCACAGTACATTCCGGGCGATGCACGAGGAAAGCTGGTGGCGGACTTCTCTCCGCTGGAGCGAGAAGTTTTCTTTGCCATGAATGGCAATCCTACCGGGGTGGTGGTGACGGAGTTGCAGCAGGCGAAAATCATGCGCGCGGTTTATAGCGATCGCCAACTCGAAGAAGTGATGACGGATTTCTGGTTCAATCACTTCAACGTCTTTATCTACAAGGACCAGGACCAATATTTTGTTACCAGCTACGAGCGGGACGTGATCCGCCCTAATGCGCTGGGCAAGTTTCGCAATCTTTTGGAAGCCGTGGCTAAGAGTCCGGCTATGCTGTATTACCTGGATAATTGGCTCAGCGTGGGGCCAAACTCCCAGGCGAACGGCGTACGACCAGGACAGCCTCCCAAGCCCGGCGCTGCCAACCGCGGCCTGAATGAGAATTACGGGCGCGAGCTGATGGAATTGCACACCTTGGGCGTGGATGGCGGCTATACCCAGGCGGACGTTACGCAAATGGCCCGCGTATTTACCGGCTGGACCATTCAGCCGCTGGACCAGGGATGGGGATTCTTGTTTGATCCCAAACGGCATGAGCCTGGGCCCAAGGTGATTCTCAACCACACGATTGAAGAGAACGGGATCCATGAGGGATTGCAGGCTTTAGACATGCTGTGCAAGAGTCCGGCCACAGCGCGGTTTATCTCCACCAAGCTGGCGCGCAGATTTGTTGCCGATGACCCGCCGCCGGAGTTGATAAACCAGATGGCGCAAACTTTCCTGCAGACCGATGGTGACATCAAAGAAGTGCTGCGCACCATGGTTCGCTCCAAGGATTTCTGGTCGCCTGCGGTGTACCGGAAGAAGATGAAGACGCCGCTGGAATTTGTGGCGTCCGCTATTCGAGCTACAGGAACGCAGATCCAGAATCCTCAGCCGGTTGTCCAGGCGCTGAACAAAATGGGAATGCCGCTGTACCAGATGCAGCCTCCCACTGGATATTCAACCAAAAAGGAAGCCTGGATGAACTCTGACGCGTTAGTTGAGCGCATGAATTTCTCCATGTCCATCTCAGCGGGAAATATGGGAGGGGTGAATTTTGATCCGCTGCGGGTCCTTGCTCTAGGATTGCTGGCGCGTGCCCCGAAAGAGGAGATTGTGCCGGTAAATACCAGTGGCGGCACAGCCGCTGCAGTGACGCTGGTGGAAGATGCATTGATCGGCGGCGAGATTTCCAAGACTACTGATACTACGATCCGCAAATCGCTGGACGATCCTCAAGTGGGCGGCAACTTGCTGACCGATCCTTCCAAACCCCTGGCCCTGATCATCGGGCTCACGCTGGGCTCACCGGAATTTCAATTGCGGTAGCAAGTCTTACCACTGATGACACTGATCGAGCTGATTTGCGGAGATAAAAAGAAGGGGAATCGATGGTTTCTGCCCGGTTTCCCAATGACCCGATGATCTGATGACCCGATCTTGCAATGGTTCATTTGCCCAGATATTTTTCGGGTAATGGATGCCCTGAATCTTCGCCTTCCCAATAGACAGTGACTACCCACCAGCGGCTGCCGTCATAGAGAAGTTGAAAGCTGTTGATGCCGCGAGCAAATGGTTTTTCGCCCTTGACATGACGGGACTCATAGGTGCTCCACACGTGAGCGATGTGATCCCATACTTCCGCGCGATTGGCCAGGGAAGATTCATAAAAGCCTTCTTTATCAAAAACAGCCTTCGCCCGCTCCGCATATTGATCCACTGTGAGGCTATTGGCGCCGATCTTGCCGCTTGGATCGCGATGACTGGGAATCAGCCGGGCAGCCGGATCAAAGAGAGAACGGAACCGGTCCCAATTTCGTGGTCCTACAGGCCCTGAGATGGTGTCGTAGAGAGCGGCGATGAGGTGCTCGATGCTGTCAACATCGTTGGGATTGGCTTGAGGTGAAACGGGCGTCGACGGCGATGGATTCTGAGCTTTCATGCTTCCGGAGGTCACGACCAGCAACATGGCAAACATTACAAAGACACAATACGGGAATGCATTTTTCATGGCTATCAATGTAACAGAAGAGCCTGAGGAGCAGTCATTCAGCATTTATTGAGGCTGCATTCATAATGTCCTAATGTCTGGTTGAAGAACGGGCCATTTCAGTGCTTGTGAGAGGAAGGCCATAGGACATTCATTGCGCCGCTATCAAATAGCCCGCGAACACTCCAGGCAGAAGGGATGCAGTAGCATGGCATGGTTGCGCAGTCTAACAGCTTCTATGGAAATGCTCTAGAATCTAAAATCCAAACTCTGCTCAGGAGAGACTGTGTTTTATCAGGGCGAAAGGGTTCGACTGGTGCGCGCGATTCCGGAGCTTGCCCTCGACAGACATGCGGAAGGCACCATCACGGCGGTCCGTTGTGGGGAAGGAGGGGAGCCGCTGGCGGTTGAAATCCGTTTTGCCGGGTCCCAGCGCGTAACGGCTGAGGCGCCACTGGACGCGGTTGAACCGGTCATTGATTCCACCGGAGCCTGCACGGCCGTCCTGTGGCGGCTGGAGAAAGGCGGAGCAGCGCTGCTGGAAGCGGCCATGCATGCCATGCTAAACGGCGGCTTTGAGCTGCGCCAGGGGTTGAACGTGATGCAATTGGCTTACGACTGCTCGGCAGGGGTATGGCGAAAAGGTGAAAGGATCAGCGACCCGACCGGAGCGCAAGCGGTAGTCGCAGGGAGCACATGGGATGGCTGCATCGTGGGTGTTTCCGGGACACAGGGTTTTGCGCTCGAGTTTCGTTTGCGTGGCCGTCGCCAAGCTTATGTAATGCTGCACGAGCGATGGGAAGCTTATGAGGAGCAGAGATGCACAACTCATCCTGCGATGGGATTGCTGCGTGTGCTGCTCAATCTCTCCGTCGCAGTAGGATCCGAATGCTGTGCCATGCCGGTGGCAAGCAACTGGCTGATCGATGAAGACTGGGACTCTTTATTGCAACAACCCTACTTTCCGGATCTGTTTATCATTCCGCAGTCAAAACTGCCACAGCCGCTGCCTCCTTTTTATCGCGCCCAACCGCTGGTGAATGCGAAGGCAATTTTGACGACACTGCCGGTTAAGTTCTCGCCGACTGACGATTCCATCGAGCGCACTCCGCGGGAGCTCAAGCTCAATCAATTGCGGGCCTGCAAAGCCATTGGCGAAAAAGCCTATGACCAGATGTATGAATCTCGGGGTTCGCTCAGCGGGTTATACAGTGACGCCAAAGAGGCCTTTTACGACGCTATTTCCATAGCCAACGAACTGGGGCTCAAGGAGGAGTCCGAAGCATTGGAGAGGCGGCTGGAACACATCAAGGCGGTGTTCAGAAGTCAGTTCAGCTAAGAAGCATCCAGCATTCAGCCAATGAAACATTCTTGTGCCCGCACGAAAACGCCTCATCCATTTATACTGATTATGTAGGGGCCATCTCAGAGATCCCGGTCGGATCTGATCTGTTTTCCTCAGGGCCTAGAAGCCACACGATTTTTGCTGGATCTTGCGGCACGACCCAAGGTAGTGCCATCACACAAACCAGTCCCTGAGATGAGTTCTCACATATATTCTTCTGGGAGACCATTAAGCACATGAGCGTAACGACTGCTTCTGAATTACAATCCAACGCCGCGAGACAGAGCGCTTTCCAGTATGTCTTCTTCTTCGGCGCCGGCAAGGCCGACGGCAACGGAAAAATGAAAGACGAACTTGGAGGCAAAGGAGCCGGACTGGCAGAGATGACCAACGCCGGATTACCAGTCCCGCCGGGTTTCACTATTCAGACTGAAGCTTGCCGGGAATTTATGAAGACCGGCAAAGCGTCGCAAGAGGTAGACCGCCAGACCCTGGATGCATTGGCGCGTTTGGAGAAGCAACAGGGGCAGAAATTGGGAGCAGGGGAGAATCCGCTGCTGGTAAGCGTGCGCTCGGGCGCCAAATTTTCCATGCCAGGAATGATGGATACCATTCTCAACCTGGGTTTGAACGATACAAGCGTGGCAGCTCTGGCGCGCAAAACCGGCAACGAACGTTTTGCCTACGATTCCTATCGCCGCTTGATTCAGATGTTCGGCAACGTGGTGCTGGGAATCAAAAAAGAAGCTTTTGACGAGGTGTTTACGGCCCAAAAGAAGAAGCGCGGCATTACGCTGGATACCGAACTGGATGCCAACGATTTGAAGCAGATCATCGCCGATTATAAGAGCGTGGTGCGCAAGCATTCGGCGCGCGACTTCCCGCAAGATCCGATCGAGCAATTGCGCCTGGCCCGTGATGCTGTATTCCAGTCCTGGCAGAATGATCGCGCCAAGGTTTATCGCCGCATCAATAACATTGCTGATGACCTGGGCACGGCGGTTACAGTGCAGGCAATGGTCTTCGGCAATATGGGAGAGACCAGCGGGACCGGCGTTGGTTTTACGCGCAACCCGGCAATCGGAACCAAGGAGTTTTACGGCGAGTTTCTGATGAACGCGCAAGGGGAAGATGTTGTGGCCGGCATTCGCACGCCGCTGCACATCGGCGAACTGGAAAAACGCATGCCGCAGGTCTACCAGCAGTTGCATGACATCACATCACGGCTGGAAAAGCACTATCGCGACATGCAGGATTTTGAATTCACCATCCAGGAAGGCCGGCTGTACATGCTGCAAACCCGCAACGGGAAGCGTACTGGACTGGCCGCTATCCGCGTGGCCATCGATATGGTCAAGGAGGGTTTGATCAGCAAACAAGAAGCCATCTTCAGGGTTGATCCCAACCAACTCTATGACCTGCTGGTGCCCCAACTGGATGAGAAGAGCAGCAAGGTTGAAGTGATTGCCAGAGGCTTGCCGGCATCGCCGGGCGCGGCCGTGGGACAGATTGTTTTCACGGCTGACGACGCGGTGACGCAGGCAGGAACTGGATCGCCGAAGAAACCGGTGATCCTGGTGCGGGCGGAGACCACTCCCGAGGACATTCATGGTATGGAAGTAGCTGCGGGGATTCTGACTTCCCGTGGCGGCATGACCAGCCACGCTGCTGTGGTCACTCGCGGCATGGGCAAATGCTGCATTGTGGGCGCGGGCGAGCTTGATGTGGATGAAAAAAAGAAGCAATTGAGGATTGGTTCGCTGCACTTGAAGGAAGGCGACTGGATCTCTCTGGACGGCACCACCGGCCGCGTGATCAAAGGCAAGTTGAACACGGTGCCTGCGAGTCCAGACGATCCTGATTTGCAGACGCTGCTCTCCTGGGCGGAGCCGTTTCGCAAAATCGGAGTGCGAGCGAATGCAGATATTCCGCGCGATGCGGTTGCGGCCCGTTCGTTCGGCGCCGAGGGTATAGGACTCTGCCGCACGGAGCATATGTTTTTTGCTGAAGACCGCATTCGCCACATGCGTGCCATGATCCTGGCAAAAACTGAACCGGAGCGGCGGGCCGAGTTGGCCAAGCTCCTGCCTATGCAGCGCGAAGATTTTGAAGGACTCTTCCGGGCCATGGGCGGTTTAGCGGTAACCATCCGGCTGCTGGATCCGCCACTGCACGAATTCCTTCCCAAAAGGGAAGAGCTGATGGTGGAGATTGCGCGGCTGGAGTTGACGGATCCCAAGTCGCCTCGCCTGGAGGAGGCGCGCAAGCTGTTGCGCCGGGTAGAAGAGTTGCACGAGTTCAATCCCATGCTCGGTCTGCGCGGCTGTCGCCTGGGCATTGCTTATCCGGAGATTTCCGAGATGCAGGCACGGGCCATCTTTGAGGCAGCGGTGAATGTGGCTCGGGAAGGGGCCAAGGTGATTCCTGAGGTGATGATTCCGCTGGTGGCCACGCTCAAGGAGACCGCGCACCAGAAAGCCATTATTGACCGCGTGGCCGCAGAAGTCTTTGCGGAAAAAGGTTCAACGGTAGAGTACCTGGTAGGGGTGATGGTGGAGCTGCCGCGTGCGTGCCTGGTAGCAGATGAGATTGCCACGCAGTCAGAGTTCTTCAGCTTTGGCACCAACGACTTGACGCAGACTAATTACGGCTTTTCCCGTGATGACATTAATACCTTTTTGCCTACGTATCTGGCCCAGGGGATTCTCAAGAACGATCCGTTTGAGAGCCTGGATCAGAAAGGCGTGGGTGAACTGATGAAGATTGGCATAGAAAGAGGACGGCGTGTGAATCCGGGTCTCAAAATCGGCATTTGCGGAGAGCACGGAGGGGATCCGGCGTCTGTCGAGTTCTGCCATAAGGTGGGATTGACCTATGTGTCGTGCTCGCCGTACCGGGTCTTCACAGCGCGTCTGGCTGCTGCTCAGGCAGGCGCGGCAGATGAGCTGAAAGTGGAGGCCGGGAGAACCAAGTAAAGCTAAGATTTTCGACACAGAAGGACTGAGGAACGCAGGAGTTATTGGCGTCACTGTACTTTTTGCAGCCGCTCGATCAGCTTTTGGGCGAGATTATCTTCTGATTCCGACCATAGAACGCGGCCGCTGATGCCGCAGTTCTTCTCCACTGCATTGGTGAAATTGATGAGCTTTTGCACGTTCGCTTTCACCCGTTTCTCGACTGCGTCTGTGAATTCGACGTCTTCATAAAGGAACGGAGTGTCCAGTCCAAAGTCTACCTGGATGTGTCCGTTTTGCTGGTAGGTTGAATCTTCAAACTTGGTTCCAAAAGCGGTAAATCTGGTCAACTGTGATCGCACCTCCCAGGTGGTATCGAGATCGCCTTCCTCGATTGGAGTCCATAAATCCCAGGTGGCCTCTAATTCGTAAGCGTTATCCTCATGCAGGAATTCACCGGCAAGGGCCAGGGCCCGTTCGGGATCGACGCGGTAATCGAAGGTCTGCTCGAACAGCAGGGGCTCATTCCAAGAGAGGCTGTACACCGTGAGATGTCCGATCCCCGTTTTTTTGGCAGAGAAAGGGAATTGCTTCAGCACGGAGAGAAGACGAGGAACCATCTCCGCTTCGCGGAAGCTGGGAAACCAGATACTCAGGTACAAGCGGTCTGCCATAAATTGAAAACCATTGTACCCCGTATGATGCAGTCGGTGTCCGGGCGGGCGCGGAACCCGTCCGCCGGACACAATCGCCGGGGCCAAAGTGGTGAGAGCCATTCAGAGTGGTTTCGACGATAATATCGTATAGCGATACAATAATCGGAAGATTACGCCTCCTTGCAGTCTTTCGTTGATGAAAACGAGCCCCGGCCGGGGATTGGCTTCGATGATCAGAAGCTGAGAGGCAGCGTCGCCTGCAAAGCACCCCGGATTGCCCTGTTCCGCAAAAAACAAATGCTTGCCAACCCTATGAATAATCTGGGTTTCCCATAAGATTACCGGAGTGAGTTGCACCAATCCAGAGCGGCTGAATATAGTAGCTGTCACCCTCTCTTTTTGTAGGGGCGTGTGACATGATTAAGTGCCGATGCCTGCCCAGACCACTTTTGCTGCTCTTTTTCAGTTTGAGTCTTTCCCTTGCAGCCAGGGGGCAGATCCGGACCATACAGACTGACGTTCAGCATGACGTCTCACTCCCACTGCGCGATCTCGCAAGAAGTGCTCCTTTCCCTGCCATTGTGGCGCCGGAGGAAGCAGAACCACTACGAGTCATTCCACTGCCGCCTGGATTTAAGCCCGCGAGCGAGCCCGATGCGGTTTTGCAGCAGAAAATGGCGGCGGCCCCGGACGCTCTTGCTCCGACGATGGGACTCAACTTTAATGGCATTGGCCAGGGTGTAGCCGGCTTCAACATCCAATTTGTGCCCCCTGACACAAACGGTGCGGTAGGCCTTGGTCAGTATGTGCAGTGGGTGAACACAGCCTTTGCTGTCTTTGACAAAACCACGGGCAACATAATCATGGGGCCTACGTTGGGGAAGGCGCTTTGGCAGGGCTTTGGCGGGGCATGCGAAACCAACAATGACGGCGACCCCATAGTCACCTATGACAAGCTGAATGATCGTTGGATTTTCGGCCAGTTTGCCGTGCGCGGCAGCAGCGGATTCTTGACCAACACCCTTCAGTGCATCGCAGTGTCCACATCATCTGACGCGACTGACTCTTATAACCGGTACTCTTTCCAGTACAACAATGAGATCGATGACTATCCCAAGATGGGTGTTTGGCCGGATGCCTATTATGCAACCTTCAACATGTTCGATTCGGTTACGACGGTTTTCTTAGGGGCAGATGCGTGTGCCTACGATGGCAACGCTATGCGCAACGGACTGCCGGCCACACAGGTCTGCTTCCAGCAGGCTTCATCTGTAGGCGGCCTTTTGCCCTCAGATGTTGACGGACATACCCAACCGCCAGCGGGCTCTCCAGATTTCATGCTCAATTTTGGCGTGAACTCTTTGAACTTATTCAAATTTCACGTTGATTTTACGACTCCTGCGAACTCCACCTTCACTGGCCCCACCGTTATTCCTGTTTCAGCTTTTACACCGCTGTGCAATGGCGGGAGCTCTTGCGTGCCACAGCAAGGCACAGCCACGCAATTGGATTCTCTGGCGGACCGCCTGATGTACCGTTTGGCCTACCGCAACTTTGGCGACCATGAATCTTTGGTTGTAAATCATTCGGTTGCAGGAAGTTCCGGAGGCAGCGGCATCCGCTGGTATGAATTGCAGGACCCGAATGGGACTCCCTCGGTTCTCCAGCAAGCAACTTTGGCTCCCGATTCTAACTTCCGCTGGATGGGGAGCATCGCCATGGATGTGAGCGGGGACCTGGCAGTCGGCTATAGCGTCTCCAGCAGCACCATGTTTCCGTCGATTGCAATGGCCGGGCGCACGTCCTCTGATCCGCCGGGCACATTGGAGCCAGAAATCTCCATTGTGAGCGGTGCGGGCTCGCAGAACAGCAACCGCTGGGGCGACTACAGCGCCATGCAGGTTGACCCCATTGACGATTGCACCTTCTGGTACACCACACAGTATTTACAGGCGAACGGCTCTTTTAACTGGAATACGCGAATCGTTAACTTTAAATTCCCTCGCTGCACACTGCCAGATTTGGCTATCGCCAGCACGCACAGCGGTAATTTTTTCCCCGGACAGATGGGAGCGACTTACACCATTTCTGTAAGCAACGTTGGGACGCAGGCGACTGTCGGAGGGACTTTAACAGTTAGTGATCTCCTGCCTTTTGGCGAGATGGCCACAGCGGTCGGCGGTAGCGGGTGGGCCTGCTTCCTGGTTTCTTCGACCAATATCAACTGTACGCGGCCTGCTGGAGCGCTTCGCTCAGGCAGCAGCTATCCCCCTATCACGCTGACTGTCAATGTGGGTGCGAATGTCCCACCTTCCATGACCAACAGCGCGAGCCTTTCCGGAATTAGCGATGCCAACCTCGCAAACAACAGCTCTTCTGATGTCACTACCATTACGCCGCTCACGATTACGCCGACTCCGAATGCCCCGGTCACGGTGACTGCTGGGACTGTGGGAACATTTAACTTTACGGCGAGTCTCACCCTCAATGTGGGTGCGGTAACATTTACTGCCAACGGTCTTCCACCGAATTCCAAAGCCACATTCAGCCCGGTAACCGTGACCCAGACAGGTTCAGTCAGCATGACGGTGGACACCTCTGGCGGTGGCCATGTTGCCGCTCTCCGGCCATCTGGAGGCTTGGACAAATTTAGTCCGTATTTTGCGGGCCTTTTTGGTTTGTTTGCGCTGCTGTGGATCAGGACAGGCAGCGGGCAAATTCGTCGGCGGGTCTGGATGGCCACTTGCTGCTGCGCATTGGCGCTTTTCGTCGCGCTGGTGGGATGCGGTGGTGGCGGTGGGCCGCCACCACCGCCACCGATTACGCCCTCAGGGACTTACACTATCACAGTCATGGCGGCCAGTTCGAACGTGTCAGTAAGCCCTGTGACCGCGCAGGTTACACTGGTAGTGAAATGATTGGTGCAAGACCCAAGACCAAAGATTGGCCCGATGACATGATCGATTCTTTTGACACTCCGTTTTGCACGCTGTTAGTATCAAAGTACCCTTCGTATGCAGGGAAGCTGTAGGGCAACACCGATGGCTGCGGCAGGAAGTTTGCTCTTCAACGACCGGTTGCAGGTCGGCTGAGAGAAGAATCTGAACAGGCCCACCTCTCTGAAACGCGTCCCCGTCGTCTAGCCCGGCCTAGGACATCGCCCTTTCACGGCGGTAACACGGGTTCAAATCCCGTCGGGGACGCCAACA
>DATDGL010000039.1:0-34000 GCA_036522115.1 Candidatus Angelobacter sp.
CCTCCAGGCAATCAAACACCTAACTTCTCTCTGTCTGCTTCACCGGCCAGCGTGAGCGTGACGCAAGGCAGCAATGCGAGCAGCACGATTACCGTTACTCCTTCGGGAGGCTTCACTGGAAGCGTTAGCCTGTCTGCTTCAGGGTTGCCATCAGGGGTCACCGCAAGCTTCGGAACGAATCCAACCACGTCAACCAGCAGCGTGACCTTCACCGCGAGTGCGACCGCGACAACGGGCACCTCGACCGTGACCATCACCGGAACGTCCGGTTCACTCACTCATACCACCACCATCTCGCTCACGGTGAATGCTACGGCGACTCCCAACTTCTCACTCTCGGCTTCTCCCTCAAGCTTGACGGTCAAGCAGGGAACGAGCGGCAGCAGCACGATCACGGTAACGGATTCAGGCGGCTTCACCGGCTCTGTGTCGCTATCGAATTCCGCTCTGCCCAACGGCGTGACGGCCACGTTCGGAACCAATCCCACCACATCCACCAGCGTTCTGACCTTCACAGCCAGCAGCACGGCGACTACCGGAACCAGCACAATCACCATCACCGGAACGTCGGGTAGCCTGACCCACACCACAACCATCTCGCTGACCATCAGCTCTGCTGCAGCCACGCAACTGCTGGGCAATCCGGGATTTGAGAATGGGACCAATACTGCTCCGTGGACGCTCACTGCCGGCGTTATCAACAACTCCTCGGCCGAGCCTCCGCACAGCGGCGCCTGGGATGCCTGGCTGGATGGCTACGGTACGACCCACACGGACACCGCGACCCAGACCGTCACCATTCCGTCTACTGCAACCACCGCGACGTTGAGCTTCTGGCTGCACGTTGACACCGCGGAAACCACAACCACCACGGCGTTCGACACGCTAAACGTGCAGGTACTCAGTTCTTCCAACACGGTGCTGGCGACTTTGGGAACGTTCTCCAACCTGAACCACGCTACTGGTTATCAGCAGCACTCCTTCAGCGTGATTCAGTTCAAGGGGCAGACCGTCAAGATCCGCTTCATTGGAACGGAGGACGCCAGCCTGCAAACGTCGTTTGTAATTGACGATACAGCGCTGAACGTGCAGTAGGAAAAGTAAGACTCAGACAAGAAAACCGGGGCCGTGAGGCCCCGGTTTTTTTGTCTGATCAGGCTGGGGAAACGGTCTACTGCTGCTTGGCGCCGCCGGAGCCAGGCTCGCCGGGTTTCTCCGCCCCTTCTTTAAGTGCGCTTTTGAAATGACGAATGCCGTCGCCCAATCCTTTTCCGAATTCGCCCAATTTGGATGGACCAAAAAACAGAATGGCAATGAATAACAGCACCAGCAGATGCATGGGCTGTGCAAGACCTTCAAACATGATGCCTCCAAAGAATCAGTTGATCGCCCGCGATCGATCTACGGTTGCGCAATATTGCTGATAAAAACAATTCTCTTCTACTCCTATAAACACCCAGTCGCGCTTCGAGTCGCTCCTTAGTTTTCGCCGGGGTTACGGAAGATTTCTCTCGCCCACGGCCTGCCGCAAGGTTTCCAGCGCAAGCATGTAAGTCGCCAGGGCCTGCCGGTAGGCCAGTTGTGTGGCCCGGTAGCTGCGCTCGGCATCCAGAAAATCCAGTAATGGAGATGCCCCCTGGCGGTAAGAGAACTCGGTGATGTCTCTTGATTCCCTGGATTGGTCCAGGTAACCCGACCGGTATAAATCGACGATCTCGGCACTGTCTTGCACGCTTTCGTAGGCATTCCTCACGTCTGTTCGCACCGTTTCTTCGGCCGCGGTGGCGGTGAAATTTGCCTGGCTGACGGCAAAGCGGGTCCGCGCGATCTCGCCCTGATTGCGATTGAAAACCGGCAACGGGATGTTGAAGAAGAATGAGCCGGAACTGGTTCCCGACACGTGGGAATAGTTGAAGGAGACATTCAGGTCTTGTTTGCCGTTGGCTTTGGCCAGGGCAAGCTGACTTTGCCCCGCTGCCACCCCGAATTTGGCGGCCCGGAGGTCTGGCCGTTCATTCACAGCCATACCTTCCAGGTCGTCCTGGGTGCTCTTGAGGCGCTGGTATTCCAGATCGCCGGCCACGTCATAGTCTCGGGGTACAGATTCGTGTCCAATGAGCTGGCGCAAGGCAAGCAGAGCTTGTGCTTTGGCCAGCTTGGCCGCGGCTACGGCGGTCTCATTTTGCAAAAGCTGGACCTTGATCTTGAGAAAATCGTTCTTGCTGATGCCTCCTGCCTTAAAACGTTCTTCATTAATTCGGACCGACTCCCCGAAAGTCTTCAAATCTTGCATGGCAAACTCCAGGTTCGACTTTGCCAGCAGTACATTGATGAACTGCTGAGCCACGTTGAATGTGAGCGTGCGCTCATTGTCGGCAACCGTGGCTGAGGTGATGCTGGCCTGGTCGCGTGCCGCCTGCAATCGCGCCTGGCGCTTGTGCCCGCGCTCGAACAGATAGCCAATGCCCATGTCAAATTGCGAGGTCTGGTCGATATTGTCTGAGGTAAAGCCGCCCGGACTGAAAAATGGCAGGAACTGCGTGTCCCAGGAGAGCACAGGATTAGGACGCAGGTTGGCCGTGGTCTCCTGGGCCTTGTTCTGATCAATTTGCATGCGGCTCGCTTTGATCGAGGGGCTGTTTTTCATGGCCAGATCAATGGCCTGCTGGAGCGTGATCTGGGTTGGCTGGCCGGCGGAAGATCCGCTCGCAACGGCAAGCAGGGTTCCAGCAATGAATGGCAGCCAATTTCGGTGGCGCTGGCCAGAACAGGGGACAGTTGTCATACATTCTCCTTGAATCTCTTTCTACACTTCCACCAGTTCGGACTCATTTTCCGGCAGCCTGTCACCAGGTCTTGCGAACCACACATACAACGTCGGCATGAGAATAACGCTCATGACCAGATCGCAAATCAAACCGCCAACAATCACAATGGCAAACGGTCGCTGGGAATCGGAGCCTATTTCGTGGGACAGGGCGGCAGGCAGCAGGCCCAGAGTAGCCACCAGCATCGTCATTACAATGGGGCGCAGCCGCAGCACAGCTCCTTCGATGGCGGAGCCTTCAATGGTATTACCTCGTGCACGAAGCTGATTGATGTACTCCAGCATAATCACGCCCACTTGAACGGACACGCCAAACAGCGCCAGGAACCCGATTCCCGAAGAAACACTGAAGTGGGTGCCGGTGAACAGCAGCGCCAACAGGCCCCCTACGGGGGCCACGGCCAGGTTCAGCAGAATCAACAGAGCCCACTTGAAGGAACGGAACATGATGTAAAGAATGATGAAAATGAATAGGACAGTCAGCGGCACGATGACCAGCAGGCGCCGCTCCGCGCGCTTTTCACTCTCATATTCGCCTTCCCAGTCGATGTGATAGCCGCGCGGCAGTTGCACCTGCGCGTTCACCTTCTGAATGGCTTCTTCCACAGCGCCACCCAGATCGCGACCGCGCACGCTGTACTTGATGGCGACATAGCGCTGGTTTGCCTCACGATAGATTTCGGAGGCACCGTCCCGCTCTGTGATGGTGCAGAGCTGGGCAAGCGAAACGCGCTCACCGGTGGGCGCTAGCAAACGAATATTCTCAATGGTCTCCCGTGTAGTGCGGTATTGGGGAAGGTAACGCATCACCAGATCGTAGCGCGCCTCGCCTTGCAGCACCTGGGTCAAGGCGCTTCCGCCTACAGCAGTCTGAATGGCGTCCTGAACATCAGCCACATTGATTTGGTATCGTGCGGCCGCCTGACGGTTGATGTTGAACTCAAGGTTGGGCTGCCCCAGAACACGAAACACTCCCAGGTCTTCAACCCCCTTGACCCGGCGCATGACATTCATGACCTCGTCGGCCTTATCTTCCAATGTCTTCAAGTCGTCGCCGTAGATCTTGGTTGCCAGTTGTCCTTTCACTCCGCTGACCGCCTCTTCCATGTTGTCGGCAATGGGCTGGGAGAAATTCCAAATCACGCCGGGAATTTTCTCCAGTTCGCGGTCCATGGCGGCAATGAGCTTTTCTTTGTCCTCATGAAACACAGGCCGCCATTGATTCTTAGGTTTCAGTCCCACGTAATACTCGGTATTGAAGAACCCGGCGGTATCGGTTCCGTCATCGGGACGGCCCGCCTGGCTGGTGCACTCGGTGGCTTCAGGAAAGGAGCAGAGCAGGATGCGGGCCTGGTTAGTAAGCCGAATGCTTTCGCCGGGGCCGGTGCTGGGAGCAAGAGTGCCACGTATCCACAGCGCACCTTCATCCAGATGGGGAAGAAATTCGGAACCGATGACGCCGCCAAAGGCCAGAAATAACGTGACGCAAACCACAAAGCCGGCGGCACCCGCCGTAATCCAGCGATGGCGGATGGCGGCGCCTACATGCTTGCGGTAGATCTCCTTCAAAAACTCCATCATGCGGTTGGGCCATTCGCGAGTGCCTCGCGGGAAGAAAAGACTGGCGAGCACGGGAGCGATCAAAATGGAGAACACCAAGGCCCCCAAAAGGGCGAAGGCGACCGTCCATGCCATGGGTTTAAAGAGGCGTCCTTCAACGCGCTGGAGGGTAAAAATTGGCAGGTAGGCGGTGATGATGATAGCAATAGCAAAGAACACGGGCCTCCGGACCTCGTGCGCGGCATCAAAGATCTTCTGCTGTGGCGCGAGATGGCCGGGCTCCTGGCGGCCCAGGTGGCGCACGATGTTTTCCACCATGACCACGGCGCCATCCACCACCATTCCAAAATCCAATGCCCCCAGGGAAAGCAGGTTGGCAGGAATGCTCTTCAGTTGCAGACAGGCAGCGGCAAACAACAGCGAAAAGGGGATGGTGAGCGCGACAATCAAGGCCCCGCGCGGATTCCCCAGAAATAAAACCAGAACGATTACAACCAGGATGATGCCTTCCGTGAGGTTGCGCAACACGGTATGAGTTGTGTAGTGCGTGAGGTCGCTACGATCGATGAAGGGCACGATCTTCACTCCGGCAGGAAGAATGCGATCATTGAGTTCCTTCACTTTTGCGTGCAGGGCCTCCAGAGTCGGTTCTGCATCCGCGCCTTTTCGCATGGGTACCCACGCAGACACTACATCGTCGTTGTCGATGATCTTGCCATCTTCACGGTGAATGGCCCGCGCGAACTGGCCCAGACGAATCTTGGGGCCCTGGGCCACGACGGCAATATCCTTGACGCGAAGAGGTGTGCCACTCCTGGTGGTGAGCACCGTGTTTTCGATGTCGTGGATGTTCCTGACCAGGCCTACTTCACGAATGTTGATCTGCTGCAAGCCGGCCTCGATGAAGCTGCCGCCGGCATTGGCATTGTTGTTCGTAAGCTGCTGCTCTACCTGGCCCAGGCTGAGCCCGTAGGCAATTAATTTGTTGGGATCGACCCTGACTTGATACTCACGTGTCGGACCGCCAAAGCTGGCAACGTCGACGATATTGGGAACGGCCTTCAGATTTTTCTCGACCACCCAATCTTCAATCGATTTAAGTTCCATCACATCAAGACTGGGGTCCGTATTTTCCAGGGTGAAGAAATAGATTTGGCCCACCGGGCTCCAGTCGGTCCCCATTTGTGGCAGAACCCCGGGCGGCAACGTGACTTGTGAAAGCCGCTCCAGCACCCTTTCCCTGTTCCAGGCGTTTTCTTCCTCCTCATCGAAAACCAGCTTAAGATCCGACAGCCCGAACAACGAAAATGACCGCAGGTGCACCACGTGGGGAATGCCGTTCAATGAGATTTCCAGAGGAATGGTGACCTGCTGCTCGATTTGCTCCGCGGAAATTCCCGGCCACTGGGTAATTATCTCAACGTAATTATTGGCCACATCGGGATAGGCTTCCACCGGAAGCTGATGAAATGAAATGGCGCCCCAGACCAGGAGCAGAACCACACCCGCAAGAACAAGAAAGCGGTTCTTCAGGGCAAAATCGACCAGGGCACGGATCATCTACTGTTCCACCGTGTTCTGCAGCACCAGCGCGTTGGCCACGACCTTCTGTCCCGGCTCGATCCCGGCCAGGATTTCCTGGGTGTTGCCGGCCAGTATCTCCCCCGTCCGCACTTCTACCCGCTGGAACTGCCCGGCCGGCAGCGGCAGATAGACCCAGTCGCGATCATGCAGGTGCAGCACCGCGCTCGCCGGCACCGAGGCATGCTTTTCCTGCTTCTTGCCGTGGAACGTCGCCGTGACAAACATGCCCACCCGCATCAGCCCAGGATTGGGCATTTCCAGCCTCACCTTGGCCGTGTGCAGGGTGGGATCCAGGATGGCCAGAATGTTGCTGATTCGCCCCTTGAACATCTTCTCCGGATAGGCGTTCAACCGCACGTCCGCATATTCCCCCAGTTGCACGAAGCCCAGATCGTTCTCGTAGACATCGCACACAATCCACACATGGGAGAGATCGGAGATGGTAAAAGGATTGGGCGCCGACAGAGCCTGCACCCCGGAGGAGAGCGTTACCTGCTGGTCCGTAATGACCCCCGAGACCGGAGCGTAGATATCGACGATTCCACTGGGATGGTCTGTGCCCGCGCCCAGCACTTTCAGCCGCTCTGCTGTGGTGTCCAGATCCACCCTGGACTTCTGCGCCGCGCCCTGCGCTACCTGGAGATCATTTTGTGAAATGGCCCCTTTGTCGTAGAGCACTTTGGCGCGCTCAACCTGGGTGTGGGCCAGGGCTTCGTCGGCCACCGCCTTGCGATAGTCGGAGAAGGCCCCGGCAATATCCGAACTCCTGATCCGCATGAGAAGCTCGCCTTTTTTCACCGTATCGCCCAGGCGGGCGCGAATGTCCACCACCCGGCCCGAAGCCAGAGAGATCACCGGAACCTGGCGGGAAACATCCGGCCCGATAACTCCAGTGGCGGCCAGCGTGGCGGCTGCTTGATGCTCACCGGCGGCAACGACGGGAAAACGCTCGGGGCGGTCAACCTTGAACGCTCCTGAATCCGATTGATGCATTACATCGGCGGGTGGTGGAGCTTCCCCCGAAGGATCGGCTTTGCCACTTTCGCAGCCCGTCACCAGGCTCGACGCGATTCCCAGAGTTGTTGCCAGCAAGACGCTACAAATCCTGTGAATCATCGGTGACCTCCTGTCCAGATAGATTTCAAGACTCACTCTCAGGCCAAAAGAAGAAAATCAGTAGTATCCAGCCTGGTGGGTTCGGGTAAACCTTATCTTTCGTCAGCCACAATATCTTTCAGCCAGGTTTTTATCTGTTTGGAGAAACATTGGGTCATCATGATCCGTGGCGATGACAGGCTTAAACTAGGAGAAGCAGCCTTCACTGAATGCTGGATATTTTTGCCATCTACTCGGAAGCGAACCGCAGGAAGAACCTGCTGATTGCCGCAGCGTTGATTGGGATGATCGCGATCATCGACTGGCGGACCAAGCCCTTTCTCTCTCTCGGCTTCTTGTATCTGTTTCCGATCATGCTGGTCGCCGGGTTTCTTCCCCGCTGGCAGATTGTTAGCCTGTCCTTGTTGTGCTCCGCCCTGCAGGAAATATTCAGCAACCTGCCTATGACCATGGCTGTTATTCCCCGCCTGGCCATGGTCACGGTGGGTTATATCGGTACCGGCCTGTTTATTTCGGAGCTGCTCTCCAAACGTCGGCTGGCAACGCGACATGTCGAAGACCTTGAGCATCAGGTGCGCTTTCGACGCGATGCGGAGCAGCAGTTGGAGGCGCTCATAGAAAGCAGTCCCGCGGCCATTGTCACCGTGGATGACGCAGGGCGCATTGAGCGGGCCAACCAGGCAGCCCAGCAACTGCTTGCGCCGGATGCCCAACTCTTGCCCGGACAGTCGATTTCTGCCTTTTTGCCGGTACTGCAGAGAATTGTGCAAACCTACCAGTCCCGCGCCTTTCGCACCACCCTGCAGTGCCAGGGTCGCCGGCATGATGGCGAAGTATTCATGGCCGGCGTCTGGTTTTCTACTTACGCCACTATCGCCGGCCCACGGCTGGCGGCCATTATCGTGGACCTGTCGGAAGATATACGCGAGCGCGAGCAGCTAAGCCTGGATCATCTTTTGAAAAACGCTCGCATCGTGATGGGCGCGATCTCGCACGAAATTCGCAATCTGTGCGGGGCCATTTCTGTGATTTACAGAAATCTCTCGCATGTGGACCGCTTGAATGACAATCGTGACTTCCAGGCGCTGGGCACGCTGGTGGAAGGACTGGAAAAGATTGCCGCTCTCGACATCAAACCTTCCAGCGAGCAGTTGCTGACCGTGGTTGATGTCCCCTCGGTGCTGGATGAACTGCGTCTGCTGATCGAGCCTTCGCTTCACGAGGCCGGGGTGCAGGTCATCTGGCGCATCAAGGACGGGCTGCCTCGGGTGGCCGCGGACCGCTACGGCTTGATGCAAGCCTTCCTGAATCTGGTGAAGAACAGCCAGCGCGCGATGGAGGAGAGCGAGCGCAAGCAACTGACAATCTCCGCCGTGGCCGAAGAGCAAGGCGTGGTCATTCGCTTTGCCGATAGCGGGCACGGAGTTACAGCCCCGGAAAAACTCTTTCAGCCATTCCAGACCAACGCAGCCGCCACCGGCCTGGGCTTGTATGTCTCCCGCGCGATTCTGCGGACCTTCCGTGGCGACCTGCAACACGAGCCCCAGGCCAGCGGTTGCTCTTTTGCCGTGTCTCTGGTCCCGGCAGGCGCAGCACAGGAAAGCGTATATGCGGACAAGAACTGACGCCAAGAGGGTCCGCGTACTTATCGTCGACGATCACACGCTTTTCCGCGAGAGTGTGGCCCGTCTGCTCCAGGCCGAGCATGACCTTGAGGTCCGCCATTGCGGTTCTATACGCGAGTCCCTTGCCACCATGGCTGAGTGGCCAACGGACGTGGTGCTCCTGGACTTTGATTTAGGCAAGGAGAAGGGCACGATCTTTCTTGTGCAGGCGCAGGCTGCCGGATTTCAGGGAAAGACGTTGTTGCTCACAGCGGGAGTGAATGAATTAGAAGCTGCCGATCTGATTCGCCAGGGCATCTCCGGCATTGTCCTGAAGCACAGTTCGCCCGCCGAACTCTCTGAAAGCATCCATGAAGCTCTGGCCGGCAAAGTCTGGTTCGAGCAGGGATATCTGAAGAAAGTCATGGAAAAGACATCCGCTCGGCAAAGCTCTTCCACGGCTGCCCGCACCTTTACTGAAAGAGAACGCCAAGTGCTCTCCTTTGTGTTTGAAGGACTGGCCAACAAGGAGATTGCGGACCGGCTTCACGTTTCGGAAAGCTCGGTAAAGGCATCCTTGCAGCAGCTCTTCGAGAAAACTGGGGTGCGGACGCGCAGCCAGTTGGTTCGTGTGGCGCTGGAGCAATACAAAGAATTGCTGTGAGAGGATTCAGACACAAACGCCTCATAGAAATCAACTTTACTACTCCAATCATGGAGGAATCAGCCTGACAAAAACCTTAGACCAAGTTATAGGGGATGGTTAACTGTAATTATAGAGAAAGAGGGTAGCGTGTAAAGTCAAAACCAAAAGGGTCCCTATCTCCAGACCAAAACCCTCTACCGTGAAAAATGGGATAGGAACCCGATTGTGATCGAGCGCTGAACTTAAGCTTGCTTGCGCTCTTTCTCCTGCTCGTCGCGCTCAGTTTGCGGTTGGCGTTTCTGCTCCTGGCCACCCTGCTGCTTCTGGCCTTGACCCGGCTGACCGCTCTGGCCTTGCTGCCAATTCTGGTCCTTTTGACCGCCCTGTTGACCGCTCTGGCCCGGCTGACCGCCTTGTTGCAAGCCGCTCTCCTGCCGCTTACGATCGTCTTGCTCTGACATACGTCTCTCCTCCTGTGTACTTTCTAGTAACTAGGATTCATCCCGAAGCGGGCAGGATGCCATGAGTTTGCACGGACTTCTGGCTGTGGAAATTGCTGATCGGTTGGATCGGGAGGCTTTAGAGTGACTGCATCAATTGCTGGTGGTAGTCTGCGCCGTAGGCCAGGCTGAAGGCCTCCGCCGTCGTCCTGACTTCGTCGTAAAACGAGATCATCTCCGGACTGCCCAGGCGCAGCAGGGTCTTAAAGCTGGGCGGGGACATGAAAGGAAGCAGCGTCATGCGCAGGAGCCACCAGCGCAGGCGAACGCGGATCACAAACGCCGCCAGCCTGCACCTCATGCAGGTGTTCCTCAGTTCCACTACCTTGTTTTGCTTGGCCGGAGCAATGCTGCTCCAGCTTTGCCGCCGCTCATAGCGGGTCCATCCCTGCAGGATGCGGGAATTGGCGGTGAGCATGTTGCAATAATGGATGGCCAGATGGAAACGCTTCCACTGCACGCCCTTGAATTCCGCAGGCCGCAATTGCCGCCGCAGCATTTCTTCCGCTTCGGGGTCGAAGGTCCCTTGCAACGCCTCCAGGTCTATTTTTTGCAGGAAGGGTAGAACATCGCTGGGGCTGCGCTCGGAAAAGCGGCACAGCCACTGGAAGAATCCGGCGGCGATCAGGCCACAAACTAAGAACACTGCAACCAGCGAAATAGGGCTCATTTTCTTCTCTTCGACATGCCCAGCGCCCCCAAGTAGCCTTGCACTATCTCCAACATCTGCTCAGGCGCCATCGGCGGCTCCCATTTTTGTTCTGCCTCTGCCCGAATAAAACTGGCGACCCAAATCGCCACGCACAATATATATCCCACAGCCGAGGAGTACCGGGTAAAAGTTTCTGATTTTGTTCCGAATTCGGAACGTGCAAGATAGCCGAGAAGTGATCCGGCCGAGGAAAAACCAAATCCGAGTACTATTCCATAGGCATACCGTCGGAATTCAACTGCCAGAAGCCTGTGGAGCAACACGAAAAGGCTGACAATCCCAGCAAGCACAAAATTTGAAGCTATACCGGCATCCAGGATGAGGCTGATGACAGGGTGGGCTTGTGGAGGATCGACGATGGCATTCCTGGCAGCAATACTTAGAACTAAAGCAATAGTTCCAAAATAGAACAGGCGAAACCACCACAGGCGATAGAAGCCCTCGAACATCCAGTGAAAGATCTCGTGCAGCGCCGCCAGGCTGAGCAGCAGGATAAAGGCCTCGGTCCACCAGAAGACGTAGAAATATGCGCGATAGTGGAAGCTGGTCAACAACCGTGCAGCGGTGGCTGTCGCAGCATAGAACGTGAAACTGAAAAAGACCGGAAAGTGGTGTTGGGCATTCCGCCGAAGCAATAAAGCGACCAGCCACACCTCCAAGGTGAAAGAGATCGCCAGCTCAATCAGGTTACTGATGTGCATGAATTAATGAGGGGCCAGATTAAACTAGCCCCATTTTCAGTCAAAGCCAATTCTCAACTCACTTAGGACAGCCCGAATCTCCTGGAAAGCACAACGGTGGTTCCCCCGGTCCTCCCGCCAACACCGGTGTCGAGGCGTACGAGACCAGCAACGCCGCTACGATCAGCCGGATGATTAGTTTTGTCATGGTGTTTCGCTCCTTGTGAAGT
Source organism: Candidatus Angelobacter sp. (assembly GCA_036522115.1). GTDB lineage: Bacteria > Acidobacteriota > Terriglobia > Terriglobales > Acidobacteriaceae > Angelobacter. The sequence goes on from DATDGL010000039.1 coordinate 11,460, forward strand.
CATTTGGGATTGGCCCGCTGAAAACACGGGCTTTTTCGTTGAGAGAATAGTCGCTATCCCGCTCGAACCGAGCATCTGAGTGAATTTTCAAGGCTTTTCCGAACACGCCTTGGGCAATTCAGAAATAGCGTACGGTCGGAACTCACTGACGGTTGCCGCTACTCTGGCAGGAAATGAGCGCTGAATCTCTCGTATTATTAGAGAATTTTAATATTTAATTGTCAAATCCTGTGAGCAAGAAATTTGCCATTTCCCCAGTAAGCCGGTACAGGCATAGCTTGCGGAGGAAAACGGAAGCCCTCGCGCGAGGGAAGTCAAGGTTTTGGAAAAGCTGAAGGATGACATTGACACCGCTGTGCATGGATAAGGTTCGTGGGGCGACGCCCGCACCCAGCCGGGCAAGCCTGAAAACCTGGGACAGAGCCCACAGCAATAATTCTGACGAGGAACAGCAGCTTTTATGAAAAATGAAAGTCTGCTTTTTGGGAGGTGAAAGGCAATCACGACATTTGAATTCATATTCACCAGGAATTAAATCCATAGTTTTTAACTATTATGCTGCTTCCATTAATATTGGGGAATTCTAATTTTTCAGCCACCGGGTTTTTGTCGACGGAAATTGCTCTAAGTGATGGTACCTTACTATATAAGGCAATATCTGTAAGCAACCGTAATTTATCAATAGTAATTAGCCAAACCTTCTTCCAAAGCCAAACACATTCCGTTTTTTGTAACGGATCACACATTATTGCTGCTTTCCCTGGTTCCAGCGTTACAGTTGGCCCTCTTTTGCCCCAAAATTCCGGGTGGGGCATTTGCGGGGATGGATCAAAGAGCGGGTTTCCGATCTCGGAAATCACGCTCTTTCCCATCCCGTGACTGACAATCAAAAGAAAAACGAACTAGTGAGAAAGCATCTGCCTTTTAAGTTGGGCAGGTTCTCATCAGTCGAGGCCTCAGCTTTGAAATCGATGAATGGAGCGAAAAAATCCAAATGAGCAGGTTTTCACGCAATTTCGTTCGACTCCTGACCGGCGCAGCGATCCTACTGATTTCGCCCTTGAGCATGCTCGCCAGCGGTCCTACGCCTGTTGCACCCGTTTCCAACCCGTGCTCGCGTCCCACACCTGGGAGCACGGTCCACCAGCCACCTGCCCTGTTCAGCTCGAACGGCGTGCTGAACGTGCAGTTCTCTTACCAGGCAAGCACCGACGCGGCGGGCCGGCAAACATTTTGCTTTATGACGCCCAGTGGACTGGAGAACCCCACTCTGCACGTGAATCCCGGCGACACGCTTAACATCACCGTCACCAACAACACTCCGTTTAACCCCGTGGGCGACACCACGGAAGTTTTCGGCTCTCAATTCAGCCCCACCTGCGGCGACACCGTGTTTGAACAGCAGGCTCCAAGCCAGAACAGCGGGGGCTTCAACATGTCCGGTGGCTCTATGAACATTCACTACCACGGCACCAACACCAGCCCGTTGTGCCATGGTGACAACGTGGTCAAAACCCTGGTGAATCCTGGGCACACGTTCTCCTACAACCTGCAGTTCCCGACCAACGAGCCTCCGGGACTCTACTGGTATCACCCGCACGTCCACGGTTTGGCTGAAGCCGCAGTGCAAGGCGGCGCAGCGGGAGCCCTGGTGGTTGACGGGATTAACAACGTGCAGCCCGCGGTAGCGAGTTTGCGCCATCGCATTCTTGTCATTCGTGACCAGCCGATCAAGCAACCGGGCATCTCCGAGAGTCCGGCCAACACCGACACTCCATTCGGAATTCCCCAGGCCGACCTGAGCGTGAACTTTGTCTCCATCAATACCACCGTCAACACCAACAACAATCCCCCAACCGTGAGCTACACCCCGGCGGTCATCCACATGATGAGCGGCGAGCAGCAGTTCTGGCGGGTCTGCAACTGCACCTCGGACGCTCCTCTCGATTTGGCCGTGCAGTTTGACGGCGTGAACCAGACCATCCAGTTGGCGGGGATTGACGCGGTCCCGGTGAACTCCCAGGACGGCACCCAGCCCGGTCACCTGATTCCCGTAACCCACTACCGCATTCCACCGGCGGGGCGCGTGGAATTCCTCGTCAATGCACCTTCGTCCACAGTGAAGAAGGCCCAACTCGTGGCCCAGCTCATCAACTCCGGGCCGCTTGGCGACGATCTTCCCACCCGACCGCTCCTGAGCATCTCGGTGGTCGGCGACTCCGACAACGATGAACCGCTGCCGGACGACAGGGTTCCCGCTTTCAATTACCTCAACACCAACCAGCAGCGCTTCACCGGCATCATGAACGTGACCCCCTCGGTCACGCGCACGGTGTTCTTTGAAGAGTTCGAGGATGGAAGCCTGTTCTTCATCAACGCCTCCGGTTGCGTGACTTCGACCGGAGCTCAATGCGCCATCCAGCCCTATGCGATCGATACGCCGTTCGATAGCAACAATCCTCCGGCCATCGTTACCACGCAGGGCTCGGTGGAAAAATGGCTGGTCCAGAACCATGCCCGCGAAAACCACGAACTGCACCAACACCAGATCCACTTCAAGGTGCTGTCGCAGGACAACTTCGAGGTCAACGGCAGCCCGCAGGCACCGGGCATCAACGGCCAGTTCCTGGACATGGTTGAGGTCCCGTTCTGCGGTGGTGATCCTTCGCCTACCACTCCTGCGCCGCCGGCTTGCCTGACGGCCAACGGTGGCGGACCGCCGCTGCCCTATCCGCAAGTCACGGCCCTGATGGACTTCCGTGGTCCGGACATTGGCGCCTTCGTGTTCCACTGCCACATTCTGGGACATGAAGACCGGGGCATGATGGCCATTGAACAGGTGAACTCACACTAAGAAAACAAGCTAACTAAGCGCTCGCAATTGCGGCTTCAGAGAGTTTTCTCTGAAGCCGCTTTTTTGATTTAAGGATGTTACCTCGGTTGAGTGCTGACTGCTGGATGCTGATTGCTTATAGACGGCATCACAAACTTGTCCATGTAAGCTTCCAGCTTGTCGCGGTTCCTGGCCCGATAGGCGATGTAATCCTGGGCGATGCCGTCGTCGCCCAAACTGAACAGCACGTAGGCGTCAATGGCGCCAGTGTCGTGCATCTTCAGCAAAAGACCGGCGATCGGATCGTCCTTGACCAGGGTCGCAGTCTTTTTGCCCTCTTTGAGTTTTTCCAGGATCTTGATCGTGGCATTCAACGCTTCGGTTTCTTCCGGAAGGGAGTGCCGGTACTCCGTTTCCTGGGGAAACTGCTTCTGAAATTTACCGCCCTTTTGCCATTCTTTTTTCACCGAAAAATAGGTCCACCAGGCAGAAGAGAGGCTCTGGGCGTGCTTGACGGCTTCGTCCGGATCGTCTCTCGGCAGAGGAATGCCCGCGTACACGATGTTGAAAGCAGTGTGGTTGATAATGGCCCACGCCCGAATTTCCCGCCACACAATCTTGTTATAAGGCTCGGCTACGGCCGCGTGGATGAGCATGGTCCGGGCCTTCACCATGTCGCCCTGTTTTGCCAGCATGTCCGCGTAGTAGCGATAGGCTGTCTCCACATTGGGGTCAATCCCCATGGCGCGCTCGTACCACTCTGCCGCCTTGGCAAATTCATTTTGTTTGTCATACGTATTGGCGGTGAAGAGAGCGGCGGAATAATTGGCGGGCTCGAGTTGCAGGGCCCTGGCATAGTTTTTGAGCGCCTCGTCGAAATCGCGCCGCGCGAACGCGGCTTCACCCGCGTTCATGGCCTCTTCCACTGCCGGATTATCGGAAAACTTGAGCTCGCCATTCGGCGGCAGTTCGCCCAGAAGCTGACGCAGGTTCTCTGCCAGGGGGCTGGTATTCCCTAGCGACCAGCCTTTCTGCACCAGATCTCTGGCTCGAAAACGCTCCTTGGCCGCCGCTTCCTGGTCGGTAAAGGTCGCCGCATGTTCAACCAGAGACGCCGCCAGCGCCACCAGTAATTCGGGGTCTTCCGGGCTCTTTTGCACAAGTTCTTCCAGCAGCGGCAGAGCTTCCAACCGTTTCCCCTGGCTAAACAGGGCCAGGGCCGCTTGCCGCTTGGCCTGGTCCCCGGCATCCGGCGTTTGCGCCGGGGTCGACGTGGTCTGCGCGATGAGGCAAGGCGCAGCCGCACAAAAGCTCAACAGCATTAAGAACAACATTTTTCTAGTAACACATCGCATGGAAGTTTCTCGAATCGTTGACAGGCTCTTCAGTTCTCCTCAGTTTTGGCAATTACGGCAATTTTGGCAATTCTTCACTTGCTTTCCACCACCGACCGGTCGTTCACAGGCTGCAGCGGTCTGGCGGTGTTGTGATAGTACTTCTTGTACTGCTCGATCTGAGCTTCCGACATCTCGATAGGGTTCTTCATCAGAACCCAGGTGACGCCTTCATTGCAGATGGGGTCCGTCAACGATCCGCGAAAACTGTAGTAGCCGTGATCTGCGGGCAGCAGGTCCATGGGGTTGATTTTGACACCATCCACTTTGTTCTCTTTGCCTTTTTCCGGGATATGCTCCCACAGGGTCTTGATCACCGGGTTCTCTTTCCCGACCACCACCGGAACTTCGATGATGTAGAGAGTGGCTTCGGGTGACAGATGGACAAGTTGCAGAGACATCGGCGCCCGCTTGCCGTTGACAGCGGTTTCTGCCGGTTCATGAAATTCGATTTCGCTTAAGCGATAGGGCTTCCGGTTATATTTGAACCATCTGTTCTTGGGAAACCTGACCTTAATCCGATAATGGTTACAGTCGTTCACCATATCCAGGTCGGTGGGCTGATAGCCGAATTGCAGGGGCCCGAGGGGCGGGATCGAGATTTTGTCCGTTTTGGTGATATCGATGGGCGATTGCGCGCGACCGGTGCTACAGACGCCCGGCCACTGACTGGGGCCATGAGGTCCATTGTCATACGTGAACTGGGGCTCACACTTGTCCGTGACCCCGCTGGGAAGGTTCATATCCATCGGCATCGCATGCCCATGCCCGGAATGCTCCTGCGGCTTCTCATTGGGCTCCGCAGCCTGGCCAAAAGCGGCTGGGATTGCGACCAAGGTGGAAAAACACAACACAGACAATGCCAGGAAACATTTGCCGGATACTCGGCTGCAGAACATAGCAACGCCTCCAAGAGATTAAAATGTTTTAATTATCACAAAAACTGCGGTACTAATTTACCCCATCAGGCGCAAATCGAAAACAGGGCTTTCGCTGTAATACCAAAGGAACCCTGAACGAATTTGGGAATTTGGCTAACTTTAAGCTGGTAGTTTTGGGACTGGGGCGTCCGTCGTCAAGAGGGCCAAAGCCGCCGTGCCACCAGTGGTTTATTATTGTGCGCTTATATGAAAACTCTCAGGTTGCTCCTGCTGTTCGGTTTTTTATGTCCCTGTCTGTCGCCCGCTCAAACCCAGAGTTTTACGCTCGAACAGGTCATGGGTTCCCCCTTTCCCACAGGGCTGACGGCCGCCGCCAACGTGAACCGTATTGCCTGGGTATTCGATCTTCGGGGTGAGCGCAATATCTGGGTTGCTGATGCTCCCAAATTCGAGGCCCGCCAGGTGACCCATTATCACGGGGATGATGGCCAGCAGATTCTCAGCTTGGGCCTCACCCCGGATGGCGGGACAGCCGTGTATGCCCGTGGCTCAGAAATCAGCCGCGACGGCCATGTGGCCAATCCCACCAGCGAGCTCAAAGAACCCCGGCAACAGGTCTGGGCGGCGGATGTCGAGAGCGGCAAGACGCGGCTGCTGGGCGATATGGGCTGTGAGCACGAAGATTGTGCAGACATCCAGGTTTCTCCCGACGGCCAGTGGGCGGTGTGGTCCGCTAAGCATCATTTGTGGCTGGCGCCGGTGGCCGGGGACAAGCCCGCCCGGCAGCTCACCGAGCTTCGTGGTGACGAGGTACAGCCGCAATGGTCGCCGGACGGCAGGCACCTGGTCTTCGTCTCCGATCGCGGAAATCACAGCCTCATCGCCATCTACGATTTTTCGCCGGAGCGCGTCCGCTATATTGCTCCCAGTGCCGACCGGGACTTTAATCCGCTATGGTCGCCGGACGGAACACAAATCGCCTTTCTTCGGGTTGCCGGGGCGGAAAACCATCTGCCGCTGATTCCGGTGCGTCCGCGTCCCTGGGCGATATGGATTGCGAATGCCGCCACCGGACAGGCGCGCCAGCTCTGGCACAGCAATCAGGAAATGGCCGGCTCCTTGCCCCACTTTGCCCGGGAATCGCTCAGGTTTGCCGGTTCGCGCATCGTTTTTGCTTCTGAGCACGAAGGCCGTAGTCATCTTTATTCGATATCCGTCAACGGCGGAGGTATCTCTCCGCTTACACCCGGCGATCACGATGTCGAAGAGGTGATCCTGAGCCGCGATAGGACCACTGTCCTGTTCACCTCCAACCAGGGCGACGTTGACCGCCGCCATATCTGGCGGGGCAACGTTTGGGGAACGTCCCCGGAACCACCTGAAGTTCATCGCCAAATGCCAAAGCCGCTCCTCACAGGCAACACCATTGAATGGAATCCAGTGATGCTGGCCGATGGCAAAACCATGGTCTGCCTGGGATCAAGCGCCACTTCGCCGGCCATGCCTTACTACATCACGGAAAAAGGCCGGGAGATGATCGGCGCCAATGTGCTGCCCAAAGACTTTCCTTCAGCACAACTGGTAGAGCCGCAGCCGGTCACCTTCAAGAGCGACGATGGCCTGGAGATCCACGGGCAGCTTTTTGTTCCGCGCAACCAGGCCCAACCCGGTCCCGCGCCGGCGCTCATCTTTGTCCATGGCGGCCCTGCCCGGCAGATGCTTCTGGGCTTCCATTACATGTACTACTACCACAACTCCTATGCGGAGAATCAGTACCTCGCCAGCCTTGGCTATGTGGTGCTGTCCGTCAATTACCGCCTGGGCATCATGTATGGTCGGGCCTTCCGTGAAGCGCCGAATACTGCGCGGCGTGGCTCGGCCGAGTATAAGGATGTGCTTGCCGGCGCCAAATATCTACAGGGATTGTCCTCAGTTGATCCTAAGCGCATCGGCATCTGGGGAGGCTCTTACGGCGGACTGCTGACCGCGCTGGCCCTCTCGCGCAACTCCGATATCTTCGCCGCCGGAGTCGACTTTCACGGAGTACACGATTGGTCAGCCTTCCTGCGGAATGCGGACGGCGCCCAGGACGCGCCCGACTACCAGGAAGCGCTCAAGCTGGCCTACGATTCCTCTCCTATCGCCACCGTCTCCCAGTGGAAATCTCCCGTGCTGCTGATGCACGGTGACGACGATCGTAACGTTCCCTTCCAGCAGACCACGGACCTGGCCCAGCGACTGAAGGAACAGCACGTTGAATTTGAGGAGATCATCTTTCCCGATGAGATCCACGATTTTCTTTTGTGGAAGACCTGGGTCCGCGGCTATCAGGCCGCAGCAGATTTCTTCAACCGGCAGCTTCAGAAGAAATAAGACCTTCAACGCAGAGGAGCGGAGCCACAACCAAAATCAAAAGATCACCCCAGAGGGCACGGAGAGAAGATGGAGGACACGGAGGAACGCTAAAACTAAAGAAGGCGCACAATAAATGAAGATCCGCGCGAAAAGCAAGATTCTGACGAGTTTCACTGGGGCCTCTGGTTCTTTCATTCGCCTTTCCTCTGCGCTCTCTGCGTCCTCTGTGGTGAAAAAGGGTTTGTTGTTGCCTTTTGGTTTTGTGGCTATTTCCCCGTCTTTCCTCCTCTGCGGTGAAAGGGGCTTTGCTGTCGGTGCTAGAATCGTCCGGAAATGCCTGACCTTGGGTTCAATATCGGGCTGAACTTCAGCAGGTACTACCAGTCGCGCGCGGAGAAACTCAACACGCTGCTTGCGCCTCTGTCCGATGACCAGATCTGGGCCCGTCCTTATCCCTACGGCAACAGCATAGGACACCTTCTGCTCCATCTCACCGGCAACCTGAACTTCTACATTGGCGCGCAGATCGCCAATACCGGATACATCCGCAACCGCGACCTGGAATTTACCTCTCAGGACCGAAGGTCGAAGGAGGGCCTGCTACAGGCTTTTGCCGATACCATGGTCATGGTGCAGGACACCATCGCCAGACAATCCAGTACGGACTGGAGCGCAGCTTATGCCGCCAAGGGAATGGAAGACGCGGGAGACCGCTTCACCGCCTTTCTGCGCTGCGCCGCCCATATCGACCATCACCTGGGCCAGATGATGTATCTGCGGAAGGAAATCGAGAAGGCTGCTACCCTGCTACAACCCCTATAAACATTGAGGAACCCGCCACAAAACCAACAGCAAAACCAACACACAGACCAACTGCGCTCAAACGTCTGGGAGCTTCTGATGGATATAACCCAATACCGTTCAGGGTCGAAAACCACCCAGGGAAAACAAGGGTTTGACTGGAAGCCATAAATATGGGAGCATCAAAGTAATGAAAACGACTCTCGAGATTCCCGATGCCATTTTTCGCCGCGCCAAATCCGTCGCTGCGGAACGCGGGATCCCGCTCCGGGCGCTCATCTCGGAGGCCCTGGCGGACAAGCTCCGGGCTGATCATGGCAACCATAAGCCCTGGATGGCTGCTTTCGGGAAGCTGCGGCATCTGCGCGGGGAAACAGCGAAGATCAACCGCACCATTGAAGAAGAATTCGAACAAGTCGAAGCCGAGGACCGGTTGTGATTTTGGACACAAACGGACTTTCTGCCGTGGCCGAGGGAGACCCAGACCTCGAACCAGTCCTTCGCAAAGCAGCACAGGTCGCTATCCCTGTTATCGTCCTGGGAGAATACCGGTATGGAATTTCGCAGTCCCGCGACCGCAACCGGTACGAGCGGTGGCTCTCCGAATACCTGCCTAAATTCCGTATCCTCGATATTGATGAACAAACGACGATCTCCTACGCTGCCGTTCGTATGGAGCTAAAAAAGGCCGGAACACCGATTCCATCGAATGACGTCTGGATTGCAGCGCTGTGCCGCCAGCACTCTCTTCCGGTCGTGAGCCGCGACCGGCATTTCGATGCTGTGCCAGGCCTCAAAAGGCTGCACTGGTGACATGGAAAGCTCAGCGGTGTCCGCGATAGGTGTGAAGTCCGTCCAACACGAGGAACTCGAGTCAGGCAGTGGCACGATCAGTAAGCGGATGGGAATACCGGAATTGAAAAACCGCGCTGGATGGGTACAGGGGCTTTTGCTCTTTGCCGTAGCCGCGTTGCTTGGAGCGATGGCCTTCCGGGCGCCGGCGGCGGCCAGACGGAAGGCCGTGGTGGTGGAACTGTTCACCTCTGAAGGGTGTTCGAGCTGCCCGCCTGCGGATGCACTGTTGACGCGATTGGAACACGAACCTTCCTCCAACGGAGCCGAGGTCATCCCGCTGGGATTTCATGTTGATTATTGGGACGACCAGGGCTGGCGCGATCGCTTCTCCTCTCATGCGTATACCGAGCGCCAGGAAAAGTACACTGCCAAATTCCGCCTGGATGGGCCGTATACTCCGCAAATGGTGGTGGACGGCCACACTGAATTTGTGGGCAATGACTCCGGCCGCGCCGAGAGCGCTATCACCCAGGCAGCGACCCGGCTGCAGGAAACCGACGTGAAGTTGAGCTGGGTTGCACCCGGAAAGCTGCGTGTGGCGGTGGTGGTGATCGCCTCAGACAAGCCGATGCGGGCCGATGTTCGTCTGGCGATTACGGAAGACAATCTCAGCACGAACGTGGCCGCCGGAGAAAATAATGGGCACGTCCTGCACCACTCGGCCGTGGTCCGTGATTTTCGCCTGTTGGGGCAGATCAGCAACGGCAGCTTTCAGATGGATTTTCCCATCACGCCGGACAAGGAATGGAAGCTGAATGACCTGCGCGCCGTGGCGTTTGTGCAGACCACGCCTGAGGGGACCATCGCCGGGGCGGCGTCCATTCCCTTCCCCTCATCATTGACCGCTGGGAGGTGAGGGGCGGTCGCACTTGGCCATTTCCTGGGAGAACAACGGATTCTTGGGGAACTGATCGTGCAGCCAGACGAATTTCTTGCGGGCTTCACTGCGGTTTTGATGGCGCAGATCGTCAAAGGCCAGGAGAATGCGGGCGAAGGGCGCGAGATATCTGCCTTTGTCCGCGGCCATGGTGAGTTCCTTCAGGCCTTCCGCCTGGTCGCCTTTGAAGCCGCCAATGCGCAGAATCCAGCGCACTGGGGCCGGCTTGCTCCCGATCAGATATTGGCCCATCCCGGTGGCCGTGTACGCGTCGTAGTAATTGGGAGAGAGGGCCAGCAGTTTTTCGGCAAAACCCGTGGCTGTCTTGGTAAAGGAAAGCGACGCCATATTGTGCTTGGCCATGAGAGCGGCGTCGTTGGCGCGCAGGCCATTCACCAGGGTCATGGCAAACAGGGCTTTCACATCATTCTTGTCACGGGCCAGCCGGTCGCGCGAGATTTTTTCCGCGCTGGCCAGCGCATCTTCGAATTGTTTCTTTCTCTCCGTGTCCCACGTATATGCAGGCCGTGATGAAAACGCCTCATCGGAAATGAAGATATCGCTGCGCAGGATGTGGAAACGGTCAAACTCGCGGAACAACACCGCCGTTGCCTGGGCCACCCACGGCAAGGGGTCGGTCTTGTCGATCTTTTTTGCCTCATCGGCGGAGCGCATGGCGTCATCGAACTGGAGGTTGTACATCTCGCGGTAACTCTGGTCCAGAATGGAATCTACGCTGGGCGCCTCGGCGCGGACGCAGGCAACAAAAATCAAGGTGAGTAGGCCGCAGCCCATTACTTTTTGAATGTTGCGCCGCAAATTTCCTCCGTTTGCCTGGTCCCGGATTATTAGAACCCCAAATTGTGGCTAAGTTTTGCCTCGACCCAGAACAAGAAGGTACGGCACTAAGTTCCAGCGTGGATGACAGAGGCCCTCATTCTAACAGTGAAGACAGGCACATGCGGAAGTATCGACGGCGATTGCAATTGTAAAGAATTATTTACTTGAACCCGTAGAAGCCATTCACCTCATTCACGGCGTCGCGGATCTTCTGTTGGCGGTCGGCGCGGATTTCCGGCGTAATCACACCGCTGCCGGGCGATCCATCATCCTTCCATTGGTAGAGATGGTCTGTGTATTCGACCGCATCCGCCACATAGAGAGAATGCCCGGAATTTTCCAGCAGCCCGTAAACCGGGCCATAGCTGGAGGCAACCAGGTAAGAGCTTCGCAGATATCGCCGGGCCTCATCCGGAATTGCGGTGAAGAGCGGCCGCCCAAAAATATTGTTCTGCTCAATGGGGCGATGCCCCAGCAGGTAATACAGGCTGGGAGTAATGTCGGTCAGGAAGGCAGGAGCGGCCTGGGTTTCCTGGTCTTCTTTAGCGTGTTGGTTCAGGGAAAACGACTGCATGGACGCGGGCAGATGGACGATCAGCGGCACGCGAACAACCTCGGGCACCACATTGTAAGCATGGCCCCAAAGGCCATGTTCTCCCAGCGAGTCTCCATGGTCCGCCGTGAGAATCACGATGCTGTTGTCATACAGCCCGCTGCTCTTCAGAAAGTTGATGAAGTCGCCGAAACATTTGTCCATGGCCTTGATGCGCGAAGCGTAGGGAGCATCGAATCCGGGATAACTCTCGCCCGGCGGGACCGAGCGGCCTTCGCGATTGATGACTGAAATGTGAATGTTCTGCGGCTGCGTGTACGCAAAAATCGGATGGCCGGCAGTCCTGGATTCTGTGATTCTGGTCTGCAGTTCATTCAGCGAACGGCACAGCTCACAGCTCATGGTTGGCCGTCCAGCATCCAGCTCTGTAAGCAACTTTGTTGGCCCCAGGATAATGCTCAGGATCTCGTCCTTGGTGATGAACTGCTGGTATTGCTCAAACTCCAGCAGCTTTTGCAATGAGTTCATCGGGTAAAACGGAGTGATGTACTGCTTGTGCAGCGACAACGCGCCCGTCCAGATGGAGGGTTCGGAGAGCCCGGTCCCGGTGTAGCGGGTGAAGGCATTCTGCACCACGGTGCTCTCGCGGGCAAAGGCATCGATTCCCGGCGTGAAGCTGACGGAAGAATTGTAGGGCGAGAGATAGTCGCGACGAAGACTGTCAATCACCACCATGAAAATATTTGGCTTGGGGCCGGCAGTGGCGTTGAGCTTTCCGGCAAGATTGATCTCCACGGGATCAGTGCGCACGGAGCGCGGAATATTGGTGTTGCTGACCAGAAACGGGTAGAGCGAGTCATCTGCCGCAGCCGCCAGGGGCGGGGAAAGAATGCCTCGCGCCAGGCGAAAGCTCACGTCGTAGTTGCCATATTCGTCTTCGACCTCATTCAGGGATGCGACTGCGTCTGAAGCTGCGCCGGCCAAGCGCGGACGGAGGGCAATGAATCCGATGTAGAGGCAGACAATAAGCGCGGCGGCGATCATCATGATGTCGCCGCTGCCCTTGCGCCGCGATGGATAGGCTATATGGAAAAACGCGAACAGGCCGGCCCAAATCGCCAGGACCAGCAGCTTCTGGAACAGGTATTCCCAATCCATGGTGCTGGCGCGGGCCAGAAGATACGCGCCTAAAGCGGAGCCGGCCAGCAAGATGATAGTCTGCGCTACTCGCGACAGGGAACCCAGGAACCGGGCCGGCATCAGCAAGAGGGCCAGTGGACTTTCCAAAGGGCCTTCCTGCTGACGATACAGCCTGGCGCTCATTCCCAATAAGAAACAAACCAGGGCCAGGGAGGCTGCCAATGCCGTCAAGGTAGCCAGTTCCCCAAAAAAAGAAAGCGGCGCAAAGACCACAACTTTAAGCGCCACCGCCAGGAACACCACGGCCATGGCCGCATAGAAAAAAACATGGAGCGAGGGCTTTTGGGAAATGATTCCTGCAATGGCTCCAGTGAAGTTCGCTATCAGGAAGATGGCCATGAACACCACGAGGTGGCATACCAGGCTCCAGGAAAGCAGCATGGCCCACTGCCTGCCTGTGAATCCCACGTTTCTGAGGATGACATAGCGGGTCACGTCGATGATCACAGATAGCAGCCAGGCAAAAATCGCGCTGAGCATGCAAGCCTTGAACAAACGGCGGGTATCGTTCTGCGGCGCCGCCCATTTCAGTTGACTCGCTTGCGCGAGCCAATCGATCAGGGCCAGCCACAACAGCGGCGTCAGGGCCAGGACGCACCACAGCAGGCTCTGTGCGTCGTTCTCCAGGCGCGCCAGCAATGGACGGAAGAGCAGCCACGCGCCGATGGCAGCGTACACCGCGACAAAAAGAACCGAGAGCACGCGGGTGCGCGAATTACGCAGGCTGGGAAGCGTCACGACGGCAGCCATAAAGGCCGGCCAATAAAAATAGGGATGGAAGCGGGCAAACGCGGAGAGCCAGGGCAGCAATGCGCCCAGATGAACCTGATGATAGGTAAAGGGGATGTAAGCCAGCAGGCAATATCCCGCAGTCAAAATGACAAATGCGGCTACGAGCAGCCGTGCCGCGACCAGGCCGATGCGCTGAAGCATTATGGTTTCCCCGCCAGCGCCTGGCGCCTGGAGAGCGCTGTCTGGTTGTCCGGTTGGTCTTTCAGGATTCGATCGTAGTGGCGAATGGCTTCCGCAAAATTGTTTTCCTTTTCAGCAATTCTGGCCAGGGCAAAATGGAAATCCAGGTATCCATCAGAAAGTTTCACGCCCTGTTTCAGGTATTGTTTGGCCTTGGGCAGGTTATCTTCCCGGGAATAAACCAATCCTGCCACCAGCAAGGCATCCACATTCTCAGGAGATTTGCGCAGGGCCCGCAGGGCCAGATCTTTGGCCTGGGGCAGCTTGGCCTGACGCAGGCAGATGCGCGCCAGCCCGAGTTGCAAATCGGTGTAGTCGGGTGAGATCTTGAGGCCGCGCTGATACAGTTCTCCGGCGCGAGCGGTTTGTCCTGAAAGCTCGAGGGCATGGGCCAGAAAAAAAATGGAGTCGGAATTTTCCGGGTCTCGAGCCAGGCATCGCTCAAAGGCTGAGATCGCCTCCTTTTCCTTGCCCTGCTTCCAATACGCCTGGCCGATCTGCGGACAAGCGGTGACAGGATTGGGCGCGCGATCGAAGTATTGCTCCCAATATTCCGCCTCGTCCGCATAACGCCCCAGGTGGTCGTAAATGTCCGCCGCCATTTCTATGTAGATATGATTGCCGGGATAAGTTTCATGCAACTTGAGGGCGTCTGCCAGGGCATCCTGATACTTGCCTTGCTGGAAAAGGGATTTGCAATCATTCCACATGGCGGCGGATTCTTCCGGCGTGAGCCTCTTGGGCAGTGATGCCGAACGGGCCCACGGCTCGAACACGACCCCCAGGTAAAACAGAGCGACCAGCAGTGGCAGTCCGATGGCCAGAAGAGTGGTGCGCCGGTCGTTGTGCGAGCCATTACGAGGATTTGGTTCGGGTTTCAAGGGAGGCAGATCCAGCTAGAACCTGAAGTAAAGGCCTACTTGCACCTCGTATTGCAAAAGATGGGAGAGGCCAAGCCTTTGTGACTCGCCTATGTTCCCGCTCACTGTACCAACCCACCTGGCGCCCAGGGCCTTGTCCAGAACCAGGCCATAGCGGGAATCGGCCAGCACTTCGATGTCCTGGGTAGTTTGCGCCAGTGCCGGGGAGGCGCCGTGGCTATAACGAAATTCCAGGTAGTCGTGCAGCCCTTCCGACCCGAGAAAATACCGGGCAGAAAAGAGTGCTGTGCCGGAGGTCCCGGGATCGCCGGGCACGACAAACCCTCTGCCGGTAAACAGCCAATTGTGGAAATACTTTGCCAGGGAAAAGGTGTAGATATCTACTCCGGACGTGAACTCCAGGCGACGATAGCCTCCAGAGATTTCCAGCCCGTGCCCTATTGATTGATAGAGATCGGCGCCAACTCGGTAGGAGGGATACAGGGCGCCACGCGGCGCATATCCCACATTGAAATAGCCATACGTTCCGGAGCGGAAGTGCGGATAAAAATCCAGTTCACCCTGGTAATCGGTGGTGGAAAAACGGTCCGCGCGGTTGATCCTGCCGATCAGGGAACCGTAGGGTGTGGATTCCTTCAAGCTGACAGTGGTTTCATGCTGTCCGCTGCGGCCATCACTGAACCAATCATAGGTGTGGCTGATGAGGAATTCCCGGGTCAAGGTGCTGGTGGTGATCTCCCGGCGCATTTGCCGGGCATTCTGGTTCTTGCCATCCAGGATCAGCACGTGGTCCAGGACAGCACGGGCCTCGCGTTCGCGATTCATTTTGCGCAGCGCCCGCGCCTGGAGGAGCAGCAGGGGAACATCGTCGGGCTTGCCGGCCAGGGCCTCCCGCGCAAGTTGTTCGGCATTCTCCGGATGTCCCGACCAAAACTCCACATTGATCAGCGCGGGCAAAGCATCGGCGTGAGTCGGGTTATTGGCCAGCACCTGCTTGAGCTGCTCGCGGGCTTCATCGTAGCGGCCCTGCCAGGAGAGCACAATTCCATAAAAGACCCGTGCATCGGTGTCATCCGCTTCGTTTTCCAGATGCTTCTTGAGAATAGCGAGCGCCTCGTCGCGATGCTCCTTGCCGCTGTAAGCGAGCTGCCTCGCATGGGCCACCGGATCGTCGCCGGTTTCCTGCGCCACCGCCGGAGCACAGGTGAGCCAGAGCAGGGCCAGGAGGATTGCGCAGACGGCAGATTTTCGATCCACTACTTTTCTCACAGCGAAACTCCAATAATGGCTGAACTCAAGGTCCCTCCGATCTACTCTCGCTGGCGTGCGCGAACAGGCCTTCGGGATGGCGTCCGTCTTATCCTTAATCTCATGGAACGATATTGCAGCTAAACCTCCAGAATTTCTTGCAGGCTGTTTACGCCATCAATCCGCCCCCGGCGTCGTCCGCCAGCCCTTCATGGTGGACGTGCTCCCAGCGATGCTGGCGACGCAGCTTGAACGACTGCAATACCCCGTAAGCCCGGTAAAACGTTACCACCTGGCGGTATCCGATATTTTCAATTACAGCAAATGCCATCAGGATCATGACATGCTTCAGGCGCGGATAGCGGCGCAGAGTAATTTCTTCCAGCACCACAGAACCCATGGAGAGCAAGGTTCCATAGGCAATCGC
Source organism: Candidatus Angelobacter sp. (assembly GCA_036522115.1). Taxonomy (GTDB): domain Bacteria; phylum Acidobacteriota; class Terriglobia; order Terriglobales; family Acidobacteriaceae; genus Angelobacter. Next base: position 27,577 of record DATDGL010000039.1, read on the forward strand.
CAGCAAAAGGAACAGGAGGAAGATCTTGAGGGGCGTGCCCAGAAGAATCAAGCTGATGGGGATGAGCACCAGGGTGCCGAAAGCCTCCACCACGCATCCGAAAACCTCAATGAAGAGATGAAAAGGCATGCTCAGCAGGCCGGTTGCCCCATACCTGGGGTTGAAGATCATATCTCGATTTCCGGCGAGCGTCTGGGTCATGCCGAGTTGCCAGCGGCGGCGCTGCCGCGCAAGCATGCGCAAGGTGCGAGGCGCCTCCGTCCAGCAGATGGGATCGGAAGTGAAAAGGATACGGAATTTGATTCCTTCTTCAGTCAAGTGACGGCGTATGGCGGCGATGATGTCAATGTCTTCGGTTACGGTATCGTCGCTGAAGCCTCCTGCCCCGATGACCGACTCCTTGTGCAGGACGCAGAACGCGCCGGAGGTGATGAAGTTGGCATTCAGCATGTTCCATCCGGGGCGTCCGAACATGAAGGTCCGTATGTATTCCACAATCTGACATAACTCCAGCCAGCTTGATGGCAATCCCATCCTGGCCAGGCGTCCATTGCGGAGCAGGCAGCCATTGGCAATGCGCACGATGCCGCCGCTGACCACCACGTTCTCCTTGGACTGCAACACAGGGGCCATCAGCCGCAACAGCGCGTCGCGTTCGATAATGCAATCCGCGTCTACGGTGCAGAAGTAAGGACTGCGGGCCATGTTGATGCCGGCGTTCAAAGCGTTGGATTTGCCGCTATGAGGCATGGCGATCACGATCAACTCGGGAAAGCTGGGGTTATGGTAGAAGGCCAGAGGGTGGCCGCTGTTCAGGCGCTCGCGGAAGATGAGGTCCATGCGCCTCAAATGAAAACGCCGGACCAGGCGCTCCAGCGTGCTGTCGGTCGAGCCATCGTCCACCACCACCAGCTCTTTCTCCTGGTAGTTCAAACGCAACAGGGAGAGCACGGTCTGCACGATGTTGGCTTCTTCGTTGTAGGCGGCGATCACGATGGCGACGGGCGGTGTAACCGGCGAATCGGCCAGGTCGTTATAAGGTTTGCGGGCCGCATATTTGGCATGTAGAGAGACCGAGTAAAGGGACAGTCCCATGAGCACGGTGTAGCCGAAATTGGCGGCCACAAAGTAGACCAGAAAAACGATGTCAGAGTAGTAGACCAGGCGGACCATGAAATCATGCACGAGTGGCCCTCCGAGTGGCCGGAACCGCTTGTGCGGCGTCCGACTGCAAAACGCTTTGTGCCTTCTTGCGCAGCGGCCCATCCTCCCGGCTGGCCAGCAAGCGCAAGGCTTCCATGAGTTCCGGCGTGGGCGAGACCAGCAATATTTCCAGCAATTGCGCTCTGGCCTTTTCCGCGGAGATGCTGATCGGCTCAGCCGAAGGTGTAACGCTGCCCCAGCGGGCCATGCGGGTCTCATGACCCAGAAGGTCGGTCAACAAAGAGGTCTTACCCATGCGCACCATCTTGGTGCAAACGGCTGTTGCGCGTGCGAAATCTCCGTTTTGCGAACCCAGCGCGGGAAGCATCTCGACGATGATCCCGGCCCGCTGCATCTCTTCAATGATCTGTTCGCTGGCATATTGGTCGGTGGTGGCCAGAAATAAATTCTCAAGCTGCTGCCGGCCCGCCGGGCCGAAGGTGGCCAGAGTCTTGACCGCAGCCTCCCGGACCCGCCAGCGGGCGTCGGTAATGCGGCGGCCGATGTCACTGATCAGTTCCGAATAATAGGGGTCAGCGCAGGCGCGTATGGTATGCAGGCGTACAAATTCATTTTTGTCCAGCAGAAGCGCACGCAACGCGCGCATGGCTGCGCCATCGTGAAAATACCGGATCACCCGGGCGCTTCGGGCGCGGACGTCAATGGATTCATCCTGTGTGGCCTGCTCCAGGAACCATTGATAAAGTTGCTCGGGAAAATTACGCGGGCCCAGGGTGAAAGTAGCGGCATTGCAGATCTCGCGAATGCTGTCCACCAGCAGGAAGCGGAAACTCGGATTCGGATCGTTCAAAAAGGGAACAAACTGATCAAGTTCGGTAATCGGGTGCCGGACCAGCGCCGTCTTCACCGAGTGAACGGGCAGCTCATTGGCTCCGTCCGCCGTCTGCCGCAGCAATTCCAACAAGATGGGGACCTCATACAACTCCTCATTGCGGCCCATGGCGCTAACATTGGCGCGGCCTACAAAAGGAGATGGATCGGCCAGCGACTCGCGCATAAATACCTGGGCGAAATCGGCATCCAGGTGGCCCAGTTGGGCCACGGCCCGCGCGCGCTTTACGCAAAACAAACGCAGGCGGCGAACTCGCCTGAATCTCCGTTTTTGCCTCAACGGCAGTTTGTCGCCGGTGACAATGTGGTGGACCAATTGCCTGGCCCGGCGCCCTCCATAGGCTTCGCTGGCCCAGCCATCCACGAAGCCCAGCCGAAAAAGAGCATCCGTAACCGCCTTGCGGTTGTTGCCGGCCAAACTCTCAAGCAGAAGGTCGCGGACGGCATCGCGCTCGGCCTTGCGGCGCGCGGTCCGCAGAGTCGAGACCAAGTCCTCAACCGCGACCCTGCCTGCCAGGAAATCGTGAATCGGCTCCCTGAAGCGCTTTACCGCCAGGTCCTTCTTATTGAAATAAAGCCATCGGCTGAAACGGCGGCGGAGAATGAACAGCACAAGGACGAGGTCAATGGCCAAAACGCTGAGGGTTAACCAAATTACAATTCTGAGCAGGTTTTCTAAATTAACCAAAGCAACCTCGAATTCCGGGGACCCAACTGCCGTGATAACAATCCTTCAGGAGGTTGTGCCGCTTTGTCGATTCCCATGCAGTCTAAGGCGCCCCCTGTGGCCTGAATGGACGGGGACACACGTACCCCATAGGGCTGATTCGAAGACTTTCCGTCCATAAACCTTCTTTATCGGCACATCAGAGGCGAGACATAACTATGACTCGAAGGTCAATGTGCCTGCTTCTCCAGTTTGGTTTTTCGAATCCTGGCTGGGGGGATTTGCGTCCAGATCATGTCATACCGCCCACTGGTTGCGCAACTTGTTTTCCAGAATTCCAGTATGAACATTTTGCCATTCTGGGCTGGTGGGTTATCGCGGCGGTAATCACATCGCCAAAAAGCATTTTGCATGAAAATTTTCCATCTTGCAGCCAACCCAAGCCGCCGGTCGCCAAAAGCAGCCAGTACGACTGGAAAAAATGTGAGCGCCTGCTGATTGGGCCGCCAGCAGGCCAGTGTTCTCAAACACATGCGATGGCCCTGAACTTGCTCTATGAACAGGGACGTTGAGGAAAACTAGCTTTCAAGGAGGTCTTGGTTGTCAGGCAACCCGAAACAGATCGCGAAGAAGAAATCCAGCTTGAGACTTGCCGAGCAGGTCCTCAGAAGCGGAGAGACCACCCAGCATTCCGGGCTGTACAGACTTCAACACGACTCTCGCGCGGTGGAGAAGGAAGTCTTCATACGCAAAGGGACCACGCTACCTGCCTGCCATGACTGCGGAAAGCCGCTTACATTCACTTTGGCAAGAAAAGTTGAGCATATAGACGAGGACCCGGATTTTCAGTGATTCCAGCGGGGCAAACTACTCTTTGCCCGTGGGTTTGGGTTGAATTTTCTGAGAGGCAGGTACCTGGGCGATCCTGGCCACATAACGGTTGGCCAGCCTCCAGGAATCACCGCTCTTCTTCCACAGATCTATGACGAAGAACTCGCCACTATCATTTTTACCTTTGAAAGTTGCCTGCTGGATGCGGTCATATTTCACCACTGCGGCATCGCCAAGATCAGCCACTGACATCTGGCGAAGGACAAATGACTTCAGGGTGAAGTCCCTGGACGCCACTGAATCCAGCCAGTCCGGGCCGGCGAGAGGATCGGCATCGGGCATTTCAATTTGAAAATCGTCCGTCGTCATGGCCTCCACGGCAGACTTGTCTTTCTTTTGGATGGCCTGGAGCACCTGCCTTTCCAATCCCGTGAACAATATGACCTGTTTGGTGGCAGTGATGATGGTTGGGGTAAGCTTGGGCGAGACAGGCTCCTGTGTCGCTGCCAGGACAGCCGTTGCAACCATGAATGAAAATAAGCCCTTCAAAGCGCCGTGTGGCATCTGGTTCTCCTGGTGCGATTTTAATGCGGAAAAAACCCGTCCGCCGCAGCGGACGGGCAAGAATTGACAGATGGATCTGACTCACTCTTTCAGTTAAGGCAGATGCTGAGCGCAGAATCCGGTGCCGGCATTTTCCCATTCCTGTTGCATCATGTAAGCGTGGCCACCGAAGGTCTGGTTGAATTTTGCCCCAGCGGTCACAGCAGCGGGCGTGCAACCAACAGCGGTGGTGCAGGTTAACGTGGCGCCGAAGTTGAAATTGCATTTATCGGCATCTTCCTGGCCACTGGAATCAAACCAGGCATTGAGGTCGGGGTCGGTAATGGCTTCCTCTGTTTCGTGCGTGAGCACGTTGATGATGCCATCCGCGCCGCCTACATTCGTGGCCGGGCTGTTGGGGCCGGTGGTCTGAATTTCACAGCCGGAGGGACAACGGTCTACGTTGCCCACGAATGCCCACTTAATGTTAGTTCCGCTCAATGTCTGTGCCGTGTGGAACCCGCAGAATGAGCTGCAGAAACCCTGCTCACTGATATTGGACGCGGAGATGACGACATACACGCCGTTGGTATCCTTAGGCAGCCCGTTGGTGAACGATCTGTTGACAATGTTGGAGAGCCGGTTGTTGCTCAGCCTGGTGCCTTGCGAGCCGGTATCAAAGATCGCGCCGCCCAGAGTGAGGTTGCCGCTGACGTTACCGGTATTATCACCATAGGTAGTATTAATGTGTTCGTAGGGGGTATTGCCTACGGTCTTCAGCCACGTCTCAACTGTGCCAACCGTCGTCTGCGTGTTGGATCCTGTGCCGTTCCAATTGCCGTACCAGATCACGTAGATGGGAACAGGGCTGCCTTTCAATACCGGGCCACCGTTGTAGTTAATGCCGTGGCCGGTAGACACAGCTTCACCGATTGGACCAGCAACTTGGATTGAGCCGCCAGCGCCGTCAGGAACTTGATGACTTTCCTGCCCCGGCTCTTGGACGGGTTGCAAGGGTTTCTGCGCAATCAGGAAATTGACTGCCAGAACCACGAAGAGAAAAACCAGAAGGATCTTACCCAGGGGAAATTTCATTTTTTGTGACCTCACTGGAGGGAATTTTTGCTTGCAACTGTCGATATATCGGAGAGAAAACAGAAGAAGCCAGGATAATCCGTGCTGACGCGGATGTATGAATGCTTTTGCGGCCAAAGCAGCAAACCCTCAAAGGAAAATTAAATTTTTACCCCACGCGTAAAGCGCCCCTTGCGGCGATGGGCATCCACGGAATACGGCCCATCGTCCCGCTTACCTGAACAAACTATTGAAAATGGCTGGAACGGAGTATCCCCGAATATGCCTGCGTGGAAGACATTTTTTTTGTAATGTTCCGAAAACAGAAATGGCTACCTGTGTCCTCTGTTGCAAAAAGGTTGGAGAGAGCAAACGGCGGCTGCGGATGCGTGCAAGTCCTGACTGGGAAAAGCTGCAAGCAACAGCAGGCGAATCTTACCGCTTACCTGAACCAGAATGGAACCGGGAAGCCCGGGAGGAGTCAAAGTGGGTGCAGCCTATTCGCCACCTTCAGGTATGCGGTTCAACAAAGAGCTGATTTTCTGTGCTGCGGATTCAATCTCCTCACAGCGCTTTTTCATTCCGGCATCGTTTGTTTCGGAAGCTAAGAGCGCTGCTCTCCCCATAACGATGGTGAGTTGATTATTAATCGTATGAAGAACCTGCTTGGGAAAAGCCACAACAACCTCTTCGGTGCATGGCGCGGCCTTGCGCTGGTCCCATTTTCTTTCTTTTCTGGGCCAGATTGTGCAATGGAACCGCTGAAAATTCAGGAAAATTTTGTTTTTGTTCTAAAAACAAAAACGCCCGTTCGCAATTGAGTACTAAAGTACCCTCGACCATCTTCGGTCTCTGGGCAGATCATTTGTATTCCGGTCCCATTGAGGCTGGTTTCTGGTTGTACCCGCGTTATCAATAACTTACGGTCTGAAATGGAATCCGGGTGACGGGCCGGGGTTGAAAATGCGGCTTTTGCCGTACCGATGGTTCTTTAAACTTTTTCGGCATAAGGACATACATAACCTTGCTTTAGAGCCCGGATTGAGGTTTAATTGTGCCACTTTTAACAAAGAAAGCTGCCAAGCGGAAACCCCCAGCCCGCGACTGGCAGATATTCAGCTCAGGTATATCTTTTTAGGTGGAATATGGACCCCAGCTTTAGAAGTGAAAAACTGCTGGATCAAATAGGCTGGAAACTGCTCCATGAGCTTCAGCTCAATGGACGACTTTCCTATGCAGAGCTTGGCCGTCGGG
>DATDGL010000040.1:0-13452 GCA_036522115.1 Candidatus Angelobacter sp.
TTCGATCTCATAGCTGCTGCCGCTTGCGCGGCCCAGGACGCCCCCAAAGAAGCTGCCGGCAGCGTGCAGAGCGCTGGCGGCCATGCCCGTGGCGGAGGTCTTGAACTGGCTCATAAAGCCATTGCCGCAACGGTCGCAGAAGAATTCGAACTGAAAGCCCTTATCGGTGGAATGGTCGTGGTTGTTCCGAGTGAACTGGATTAATGCCATCTGGGTTATTTCTCCGTGGTGGGAGCAGGAATTTCAGTTGATTTTAGCGGAAATGGCGTAAAGTCGTCCAGAAAAGAAGCCTGAAAGGGTGTAATTAAAAGTGAGAGTCACTATTTGCGAAGGGCCCCCCAACATGGTTCGTCATCCCGAGGCTTTACCCACGCGCCAGCGGGGGTAAAACGGAGGGACCTTGCGGTTCCATCGTTTAACTCAAAAGGTCCGGAAACCGCTTAAGTAAACAGCATGGGTACTGGCTTGACTCGCACTTTTAATTACACCCAGCCTGAAAGCCTCCTATTTATCTGAAACTAGAATGCGCAAGACCTCGGGAGATTGCAGGCGCTGATGGAGCCTGGATGTTGGTCAGCAGTCATGATTGTGGACATAGGTAATGGCCTGAATAGAGTTTTTAACAAATTCTTGTTTTAGGACACTATCCAGAGTAGAACATTAGGAACCAATCTTCTTTTACGAGGACATACTTGTGGGTCCAGGCCGTAATTTTTCCTTTTTTAGCAAATTTCTTGTTTTTCTTGGGCTAGTTTTCATGGCCGTGGGTCTGTGTGCGCAGGATGTTTGGAATAGTCCTCCCTTTTCCGCCGGTCCAGAGGCCCTCCGCCGTGCCGCGGCTGATATCAAGCCGGACAAGGATTCCGAAGCCACGATTCTCCTGAGCGAATATCACATCGTCATTGATTCGACCGGTAGGGTCTCCAGAAGCCGCCGCTGGATCTATCGAATTGAGACTCAGGAAGCGGTGGAAGGATGGGCTGAAGTACAAGGAAACTGGGAGCCGTGGTATCAGGCCAAGCCGGAGATCAGGGCAAGGGTCATCACCAGCGACGGCGGGATGCACCTTTTAGATCCCAAGACTTTAAACGACGTTCCCGTCCACGAGGACTCGCCGGACGTTTACAGCGATGAGCGGGCGTTTGGAGGTCCCTTGCCTGCCCTGGCGCCTGGGGCCATTGCCGAAGAGGAGGTCACTACTCGAGACACGGCCGTATTCTTTGCCGGAGGCACGTCCGGGGCGTATGTGCTTGGGCATGGCGTTCCCGTAAGCAAGACTCGATTCGTCCTTTCACATCCCGACTCGGTGCCGCTGCGCTATGTTCTGCATATGCTGCCGAATGCTGTAGTGAACAAGTCCACAACCAACGGAGTTGAGACTATTGTTATTGAGAACGGGCCCATGGAGGCCTACCCCGAGAGGCCGCCGTTTGCGCCACCAGACGCGGTGCTCTACCCCGTTCTGGAGTTCACTACGGGCACATCCTGGCAGCAAGTGGCATCGTCTTATGCCCATCAGTTCAATGAAAAGGTGCGGCTTGCCGACGTGCAGTCCATGGTGGCGAAGCTGGATCTTAAGAAGGATTCCAATCTAGAGACAATCCGTAAACTTGTGTCCGCTCTGCACCGGAATGTTCGCTATACCGGCGTAGAGTTCGGTGAATCCAGCCTGATTCCCCAGTTTCCCAGTGAAACCCTGAAGCGAAAATACGGCGACTGCAAAGACAAAGCTACCTTGTTGGTCGCGATGCTCCGGGCGACCGGCATTCCAGCAACCCTGGCTTTGCTCTCGGCTGGTCCTGGAGCAGATGTCAATCCTGAAGTGCCCGGCATGGGCGACTTTGATCATGCAATCGTCTATGTTCCGGCTACAGCCTCCAGCCCCGAATTGTGGATTGACGCGACAGCGCAGTATTCGCGCGTGGGCAACCTGCCCGATATGGACTATGGTCGCTGGGCCCTGATTGCCGACGAAAAGACTACAGCACTTACGAAGATTCCGGAGCTTACCTCAGAAAAAAACCGGCATGTCGAAACTCGAGAGTTTACGCTGGCCGACTTCGGCCCTGCCAAAATTGTGGAAAGAAATGAACAGACTGGCCCAACGGAAGACGACTATCGTGACTATTACGATGGCGATCCCAAAAAAGTCAGGGGAAACAGCGAAAAGTATATAAGAGATGCCTATCTGGCAGATTCACTGGCTTCGATGGACAAGACCGACCCCACTGATCTGGAGAAACCATTCGTCGTGACTTTTGCGGCAAAAGGAAAACGAGGGTTCACGGAGATGGACAACGCCCAGGTCTATATTCCGTACGCTTCCATTTTTGACGACTTGCCAAAGTACTTCCGCACAAAAGAGGAGGAAAGAGCAGAGGATTCAAGTGAAACCCTATCCAAATCGCGCACCATAGACTGGGTGATTACCCCCTACACCACGGAGTGGCACTACCAGATCACCGCTCCGGCTGGATTCAAAGTTCGTGCGCTTCCAGCCAATAAAGAGGAAATGCTCGGGACAGCGCGGTTCACTCAAAAGTATTGGTCCAATCCGAACGGAACAGTGGTGGAAGCTGCATTGAATTTTGACAGTGGCAAGGGCCGCCTGACGGTGAAAGAAGCTATTACGTTGCGAGATGCAATTGTAAAGGCTCGTAGCGCAGACGGTATTATGATTTCATTTGACCAGGCAGGATATTCACTGCTTGGCGCTGGCAAAATAAGAGAAGCGCTGGCAATCGACCGCCAATTGGTTGCAGACAATCCAAAATATGCGTTGCACCGGGTCCGGCTCGCACGCGTGCTTCTGGCTGCCGGCTTGGGCGAACAGGCCCGCGTCGCAATCAAGGAAGCCGCTGTACTCGATCCTAAATATGCTCAAGTCTTCGCCCAACAAGGCTGGATTCTGGAGCATGACTTGATTGGTCGTCTGCGCGCCAAGGGCTTTGATTATGACGCCGCCCTGACCGCCTATCGCAAAGCCAAGCAACTCGATCCCAAAGACAGACCGATTAGGGCTAACCTGGGCATCCTGCTTGAATACGATGCTGATGGCGTGAGATATAGCAAAAAAGCCCACCTTGAAGAGGCCATCACAGAATTCCAGGAGCTGAGAAAACTCGATGAAGATTATGCCCGTTCTTATGAGGATTTCATTCCATACGACCTTTGGTATTTAGGAAAGTTCAAGGAATTGAATGAATATGTCTCGGGGCTCCCAGCCAGTGATCTCCGGAAGGCCTTCATCCTGGCTACTCTGGCTGCTACTGAAGGATCCGAAGCGGCCGTTAAGAAGTCCCTGGAGATTACTTCAGAAGAGCAAGCTCGTAGCAAGGCGCTTACAACTGCAGGTCATTTGCTGCTGCACATCCGCAAATATTCTGAAGCAGCAGACCTGCTGGCCAATGGGGCACACGGACAGAATGACGAAAGTCAAATGGCATCCTATGCCGCCATGCTGAAAAAGACCAAGCGTTCCGAAGAATTCAACATTGATGATTCCAGTCCCATCAGCCCGTTTCAAAAGGCCATGATTTTGACTTTCAGCGGAAAGATCGACGTTGAGAAGTTGAAAGGACTGACAAGTCAAACGGTCTTGAAGGCCACCGAATTTGACGCTCAGAGCAAGGAGTTGGAGAAAATGACATTTGCCATGCGTTTGCTTGCTGAACAGAACGGCATTCCGCCGGAAGCTTTCGCAGACATCACGCTCTCCAATGCCCATTACACCACCGAAGGAAGCGATGTGCTTGGTTATCGAGTTACCATACAGACTCCACGCGCATCTGAAGACGCTTTCATTGTCCGCGAAGAAGGGCAGTATAGGATCGTAGATTCTACTAATTTCATGAAAAGTGTTCCTGAAAACTTAGCCTTTGAGGTGCTCGCTCGGCTCGAGAAAAGCGATCTGGCTGGTGCGAGAAAATGGCTTGACTGGGCGCGCGACAAAATCCACATCAATGAGGGCGATGATCCTCTTTCAGGTCAACCTTTTCCTCATTTCTGGACTAAAGGACAACAGGGGGATGAGGCCGCTGCCAGGCTGGCAGGTTTGATCCTGCTGCCCTCCAAGAGCCTTAAAGGCCAGAATCTGGCAGCTTTGATCGGGGCGCGGAACACGGCCAAGAACGATGTTGTCCGCACAGATCTCAATCTGGTTTTGGCTTATGCGTACCGTGCGCAAGAACGTTGGCTGGAACTCCGGGAGATTGCCGGCGAGCTGATGAAAGCCGCGCCGGATTCTTTTATTGCCTTCCAATTCGCGGCCCGAGCAAACGCGGGGTTGAAGCAATTTGAAGACTGGGAAAAACTGTTGGAGGAGCGACGGAAGAAGCATTCAGACGAGCCGGATTACATACGTTCGGCGGCCGAACTTGCCGGCTATCGTGGCCAGTATCCAAAGTCGCGCGAGCTCATGAAAACCTTGATTGATAAAGGCAATGCAAGCGCAAATGATCTGAATACTTACGCGTGGGATGCTCTCTACGTTCCGGGCCCAGTAGACCAGGATGCCATCGATACCGCTCATCGCGCCAGCGACTTGACCAAGAATTCAAACTTTAACATTTTGCATACCTTGGCTTGCCTGTATGCAGCTTCCGGCAAGACCAAAGAAGCCCGGGATCTCCTGTTGCAGGCGATGGATGACGCTAAGATGGAAGAACCGGATTCCGCGATTTGGTTAGGTCTGGCAAGCATCGCTGAGCAATATGGGGAAGCTGATGCCGCGCGGGGCATGTACAGCAGAGTCGAAAAATCACAATCGGAGTCTCCGAACTCAAACTATGTATTGGCGCAGCAGCGGTTGGCATTGTTGCAAGGCAGTCCGGTCGCCGCCAAAGCTGCTGGTCAGTAACGCGTTGTACCTACGCCGCCCCCTTCTTGTTGCCGCGCCGGTCCTGGAGGCCCATGGCTACGTCGATCAACTCAGGACCGACCGTGCTGGTTTTTGCGATAGCGTCCCTAATCGGCATGCATTGGATATGGTTTCCACGCAGCACAACCATATCGCCGAATTTTCCCTGGTGTACCAGATCGATGGCGCCGACTCCGTAGCGTGTGGCCAGCATGCGGTCAAAGGCCGTGGGTGAGCCACCCCGCTGGATGTGTCCCAGGACCACGGCTCGCGTCTCGAATCCAGTGCGGTGTTCAATTTCCTGGGCCAGCACATTGCCAATCCCGCCCAGGCGCACATGTCCGAATTCATCTTTTTTGGCGGTATCTGCCTGGGCCGCGCTGTCGCCCAGCTTCACGCCTTCCGCCACCACAATCACGCTGAAATAGCGGCCGCGATTATGGCGACGCACCAGCGTATCCGCTATATCTTCCACGTTGAAAGGTAGCTCCGGAATCAAGATCACGTCAGCGCCTCCCGCGATGCCACTGTAAGTCGCAATCCAGCCGGAGTCGCGCCCCATGACCTCCACCACAATGATGCGGTTGTGGGCCTCCGCCGTGGTGTGTACGCGGTCAATGGCTTCCGTGGCGATGCTGACCGCGGTATCAAAACCAAAACAGAAATCAGTTCCGCTCAGATCGTTGTCAATGGTCTTGGGAACGCCAACCATTTTGACTCCGCGCTCAAAAAGCTTTTGTGAGATCGATTGGGTATCGTCTCCGCCGATGGCGATCATCGCCTCCACGCCATTTTTTTTCAGATTTTCAATGCAGAGCTCCAGGCCATGCTCTTTCTTGCCAGGATTGGTGCGTGACGAGCGCAGGATGGTGCCTCCGCGAGGGAGAATTCCGGCCACGGCTTCAAGATCAAGTGGACGCACCATGCTTTCCAGCACGCCCCGCCAGCCCTCCAGGAAGCCGACAAATTCATCGTTGTAATGAAAGATCCCCTTGCGAACGATTGCCCGAATCACCGCGTTGAGCCCGGGGCAATCGCCGCCACCCGTAAGAATGCCGATCTTCATTTGTCTCTGCCCTTCCCAGGATTGCCTGATTTGCTACAACAACAAGCGGAGTAGAAATCCTCATGAACTTGAACACGCTCGAACCACACTCCCTATCATCCCCCACAAGAGAGCAGGTTTTCAAGGAAAGGAAAAAGGAAAAAGCAGGTAGTGGGCTACTTTGGTTTTATTGTGACCATGCAGCTTCTCCCTGTCATTCTGGGCCGAAGCGTAGCGGAGGGGAAGAATCCCCACATAGCATCCAGGAATCAAGCAGCGTTCGTATTCATCTCACTCCCTGAAAGGGCATGCGGTTTGACTTTTTTGGCTGGGTTACCGGGGCTCCATGTGCCGCATGGGCGGCTCGCCTTGCGCCACCGTTTTGAATGATGATGGTGGGGCCTGCGCTTGCGTGCCGGTATCCTGGCCCTGCGTTGATTCAGCTTTGAAGTAGTAGGTGGTCGATGGGTTCAGGTGCTTCAGCACCACGCGGTGCGTAAGCCCGCCCCAGGGCATGCTCGCCGTGTGATCGAGCTTTTCCGGGTCGGTCCCGTAATGCACTAGCGTGCCTGCATTCACATTCGTCGACCACGCAATCTGCGCTGTGGAGTCTGTAATCAACTCAACCACCGGCCCGTGGGTGATCTTTACACTTCGGATTTCGTGGTCCGGAGTGCTCGTATCTGCGCCTGTGGTGCTCGTCTGCGCGCCGCCGGCTGCGCTCATGAGGTTCCCAATGACCAATATTGCTGCGAGGCCCTTTAGCATGTATGTCTCTGTAGACTTTGATGCGTGCAGAGCTGCCGGGGTGTACTCCTCTTGATTCCACAACCAGAGCGTTGCAGAATGTGGCCTGCTTAGGCAGAATAGCCAACTCGGTTCCTGGCTGAATCTTGAAGAGGAGATCCGATGAAGCGAATCATCAAAGTCCTAATCTGGTTGGGGGTGGCTGCTGCCGGAGCGCTGGCGCTGGCCACCATTGCGTTCCATCGCGGCGAAAAAGGTATTAATGCCACGTGGCTGGTGGTAGCCGCGCTCTGCACTTACGCCCTGGGCTACCGGTTCTACTCCAAGTTCATTGCCGCGAAAGTTCTGGCGCTGGATGCCATGCGCGCAACTCCCGCCGAGCGCCTGGAAAATGGCCGTGACTTCGTTCGCACCAACAAGTGGTATGTCTTCGGCCACCACTTTGCCGCCATCGCCGGCCCCGGCCCTTTGGTTGGTCCGGTGCTGGCCGCACAATTCGGTTACCTGCCCAGCACCATCTGGATCCTGGCCGGCGCCGTCTTTGGCGGATGCGTACAGGATTTCGTCATTCTTCTTTTCTCCGTCCGTCGCGACGGCAAATCATTGGGCCAGATGGCGCGCGATGAAATCAGCAAAGTCGCCGGAACCGTGGCCTTCATCGCCGTGATCAGCATTCTCGTTATTCTGCTGGCCGTGGTGGCGCTGGTCATCGTGAATGCTTTGCGCCAGAGCCCCTGGGGAACGTTCACCATTGGCATGACCATTCCCATCGCGCTGCTCATGGGCACTTACCTGCGCTACGTGCGTCCGGGAAAAGTGCTGGAGGCATCCATCATGGGATTCGCGCTGGTGATGCTGGCAGTATTTGGCGGCCAGTGGGTTTCGCATTCCTCCACTCTCGCCGGCATGTTTACCTTCAGCGGGACCACCCTGGCGGTGTTGTTGATTGCCTACGGCTTCGCCGCATCGGCCGTCCCCGTGTGGCTGCTGCTGGCGCCTCGCGATTACCTCAGCACGTTCGTAAAGCTGGGGACGATTGCCATCCTGGTCATCGGCATTATTCTGATCCGTCCTACCTTGCAGATGCCCGCCCTCACGCGCTTTATTGACGGCACCGGACCCGTATTTGCAGGAAGTATTTTCCCCTTCGCGTTTATCACCGTGGCCTGTGGCGCCATCAGTGGCTTTCATTCGCTCATTTCAAGCGGGACGACGCCCAAGATGATTGCCCGCGAACCCCAGGCACGCATGGTGGGCTACGGCGCCATGCTGTCGGAGTCTCTGGTGGGAATCATGGCCATCATCGCCGCCTGCACCCTTCAGCCGGGCACATATTATGCCGTGAACAGCGGAGCCGGCATGGTGGCGCAAACATCGCAAGCCCCGAAACTCCAGGAGGCTCAAGCTGTGGCCACCATTTCGCAGTGGGGCTTTCCCGTGACCTCCCAGCAGATGGACGATCTGGCCGGCCACGTTGGTGAAAAAACTCTGTTCTTTCGCACCGGAGGCGCCCCCGCATTTGCGCTGGGAATGGCAAAGATATTCTCTGACAGCCTGGGCGGGACCGCGGTGATGGCCATCTGGTACCACTTTGCCATCATGTTCGAGGCGCTTTTCATCTTGACCGTACTGGACGCGGGCACGCGCGTGGCCCGCTTCATGGTGCAGGACGCGCTGGGTCACGTCTGGGCCCCGATGGGGCGCACCAGTTCCTATCCCAGCATCCTGGTGACCAGCGCGCTGGTAGTGGCTGCGTGGGGATATTTCCTTTGGCAGGGCCTGAACGACCCCCTGGGAGGAATTAATTCCTTGTGGCCGCTGTTTGGCATCTGCAATCAACTTCTGGCTACGGTCGCACTGTGCGTGGCCACCACCATCATCGTGAAGATGGGCCGGGCACGTTACATGTGGGTAACGCTGCTTCCGTTGGCGTGGCTGATGGCGGTAACGTTTACCGCCGCAGTGGAAAAGATTTTTCATTCCAACCCGCTGATTGGCATGTTGTCCCATGCCAACCAGCTTCTGGCCACCAAGCCGGCGCCTGCCGAACTGGCGCGCAAGGTTTTTAATGACCGCCTGGATGCGGCCGTGGCCGGTTTTCTGCTGGTTTTGGTGGCGGCGATCATCATTGAGTCCGCGGTCCATTGGGTGAGAGTGATCTCCGGCCGTAAAGAAGCCTCTACCCGCGAGGCGCCCTTTGTGGCCACGCGCTATGCGGCGGAGGAGCCGGCATGAGACCTCTGCGTGCATTCTTCCAAATCGTGCTCGCTACCCTGCGGGAGATTTTTGATGAAAATGCCTACCAGCGCTTTCTCCTGCGCACAGGCAAAGTCACATCACCGGGCAGCTATCGTGAATTTCAACGCGAACGCGAAGCCGGAATGGCGACCAGGCCGAAATGCTGCTGAGTCCGCGCGGATCGGGTGCTAAACTCATTTCATGCGCGTCATGGGGATCGACTGCGGCAGTGAATACACCGGCTATGGCGTGGTCGAACAGTCTGACCAGCGCGAACTGGTGTGCTGCGTTTCTGGCGCCATCAAACTCAATCCACGCTACGCCATGGCGGCCAAGCTGCAGAAAATATTTGTCGACTTGACCGCCATCATCGCCGCGCACCAGCCTGAGATCGTTGCCATCGAAGAGGTTTTTTATGCTGTGAATGTGAAGTCGGCCCTTAAGCTTGGACAAGTGCGCGGTGTTGCCATGCTGGCCGCATCTTCCTGCGGGTTGCAGGTAGCTGAATATGCGCCGCTGGCCATCAAATCAGCCGTTGTGGGCTATGGTAGGGCAGAGAAACATCAGGTCCAGCAGATGGTCATGCGCTTGCTAAAACTGCCTCTGCCGCCCCATCCCTCTGACGCAGCCGACGCCCTGGCCATTGCCATCTGCCACATTCACACTGCTGCAACCCTCAGCAAGTACCAGGTCGCGAGTTCATGAAAAGATTTTGGAATTTATCTTCAGGAAATAGAGGCCCATCTCTTCATTCCAGGCATGGATTGAGCCTGGCCATCTTGTTTCTGTTCTGCCTGCCCGCCGTTGCCCAGGACCAGAAGCAGCCCGCCAATCCCACGGAACCCACGATCACCTTCGATCTCTACTGGGAAGCGGCTACTCCGCAGAACTATACCATCACGGTAGACTGGTCGGGCAAGGCGAAGTATGTATCGCGCAATCCCACGCGAGCGGAGGAAGGCCCGGAAGACGCGCGCGATCCGGATTATGAGGTGGAGTTTGTCATGTCTCCAGCCAGCCGAGAGCACATATTCAGCCTGGCGAAGGGTAACAACTACTTCCATGGCGACTTTGAGTACAAACACAAAGTGGCCAATACCGGAAAAAAGACGCTCACGTACGCCGACCAGGAGCGGCACTTCCAGACCATCTACAACTTTTCCGAGAACAAAGATATTGAACAGATTACCCGGCTCTTTCAGGGAATCTCCAATACTATCGAGCACGGACGTAAACTCCAGTTCTTGCGCCGGTTTGACAGACTCAGCGTGGACTCTGAACTCAAGGGCATGGAGGACATGGCCCAAAACGGCTACCTGGCTGAAATCCAGATCATTGCTCCACTTCTGCAGAATCTTGCCAATGATTCTTCCATCTTGCATATGGCCCGGCAGCGCGCGCAGCATCTGCTCGCCTTCGCGGGCCTTCCCTGATTTAAGCATTATCATGAACATCCGTAGACTAGGCGGCAGACCATGCCCACGCTACTGCATCCCTTCAGCCTGAAATGCTCGCGGGCTGAATGCCGAGTGCTGAGTGAGGATTACTTGGGTGGCATTAAGCTGGGTAAGCAAAGATCAAATTTGGTAAAGGGCGAAAACAACAGCTCGTTTCCCCGGTTTTCACTTATATACTTATTGAGAGCAAGGAAGTGAATTATGCTTCGCGACAAAGGGTTCTTTCTCTTCCTCCTATTTCTCGTCCTGGCGATGTTGCTCGTGCCTTTCGTGAATGGGGATGATGATCCTGGCTCACACGTGCGCATTGTTCGCCTGAGCTATGTTGAAGGACAGGTGCAGATCGCTCACCAGCAAGCCAGCGGATTTGAAAACGCCACCATGAACATGCCTCTGGTGCAAGGCGATCAGGTGCGCACCGGCGATGATGGTTGGGTTGAAATTCAGCTTGAAAACAGCAGCATCATCCGTCTGGCCCCGGAAAGTCAGATCACGCTCTCAGTGCTCACCCGTTTCCCCAGCGGTGCGACGGCCACTGAAGTCGACATGGACGCGGGTGAAGGCGAATTTGCGGCAGCCGCGGGAAATGATGATGGACCATTTCGGGTCAACGTTCATCGACGCTCGATTTCACTCAAGCGTTCCAGCCGCTTTCGCGTGACCACCGTGAACTCCGACCCCCTGGAGGTGGCAGTCTGGAGAGGAGAAGTCATAATCTCCAATCCCGATGACGCTCAGGAAGTCTCGCTCAGGAAAGGTGAGATTTTTACCATCGATCCGCAGGATTTCGGCCACTACGATCTGGAGAACAATGCTCAGGCCGACGATCTGGATAAATGGAGCGGTGAGCGCGATCAATATCTCAGCGCTTACGCCTCTAACAGCAATAACTATACGCAATCGCCCTACCAGTACGGACTCAGCGATCTAAGCTACTACGGGCAATATTCCAACGTAGTGGGTTGCGGTTATTGCTGGCAGCCTTATGGTGTCAGCGCGGACTGGGACCCATATGCCAACGGATATTGGATGTCTTCCCCGTGGGGGCCCACCTGGGTCTCCGCGTATCCGTGGGGATGGATGCCCTACCGCTTCGGACAATGGGTCTTCCTACCTGGGTTCGGCTGGCGTTGGCGGCCAGGTGGATGGAACCGGTGGGCTGCGTTTCCGCAAGTCGTCAATCCTCCGGCCGGATTCAAGCCGCCATTTCCACCCACGGTCGGCGCCAAAACCTCAGTGCCTGTGCGTGATGCCGGCGGCGCCATCAAATACAACGGCGGCCCTGCCAGGCTGACGGTTGACAACCAGCATGGCCGGCAGGTTATCTCCAACGAAAACGCTGTCACCGCGAACCCCGCAAAGATTGAGGTTCCTAACGCCGCTGGAAACAAATCGGATGGACCCACAGAAAGATTCCATTCATCTCCGGCTGCGAACAATGGTTCGCCAGCTATGGGGAGTTCGGCGCCGAATCGAGTAGCGAATACTTTGCCGCCAACGACGCCCCACAGGGCCCCGCCGCATGTATCGCCGCCGCCCGCCGCGTCCGTTTCTCCATCGCCGCAGGCAGGTTCGCGGCCGCAGTCTTACAGCCCGCCCGTAAGGGCATATAGTCCGCCACCGCCGCCGCAGCGGTCTTACAGTCCGCCGCCACCGCCGCGATCATACAGCCCGCCACCCCCACCGGCGGCTTCACATGGAACCAGTACCAGTTCGGGACGGCCGAGATAGAACGCGAAATATGGCTGAGCTGTGCTCCAGCGACAAAGCTTCAGCCCTCACATCCGCGCGAACTCCTGCCTGCTTGAGCGCGTTGCGGATTTCCTGCTCGCTATAGCATTTCTTCAAATTGTTCAGCAGCGTCTTGCGTTTCATTGCGAAAGCGAGCTTCAGGAACGCGATGAACTCCTGGGGAGAAACG
The DNA here is from genome assembly GCA_036522115.1 of Candidatus Angelobacter sp. Classification (GTDB taxonomy): domain Bacteria; phylum Acidobacteriota; class Terriglobia; order Terriglobales; family Acidobacteriaceae; genus Angelobacter. Next base: position 12,267 of record DATDGL010000040.1, read on the forward strand.
CCCAGTTCATCAAAGCGGGGCGCAACCCGCAATCGCAGCACGCTGGAATGCACCTTTGGAGGCGGGCTAAATGCTCCCGGAGCCAGGGTGAACAGCTTCTCCACCTGGCAGTAAAGCTGGGCCGTGGCGGAAAGCAGCCCGTAGTCACGAGAGCCCGGTTTAGCTGCAATGCGCTCCGCCACTTCACGCTGCACCATGATGACCATAAGCTCGAACTGGTCGTGAAATTCGAACAGGTGCAGCAGGATATCTGAGGTGATGTAGTAAGGCAGATTGCCCAGCAGGCGCGCCCGTTCCGGCTTCTCCGGACGAAGATCGCCCAGCGGCCCAATGGTGCGATGCAGAACGGTGCGGAAATCTATGGCCAGCACATCGCCCTCCAGCACCTCTACATTGGGGTAACGCGAGTATTTGATCCGCAGTTGCGTTGCCAGCATGCGGTCCAATTCAATGGCGACCACGTAGCCGGCCTTCTGTACCAATGGATCAGTCAGTACTCCGCGCCCCGGGCCAATCTCCACCACCAGCGCCTGGCCAATTTCACCCAGGGCATCTACGATTTTCTGAGCGGCCCTCCTGTCCGCCAGAAAATTCTGTCCCAGCTTCGCTTTATTAGAGCTGCGCAAATTGACCCCGCTTCTTGCCGCCATTTAGACTTTTTTACAGGTACTGCATGTTGCTCGGAGGCCCCGTTTGAATATCGTTTTTGCCGCTTCTGAGTGCGTTCCTTTCTCCAAGACCGGCGGCCTTGCCGATGTCGTAGGCGCACTCCCCAAAGCACTGGCTGCTCTCGGGCATAACGTTTCCGTCTACCTGCCCAAATATAAACAGACAAAGATCACAGACGCCAGGATGCTGCTGCCCAGCATCACCATACCTTTTGATGATCAGTATCGGTTTTGTTCCATCCTGGATGGAGGCCGCCAGTCCGGCGTGCAATTCTACTTTATAGACTATCCTCCGTTTTTTGACCGGGACGGCCTGTACGGCACCTCCGCCGGCGATTATCCGGACAATGCCGAGCGCTTTGCCCTGTACGCGCGCGCTGTGCTGGAAGGATGCAAGACTCTGGGAGTGCCGGAGGTTTTTCATTGCCACGATTGGCAATCCGCGCTGGTTCCAGTGCTCTTGCGCAGCAATTATGCCGATGATCCGATGTTCCGCGGTACAGCCACCGTATTCACCA
>DATDGL010000041.1:0-15380 GCA_036522115.1 Candidatus Angelobacter sp.
GGTTTCGGGACCTTTTGAGTTAAACGATGGAACCGCAAGGTCCCTCCGCTTTACCCCCGCTGGCGCGTGGGTAAAGCCTCGGGATGACGAACCATGTTGGGGGCCCTTCGCAAATAGTGACTCTCACTTTTAATTACACCCTTGGAGCAGGATTTGGTTGCAAGTGCCCTGAAAAGGATGCTATCCTTAAAGGCGAATAAAAAGCGAATACACTTCAAGGTGCCCTATGTCTTCCCTGTTTCCTCAAATCGATCCCGGCCAGCGGTTGGTTGGCATTGCCAGGCTCGCCGCTCAGGGTGAAGCCGTGGACGAAGGCTACAACGTTGAGTACATCACGCTGGACAACCGCTCTGTGCTCACGCGCTGCCTGTCGCCCCGCATGCCCTTCGCCTGGATGATCAATCCCTACCGCGGCTGCGAGTTCGCCTGTAAATACTGCTATGCTCGCTACACCCATGAGTTCATGGAGCTGCGTGATGGCCTGGACTTTGAACGCAAGATTTACGTAAAACAGCACACCGCCTGGCTATTGCGCCAGGAATTAAAAAAGGTCCGCTCTGGAGAAGAAATTGCCATTGGCACGGCGACCGATCCCTATCAGCCGGCGGAGCGTCGATTTGGCATTACGCGGGCCATTCTTCAGGAATTCAGCCGGCACAAAGGCTTCGAGATCGGCTTGGTGACCAAATCGCACCTGGTGCTGCGCGACCTGGAATTGCTCAAGGCCATCGCCCGAAATAACCAGATTTCCATCTGCATAACCGTTACTACCGTCCGCCCCGATCTGGCGCGGATCCTGGAGCCCAGGGCGCCTCGTCCTGATCTGCGCCTGATGGCTGTGCAGAAACTCACAGAGGCCGGCATCCACGCCGGAATCAACTGCGCCCCGGTATTGCCGGGAATTACGGACGCTCCTGCGGACCTCGAGAGAGTAATCAAATCGGCGGCCCAGGCCGGAGCCAGGTTCGTCCACGTGAACCCGCTGTTCCTGAAGCCCTGCTCGGAAAAGGTCTTTATGCCGTTCCTGGAAGAGAAATTCCCGCAGCTCGTCGCCCTGTATCGCCAACGCTATGCCGGGCGCGCTTATCTCCCCGATGAATACCATAAGCGCATCAGCGCGCTGGCCAAAAAATATCGGGAGAAATACAAGATTGGCCTTCCAGACCGCCGTCCGCCACAAAGAGTCTCGAACTCGCAGGAACCGCTAAAGCAGATGGATCTGTTTGGGACATGAGGCAACATCAATTGTGTCTTGGTAAAGACTCGAAGGGCTCTTTTACTTTAAACCCCGAGCGGCATGTTTCCTGAGATAGTCTCCGGGAGGAACAATGAGAATGCCGCAGATTTTCTTGCCGAAGTAGGGTCCAAAATGCCGCATATCGCCAGTAATAAGATGAGTGGCGCAAGCTTCAATCGCGGCGAGCAAAATGGGTGCGTCTTTGGGTGGCAAAGAGATTTCATCTGGAAGTTCCCGCAATGCCGCATCGAACAGTTCCAATACCATCGAGAGATTTTCCAACCGTTGCACTTGAACACGCTCGGGCAAATTGATCTTTGCTTCAGCTAAGGCGTATTGCGAACTGCACAAATGCACATTCTTCAGTTTCCATAGATCGAGAAGGCCCGCATCATCGCGGTAAGCAGCCGAAAAAAGAACATTGGCATCCAGAAACAAACGGTCCATTTACGCCGGTCGCCGGTGAGGTATCGCATCAGGATCCAGGCCGAGCTTTCTGACCTCTTTTCGTGCCTTGTGATAGTCCTTATGCGTCGTCGCAGTGGATAGGAGAAATTCCGCCTTGCGTTCGGGTGTGTATCTCTCAACTGGTATGATCACCGCGGGCCGAATCAGAATTCCATCTTCTCGCTCTTCCGTTGTGACCATCGTGCCCTCTTCGATGCCAAACCGCTTGCGGAGCCTGGCTGGCACAATGATTGCTCCGCGCTTGCCCACTTTCGCTGATTCCATGATATTGCCTGAATATACATAATGCCTGAGATTCAGGCATCTGTCAAAACTGCGCAATGGAATAGATTTTCCGAAAAGTTTGCCGGGTCGCTCATATTGACCTGCACGTTGCTTTCCCCGCATTCGGGTGTTATCGTGCGCACATGAAAAAATCGCTCTTACTGCTCCCTGCTCTCTTTCTCTTGGCCGCAACAGCCTTCGCCGTTGATTTGACCGGTACCTGGAATGCCAAAGTTGAATTAGGCGGCGGTCAATCCGGCAGCCCCACTTTTACACTGAAGCAGGATGGTGAAAAGCTTACCGGCACCTACTCAGGCGCTTTGGGCGATGCTCCGATCAAAGGCACTGTAAAAGGCAATGAAGTCACGATTGATTTTGAGGCATCGGGCGCTGAAATCCATTACGCCGGAAAAGTGGACAACGAGGGCAAGAAGATGGAAGGAACGGTGGACTACGGCGGCCAGGCCAGCGGAACCTTCACCGCTACCAAAAAATAAGCTCTACTTAGCCAAGGGCTTCCTGAATAGTTACCAATTCTGCGCGAGAACTATGGCGCTTGCACCGGCAATGGATGGGATTTTCCGGTTTGCCGATCACGCGCGATCACCCGATTGCCGACTCTGCAGTCGTTTCGGTCGAAATCCACAGATTGCTCAATCCGGCCAACCGGTGTCAGGTCTATTCTCCCAAATCGGAGCTTGCGCCCCACATCACCGTGCTGCTCCACTGTCCGTTGGCGCCCCACATGACCGTATTGGACCAAATGGATGAGAATCCGGACGACGTGTCGGCCCCCCACATCACCGTAGAACCCCACATGCTGGTGGCGCCCCACATGACCGTTGAGCCTCCCGGCCCAGTCGCGCCCCACATGACCGTGGAACCGTTGGAACCAGTGGCTCCCCACATCACGGTGTTTCCTCCAATGAATTGTGAGCTTCCCCAGATTGCCGGACCCGACCAGGTGTAAGACTTACCCCAAACCGACGATGGGTCGCTGGTTAAATAGACATTGCCGGTTTTCGAGTCATAAACCGCCGTAGGAGACCTAGCTGAACCAGCCGCCAGGTCGCTGTTGGCCAGCGCAGCCGCCACATCAACATAGCCTGCGCCTACGGTGAACACATCATATTGGTCCGTATAGGTGATGCCGCTGGCCGGATCGTAGACGCTGCTGGTTGCTGGAAATTGCTTGTACGCAGTCTTCATTAAACGGGCTTTTACCTGGTCCGGAGTCAGTTGCGGATGCGCTTGCAACAGGTCGGCCACTACGCCACTCACCACGCCTGTGGCCATGCTGGTGCCGCTCAAGGTGAAGTAAAGTTTGGACGCAGCCGATGATCCGCCATAAACGTAATAGCTGTACGGAACCAGGTTGGCGGTTTCGGTGTTGTACAGTTTCGTCGCATTGGTTTCCGTGGACACCAGCAGGTTTCCCGGCGCAACGATGTCGGGCTTCACGATGTGATCAACCAGCGTAGGCCCTTTGGAACTGTAGCTCGCGATCAGATCATCATTGCGGTCCGGTGTGCCCATCGGCTTCATCGCGCCAACCGTGATCACATAAGGGTCATTGCCCGGAGATGTGATGGTTGCGTATCCGTTCGTTGCCTGATAGCGTCCGTAGTTTCCGGCAGCCACCACGACCACAATGCCGCTCTTCCATGCCTTCTCTACCGCCTGGCACAAGGGATCCAGTTTATAGCTCTCAAATACCGCGCGGCCCAGCGAAAGGTTCATCACCCGGATGTTGTATGTGGATTTCAAGCTGATTGCGCGGTCAATGGCGGCAATCACTTCACTGTCCGTGGAAGCGCCATTGCCATCGAGGACCCGCAGGTTGACGATGTGTGCGCCCGGCGCGATTCCGGTGAATGTCTTTGAGTAAATAGGGCCCTGAGAACTAATGCCGTCGCCGGCGATCAGCCCGGCAATATGCGTGCCGTGACCGTATTGGTCGCCTGCGCTTGAACTTCCCGGAACAAAATTCTGGTTGTAAACCACACGTGAAAACGGCAGCAGTCCAGTGGTATTCAGATCCGGATGGTTGTTGACTCCGCTATCAATGAGCGCCACGCCAATTCCCTGCCCCATATAACCGGACTTCCATGCTGCCTGCGCATTCACGGCCCCGGCAGCGTTATTAAGAAACGGAGTAACGGTGCGGTCTTTGCTGATGTAAGCAACCTCGGAGCGATTAGAAAGCGTAACAATGCCGTTGCTATCCACCAAGGCCACCAAGCCGTTGACCAGCGGCAACTGACTCACCAGCGTGCCTCCAAGATTCAGAACATCATTCACGGCGCAGTCCAGCAGTCCCAATATCCCGCCGCACCAGATCTGCGTGCCGGGAACGTATTGAACGATGACTTGCACCTGGGCCGTAGAGCTGTAGCCCTGCAAATCGGGTGAGATCTTGGAGTTATCCGCCACCAGGCACACAGGAAGGGCCAGGAGCACGGCGAGAACAGTGAGGGCGCGTTTCATTGTTTCTACCTCAAAAACTGAACAATTGAATTTGGAGGAGGCAACCTGCTTAGAGCACGCCTGTGGCCACCCCTGGTACTTAAGTAACTCCTTGAAATTCATTAAGATCGCCTTGAGCAGAGCGCCTAATCGGAGACAACTTGTCACCGGGTTGGGACAGGGTGTCACAGGGTTCACGCTGACTCAGAACCACCGGTTTTCTCCGGTTTTCTCCAACAAGGAACCCCGGTTATCGCTTTAGCCCGGAAATGACTAAGGTAATCTTCCAGCAATCCATACTCATGCTAAAAAATGGGCTTCTGCGCCGTGGGCGCAGTGTCTTTAGAAAGCGTGAGCCAACATGGCAGAGCTGCCAATTCGAGCACGACTTTTTTTGCTCCTGGTATGGACGGCAGGCGCTGTCTCTTTTGGAACAGGCATGCTTCCCTGGCACAGCAGCAATGGATGGCTCTTTGGTTCCTACGTCGCTCTGACTGCGCTGGCCTCCGCATTCAAAACGGTCCTGCCCGGACTCGAGGGAACGATCTCTGCCAATGACGTTTTCTTCTTGGTAGGTGTGTGCACCATGAGTCTTTCTGAGACTCTGGCGCTGGCCCTGGTTCCCACCGCTGTTCAGTGCTTTTGGCGAAGACAAAAGCGACTTGGCATAGTCCATTTTGCCTTCAACTTTTCTCAGGTCGGAGTTGCGATCACCGGCGCATATTGGAGCTATCAACTCTTTCTCAACCACATTTTTTTCGGGCGGGCGCCGCTTGCGCTGCTCGTTGCAGCGGTCGTTTATTTTCTTTTGAACACCATGGCCGTCGCCACTATGGTTGCGTTGGCTGACGGCACATCCATCAGAAAGAAGTGGGCCAATGGATACTTATGGACCTTTCCGTACTGCATGGTGGGTGCGGCCATTGCCGGAATCATCCAACTGGTAAATCGAATCGCAGGCTGGGAGATGTCCATTCTGGTCTTGCCTGCGGTCTATGCCATTTACCGTTCTTACCACATGCAGCTCGGCCGCTGGGAAGATGAGCGGGTCCACTTGCAGGAAATAGCATCGCTACACGCGCGCACCATTGAGACCCTGGCGCTGGCGATTGAAGCCAAAGACCACACCACCGGCGACCACCTGCAGAGGGTGCGTGTCTACGCCTCAGAGCTGGCAAAGGACCTCGGCTTGTCAGAAATCGAAAGCGAAGCCTTGCAGGCGGCCTCCGTCCTGCACGATATTGGCAAGTTGGCCGTGCCTGAGCACATCATCTCTAAACCGGGAAAGCTGACGCCGGAAGAATTCGACAAGATGAAGATTCACCCTATCGTGGGGGCGGAGATCCTGGAACAGGTCAGATTTCCTTATCCGGTCGCGGCTGTAGTGCGTTCCCATCATGAGAAATGGGATGGCAGCGGATATCCAGATGGGCTTGCCGGCGGGGCCATACCAATCGGCGCCCGCATCCTGTCTGCAGTAGATTGCCTTGATGCCCTGGCCTCGGATCGCCAGTATCGGCGCGCTTTGCCTCTGGATGAAGCGATGGCCCACGTGGAACAGGAGGCAGGGAAAGCATTCGATCCCAGAGTGGTGGCGGCACTCAAGCTCCGCTACGTGGAACTGGAGCAACTGGCGCGCTCGCAAGAACCTATGGAACGTCCCACGCTCTCGGTGGATGTCAAAGTCAATCGCGGAGCAGCTCCTGATGCAGGATTTGCGGTTGCAGCCCCGATCATCAACGGATTTTCCAGCGTGAATCCCAGCGAACGCCGGGACGCATTCGATACCTTCGCTCCGTATCCAGACAAACCGCTCAGCCTTCACGAAACCTTTTCCACCGCCGCCGTTCGCTTGCGCCACCTGATTCCTTTCGACGCGCTAGCCGTCTTCATCGGCAGCAATGATGTACTCACGCCGCATTTTGTGTTGGGAGAAAATACGCGGCAGCTTTCAGCCCTGCGCGTGCCGTCAGGAAAAGGACTGGTCGGCTGGGTAGCAGAAACCGGCAACTGCATCGTGAACGGCAATCCCACGGTCGAGCCCGGTTCCATGGAGCAGATGCGCACAAATGTTGTGCTGCGCTCCGCGCTCGCCGTTCCGTTGCAAGACGCTGGCCGCGTCGTCGGAGTCCTGGCGCTCTACCACATAGAGCCGGAAGCATTCACTCCAACCCATCTGGGCTTCCTGCAAAACAGCCGGCGTCATCTGGGAGCTGCCATCGCGCAGCATCTGGGAAATCGAGAACAACCAGCGGACGATTCCCTGCAAGAAGTCGCGCACGCCCTCGGACCTCACCTGGTCAGCACAACGCGCGCTCCACGCCCATTCTGATTCCAGCCTGCGACTTGTCTTTGAATTCCTTGCGCCATTTAGAATCATCTCCGATGAGAGTTTTTGCCATCTCGGATCTTCACGTGGACTATGAAGTCAATCAGCAGTGGGTCGTCCAACTCTCTGCCACGGACTATCGCAAGGACCTGCTGATTCTGGCGGGAGATGTCTGCGACTCGATACCCCTGCTGGAATCGAGTTTAAGCACTCTGGCGGGCCGGTTCGCCAAGGTGCTTTATATTCCGGGCAATCACGAGATGTGGGTGCATCGTGACCAGTATCCCGGGACTTCTTTGGATAAATTCCAGCGCATTCGCCGGACCATTGAAAACTGTGGCGCCTCCATGCAGCCTTTCCATTGCAACGGCCTCTCCGTGGTCCCGTTATTGGGCTGGTACGACTATTCGTTTGGCGAGCCCACAACGGAGTTGCTTGAAATCTGGATGGATTATCGAGCCTGCCGCTGGCCGGACCATTTCTCTCATCGTGAGATTACGGAGTATTTTCTGCGATTCAACGATGCCGCTCTTGAAGTGAAGAATGAGACGATCATCTCCTTCTCCCATTTTCTGCCGCGGATCGACCTTATGCCCAACTACGTCCCCGGAAATCAGCGAATGCTGTATCCCGTACTGGGATCGACCGGCCTGGAGGCGCAGATCAGGTGCCTGCAGCCGGCGATTCACGTGTACGGACATAGCCACATCAATCGCAACCTCAAGCTGGATGACGTCCTGTACGTCAACAATGCCTTCGGATACCCACACGAAACCGCAATTACGGCCAAGCATCTCATCTGCATTTATGAGAGCTGAGCCCTCATGCTGGCCTAATGCGTTTCCCGTCGTTTCCGTGTAACCGGCAGCCTTTTTTGTACTTGCTATATGTACCGTATATGGTACAATCAACGTGTGGCGGATAAGCGCAGGCAGTCTCAAGCAGAAGAAAGTTCCAAGGCCGGCCTGCAAGGCAAGCGTGTCCAGGCCATCTTTTATCGGACTGAGGCCGGCGGTGAGCCGGTGCGGGAATGGCTAAAAGGCCTACCGTCCCGCGAGGACCGCAAACGGATCGGTGAAGACATAAAAACCGTCGAGTTTGGGGGCCGGTGGGTATGCCGGTATGCCGCTCCGTAGGCGGTGGTATATACGAGGTACGGTCGGATCTGGCTCAAAACCGCATCGCTCGGGTGCTGTTTTATTTTGACAAGAATGGCCGAATGGTGCTCTTGCATGGGTTTATCAAGAAGACACAGAAAACGCCTGATGAGGATTTAGAGTTGGCACAGCGGAACAAGAAGAGACATGAGAGGTCAATATGAAGGCAAAGAAAAAGAAGGGCGCAGTTGAGCACACGGGTTCGACTTTTGACAGTTTCTTGGAAGAAGAAGGCATCCGAGAGGAAGTCGAGGCGGTTGCGGTCAAGCGCGTGATCTCATGGCAGATTGCAGAAGCCATGCGGAAAAAGAAGAAGACAAAACAGGCAATGGCCAAAGAACTTAATACAAGCCGTTCCCAGCTTGACCGCCTGCTTGATCCGCAGAATATCGCCGTTTCACTGGATACGATTTCCCGCGCTGCTAGAGTGCTCGGGAAAAGGCTGATTATTCGGATTGCTGACGCCAAAGCGGATGAAAGATTCTTGTATTGAACTTCTTCCCAATTTTTTCTTTCATTTTTCCCATAGCTGGAAGCAAACAGGAGCGCATAAGGGAGGTTGGTCAAGGCCGCGCGTTTTGTGCGCGCCGTGTCAGCGGCCGGAGCGAAGCGATTGCCAAAGAACCTCTAAGCCGTAGCTGTTGAACCATATTCAGCAACATTAGCTCCATATCAACCTCTGAAACAGGTGGAAAAATCTTTCATGCGATTGCCCTGGCCTAATGCGCAGATCTCACCGCGGAGGCCTTTGTATCATGATTCGTAAACTGGAAACGCAAGATAAATGTTCGTCCGGCATCCTGGCTGCTCTGCGCGAATTTCCAGCCCTGTGCGGCTTGCAGGGCCAGGCGGGCAAAATATTGGCTTGGACCAGCAAACTCAAGCGCTGATCCCACCACACCGCCAGCTCCATCTACCTGCACCTTGACTCCAACCCTGATGGTTCCCTGAATGGAATCCCTCGCCGCTTGCGGGACGTCGGGCAGCGTTCGATGAACAACTTCATCCACCTGCGCTGGCGGGCGAGGAGTTGCCGCCGACCGTACGTCAGGTCGATTCGTAACCGGCGACGGCTTACTGCGAGAGCCCGACTCGGCTGGGCCGCCATTTGAAACCTTTTTCGGATCACTGGGTTTCGACGCGTTGGGTCCGGTTTCATGCCGACCGAGCACGGCCCAAACGGCGAGGAGTACTGCTACCACGACCGCGGCCACCACCGGAAGAACAGAACGCCGTCTTGCAGCAGGCCGCGGCGCAGCAACTGGGAATGACGGGACGACCGGAGTTGGGGCAGTGACCGGCGGCGGTGCGGGGACTACAACAGGCGGCGGCGCAACCGGGGACGAATCAGGCCGCAACCGGATAGCAATGTCGGCAAGAGTCCAGCGCCGCGCAGGGTCGTGACGCAGGCAGCCACGCACAATGTCAGCAAAAGGTTCGGGCAAACTTTCAGGCAGCGTCGGGTCGAGCTGCTCCCGCTGGTCCCAGGCAGGCATGCGCTGGGTCAGGACTTCTGCCAGCGTCATGCCCAGGGACCAGATGTCAGCAGCCGGTGTGCAGGCTGCGCACCCCTGCTCGGGCGGATCGTAAACGCTCGATTGCCCGGCTTGGGAAACTGATTCGCCCTCTCTGCAGATGCCATCGCTGGCGAGTTTCAATTGGTCGTTGATAGCCAGGATGTTAGCCGGGTTGAGGCAACCGTGGATGAGTTCCTGTCCGTGGAGGTAGGCCAGGGCATCCAGAGCCGGCCACAGCATCTCCTGCGTTTCTGCCGCGGTAAGCGCCCGCTCGGGAAGGATCTGAGCCAGGTTCTCTTCGGCGTACTCCATCACCACGAAGACCACCTCTATATCGTCGATTTGCGAGCGCCCGGTATCGAAAATCTGAATCAGGTGAGGATGGGAGAGCGTTTGGGCCCGTTGCCATTGCGACAGACGAAGTTCTGCATGAGCACCTGACGGAACCAGCTTGACTGCTGCCAGCAAATCTTCGTTTCCAGGGCGGCCGGTGAGGAACACGGCACTTTCGTCCGAACCGCCAAGGTACTTGTGCAGGTGATAGCCACGACTTAGAACTTGGCCCACCCGCTCGCTCCAGGCCTCGGTCATCCTGCCTCGCTTCCTTCCCCCTTGAAAAAGGACCCAAGCAGGATATCACCGGCACGGCGGGGCGGCCCTTACCCTTAGGCAGCCCGCCAAGGACAGGTTGGCCATTGGCCGGAAGAGCAGCAATTGGCAGATCCGACACTGAAAATCAAACACGTTCCAGTAGGTGCTACCCTGCTACAACCCCTGTATTTCCGGCTTTAAGCCCTCGGCTATTTCGCGAAAAAGAATATGCCGGGTGGCACTCCGTGGCCGCCTTTCGGGAACTGGCTCAGGAAGTAGTCGATAAGGACCTCTCGCTCCGCTTCGAGGTAAACCTAAAAAAGCACAAGCGAGTGGCTAGGCAGCAGGCAGCTTCAGGCGGGCGCGCAGGCCGCCTTTGGGAGAGTTCTCCAGAGAGATGGTTCCGCCGTACACCTCGGCTAAGTCACGCACGATGGACAAGCCCAGGCCGGAGCCTGGGGCGGCTTCGTCGGCGCGCACTCCTCGTTGCAGGACTACATCGCGCATCTCCGGGATGATGCCCGGTCCATCGTCGTCCACGAGAATCACGATACTGTCATTTTCCCGAATTGATTGGACGCTTACGGCGGACCTGGCCCATTTGCAGGCGTTGTCCAGCAAGTTGCCCAGCATCTCATCCAGGTCTTCACGCTCGCCGCGAATCGAATGGCCGGGAGAGACGTCCACCTGAACATCAAGGCCGCGGGCAGCATAGATCCGCAGCAGCGTGCGCGAGAGGCCTTCGGCTGAAACTAAAACTACGCAATGGGCACCGGGCGTCCCGCCGGAACCGGCGGCGCGAGCGTGCGCGAGATGGTACTCAATCTGGCGACGCATCCTTTCTACCTGCTGGTGGATGGTGGCGGCCACTTCGGGCTGCCCTTCGGCTTCCACACGGTCTGCCTCCTGCGCCAGCACTGCCAACGGGGTTTTCAAACCGTGGGCCAGATCGCCGGCTTTGGCCAGCGCACGTTGCACAGCTTTCTCGCGGTGTTCAAGCAGCGAATTAAGATCATTCACCAACGGCTGCACTTCGTTTGGATATCTGCCTTCGATCCTGCGGCCGGAGCCATCACGCACGCCCGACAATTGCCTGCGGAGACGAGCAAAGGGCGCAAGTCCGGCGCGCACCTGCCAGATTCCGGCCAGGAGACAGAGAAAATTGAAAGCCAGGGTTGTTGCTGTTGCAGGGGAAGACAGAGAAAATCGCCGGAGGGTGCGGTAGTGAACGGCAAAAAATGCCATGTATCCCACCGGAATCAGTCCCAGCGTCCAGAAAAAAGCGCCCAGGAGAATGCGCCAGCGAAAGGAGCGCAGCCAGTTCATGAGCGGGCCTTCATGCGATGTCCCTCATACGATTGCTTTCATTCTGTGTCTTTCATTCGGTAGCCCAGCCCGCGCACGGTTTCAATGAAAGCCGAGCCCAGTTTGCGCCGCAAGCGGGCGATAAATACTTCAACCGTGTTGGAATCACGGTCAAAGCCCTGGGAATAAATATGTTCGATCATCTCCCCCTGCGAGACCACGCGCTCGCTATGGTGCATAAGGTACGAGAGCACGCGGAATTCATGGCTGGTAAGTTTTACTTCCGCGCCTTCCAAGACCACTTTGCCGGACCGCGGATCGAGGACCAGCGCGCCACATCTCAGCAAAGGATTGACTTGTCCTTTAGCGCGCCGGATCAGGGCGCGCAGCCGGGCGAGCAATTCCTCCATGCGGAAAGGCTTGGCCATGTAGTCGTCGGCGCCGCTATCTATGCCTGTGACCTTCTCGTGCCAGCTTCCACGCGCCGTCAGCACCAGCACCGGCATGGCGAGACCGCCTTCGCGCCATTGGCGGAGGACGGTCAAGCCATCCATTTTTGGCAGGCCAAGATCCAGCACCACGGCATCGTACTCTTCGTCGTGCCCTAGAATTTGGGCGCGCTCGCCATCGGCAGCGCAGTCTACGGCATAGCCGGCATGGCCCAAGGCAGTGGCCAGCCGCTTGGAGAGTGATGCCTCGTCTTCGACAACCAGAATCCGCAAAACTCCTCCTGCGCCCTCTTTAAGGAAACGCGAATGAAGATGAACGCAGCCTGAACGCCGCATTCAGAAACGATTCAGCCATGTTTCCTTAGGATCGAAACCATGATCAAGCTGCAAGGTCTCAGCAAAATCTACCATACACCCGCAGGAGATTGTGCCGCACTGCGAGGCATCGACTTGCAAATCGCTGCCGGAGAATTTGTGGCCATTGTGGGCAAATCAGGGAGCGGCAAATCAACCCTGCTCAACCTGGTGGGTGGAATTGACTGTCCAACAACCGGCACGGTGGAGGTTGGCGGAACCGCCATTGAGGGCCTGAACCAAAGCCGCCTGGCAGCATGGCGAGGCCGCCATGTGGGATTTGTATTCCAGTTCTTTCAATTGCTGCCCACCTTGACGGTGGCGGAAAACGTGATGCTGCCCATGGATTTTTGCCGGACGTATCCCGTGCGCGAGAGACGGAAGCGCGCACTGGATCTGCTGGATCGCGTTGGCGTGGCGCGGCAGGCGAACAAACTGCCTTCCGCTCTCTCCGGGGGCGAGCAGCAGCGGGCGGCGATCGCACGCGCCCTGGCTAACGATCCGCCTGTGATTCTGGCAGACGAGCCTACGGGCAACCTGGATTCGGTGACCACGGGAGCGGTGTTTGGCCTGTTTGGGGCGATGGCCAGATCGGGCACTACGGTGGTGATTGCCACACACGAACGCGACATCACCCGCATGGTTGACCGGAAGATCGAACTGGCGGACGGCGGCCTGATGGCGTCAGCGGCGCTCACTCCGGCAGAAATGACCGAGGCCCGCTGATGACCGCGCCCTGGCAAAAAGCGTTTCGCGATTTCTGGCAGGAGAGCACTCGGACCATGCTTGTGGTGCTGGCGATCGCGATTGGAATTTCAGCCTTTGCCGCCGTTCTTGCTGCCTACGCAGTCCTCACGCGGGAGTTGAACAAAGGATATCTGACAACCAATCCGGCGTCTGCCATTGTCTACACGGACGCAGTTGATGACGCGCTGATCTCCACTGTGCTGAGCGATCACGATGTGAGCGAGGCCGAGGCGCGAAGAGTTCTAGCGGCCCGGATCAAAACCGGACCAACCGAGTGGCGCTACCTGGCGATCTTTGTGCTGAAGGACTACAGGAATATCCGCCTCAGCAAGTTCGTGCCGGAGCAAGGCGCGTGGCCTCCAGCCCTGGGAGAGATGCTGATTGAGAGGGACGCTTTTCGAGTGGCGCGCGCGAAGATCGGCGACACGGTGACCATCAGGATTGGCCAGGGGAAGGAACAGACACTGCACGTGACCGGCAGAGTGCATGATGTTGGACTTCCCCAGGCGCGCATGGAGAACTGCGTGTACGGCTACATCACAATGGACACGCTCGTCCAGTTAGGAGAACAACCTTATCTCGACCGGTTGAACATCCTGGTGGCGGAAAAGCGGTTTGACGAACAACACATTCGTTCCGTGGCGAAGGACGTAAAGAAGCTGGTGGAGAGCCACGGCCACAGCGTCAGCAGCATAGAGATTCCCCGGCCCGGCAAGCACCCACATGCCGACCTTATGGGCATGTTGTTGCTGGCCATGTCCAGCTTCGGTTTTTTTGTGTTGATCCTGAGCGGAATTCTTGTAGTGAATCTGCTCATGGGCATGATGGCTTCTCAGGTGCGGCAAATCGGCGTGATGAAAGCAATGGGCGGGACACGCGGGCAAGTAGCCCGGATTTACTTTGGCCAGGCGCTGCTGCTGGGAATTGCCGCGCTGGCCATTGCTCTTCCTGTGGGTCTTCTCGGCAGCCGCGTTCTGGGCCGTCCATTATCTGTTCTGCTGAATTTCGATATCACCAGTTTTGCCGTGCCGCCGTGGGTTTACGTGACGGCCATCGCTGTGGGCCTGTTGGTCCCGCTTCTGGCGGCGGCCTGGCCGGTGTGGAAAGGCAGCGCGATTTCAGTTCGGGAAGCGCTGGCCGACTTTGGAGTCTCGCGCAATACTTTTGGCTCCAGCGTGTTCGACCGCATGCTGGCGGGAATAGGAGGAAGGTCCCGCCCACTCCTGCTGGCCATTCGCAATAGCTTCCGGCGGCGTACGCGCCTGGCGCTGACGCTGGCAACGCTGGCGGCGGGAGGCATCTTCTTCATGTCGGCGGTCAACATCCGCAACTCAATGATCAAAACGCTCGACCGCTGGTTCGCTTCCAAGAAATACGACCTGACGGTTTTCTTCGGAAACCCATACCCGGCAGACCGGATCGAACGCGCCATCCAGAAGACTCCGGGTTTAGTCCGGGGTGAAGGTTGGTTCAACGCAGAGGGACTGCTGGCGCCGCATCTGGGAGGCGGCCAGTACGGAGGCAACACGCTGGAGGGTGAAAGCTTCTCTGTGCAGGCCGTGCCGCCCAGCACAAAGATGATCAAGCTGGAGATCATTGAGGGGCGCGATCTGCTGCCAAGCGATGCTGATTCCGTCGTGGTCAATACGGTGCTGGCAGCCATGTCCCCGGAGATGAAAGTAGGGAATACGGCATTCTTCCGCATAGGAAAGGAGATGACTTCGTGGCGCGTAGTGGGCATTACGCGTGAATTCTTTCCTCTTCCCGTCGCTTATATCCCGCAGGCTTTCATGGAGCAACGCCATCCGGGAGAACGCAACACTGCTTTTCTGACACTGGACAAGACTGACCCTGCCTCTATCTACGCCGTCAAGGGCAATCTTGAACGCAACCTGCAACAGGAAGGCATACGCATTGCGGGCAGCAGCAGCCAGGTTGATCGCCGAGTCAGCATCGACCAGCACCTGCTAATGATCTACGTGTTCCTGATGGTGATGTCGGGCATCATCGTGGTGGTTGGCGGCCTGGGGCTGGCAACCACCATGAGCCTTAACGTTATGGAACGCCGCCGGGAAAATGGCGTGATACGCGCCATCGGCGCCAAGGCTTCGACGGTTTGGCTCATCATTGTTTCCGAGGGCGTAGTGGTTGGGGTACTGAGCTGGGCGCTTGCCGCACTTGCCGCCTGGCCACTCAGCAAGTTCCTGGGCGACACTCTGGTGCGGCTGATGTTCCACAGCAACCTGGACTTTTTATTTCAGGTCCAGGGCTTGTTCGTCTGGCTTGCCGTGTCAGTTCTTTTCTCGGCGGTCGCCAGTTTTCTGCCTGCGTGGTCTGCGTCACAAATCACGGTGCGGGAGGCACTTGCGTATGAGTAAAAAATCTTCTCTGGTTACGCTGGTAGTTGTAGTACTGATTGCCACTGCGCTCGCCTTGGGCGGAGGTAGATGGCTATGGCATCTTTTTCTGAGAATGCATGGGATGCGGTAGAAACCC
>DATDGL010000042.1:0-19876 GCA_036522115.1 Candidatus Angelobacter sp.
CGTCCCCGCTCATCCAAAACAGGTGATAATTCCGCATAACGCTGCCGAATCTGCCGAATGCCTGCCGCAGACATCACCATGCACGAACGCTATCATATTGTAATCTTCAGTTGAAGTACTTATTTATACACAGCACCTAAGATCTCACAGCCAGCCCTTCATTCGAGCAATGCGGGCTGCCTCAATACGGTTGGTGGCGCCCAGTTTGCTGATGGCTTCGGAGAGATAGTTGCGCACTGTGCCTTCGGAAAGATGCAGCCTAGCGGCGATGTCAACGCTGGTTGCGCCTTCTGCCGCGAGGCGCAGCACCTGGCGCTCACGATCGCTCAGCGGGTCATCTTCGCTCCAGGCTTCCACCGCCAGGTCAGGGGCAACCACGCGGCCGCCTGCATGCACGCGGCGCACGGCATCGGCCAGGGCGGCCGCCGGGGAGTCTTTGAGCAGGTAACCTGAGGCCCCGGCCTGCATGGCGCGACGCAGGTAGCCGGGCCGGGCAAAAGTGGTGAGGATGATGATTCGCGAAGGTGAGCCACGCTGTTTCAGCTCGGCCGCAACCTCCAGGCCGCTCATCTCCGGCATTTCAATGTCGGTAAGCAGGAGGTCGGGCTTGCATTCCAGCACCAGTTTCAATGCCTCTTTGCCATCGTGGGCCTGGCCCACCACCTCGAGGTCATTCTCCGTCTCCAGCAGGGCCGCCAGCGCTCCCAGCACCATGCTTTGATCTTCGGCGATAACGACACGAATTTTCATTGCGAAGCCAGGGGTAAGGAAACAATGAGCCGGGTGCCGGAGGAGATTTCACGATGCAGGGTGCCTCCGAGGGCCTCTACCCGCTGGCGCATCCCGGAAAGGCCCAATCCTTCAGGCGCCAGTTGGCCGGCGCCGTCATCTTTGATTTCCAGTTCGTAGGTGCCATTCACCTGGCGCAAGTGGAGATCACAGGAGTGTGCCCTGGCGTGGCGAATCACGTTAGTGACGCCTTCCCTCAGCGCCAATGCCAGCACTCCTTCATGGGTTGGCGGCAAACTGGTGGGCAGGAAGTCGCAGCTCACCTTGACCCCGGCGGCTTCCAACGCAGTCGCAGCCTGTTTCATCTCGGCTTGCAGAGTGCGCGCCTGATAGCCGCGAACCGTGCTGCGCACCTGCGCCAGCGCGTCGCGGGAGATGCGCTCCACATCCTGAATTTCACAAATTGCGCGGGCCGGGTCCTTTTCCGCAATTCGGGCGGCAAGCTCGGATTTGATGATGATGACAGAGAGCGTATGCCCCAGAACGTCGTGAAGATCACGGGCAATCCGTTCGCGCTCCGCAATCTTGGCCATGCGCTCAACTTCATCCTGGGCCCGCAGCAGTTTCCGGTTCTCCCGCCGCCGCTCCTCATAGTAGATATTGACAGAGCCGACCAAGATGGAGAAGAGTCCGGCAGGAATCCAGAAGTCAGGCCCCAGACGAAAAATCCAGGTTTCGAGGGGGACCAAGAACAGAACGACCAGCAAGAGCCGGTAAGCGAACTTCGGCTCCCCGGTATAAGCCAGAAAAGATGATGCATAGATAAAATAGACTGCCGCGCCGGGATTGTAGGGAGCAAACCCGATTCCAAGGAGCAGGATGGGGAGGATGATCCACAACAGCCGGGGACCCTTTATCCAATATCCCCAAAAGTACAGAACGAGTAAGACGAGCATCCCGGCAATGTTCGCCGCCCATGGCCCGGGTGACCGAACACCGCTCAGCAAAAGAACGAGAGGAACAATGAACAAGTAGACCAGCCAGGCATAGGGCGTCCAGCCTTGTTCGTTGTTCTTGGGCAGAAGCCGCATCTTTAATCAGTCACTCCAATCCGTTACTCCGCCGGCAGCTACGATTGACTCAGAGTTTTGCATTGCATTGCTCCTCAATTCAAAGCTGCTTGCAGGCTACTCAAGGCGCACGTTATCAATCAGGAGCGTGAAGTGCCCGGGCGCCGAGGCTGCACCGAAGAAAATACCCATCAGATCGTGGCCATCCGTATTAAAGGCTGCAACAGGCATGGTCACTTTTTTCCACTCCGGGCCGGCGACAAAGTTCTGCCTCGCCGGAATGTATCCGTTGCCTTGCGAATAGACCATGACGCTGTAGGTTGCGCCATCACCTTTGGTCCAGAAGGAGATCGATTTTTTGCCGGAAAGATTGACGGGAGCCATTGGGGTGGCGCCGGGAAAGAACATGGCGCCGGCCCACACGATTGAGTTCGGGACAATTTCCCCGTCAATCTGGAGCGCAGCTTTGCTGCCCTCAGCGCCTCCCTGGACCACATGCATTTGCGCGGTAGACTTGCCGCCCATGTAGCTGTCTGTAGAGACCTGCCAGCCACTGCCGAACCTGGCATTGGTTGTTCCGTCGTCGAAATCACTGACGAGGCCGGACTCCGAACCAGGCGGAGGCGGAGCCTGCTTTTGCGCGCCAGCAGCCTGTTTTGCTTTTTCCAGAGACGCTCGATAGGAGGCACGATCGTCCTCCACGCCTAGCTTCCACACGGAAACGATGTCACGTGTGTCCTTGATATCGCTGGTGGGATCACCCTTGACCAGCAGCAGGTCTGCGCGTTTTCCAGCGGCGATCTGCCCGCGATCGGCAAGATGAAACGCGGCGGCCGGTGCCGACGTAGCGGCGGTCAGGGCTTCAATGGGAGTCAAACCTGAACCAACCAGCAACTCCAGCTCTTCGTGCATGCTGGCGCCATGCGCCGTTCCCGGATTGGGAGAATCCGTGCCTGCCAGGAGGGGCACATGATGGGCCTTAAGCTGGCGAATGGTCTCTTGGGCGAAGGCAAAATCGCCGTGCTTCCCCGGAAATGTATGGCCCAAGTTGGATGCCGAATCGGGCGAGAGATAGGGCTGCAGCCGCGGATCTTCTGCCAATGATTTTCCCGCCGGCACCCCGGCGATGGCAGCCAGCACCGAGAGGGTAGGAACGACAAAGACATGGTGCTGGGCGACGAAAGAGGCGAACTCCGGGTCGGGAGGCGCGTCAACGAACAGATGCATCAGCCCGTCTACTCCCGCTGCTATGGCGTCCCTTGCGCCTTGAAGCGACCCAATATGGGCTACCGCCAGCTTTCCGCGTTTGTGAGCCGCCACAACTACGGCGGCCATGGTCTCCTTGCTCAGGGTGGGGAGGTTGATTCCATAAGCCTTGCCATCGTCGTAGATGATTTTGATGTAGTCGGATCCCTCAGCAATGCGGGCGTCAACGAATGCCTGAGCCTCCTGGGGTGATGTGATGGTGGGAATGGCTAAACCGTATTCCGTTCCATGGCCTTTGGGGGCAGTAACCAGCGTGCCTGCGCTTCGCAGGTCAGCAAAATCCAGGTCCTTGCCTTCAGCCTGTTCTTTCCTGATCTGAGCGGCATACTTGTAGTCCGTAAACATATCCAGTTCGGTTGTGACGCCAAAAACCAGGGCCTCCTTGAGGGCGGTTCCCCAGACATGCACATGGGCGTCAATCAGGCCGGGCAGGAGCGTTTCGCCTGTTCCATCAATCACGCGCGCTCCGGGCGGCGCTTTCACCTTTGCTCCAACCGCTTGAATCAATCCGTTCCTGATCCAGACATCGCCCTTCTCGATTACGCGCGAGCCATCAAAGATGCGCACGTTGCGGATGACGAACTCGTTAGCCTGGGGCGCGGGTGTTTGGGACCAGGCAGCGGAAGCAATCAGAAGAAGCAGAATCGCAGTAGTTGTTACTCTGACAAAGGCAAGTTTCATTCTTGAACCCTCCAGCCATTTTAATTTTGAGTATCAATCCTGCGACAAAAGCAAACAAGTGGAGGATGTCAGATTATGAAAATGACAATTGTCATGCTCGGACCTGTGCGGCGATCACCAGATTTTGCTCTGGTCGCAAGGGAGAGATCATTGCCTTTGCGGAGAATCTGGTAATCCGCCACGGCGGACAGGTCTGGGTAAGTTGTCTTCCAGGACCTTCGGCCCGCGAAAGCTTACGAAAATCTTCCGGGTTGCAGGCAAAGAGTGCGCGCCTTCGGCGCGGAGACGGTGCCGAGCACCGTCTGTACGGTTTGAAATCTGTTTCCCTCGGGTGATTTTGGACCCTGGTTAACCGGTAATTTAAAGTCAAGAAGCAAATCCTAATGCAAGGAAGCGCAAGAACCAGCCTTGTGCGAATGCTAGAATCCGAACGTGAAACTTCAGATTGCCTGGATTGGGAAGACCAAAGAACCTGCCATTCAATCGCTTACCGCGGAGTACCTGGAACGCATCTCGCGCTACGCAGAGACAGCGTCCCATGAAATGGCCGCGGAGCCAGCGTTGCTCAAGTTGGCGGACCGCGCGTCCGGGCGCACTGCCCCGGTGTTCGTGTTACTGGATGGCCGAGGACGCCAGTTTACCTCTGAAGAATTTGCCAACTTGCTGCGCGACCAGCAGGACCGGGGCACGCAAAACCTGATCTTTGGAGTGGGGCCGGCCAACGGCTTCAGCGATCAAGCGCGCGCCTCCGCGGATTTGATCCTCTCCTTTGGCAAGATGACCCTGGCCCACGAGTTGGCGCGGGTAGTTTTGCTGGAGCAAATCTACCGGGCATTTACAATCTTAAAGGGACATCCTTATCACACTGGGCACTGAACGGAATTGCCAGAATTGCCCATAATCGCAGGAATTGCCAAAATCGAGGCGAGTGACGAACGGCAATCACAGCGTCTTGACCAAGGGCCCGGAGCCAAGGGCAACGAGCCAGCAGCCGGAAGCTATCCATGACTGACATTCATCGTGGTCTTATCATCGTGAATACCGGGCCGGGCAAAGGCAAGACAACTGCTGCCATGGGTACTGCCTTGCGCGCTGTGGGCAACGGCATGAAAGTGTTGATGCTGCAGTTCCTGAAAGGCTCGTGGCATTACGGCGAACTGGATGCGGTGAAAGCTTTTGGCGATAACTTCGTGATGAAGCAAATGGGGCGGGGTTTTGTAAAAGTGGGCGGCGCTGAGACCGATCCTGAGGATGTCCGCCTGGTGGAAGAGGCCTGGGAGGAAGCCCGGCAGGCTATTAACTCCGGGCGGTGGGAACTGGTTATCCTGGATGAGATCAATTACGCCATCAGCTACGGCATGCTCGATCCGGCCAAGGTGGTGGAGGTGCTCAAACGCAAACCCGAACAGGTGCATGTGATCTTGACGGGCAGGAATGCACATCCGACAATCGTTGAGGTGGCGGATACGGTCACGGAGATGAAACAGGTCAAGCATGCCTATGAAAAAGGCGTGATGGCGCAACGAGGAATTGAGTACTAGCCTTTGGCCCTTAGCTCTTGGCCTTTGGCTTTTGTTTGGAAGAGTGCAGGCAGAATAGCACCCGTAGAAGTTCAACGAGATCAACATTTGAGATTTCAAAATCGGTTGAGTTGAGCAGTGCGATTTTGGTTAAAGGCCGAAGTCTAAGGGCCAAGGGCCAATTGCTATCTGCCAATGGCTAACTATGGCATGGTTTAAGCGAGAATCGACGGAAATACAGACTTCTGAGGAAAAACGCGTGCGCACTGAAGGACTTTGGGTCAAGTGTGACGAATGCCGCCAGATAATCTGGAAGAAAGAACTGGAAGAGAACTTCAGCGTCTGTCCCAAGTGCGATTTTCATTTTCGCATTGACGCCCAAGCCCGCCTGGCGTTGCTGCTGGATGAAGGCAGTTATCAGGTCAAAGACGAAAAACTGGCCTCCACCGATCCACTGAATTTTTCTGACACGCGACCTTACAAAGCGCGCCTGCAAAAGAGCCAGTCTGATACCGGCTTGAGGGATGCCATCATCAATGCCGAAGGCACGCTGCAAGGGCATCCGGTGGTGGTCAGTGCCATGGAATACTCCTTCATCGGCGGCAGCATGGGGGCAGTGGTAGGGGAGGCAATTACACGGGCAATCGAGAGCGCCTGGAAACAAAGGAAACCGATCATCGTGATCTCGGCTTCGGGCGGCGCTCGCATGATGGAGGGAGTGATCAGCCTCATGCAGATGGCGAAAATCTCCGCAGCCCTTGCCCGGCTGGACGACGCGCATATTCCTTACATCTCTGTACTTACCGATCCCACAACCGGCGGGGTTACCGCCTCCTATGCCATGCTGGGGGATTTGAATCTTGCTGAACCCGGCGCGCTGATTGGTTTTGCCGGCCCTCGCGTGATTGAGCAGACCATCCGCCAGAAGCTGCCGGAGGGGTTTCAGCGCAGCGAATTCCTTTTGCAACATGGCATGCTGGATGGGGTAGTACACCGCAAGGACATGAAAGCCTACATCGCGCGCGCGCTGGAATTCATGACGCCTCACCGCGCCTGATCTCTGTGTCTGTCACCTACGAATCCGCCGTTTCCAGTTTGCTGGCGCTCGGTCACGAACTGATCAGCGAGCGCAAGTTCGATCTGGCGCACATGCGCACGCTCTCCCTGGCGCTGGGGAATCCACACCACCGGTTGCACGGAGTGCTGATTGCAGGAACCAATGGCAAAGGTTCAACCGCGGCCACTCTGGCCAGCATAGGCCAGGCTGCCGGATACCGCACGGGGCTATATACCTCTCCTCACCTGCTGGAAGTCAATGAGCGCATTCAGATCAATCGTGAGCCCATCAGCAATATTGAGTTTGCGGAGATGTACGAACGAGTCGAGAACGCCGCGCAGCAACTGGTGTCGCGCGGAGAACTGCCTTGGCATCCCAGCTTCTTCGAAATGCTTACGGCCATGATGTTTGAGTACTTTGCCAGTTCCGGAGTGGAGATGGCAGTGCTGGAGGTGGGCATGGGAGGGCGACTGGATGCCACCAATATTGCCGATCCCTGCGTCTCTGTGATTACAGACATTGATTTTGACCATCAGAAATTTCTGGGGAACACGTTGCCGGAGATTGCGCGCGAGAAAGCCGGCATCCTCCGCCGCAACGGCGTCGTGGTGCTTCTTCCCCAGCATCCTCAGGTGAACGATGCGCTCGGACACGCCATTCTCGAGCGCAACGCCCGACCTGTAAGCGCAGTCAAACATATGCCGCCGGTAACGCCGGAGGCCGAAGGAGGTGGTCTTCAGGCATCGCCCGCCGCTGCGCGCAATCGTTTTCCGGTGGACTATATGGGCCGGACGATTGGGGTGGATTCGCCGCTGTTGGGCCGGCATCAACTGCGCAATCTAGCCCTGGCCATCACGGCTGCTGAGCAGCTCAACTATTGTGGATTTACGATTCTTCCTGAACATGTGGAAGCGGGAATTCGCAGCACGGAATGGCGAGCACGATTTCAGGTAATACCGGCGAGCGCAGATTTCCCGGAAGCAGTCCTGGACGTGGCGCATAATCCGGCAGGCGCGTGGTCCCTGCGTTCCGCATTGTCCACTTTTTATCAGGAGCGGCCGTTGACCATGGTTTTTGGCGCGATGCGCGACAAAGCGGTGCGGGAGATTGCAGAAATCCTCTTTCCACTCATGGAGCGGGTGATCGCAACCCGCGCGGACAATCCTCGATCAGCTTCTCCCGATGAGATTGCGGGAATGGCGCAACACACAGGAACAGAGATTGTCCTCGCCCACACGGTGCAGGATGCCATGGAGCGGGCACGCGCACTGACCGACAAAAAAGGCGTAGTGGTTATTACCGGTTCGATTTACATTGTGGGGGCGGCGCTCGCAGTTTTGACCCGGACGCCTGCCCGCCAGAGTGTTTGATCACATCGATAAAGAATTGAATAGATAACCCGACCAATCATCTAACCGTGCCGCACACCTCACTCCAGCCTGCTCCTGCTCCGGAAACGCCCAGGCAGATTCCCATGTGGCTTTCGCGCCTGCGCTCGTTCCTTTTCTGGGACCCGCTGATCTGGTTTTATACCATCGTCCTGGGCTGCTTGTCCTTGCTTTCGTCGTTCTTGGATCGTGATGGCAGCATTCAGCACGGATTCGCGCGCCTGTGGTCGCGGATGATTCTGGGCACGCTGGGTGTAAAAGCGCAGGTGAAGGGTCTCACGAAGATTGATACCAGCAAGGCGCACATTTATGCTGTGAATCATCTGTCTGCGCTGGATATTCCCGTGCTGTACAAATACCTGCCTTTTCAATTCAGGATTCTGGCCAAGAAAGAGCTTTTCCGCTATCCGTTCATGGGCTGGCACTTGCGGCGATCCGGACAGATAGCCGTTGACCAGCAGAATATGCGCAAGTCCGTCCATAGCATCAGCAAGGCGGTAAAGAGCTTGCAAGCGGGTATGCCGATTGTCATCTTTCCCGAGGGGGGACGTTCACAGGACGGTCAGTTACAGCCTTTTATGGGCGGCGCCTTCTATCTGGCGATCAAGGGGCAAGTGGACGTAATCCCCATGGCGCTGGTGGGTACTTTTGAGACGCTGCCTATGAATAGCTTTCATATACGTCCGCATCCCGTGCGCCTGTTGGTGGGTGAGCCAATCTCAACCGGGAGGATGAACATCCGTTCGACAGATGAACTTACGCAGAAAGCCCGCAATGCAATCGCTGATCTCTACTACAGCAACACGTCTCTCTCGCGGCCAGAGGATGCAGAACCCGAAAGAGCAAGAACCTGAGAAGTAACAAGTGGGAAAGCGGCGCCACTTATACGGTTTCCGCGACCGCAGTTTCCACGGGCAAGCCGGCTTTTTGCCAGGCGTCAAAGCCTCCGGCCACGTTGATTACGTTTTGCACGCCGGCGCGACGGAGCAAGCAACAGGCAATCATGCTCCGATAGCCGCCCTGGCAGTGCACTGCCAATGGTTGCGCGGGATCAATCTCGGGCGCCGAAACCTTGAACTGGTCCAGCGGAAACCATGCGGCCTCACCAATATGCCCCGCCCGCCACTCTGGTTCGCGCCGAACGTCGAGCACTTGCAGCCCATGGTTGCCAAGCCGGTCATGCAACTCCTGAGTCGTCATCTGCGGCAGTTGCGCCACGGGCTGGCCAGCCTGCTCCCATGCGGTTACTCCACCTTGCAGGAAGCCGCGCGGATCTTCAATCCCAACCCGCGCCAACCGCGTCCTGGCTTCGGCATATTGCTCTTGAGTATCGGCGATCAGTACTGGCTTGGCGCCCAATCCCATGATCGATCCCGCCCACGATGCGAACTGCCCCGAGAGCGCAATGTTCACCGAGCCGGGCACGTGCGCCGCGGCAAAATCGGCGTTGGAGCGTACGTCCAGAACAAACACGCCGCGCTCCAGCAGCGCCTTCAACTCCTGGGCAGATACCGGCGCGAGTTCGGGCAGGTCAGCCAAAGCGGCTGCGCCTGTTCGATTGATCTGCGCATCCTGCAAGAAGTATTCCGGGCGCGCAGGCAAATTCTCAGTAAGTTGGCGAACAAATTCATCGCGGCCCTTGATCTGGAGCGCGTAATTCGTGAGCCGTTCGGCGCCGATGGTCGACGATCTCTCCGCCCGCATGCTGCGCCCGCACAGCGATCCCGCACCGTGCGCGGGATAGACCAGCACATCGTCGCTTAGCTTGAGCAGCTTGCCATGGAGGCTGTCATACATCAAGCCGGCAAGTTGCTGCGGCGTATCCCCAGGCGAAAGATCGGGCCGGCCCACATCCCCGATGAATAACGTATCTCCGGTCAAAACCGCCCAGGGTTTGGCTGACTTTTCCTCATCGGTGATTACCAGGCAAATGCCTTCGGGAGTATGTCCCGGCGTCTCCAGCGCCTTAATGCGCACCTCTCCGAGCTTTACCTCATCTCCATCACGCATAGGCTCATGGGAGAAAGTAGCGCCAGCCTTTGCTCCTATGTGGATGGTTGCACCGGTGCGGGCGGCGAGTTCGGTGTGTCCGGAAACAAAGTCGGCGTGCAGGTGGGTTTCAAAAATGTGGCGGATCCTGAGCCCACGCTGGTTTGCGGCCTTCAGGTAGATGTCCACGTCGCGTTGCGGATCGACGACTGCCGCTTCACCGCCTGAACCCAGCATGTATGACGCATGGGCCAGACATCCCAGGTAGAACTGTTCAAAATACATCGACACTTGCCTCCAGTGGCGCTGCCGCCGGAAGGTGTGGTTCCCAGCTATTTTAATTTAAAGCCGGGCAATGAAGCAGTACTCAAAACTTCATTAGTAGGGGGCCTTGACGGCATAGACAGCCAGCAAAATGAGAGGAAAAAACATGGCTAAAAACACCATCTCGCTTGCGGTTCGTCCCTGCACGGACGCCGACCCTTCTCCTTGTTGAGGGCTCCAAAAGAGGATATGAAGAACGACGATGACGGCAATTGAGAATAAAAGGACGCCAGAAGCTATGCGATGAGTTGTGAGCCCCAATGCGGCAAGCACGAACACAGAAAAGGCCCCAAGCACAATGCACGCAGCCCGAGTCTCTTTACCTTTTCTAAAAAGCAAACAGTAGAATAAAACAGCCAAACAACCTGCAAGGAACGCGCTGCATAAGAACCATCGGTTGAGCTGGTAGGATCGGGCAAAGACATAGAGCGCTGCGGACTGCGCTATAGAGACGACGGCAGAGGCAACCAACAGATAAACCCACGCCCCAGGCTGTTCGTCTTTCGCCAGGTGAAATGCTTCCACGAAAAAATTCGTCGTTTTCTCCAGGGCGGGCACGATCGTCGCTGTGTTTGACCGGGATGCGCAGTTCTGCTGGTTTCCAGCAGCATTTTGGCCTAAATATTGTTGCAGCGCAGAGTCCTGCAATTGCCTGGCGGCAATGAACGAAGTCAGCAAATGCCCAAGCTTCATAAAAAAATACAGGAGAAGCGCCAGAAACAACGCTGCAGCGGGTTTTTGGTCTTTGGCGTCCTGCTGAAGGAAGTAATGCGTCAACAACTGCGGCAAGTCTGCAATGTTGAATACAAGCGCAACTCCTGCGCCAGCAAGGATAAGATGAGCCAGCCAATTGTTCTCCAGCGCAGCTTCAAGAGCATTTAGTTTGGCGGAATTGAGATTCAAGACAAACTGAATCTTGGAATCGTCCGGGGTCTTGTCTTCGGCTGCCATGGTTCACTCTCCGTGGAACAATAGATTGAGCGCCATCGAAGGAGTTCTACCACTTCTTGGCTCGATTCGAGAAAAAGAAATCTGTTTGACAGCCAGATGGTGAAGAATTGACACTGAGAACATGAAGCCGCGAATCGCTATCCCGGAGCCTTGCTCGTATGACCGCGAGTATAGCAACCGGGCTTTGCCGTTTTACCTTCAGGCAATCGAGGAGAGTGGAGGGAAGCCGGAGGTGATCTCCCTAGGTTTGTCTCCGGAGGAAATCGCCCGGCGGATCACGCGCTGCTGCGCGATTTTGCTCACTGGAAGCAGGGCGGATGTTGATCCACAAAAATATGGGGCTGAGCCCCATCCTCGGAACGCCGAGCCGGATCTTCTGCGGGACGCGGCCGACGAACTGCTTCTCCAGGACGCTTACAACATGCGCAAACCGGTATTTGGGATTTGCTATGGATTACAGTCGTTGAATGTCTGGAGGACGGGCACCCTGGTGCAGCATATTGAGAGCAATGTAGACCATTCCCCGGCGGACAAAGCCACGCCGTGCCATGAGGTGGAGATTACGCCGAATTCGCTGCTGGCGCAGAACCTTGGAGGCGCACAGCATGTTGTCGCCGTAAATTCCAGCCATCATCAGGCAGCCGATGTTGCCGGGGACGCGTTGCGGGTGGTCGCGCGCAGTCGCGAGGATGGAATTGTTGAAGCCGTCGAAGGAACATTACCCGGCCACTACGTGCTAGCAGTGCAATGGCACCCGGAGCGCAATTTTGTTCAGGACTCCAGCTCACAAAAACTGTTTCGGCGCTTTGTTGAAGCAGCCCGGGATTGGAGTAGCCAGAGGGATAGGGAACAGGGAATATCCGAGGGGTTGTGATAAGTTTTCACAAAGCTATTTTGTTCCCTGGCAGACCTTGTTTTTTTTATTAATCAATTACCAAATTGCCTAATTCTCAGTGGGGCCGAACGGTCTCCACCGCAACCAGAACCAGTGTTCACTGCTGCCGCCCGTAAAGGCCTGACTTTCACCTGTTCCCTGTTCCCTGTTTCCTGGGTTATCGTTATTTCATGGCTGAAAAAGGGATTGTGCTGTCACTGAGCGGCAAAGTGGCGGTTGTCACGGGCGGTTCGCGCGGCATTGGAGCGGCTGTGGTGAAGGCGTTCACCGCAGCGGGCGCAAAGGTCCTCTTCAATTATCAACGGGCAAAGAGCGAGGCAGACAAGCTGGCGAACGAATGCGGCGGCAGTGCTCAATGCATCGCGGTCCAGGCTGATCTATCGTCGGTCGAGGCTTCGCGACAACTGATAAATGAGGCGGTACAACGCTTCGGCAGCGTGGACATCCTTGTAGGAAACCACGGAGTCTGGCCGGCGAATGATACTAAGATTGATGAAATGTCCGAGGAACAGTGGCGCAGCACGATGGCAATTAACCTGGATAGCATCTTTGGCCTGGTCAAATACGGAGTGGGGCAGATGAAGAAACGCGGCTCCGGAGGCCACATTGTGCTGATCAGCTCCACTGCCGGCCAGCGAGGCGAAGCTTTTCACTGCGATTATGCCGCCAGCAAGGGCGCCGTGATCAGCATGGTCAAAGGGCTTTCCACCGAACTGGCCCGGCACAGCATCTATGTAAATTGCGTGGCTCCGGGATGGGTGGATACAGAGATGGCCGCGCCAGCCCTGCAGGACCCGGAGATCAGCAAGCGGGTATTTGCCGCCATTCCCCTGGGACGCGCAGGCAAGCCGGAGGAGATTGCTGCGACAGTGCTCTTTCTCTGCACGCCGCACGCCGGCTTTATCACTGGAGAGATTGTGAACGCGAATGGCGGCGCAGTTCTAGCGGGCTAGCCAAGGAGTCAATATTCTGTGATCGTTAGATTGATGAAGAACGGGCTGAAATGTTCAGTGCTGTTCCTGCTCTGCGCAAGTGTAGCCACCCAGCAACAGCCATCCAACTCCAGCCAATCAGCGCTAGGCAACCAGCAAAAAGCGCGCGCATTGATGGACCAGATGATCCAGGCCCTAGGCGGCTCTGCCTATTTAAATCTCCAGGACGGCGAGTTCGAGGGGCGCTACGGCGTTTTTTATCGCGAAAGATCTGAGGGCAGCGACGTCTTTCATCGCTTCTGGGAGTGGCCGGACAAGGAGCGCATGGAGTTGACCAAGCATCGGGACGTGATTGAGCTTACCGTCGGTGATCAGATGTATGAAATCACTTTTCACGGCTCCAGGCTTATTGATCCCAAGCAGGACTACAACGCGCGCCTCTACCTGGAGCGCCGGCAACACGCACTGGAGATCATTCTTCGCCAATGGCTGAACCAGCCCGGCACGGCGTTGTTTGATGAAGGGCCATCCTTGACCGAGAACCACAGCGTGGAACGGATCACAATTGTCAACTCCAAAAATGATGCAGTGAGCCTATCGATCGATACTGACACTCATCTGCCAGTCAGGAAAAGTTTTGTAATCCGCGATCCGCAGGGCTATCGCGACGAGATCGCGGAAATCTACGACAACTGGAAGATGATCCAGGGGGTCAACACGCCCTATAACACCCTGATTTCCCGCAACGGCGAGCTTACGCGGCAATATTTCCTTAGCTCGGCTACCTACAACGTCCATCTGCAGAGTTCTCTGTTCGAGACCGGAACCAAGTTTGACATCAAGAAGAAATAGTCGCGAACCTGCCACGAAAGCGTTGTAAAAATACAACACTACAGTCTTTACAATCCGGTGTAATCTGTTTATCTCTAATCACTTGCCAGCCGAACAGACAATCCGCACGGAGGTGGAGTGCCGTGGTGTAGGGTTACATAGCGGAGCGCCGGTCAAGTTGCGAATCTTGCCCGCTCAGGCAGGAACCGGCATTGTGTTTCGCCGGGTTGACCTGGATGGGTTTGAAATTGAGGCAGTGGGGCGCAACGTGGCCAAGGTGAGTTATGCCACGAGCCTGCAAAAAAAAGGCGTGCTCATTTCGACTACGGAGCACTTGCTTTCTGCGTGCATCGGCATTGGCCTGGACAACGCAATGGTGGAGTTGGACAACCTTGAGCTTCCCATTCTGGACGGGAGCGCCAAACCGTTCGTAGATCTGATCCTGAAGGCTGGACTGAAGCAGCAGCGCAAGCGCCGCGCCTACTTGAAGATCCTGCGTGAGATTGAGGTGCGCGAGGGAAACAAGTTCATAGCCGCCTATCCGGCTGATGGTTACTCTGTGAGCTACAAAATCAATTTTGCTCCGCCCATCGGAGAGCAGTCTTTTGAAATCGATCTCTCTCTCGATCTCTATCGCAAGGAACTGGCGGCGGCGCGGACCTTTGGTTTTCTCAATGAAGAAAAAGCCATGAGGAACATGGGGCTCATCCGTGGCGCAAATGAGGACAATGTCATTGTGCTGACCCCGGAGGGCGTGAAGAATGGCCCGCTGCGCTTTCCTGATGAATTTGTTCGCCACAAGACACTTGACCTGATCGGTGATCTGGCGCTGCTGGGGAAACAGGTGATTGGCAGGATTGTTGCCGACCGCGCCGGACATGCCATGCACACCGCGCTGGTATCGCGCTTGTTGAAAGATAAATCTCTGTGGGAAGAAACCAGCGAGACCACCGAGGCGCATGCAACGATTCAACCCTCGGCGCTAAGCCCGCAACCCGCCTAAGAATTCCTCAGTCTTCTATGGGGCGGGTGACCGTGGCGTTGATGAACATCACGCCTTTATCCAGGGACAGCGCGCGTTTTTCCAGCCAGGAGTCGAGCGACTTTTTGGTTTCCACGGGGAGCACCTGAAAGCGTATGCCGGCGCGGCCTTCCGTGTCAGACCACATGACCTCTCCCTTAAGATCCAGGTAGGTCAGTGCTCCGGGAAGAAGAATTCGCAGGCGGGCTGCTCCTCCCTTGTCCAACTGGCGGGCGCATTCGATGGAGACCCCGCCTTCGCTGATGGTGATAATGCTCATAGGCAGTTCGGTGTTGCTGTCCACCACGATCACTCCGCTGGCGCTGACGAGGTGGCGGTGATAGCGCCGGCGCTCCCGCATGATCAGGCCTTGCGCCGCCTTCACGCTGCGCACGGCCCGCTCCATGGATATGGGCTTATCCAGAACGAAGTTGGCTCCCATTTCAAAGGCCTGGCGTACCGAGGTGCGTCCGTTGACCAGCGCAAATGCAATGCAGCTCTTGTTGGATTTTCCCTTCCGCAGTTGTTGCAAGACCAGAGGCGCGGCCGGTACGTCATCGCAATCCACTAGAAACGTATCGTATTTGTGCCGGTTTAATATCTGGAGAGCATCTTCTGAACTGGAACAAACCTGAACGTCGATGTTCGCGTCATCCAGAACACGACTGATGGTTTTCAAGACTTGATTGTCGCGGCTGAGGAGGAGAGCTTCAAGGGCCATAAACTACGAAAATACCGCGAAGTTACGGCGGTTGCCAGTGACCAACGTAACCAGAGATTTCGTCGTATCGAATCAAGAAGATAAAGAGTGCTTTCTGTGAAAAAGACGGCTTATTTATCGCTGGGATCGAATTTAGGGGACCGCGCTGCCAATCTAGAGGAGGCAGTCGAGCGGCTGGGAGAGTTGGGCACGGTGGCGGTCCGGTCAGGGTTGTATGAAACCGAGCCGGTGGAGATGGAACGGCAACCCTGGTTCCTGAACTGCGTGGTAGCAATTGAGACCGAGCTGATGCCAAAGCAATTCCTGTCGCGAATCCTGGGTATCGAGCAGAAAATGGGCAGGCGCAGTAGGCAACCGAAAGGGCCACGCATTATTGACATCGATATCCTGCTTTTCGGGAGTTCGATGGTGGACACAGCGACGCTTACCATTCCTCATCCCGCAATGCACCAGAGGCGCTTTGTGCTGGAGCCTCTGGCAGAGATTGCTGCCGAGCTCCGTCATCCTGCGCTCAAGAAGACCGCGCGCGAGATGCTGGATGCCCTGCCCGCGGGTGGCGGCACCGTGCGCAAATGGATGCCATGAATACTGCTCAAATTGCCGCGCTGTTGCGATCCTTTGTCGAGCTGGACCAGAAGATACTAGAGCAAACATCGATATACATCGATCTATTGATGAAGTGGAATGCGCGCGTGAACCTGACCGCGGTGCGGACTGCCGAGGAGATCGTCCAGCGGCATTTTGGCGAGTCGTTCTTTGCTGCTGCACATCTGCTGGAAAAGGGCGGGGCGAAATCTGTGATTGACCTTGGATCAGGAGCCGGTTTCCCCGGCGTGCCGCTGGCCATGTTGAGGCCCCAGGCGCAGGTGACCTTGATTGAGTCCCACGGCAAAAAGGCGGCATTCCTGAACGAGGTGATACGGGTGCTCAAGCTGAGTAATGCCATCGTGTTCAAGGAGCGGGCCGAAACATATCCGGGCTCTGCGCAACTGGTGACGATGCGAGCGGTGGAGAATTTTTCGAGAGCGGCTTCGCTGGCTCTGAGGCTGGTTTCGCCCGGAGGAGGGCTAGCTTTGATGATTGGCGAATCCCAGGCGGCTGAAGCCGCCGCCTTGGATCCGCAGATCAACTGGCAATCGCCTATTGCTGTACCGGGGGGGCATTCACGGGTTCTTTTGGCAGGAATCAAGCCGATAAAAGTGGAATGAAAAGCCTTCAAAAGGCGCAAAATGGCACCATCTGCCAAGTGCCTTGAGTGAAATCATGAACCTCAGTGGGATTATTGGTAATACGAATCAAGATAGTAACTAATGAAAGATCTGAAGTAAGAATGTTCCACGTGGAACACTCAAGCATCTGGGATGGCCTTTTCTGGTTGGGAATAACTCATCCGGTGGCCGGGTGACCCCGATTTATCTTTGTTCCACGTGGAACATTTTCCACACAATCCACAGGAAAACCCTTATTGCGCAACCACCTGCATGTCGGCTAGAGTCTGAATTGGCTCTTCTCCTAAACTTCTGATGGGACGCGTAATCGCGGTCGCAAACCAAAAAGGCGGGGTTGGCAAAACGACAACCGCCATTAACCTGGCTGCCTCCTTTGCCGCCGCCGAAATCAAGGTACTCCTGGTTGACTGTGATCCGCAGTCCAATTCCACCAGCGGACTCGGCTTCTCCCGTGATCCTGATCGGCTCAGCACATACCACGTGATTTCAGGCGAAGCCGAGGCATTGGCTGCCATTCAGGCTACCCAAATGGAAGGACTGTCAGTTCTTCCCTCCCATAAGAACCTGATTGGCGCCAATATCGAGCTGGTAGGCGCAGAGAACAGAGAATTTCGTCTGCGAAACGCCTTGCAGAGCGTACGTGACCAGTTCAATTTTATCGTCCTGGACTGCCCGCCAGCCCTGGATTTACTTACTCTCAATGCCCTGGTTGCGGCCGATTCGGTGCTGATCCCCATGCAGGCTGAATACTTTGCCATGGAAGGCGTCAGTGAGCTCCTGGACACCATTGATCGCCTGAAGCAGAGTTTTAATCCCAACCTGGACATTGAAGGCGTGGTCCTGACCATGTACGACGACCGCACAAACCTAGCTCAGCAGGTCACCCAGGAGCTGAAGGCGTTTTTTGGCGACAAGCTCCTGGATACATCCATTCCCCGCAACATCCGCCTGGCCGAAGCCCCCAGCCATGGCAAGCCAGCATTGTTGTATGACATCAACTCACGTGGAGCTGAGAGCTATATTCGTCTGGCCAAGGAGTTAATGGGCCGCAATCTAAAGCAGGGCGCTATGGAAGAACGGGTAGAAAAATTCTCCGAAGCAAACCAGAGTGCATGAGTACGAGAGGTTGAAATTGATTACTGATAAGCGCAAAGTGCTAGGCCGTGGGTTGGATTCATTGCTGCCTGGAAGGTCTTTGGCAGCAGTTGGAATCGCAGGGCCGGAGTCGCGCGCCGTTTCCGGGCGTGAGATATCTTTGGAGTTAATCGATCCCAATCCTTACCAGACGCGCCGGCGAATCAACGAAGCGGCACTGCACGCACTGGCTGAGTCGATCAAGGTCAGCGGCGTGGTGCAGCCGGTGGTGGTGCGCCCGACTGCCGGCGGGCGCTTTCAGCTTGTGGCTGGCGAGCGCAGATGGCTCGCATGCAAACTCGCAGACAAAACCTTCATTCCTGCAGTGGTGCGCGAGATCTCCAACGAGCAGGCCATGGAGATTACGATTATCGAGAACCTGCAACGGGAAGATCTAAACCCAGTAGAGCAGGCACGGGCCTTTGAGCGCCTGAGCCGCGAATTTGGCCTGACCCAAGAGCAAATAGCTACGCGAACAGGGAAGGACCGCGCTTCTATTGCTAATTTCATTCGCTTGCTGAAGTTGCCGGATAACGTCCAGGAACTCATGGAAAGCGGCGACCTTACCCTTGGCCACGGAAAAGCCCTGTGCGGGCTGGTGGGATTTCCGGATGCGCTAGCGCACGCGGCGCTGGAAGTTGTGAACAAGGGCCTTTCGGTGCGGCAGACGGAAGAACTGGTCAGCAAAACTCTGAGCCCTGACGAGGCCGCCAACAAACAGCCTGCCGCAAAAGCCGTTGACCCCAACGTGCGCGAGGCTGCACGGACCCTGGAGCAGGCCCTGGGCGTGAAAGTGGAGATCCAGGACCACAAGGGCAAAGGGAAGATCATCCTCAAATACAGTTCGCTTGAGGATTTCGATCGCATTGTGGAAGCGCTGACTATCCAGAAATAAGAGCCGAAGGTCTAAGCCGGCTGACGCCGGTTATAACCGGCGATTATTTACCCTTAAGTAGACAAAGCCGAAATGGGGCCGCCTCTGGTTCTCGTGCCTGCTTTTTCTTTCGGGCCTAGCTCCTGGCTAAACCCAAGATCAACATCAACACCCTTCACCGCAGAGGACGCAGAGGGGAACCTTGCTAAGCTGGTGCAACGCTGCTACAACCCACGCCAAATGAAGAAAAAGAGGTGCAGGCCGCTAGCTCCTGGCTAAACCCAAGATCAACGTCAACACCCTTCACCGCAGAGGACGCAAAGGACGCAGAGGGAACCTCGCTAAGCTGGCGCAACGCTGTTACAACCCACGCTGGCCGCTAGCTGCTGGCTAAACCCAAGATCAACGTCAACAACCTTCACCGCAGAGGACGCAGAGGACGCAGAGGGAACCTTGCTAAGCTGGTGCAACGCCGCTACAACCCACGCCAATTGATCAAAAACAGGTGCTGGCCGCTAGCTGCTGGCTAAATCCAAGATCAACGTCAACACCCTTCACCGCAGAGGACGCAAAGGACGCAGAGGGAACCTGCTAAGCTGGTGCAACGCTGCTACAACCCACGCCAATTGGAGGAAAACAGGTGCTGGCTGCTAGCTCCTGGCTGCTGGCTAAACCCAAGATCAACGTCAACACCCTTTACCGCAGAGGACGCAGAGGGAACCTTGCTAAGCAGGTGCAACGCTGTTACAACCCACGCCAAATGAAAGAAAAAGAGGTGCTGGCCGCTAGCTCGTGGCTGCTGGCTAAACCCAAGATCAACATCAACACCCTTCCCACCGCAGAGGACGCAGAGGGAACCTTGCTCAGCGGTGCAACGCCGTTACAACCCACGCCAATTGAAGAAAAACAGGTGCTGGCCGCTAGCCTCCTGGCTGCTGGCTAAGCCCAATACAGTTCAGTTAGGAGATTTCGGAACCTTTTGAGTTAACGGCTGAACGCAAGGTCCCTCCGATTTACCCCCGCTAACGCGTGGGTAAACCCGCGGGATGACGAAGTTTTTTTCGCGTCCTGGTTAAGTGAACAGTATTGTGGCTAAACCCAGGATCAACGTCAACACCCTTCACCGCAGAGGACGCAAAGGGAACCTTGCTAAGCTGGTGCAACCCTGTTACAACCTACGCCAATTGAAGAAAAGCAAGGGCTGGCCGCTAGCTCCTGGCTGCTGGCTAAACCCAAGATCAACGTCAACACCCTTTACCGCAGA
>DATDGL010000043.1:0-20728 GCA_036522115.1 Candidatus Angelobacter sp.
GAGTATTTTGTTGAGTGTCCTACAAACTTGTCACCAACAAAACCGGCCCGTGCTACCGGTTCTAGAACAACTGCTCTGTTCACCTCAACCGACTATCATTGATTTGCTTGCCCCACGATCCATTTCACGGTAAACAAATACCGTCGGAATAGATGCGGTGACTAACAGGGCGACTTTGGAATACTTACTTCAGCTAGAGCATGATCAACCGAATCTGACAGCTCGAGTATTCTGGAACGAAACACCCAGCTTATTCCACCCTAAGCTTTCGCACTTTCGATGTCCAGCAGGCCACGAGATCTTGATTGTCGGCTCCGGGAACCTCACCCCAGGAGGGCTCAGGGAAAGCTTCGAAGCATATACCATCCTACGCAGCAGCCGGGCACGGGAAGCGATCGACGTTGCCTCTTTGGACAGGTTCATCGAGAACCACGCTCTGGATATTCGACATATAGATGAACAAATCCTCACCCGCGCGGCGAGAAACGTAATCGTCGGTCGTCGACGTGGGCGGCGGGCACCTGTAGCAGTGGAACCGGAAGTGGCTGAAGCTGCGGTCGCAGCAGCTATTGAAGGGCAGGAAGAACCAGCCTTAAACCTCCAAGATCGGGTCCTAATCGCACAGGTGCCACGAGCAGGCGGGCGTTGGCACCAGGTACACTTCAACCGGGACGTCATCAACCAGTTCTTCCGAGTCCAACCGAACACAAACCAAAGGGTATACCTTATTGAGCGGAGGGCAGATGGGACGTTAGGCCAACAGGAGGTTCGCCCTTGTGTTCTCAGCCAAAAGAACCTAAATTACAAAATCGAACTCGGTGCGAGACGTGATGCAGACTACCCTGCCGATGGCGTTCCAATAGCAGCGCTTCACGAGACTCAAGCGCGATCATTCGAATACATGCTCATCTTTCCACATGAAGCGGGATACGAGGAACTTCTTCAGCTGACCCGAGAATTGCGTACGGTAGGCAGAGGTCTACCTCGGGTGATAACGGACCTATTAACATTAGCTCAGGCTTGGCCGGATACCCCTCTGACGCGCTAAGCAATGACAAATAGACTCCTTAGACTTTTCACCAGACATACCTCTGCTGTCATTTGCTTAAGTTGCTGAAAAGAATAGCTCCTCAGGCAGGACTCGAACCTACAACCCTCCGGTTAATAGCATCTCTGAAAATGCTTTAGTTTCTTCCAATGACCCCATTGTTGAACTATACCGAAACGCTCGACAGTAGGTCGACAGTCTTTGTGAACCAGGCTATCAGCGCAAGGAAAAAAGGGCCGGCTTGCGCCGGCCCTTTGAGTTAATGATGGTTGGTGTTTAGAAGGTGAACCGCGCCCCGAACTCACCCGTGAACGACCGTGGCAGGGTGCTGCTCGTGGGGTTGATGAAACCGAGCGGCTGCCCAAAACTCGGAAGCCCGACCGTGCCGCCGAAGTTATTGCCGTAATTGGCATGGTTCGTAAGGTTGAAAGCCTGGAACATGAGCTGCAGGTTCCGGTTTTCACCTAGCTTGAGGTTCTTCGCTAGGCGCATGTCCATGTCAAAGTAGGGATTGCCACGCAGAGCAAATATGGGGTTTAAAGGGCAGGTCCCTGAGTAATAGCCTTGCTCGGTGCAGCCCGG
Organism: Candidatus Angelobacter sp.; assembly: GCA_036522115.1. Classification (GTDB taxonomy): domain Bacteria; phylum Acidobacteriota; class Terriglobia; order Terriglobales; family Acidobacteriaceae; genus Angelobacter. The sequence goes on from DATDGL010000043.1 coordinate 1,631, forward strand.
AGCCAGGAGTGCGCCTGCTGCGCTGCCCCCGCCCAGGCTCAACTGGTTCGACCCCGCGATCGCGTTGTAGGGCCGCGCTGATCCCGCCTGAAGAATGGGGGAGAACTCCATGCTCCAGGGCAGGTGTGCAGTCGCCGCGATCGTGAGATGGTTTCGCTCGTCGTTGAACGCCGGACCAAAGTCGTCCGGCGCGAACGGGCGGTTCGGGTCCCGAGGATAATAACGGAACGAACCGCCATCCTCGTCATAACCCACCGCACGAGCCAGCGTGTAATTTGCAGTCAGATCCATTTTATGGAAGCTGCGCTGGCGATAGCTGATGTTCATGCCGTCGTAACGCGAGCGTCCGCTGGACGTCTCGTCGCGAACGCTGCCCAGCACTGGCACGCCCGCCGAGGCGAACGCGGCGCTCAATGGTTTGAAGAAACCCAGCGCTATGTTCGCAGGGTTAATCGGAGTATTCGCATCCAGATTGATGGTTTTGTTCTCGTGCAGGCTGAGCACGTGAACATATTCGGCTTCGATCACAGATTTGGGGCCGATCGCCCAGGTGTAGCCGCCGTTCCACTCCTCGGTCACGGGTGTGCGGTAATTCGGGTCCATGAGACGGCCAATCGAACCGGTGGTGAGCGCCGCTTGCGGAGGCGGGATCACCGGAAGGGGACTTCCCAGGTGCCAGGCGGAAAGCGGAATGCCCGTGCCCGGCACGATATCGCCGGCGCCGTTGAGCGAGAATGCCGTCTGGAAGATGGTGGCGTTAGCCTGCTGCTCCATGAACAGCGGGATGTTCTGGAAGGTGTTGTCGTAGTACATTCCGAAGCCGGCGCGGACAACCTGATTGCCACGGCCGGTCAAATCATAGGCGAACCCCACGCGCGGGCTGAAACCCTTGCTGTAATCGGTAGCCTTCTTGGCAACCAAAGAAGCAGCCAAGGCGCTGAACGGCGCGGCCGCCTGCAATTCCTGGAAGGTGCGGCTGTTGGCAACATCCGTGCCGCCGACAAAATCAAAGTCCTTGTCCCAACGAAGCCCAAGGTTTACGGTGAAGCGGCGGGTCATCTTCCAGTCATCCTGGAAGTACAATCCGAGCTGCTTCGCATCCTTGATGATAAAGGTTGGGTCGCCCACCGCGATGCTCATGCCGCTTCCAGAACTGTTGCCGCCAACCAGCAACCCAGGGGTTTGAAATCCCTGCGGCAAGGCCAGAATCTGGCTGGGCAGCAGGCTGTAATCAAGCTCCAGGGTAGGGTTGAACTCGAAGAATCCGCCCATAAACGGAGTGTAGATAAAATCAAATCCCGTCTTGAAGGTGTGATTGCCGACCGTCTTGCTGATGTCGTCCTTGAACTGGTATTTCCGCTGAATGGAATTCTGGGGAACGTTGGTGTTGGTGCCGAATTGAATGCCGGTCGGAAAAGTGAAAAGCGGCGCGCGTGTGGTGCTGTCAATCAGGTTGTTCCAATACTGGAATCCAACCGTAAACTGGTTGATCAGGGTATTCGACAATGCCGAGTTAACCGTGAGGTTGGCGATCTGCAGGTGATTGACGGTGAAGTTTCCTTCTGTCAAATCAAAGAGTCCGTTGCTCTGGTCGTTCAGGCTGTTGTTCGCCTGAGTGGACACGGAGAGGTATGCAGAATGCTTGTTGTTGATCGTCCAATCGAGCCGCCCGTTGATGCGGTTCTCGAAGAACGGAGTCGGAATAGTAGCGGCGGGTTGCGCTCCCAGGCCGGTCACCAGTTGCAACTCGGACAAAGCCTGACCCGACTCGGCAAGCGAGGTATGTTCACGCTGCCGCTCCATCGCGAAAAAGGCAAAGAGCTTGTCTTTCTTGATCGGTCCGCCGATAGAACCGCCAAACCATTGCCGCGAGTAGGGCGGATTGGCTGGAGAAGACGTTCCGTCGCCATTCGCTATTTGTTGGTCTGCGTTGAAGGCCTGATCACGGAAGAAGGCAAATGCCGAACCGTGGTAAGCATTCGAACCGGACTTGGTGATCACGTTGATAGCGGCACCGGAGGAGCGCCCGTTGACAGCCGAGAATCGCTGGGTAGAGACCGAGAACTCCTGCACGGCTTCGGCGGGAAGCTGCATGACCGGTCCGCCGACGGTGTTGTCCTTGTTGTCCACGCCATTGACGGTTACGTTCACGTTCCGGCCCCCGTCACCGTTTACCGACAAGATCGCATAACGGTTCTTCGTCGGATCGTAGGAATCCGCGGCTTTCACTCCGGGCGCCAGATACGCAAGATCGGCAATATCGCGGCCGATCAGCGGTAAGTCCTGGATTTGTGACGGAGTAATGTTGGTGCTGACGTCTGTTTTTGCCTGGTCCACGAGTGGGGCGGTGGCGGTGACCTCCACCGTCTCGCTTACGGCGCCCGGCGACAGAGCGAAGTTCTGGGTGCCGGTTCTTCCGATCTGTACCTCAACATTCTTGGCTTCAGCCGCGGAGAAGCCTTGCGCGGTGGTCTTAACGTTGTAAATGCCGGCCGGAATTGCCTCAAAGCGATATTCTCCAGCGGCATTGGTCTTGGCGTGCCGGGTCTCCCCCGTGGCTTTGCTGACGAGCGTGACATCCGCGCCGCCAACGACAGCCTGCGTTCTATCCACAACTGTGCCTTCCAGCGTGGCGGTAGCGGTCGCCTGCGCAAATAACATGCTGCTCACGAGCAGCAGGCAGACCAACAAAATGGCATAGAGCCAGAGCTTCCTCTGCATTTCTTCCTCCTGAAAAGTATTCAATTAAAAGCGGGCTTTCTCTAACCGTTCGTGCAGCCTCTGAACAGCTTCCTCTTCCGTAAACCTGGACATTCTTGCTTTAAAAAATTCAGAGTTTCTTTAATAACTTATCGAACAAGTGAAGGAATGAACCGGTATCGCTGCTTGTGTCTTCTCTTTGAGGGCAATTATGAAGCCACTAAAGATAGCATATAGAATCAAAGGGTTAACCCCTTTTGAGCATTAATGGATGTGAATTTCTGTAGATTCAATCTTCCAAATCCTGGATACTCCCGGCAGCACGAAAACGGCTGTCTAGGAAATGTACTGGCGAATATAAGGATCTTGCACCGCAGCCAACTCGGGGCCGGCGCCGTCAAAGATCACTTTACCCTCCTTCAGGATTAAGAAAGTAGTAAGGACTTCACGCAACGCGGATCCGTCAATCGGCTTCATGTGCCTGCTATCCGGATCGTAGCGATGGGTTGCCAGCATGAACCCGTCTTGCAGGCGATGGCTGACCAGGAATGCGCTGGTCTTGTAAACGTCGCGCTGCTTCATGATCAACTCGATAATGGTGGTCGAGGTGATGGGATCCAGTCCGCCGGTAGGCGAGTCATAGAGCAAGACTTCAGGGCGAGTGATGACCGCCCGCGCGATGCCCACCCGCCGCCTCATGCCTCCGGAAAGCTCAGAGGGCAGCATGTCCACTGTGTTTTCCAGTTCCACAAAACGCAATGCCTCGCGCACGCGCTGTTCAATTTCTGACTCCGGGATTTTTTCCTCCATCAGGCGGAAAGCTACGTTCTCGCGCACGGTAAGCGAATCGAACAGAGCGCTTTCCTGAAACACGATGCCGATCTTGCTGCGCAGATCGAACAGTTCTTCTTCGCTCATGATGGTCACGTCATGACCTAAGACGAAGATTTTTCCCCGGTCCGGTTTGATCAGACCCAGGCAGAGCTTAAGAATGGTGCTCTTGCCTGAACCGGCGACCCCTAACAGGGCCTTGGTTTCGCCGCGCTTCAGTTCAAAGGAGACGCCATCCAGAACGTTCAGCCCTTCAAAGGTCATGCGAACGTCGTCAAAAATGATGGCCCGATGGACTGTGCCGGTCGGCGGGGTTGCCAGGTTGGACATAGGCGGTTAGAGGAGAAACAAAAGGAACTTGGTGGCAAAGAAATCTACAGCAATGATCAGCACGGATGCGATGACCACTGCCTGCGTGGTGGAACGGCCCACTCCCTGCGTACCGCCGCGAGTGCTCAATCCGTAGTAGCAACCCACCGTCGCGATGATAAAACCAAACAGAACCGGCTTGACCAGGCCGATGATCACGTCCGCGGGTTGCAACGACTGATATGCCGTGTTCCAGTACTGAAAGGTATCCAGGCCAATCCAGGTATAGGAGATGAACCATCCACCGACCAACCCCACAAAGTCGGAGAGAATGGTAAGGAAGAACATCATGACCACGGTGGAGGCGACCCGTGGGGTCACCAGCTTTTTATAAGGATCGGTGCCCAGCGCGCGCATGGCATCGATCTGCTCCGTCACCTGCATGGAGCCCAGTTCGCTGGCCATGCCGGAAGCATTGCGTCCCGCAACCATAAGGCTGGTCAGGACCGGACCGAGCTCTCTCACCATGGAGACGGCGACCAGCTCTCCGGTCAGCGACAGGGCGCCAAATTGCTCCAGCGTTGCACGGGTATTCAGCGCCAGCACCATGCCGGTGAATGCGCCGGTCAGGATGACAATAGGCAATGACCCCACGCCGATGAGGTCGGCCTGATACATGATGTCCGCCACATAACGTGGACGGCGAAACAGATTCGTGATCGACCGCACCGCCAGCAGGGAGTAATCCTGAACCGCCAGCAGGAATCTTTTCAGATAATCGGCCGGTGAGATGAGTTCCATCGGGAAAGGCCAATATAACAGAAGAGAACGGCTGGCTGTTATACGGAACTGCGCTGCACCAGGCCGCGGAGGTATCGCCCCTGGCCAATTCAGTCGAATCGGCCTATCAATGATAAGGTGGGAATGAGGATCAGATTCTTCCGTCATGCTTTCCTCCTGGCCTGCCGCTCTCAACTTGTCCGAACGCCTGGCCCTTTTGCGCTCGAAAAAACCGGCCACCGGCGACGTGGCCCTGGCTCAACGCCGGTTTACACGTTGGCAGAAGGAGACAGTCTTTACCGAAGGCGAGCTCTTACTTGAACAACGACTGGCGGCGGACGGGATTTCAGAGACTGAATTCCTGTCGCTTCTGGGAACTCCAGCAGCCGAGCTAGCCGGCAGTTTGGAATCGCCGCCCGAATGGGCGTCAACAATCGCAAGAAGCTATGAAGAATCGTCCAACCCATTCATCATGGAGGTGATCCAGGAATCGAAAGAGGCTGGCGGCAAATCCACCGCTTTTCTGGTGGCGGCATCCGGCTTGATCACTGACGCCCTGAACCGATTGCAGGATGGAATCAGGCGCTTTCCCTATGCTCGCCTTCCTTTTGCTGGGCGAACCATTGAGAAGGTTCTCTTCAAGGACATTTTGGGACTTCTGTCAGGAATGATTGGCCGGACCATGGTCCTGGAATTGAATGTGGCCCGAATCCAGGAGCGGCTTCCCGGAAGCGATCCTGAAGAACGCTTTCGCAGTTTCATTGAACGTCTCAGCACGCAGGAGCCGGTGCGCGCCCTGTGGGAAGAATATCCGGTGCTGGCGCGCCAGCTCGTCGTCAGCCTGAAGCAATGGGCGGACAATAGCATCGAGTTCCTGGACCGGCTGTCACGGGACTGGTTTGACATTGAGCAGCAGTTCAACGCTGGACAAGAAATGGGATTGCTCAAAAGCTTAAAGAGTGGCGGTGACCGTCATAACCAGGGCCGGTGCGTCTCCATTGTTGGGTTTGAGTCTGGCTTGCAGGTGGTGTACAAACCGCGCCCGCTGGCGGCCGACCTGCAGTTTCAAAGATTACTGGCGTGGGTGAATGACCGGCGCAAGGGACTTACCTTTCAGACCCTCGATATTCTTGCCGGGGAGAACTACGGCTGGGTACGTTTTGTCGACTCCCGGCCATGCAATTCACAGGAAGAGGTCAGGCGCTTCTATCGAAGACAAGGAGGCTATCTGGCCCTCCTCAATATGGTGCACGCCACGGATTTCCATTTTGAAAACCTGATCGCCTGCGGCGAACACCCGGTTCTCGTGGACCTGGAAACACTCTTTCATCCCAACCTGTTCCTTCCCGACAATGACGACCCGCTCGTATTCGCATACGAGCACCTGCGCGATTCAGTTTACAGAGTTGGCCTGCTGCCGTTCCGCTTTGCTGTAAACGACGAACAACGCGAAGGCATCGAGATCAGCGGACTTGGCGGCAAAGGCAAACAAAAAACGCCTTATCCGGTTGCAGCCTGGGAGGGCGCTGCGACGGATGCAATGCGCTTTGTGCGCAAACGAATCGAGATGCCCGCCCAGCGGAACCGCCCGAGTTTGCAAGGCGCTGAGATCAATGCGCTGGAGTACCAGGAAGAGATCATTGCTGGTTTTACCGATATGTATCTTTTTCTGGAGCAGCACCGTGAGCAACTCCTGGCTCCTGATGGCCCACTGGCGCCGTTCGCCGACGTTCCAGTGCGCTGTATCGCCCGGCCGACTGAGGTATACGGCTCTCTGATGGCTGAGAGTTATCATCCGAATTTGTTGCGCGATGCCCTGGACCGTGAGCGTCTTTTTGAAGATCTATGGGCCGAAACCGGAAACAATCCTGTTCTGAAAAAGTTGATTTCCCATGAGCGCAATGATTTGTGGAACAACGACATTCCAGCCTTCACCGCCCGCCCTGCATCCTTCCATCTTTGGACCAGTTCCGGCCAAATGATTCCTGATTTTCTCCACGAAACACCCATGGCGCTGGTGCAACGACGGCTGCGGCAGATGGGCGGCGATGACCTTAAACGCCAGATCTGGTTCATTCGCGCTGCCATGACGGCGCTGGCAATGGAAGAACCCAACTCCGTGCCCGCCACGCCACCTCCTGATCTTCCCATTCCGGAGGCTGGGCCGCAGGATTTTCTCGCCGTGGCCATCGCAGCGGGCGAACACCTGCTGGAGACGGCCATTCGTGGGCCTGCAGGAGGAGTTGCGTGGATCGGTCTTGATTCAGCCCTGGAAGCCTTTTGGGAGCTTACGCCCGCAGGCCTTGAGCTTTATAACGGCATTCCCGGCATTGCTCTGTTCCTGGCCTATCTGGGCCATACGACCGGTAAAGCGCCCTTCACTTTAGCTGCGGAAGAAGCAGTGACTACCGTTTTGAAAAGCCTGGCAAAATTGAAAACGCGGCATCGCGCGCCGCTGGGCGCATTCGCGGGGGAAGCCGGAATGATTTATTTTCTGACGCATTGCGGAGTTTTATGGCGCCGCCCGGAACTTTTGGCCGAGGCCGAAAAACTTGCCGGCTCGCTTTCTGAGCGTATCCCCGATGACAGCCGGTTTGACCTTGTCAGCGGCTCTGCCGGTCTGATTGCCGTTCTGCTTGGATTGCAGGAACATCGCCCTTCGCAGAAAACTCTGGCCCTCGCCCAACAATGTGGAAACCACTTGCTCGAGCACGCTCAACGGATGCCAGAGGGCACTGGCTGGATTACTTTTGCCAACGCATCAGCGCCGCTCGCAGGCTTCTCCCATGGCGCGGCTGGAATTGCATGGGCGCTCATAAAACTGGCTTCCGCCACGGGAGAGCACCGCTTCCGTGAAGTGGCAGTGGAGGCGCTGCAATACGAACGCAGCTTGTTCTCTGTCCAGCACCGCAACTGGCCCGATCTGCGCAAAGCGCGGCGTGAAGATCAAGCAGTTCCTTATCCCATTGCCTGGTGCCATGGGGCTCCAGGGATTGGTCTTAGCCGGGCATTGATCCTGGATCATTATCAGGATGAAGAGATTCATGGCGAGATCACTGCTGCGGCTCAAACCACCCTCACGCGTAACCTGGGGATCAATGATTCGCTTTGTCATGGGAACTTGGGAAACTGTGAAGCCTTGCTGCACGGGGCAAAGTTTGTCCAGGATTCCGCTCTTGCAGACCGCATCCGCGCAGTGCCTTTCCGCATTCTGGCGGGAATCCGCCAGCGTGGCTGGAAGTGTGGTGTTCCCATGGAAGTAGAGACTCCCGGCCTCATGGTGGGAGTCGCCGGAATCGGATATGGCTTGCTGCGCCTGGCAGACCCACTGCATGTCCCGGCAGTGGTCGCCTTGTCGCCACCTGTGAAGGCCGGCGCTTAGCACTTAAGGAATGCTCAGGCCTGGCATGCAAGGCGGCAGTCTTTTATTTCATTTTGGAATCGAGTAAAATCACTATCCGGAAAATTGCTGGAAAGGAGATTCCCATGTCCACCGCAGATATCATTCGCGCCTGGAAAGATCAGGATTACTTAATGAACCTTAGCCCATCTGAACTTGCTCAAATTCCGGAGAACCCGGCAGGAAAAGTTGAGTTGATGCGCGCTACGACAAACGGAAACCCGGACATCAGCTTTATCTTTCCACCCTCAAAGTGCTGCACACAACAGCTCGATTGCTCAAGAGCGGTCGATTGCACGATTGACACCCATTGCACATAAAGACATCGGAACCAGGTGGCTGTCGGGATACAGTTGCCTGGTCCCGCCACAATTTTGCAATCAAGCAATCCTGATCGAGTCTAGCTTACCGCCTGCTCCTTCGCTCTCTTCTTGATCTCAATGCTCAACCGTTTGATCTTCTGGTTCAGAGTTGAGAGCGGGATGTGGAATCGTTCTGCGGCTTCGGTCTGGTTCCAGCCGCATTTTTCCAGCATATCCAGGATCACGCGGCGCTCGCAGTCTTCAATGATCTCAAACAACGACGCGTCCGGACGGTGCTCGAAGATTTTTCCCGACGAACCACGTCCGACAATGTGGTCGGGCAGCAGATCAATGCCGATCACGCTTCCGTTGGAAAGCACCACGGCCCGTTCGATCACGTTTTCCAGTTCGCGCACGTTGCCCGGCCAGCCATAATCCATGACCGGCCGCAAGGCCTCCGGAGAAACATGGCGGCCCGGCTTATTGTTCTCAGCCGCAAATTTTTGCAGGAAATGATTGACCAGCAGAGGAATGTCCTCCGTCCGGCTGCGCAGTGGCGGCAGATCAACCGTAATCACGTTGAGGCGGTAAAAGAGGTCCTCACGGAAGCGGCCTTCACGCACCATCAACTTGAGGTCGATATTGGTGGCCGCGATGACGCGCACGTCTACATGAAGTTCGTGGACCCCGCCCAGGTGCATGAATTTCTTGTCTTGCAGCACGCGCAGGATCTTGGCCTGCGTCTCCAGGCTCATGGTGCCGATTTCATCCAGGAAGATCGTGCCGCCGTCAGCCACCTCGAACAGGCCTTTCTTGGAGGAAATAGCGCTGGTGAAGGCGCCTTTCACGTGGCCGAACAAAGTGGACTCGAGCAGATCGGCAGGCATGGAACCGGTATTGACCGGCACAAAGGGGCGGTCTTTACGCGGCGAATTGGCGTGGATGGCCTTGGCGATCAGCTCTTTGCCGGTGCCGCTCTCGCCCTGCACCAGCACCGTGGAACGGCTGGGCGCAACCTGCGAAACCAGGTCGAAAATCTTGAGCATCGGCTCGCTCTTGCCCACGATATTCTCAAAGTTGTAGCGCTGCTTCAGCGCCCGCTTGAGCTGCTCATTCTCTTCTTCTACGCGGCGGCGGATCACGGCGGCACGCACGTCTGCCAGCAGCTTTTCGTTGTCCCATGGCTTCTGGATAAAATTTGTGGCGCCGTTCTGCATGGCGCGGACAGCGTTGGATACAGTGCCATAGGCGGTAATCATGATGACCGCCATCTGCGGATTACGGTCGCGGATATCGGCCAGGATTTCCAGCCCGTTGCGATCAGGCAAGGCAAAATCCAGCAACACCAGGTCGAAGGGGTGTTCCCCCACCTTGACCAGGCCCTGCTCGCCGGTTTCAGCCGATTCAACCCGGTAACCTTCAAATTCCAGTAGAGTTTCCAATGACTCGCGGATGGCCGCTTCATCATCGATAATCAGGACGGAGCCGGCGGTGGTCGCCTCTCCAGAGTGACGAGTTAATACAGCAACCTCAGACATTCACAGCCTTTCTTATCAGGGGGAATTCAAGATAAAAGGTAGTGCCCTGGCCAGGCCTGCTCTCGACTCGGATTTTTCCGGCATGCTCCTGAATGATGCCGTAAGTTACACTCAGACCCAGTCCTGTTCCACGTGCCTGGCCTTCCCTGGGAGACACCTTCGTGGTAAAGAACGGGTCATAGATCTTCTGGATGTGCTCCGGCGCAATGCCTGTGCCGGAGTCACTCACGCTGACCGTCACCCCTGAACCATTGGCCGTCTGCACCCGCAGAGTTCCGCCGGCGCCGGACATGGCGTCTTTCGCGTTCAGAAAGAGGTTCAGGAAGACCTGCTGCAACTTGCCCGCATTTCCATGAATCATGGGCAGTTCGTCCTGCAGGCCGCTCTCAACTTTGATACGTGACGTTTTGAACTGGTGCTCCAGGAGCGCCAGCGTGTCAGAGATAATTCGGTTCACATTGATCTGGCTGAACTCTGTGCCGCTGGTGCGGGAGAAATTCAACAGGTTGTTGACAATTTCCGATGCGCGGAAGGTCTGCCGTGTGATTTTGTCCAGGAGGCCGGAAAGTTTTTCATCTCCATTCACCTGCTTCAACAGCATCTGCGCATAGCTGGAAATCACCGCCAGCGGAGTGTTGACCTCATGGGCCACGCCCGCCGCCAGCAGTCCAATGGAAGACATCTTTTCCGCCTCTGATAATTGCGACTCCAACTCCATCCGTTCGGTAATGTCGTCCACAATGATCAGGCGGCCAATCACGTTGAATTTACGGGTCACCAGGGGCGCAATGGCCACATTGGCAATCCGCGTATCGCCCGCAGGCGTGTGCAGCCGGAATTTGTACAGGTTGTGGATCCCCGGATTCTGCCGAAACCGGTAGAACTCCTCCGTGAACGGCGCCGGGAATACCTCGCTTAATTTCTGCCCCAGCACCTGTGCCCGGGACAGCGCGTACATCACTTCCATCTGCGCATTCCAGGACTCGATGCGGTCTTCCAGATCGACCGCCAGGACTCCCACACTGATGGATTCCACAATGTTTTCGTTGAAATCTTTGAGCCGCTCGTACTCGTTGGCTTTTTGCTCCAGCGAGGCATAGAGCTGCGCATTCTGGATAGCAATCCCGATGTAGCCCGCCAGTGTCTCCAGCAGTTCTACGTCGTCGCTGGAGAGAAAATCGCCGGAAGTGGTCTTGCCCAGCCCGAGGACGGCCACGGTGCGGTTCTGCACCGTGCACGGGATGTAGTAATTCAAATCCAGCCGGGCGATGGTGTCGCGCGCATTCGCGCTCTCCCGCAAGGCCTTGCGTGTATTGTCGAAGAAGATATGCCCGGCATAGTATTCCGGCCGCTCCACCACCAGAAAGCTCAGGTCGAGTGCTCCGGTATAGGTAATGCCGAATGACTTGGCCATCACGAATTGCTGCGCCTCATCCGGCAGGAAGATGGCAATGCGATTGACCAGCAGAGTGCGTGAAAGCCGGTCGATCACGGAAGTCAGCATGGCCCCGAGATCGGTTTCCGAATTCAGCTCGCGTCCGAACTCGATCAACGTGCGCCGGTAGTCATAGCGCTTGCGGTAGAAAAACCGGTCCACGTGGCTCTGGATCCAGTTCTTGAGCGGCTCGAAGGCCAGCGCCGTGATTACGATGGCAACAATCAGCCCGACCGGCCCGGCATTCGGCAGCTTGGTCTGCACCACCCCCGCCAGCCCGCCTACCACGCCGAAGTAGACGCCAACGATGGCGGCGGTCGCCAGGGTATAGGCAACGCCACGTTTGAATATGATGTCCACGTCCATCAGCCGGTAGCGCAGAATGGCGTAACCAAAGGTGAGCGGCAGAAAGACCAACGAGAAGGCTGAAAGCTTCATTCCCGGGGTCGCCAGGGCCCCGCGAAGATAGGGAATCACGTAGAAAATGGTGTACGGCGCAATAGTCAGCACGGCCCCGCGCGAGATCCACTTCATTTGCTGGCGCACAATAGGGATGAACGCCTTGCGATAGCTCGCCCAGAGCACCGCCGCCGCCACAATGAAGTACACGGTCTGGTGCAGCATCTGGAGCCGGTCCAGGTTCCAGCGCAGTGACTCGGTGAAGTTCCAAAGCTTCACGGCAAGAATCTGTATCCCAACCAGGATGGCGACCGGCGCATAAAGGAGTCCCGACAGCCAGGGCCAGCTTTCCAGAAATTTCTTTTTCTCCGGAAAAGTGAGGGCGAAATGCAGGAAGAGGGCTGGCTGGAGCACTCCCGCCACTATGCTGGACCAGTAGACTATTGAGTCAAAGGTATTGAGCTTCCCGGTGTAATGAAAGGCGTAATAAACGAAAGAAACCAGGCAAAAAACGTAAAAGTGGGTGGACTTGGGCGCTGTCCAACGGCGCAACAGAACATAAAGACCAACACCTAGATAGATGAGGGCAATGAGCCGCAAGCCTTGATTGAGCGACTTGTCCGCCGGGCGAAGGAGGACCGGCGCCTCAAATTCAACGTCGCCACGCGCCAGCTTGTAAGTAGCGTTGGACCATACTCCGATCCTGTATAGCTGCTGTTGTAAACGGGACTGAGCATTCGTACGCACACGGCCCTGCTTGTCCCTGATGGCGATGATGGGCCACTCGTCGATTGCCAGAAGCTGATCGCCGGCTTTGATGCCCGCCTTTTCCGCAGGGCCGTCTACGGTAAGACGCTCAGCTCTCAGGCCGTTCCCGCTTTCAACCCACCAGGCGCCATCATAAGGAACAGGAAATTGATCCTCTTTCCAGTAATTGATGGCTGCAAAGACCACTGCAGCCAGCGTAATAACTGCTAAGACCAGCGCCGAGACTCGGAATTGAAAGTCTTTTCGCATTCGTCGCGTTTCCAGACGGGCGTGACTTCTTAAAGCAAGCCGATTCTGAAAGAGATGCTGCAACTGAAATGCCATGCCTCGGATCCGTAACTTAACAATAACTTCCGTGATTTTATATATTTAGAACATTGTAGGCAGTGGGCCTCCATAAAGATACAAAAAATGGGATTTCGGTGTGTATTTTTGTATTCGAGATTACAGAACCAGACATCTTCTTCGAGAAAAACAAGAAAAAGCGCAGAACCAGTGCCTATCCAGCAAATGAAAACCGCACCGTATCATAGATATTTAAGAAGCAGCCAGAGGCCCCCTTATGCAGGCAAATGAGAGCTGGATCGAAACGAACCGCCAACGCATGCGCTTCCTCCACGCTGGGAGCGGACCACCGCTGCTCCTGCTCGGTGGCCTGTTGGGAGGATCATTGTGCTGGCGACACAATATTCGGGCCCTCGCAGCCGGATATAACGTCTACGCGGTGGACCTGCCTGGATTAGGATTGTCGCGCGATATCGGCATAGATTGCAGCATGTCCCAGCAGGTCCAGCACCTGGTTGGGTTTGCCACGCAGATGGGGTGGAAGGAGTTCAGCGTAGTTGGCTCCTCATTCGGCGGAGCGATTGCCATGCTGCTGGCGGGGCAAAACTTCGGGGGGGCAAGCAGGGTTCGCTCGCTGCTGTTGTCCTCGCCGGTCAATCCCTGGTCTGATTTTGGGCGGCGCAGGATACGTCACCTCAGCTCCAGACTGGGCGGCTGCTTATTGCGCGCGGTGCTGCCGATCTCGCACCCCGTCCACGGAATAGCTCTCCGCCGTATGTATGGCGACCCCATGCGAGTTTCCCAGGACGCCATAAAGGGATACCGTGCAATCATTCTGCGCCCCGGGCGCGCCCGTAACATCCTGACCGCCTTGCGCAAGTGGCAGCAAGACGTGAATTCCCTGGAACCGATCATCCCGCAACTGGACATCCCCGTACTGCTCATCTGGGGAACTCACGACAGAGCCGTTGATCCTCGCTCAGCGACAATTCTGAAGGAACGCTTGCCCCAAGCCGATCTCAAGCTCATTCCAGGCGCCGGCCATCTCCCTTTTGAAGAAGCGCCGGAAGAATTCAATCAGCTTTCACTGGAGTTTCTGGCTAAGGTTCATCCCCGCTGGTAAATGAGATCATCTTGGGAACATAAACTCCAGACGATCTCGACGATCGGTACAAGAAAATATTCATCGCCAGCCTGCTGGATATCCCGATTCGGAAGGTCTCGCTACTTAGGTTTTGGTTACGTCTGTGCCTCGGAGGTGTTGCAAAGGTATTTATCCCGGATAATATGGATGCAATATGCGCCTTCCTGCCCCATTGAAGTCCGCGCTGGCTAACATCGATGGCGAAGCCTGGCTGCGATTTCTCATGGCGGTTCTGGGACTGGCGCTGGCCTTTGTCGCCGCACTTCTCTCCACCATTGCCAGCGAATCCGGCAATGTGACCGCGACAGCGCTCCTGGCCTCCACTGCGCTCTTGCTGGCCGGCACGGTCGGACTGATCACCCTGCCCTATCTGGCCAAACGCGTGGTGAGCAGCCGCCTGCGCGATGCCCTAGATTTCGAGATAACCCGCGAAGGCATGGCCTACCTGGGAGTCGCCTTAATCATTGGCATTGCCGCGCTGAATACCACCAACAATCTTTTATTCATCGTGCTGGCAGCCATGCTGGCCGCCATTATTGTCTCCGGGTTTGCTTCGGCAGCCGTGTTGCGAGGGCTGGAGTTGGATGTCTCCGTGCCCGAGATCGCCTTTGCCGGAAAGCCAATCATTGCCCAGGTGAAGCTGAACAACCCACGCAAGTTGGTTCCCGCATTTTCTGTGCGCGTGGCCTCTCACCTGCATCGCAAAAAGAAAAAGAAGCCAGGATGGGAATGGCAGCGTACGGATTTTTTCTTTCCCCGCAAGAGCAAGTGGATCCGCATGCCGGACTACGCTTTGCGGCGTAAGCCGCTGCCGCCGCAGCCCCCGGCTATCCTGGAAATGCCGGTGTATTTCACCTTTGTGCCTGCTCACACCACTGCGGAAGCGGAAGTTGAACTCACGTTCTCCCGGCGGGGCCGCTACTCTCAGGAAGGGTTCCACCTGGCCACGCGCTTTCCGTTTTCATTTCTCATCAAGAGCCGCAGGGTCAAGCTGGCTCGTGAGCTGCTGGTTTATCCGGCGCTGCTGGAGTCCACGGAATTCGTGGACATGCTGCCCGCCATAACCGGCGAGCAAGCTGCCCTGGTGCGCGGACTGGGCACAGAACTCTATCAGATTCGCGAGCATACGCCTCAGGACCCTGCCCGGTTCGTTGACTGGAAGGCCTCGGCCAAGACCGCCAGCCTGAAGGTCCGAGAATTTTCACGCGAGGAAGAAGTTCGGCTGCGCATCGTCTTCGATAACGCCCTGCCGGACACCGTTTCACCTGAAGCCTACGAACATGCTGTCTCCTTGGCTGCATCGCTGGCCTGGCATCTGAGCGCGCAGGGGACCAGCCTTTCCTACGCGGCGTCGCAATATAACGGAGCACCGTACCTTTATGATTTCCTGCTCTACCTGGCGTTAGTACAACCGGCCGCCGGCGAATCCGTGCTGGATTCTCTGCCAGTCTCCTCCGATTACAACCTGATCATTACCGGCCGAGAGCAGGGCAGCATCCCAATCGCTCTGCGCGACAACTCACACATTATTTATATGGAAACGGAATAAGGGCTAAGTTACACGGCACAGGAACAACTGGGGATTTCCAGACTAATTCACTTCGCTCACGTCCGCCTGAAGGCGCGTTCCTGCCTGGGATGGAACTGGACGTTGATTGGCGAAGTTTCAGCCCGCCTGCGGCGGGCTTAAACGCCGACGGGAAATGGCTTGGTGTGTGGCTCGGTCTCACCGCGTGCAAGCGAGAACCGTTCAAACCGGCCCTGCAACAAGGACATCAAGCCGGTGAACCAGTATCCAATCACAAACAGAAGCAGGAAGGGGATGGTCCAGTAGTTTTCACTGTTATAAGCATACGCGCACATCAGCATGAAGTAGCTGCCCGCCAGCAATTCCAGCCATGGCACCAGGTGCAGGCGGCGCCGGTATTTCTGTCCTAACGCCCGGTCGGCCTTGGATTGCACCCGGTACTTTGGCGTCCGGGCAAACGGCGACTTGACGCCA
This sequence comes from Candidatus Angelobacter sp., assembly GCA_036522115.1. Taxonomy (GTDB): domain Bacteria; phylum Acidobacteriota; class Terriglobia; order Terriglobales; family Acidobacteriaceae; genus Angelobacter. Next base: position 17,524 of record DATDGL010000043.1, read on the forward strand.
AACAGGGCCCCTAAGACGGCTTTCGTGTTGGTGAGCGTCAGCCCGATGCCCAGCGCCATGAGAAAGGGCAGGAAAAGGAATGTGCGCGGCCATTTCCGTGGAAAAATCTCTTTCTGCGAAACCAGGTAGAAGCTGGAAATAGAAAAGGTGGAAGCCATGAACAGTGGAAAATCGATCAGCAGCATTTGAAACCATCCGCCAAACGAGCGGATGATCATGGCCGGCAACAGCAACACGGAAAGCACGATCATCAGCGGATAACTGATGTTCGCGCTCAAGTGATAAAAAGCTTCCAGCTTGATCCGGAAGGGAACGTCGCTACGGAATATTCGTGGCAGGAGCTTCTTGCCGGTCTGGACCAGTCCCTTGGCCCAGCGTGCCTGCTGAATCTTGAAGGCCGTCATCTCGATTGGCAATTCGGCCGGACATTCAATGTCTTGCAGATATTTGAATTTCCATCCCTTAAGTTGGGCGCGATAAGAAAGGTCTGTATCCTCGGTCAGGGTATCGTGCTGCCACCCGCCGGCCTCTTCGATGGCCTGGCGCCGCCACATCCCGGCTGTGCCGTTGAAGTTGAAGAAAACGCCCGCGCGGTAGCGTCCACCGTGGTCGAGAATGAAGTGGCCATCCAGCATGATGGCTTCCACTTCCGTGAGGAAGGAATAGTTCCGGTTCAGGTGCGTCCAACGCGTCTGCGCCATGCCGATTCCGGGCTCCGCAAAATGATGGATTACGCGCAGCAGCCAGTCTTCCGGAGGCACAAAATCGGCGTCAAAGATGGCGATGAACTCGCCCTTTGCTGTTTTCAATCCATTTTCCAACGCTCCTGCCTTAAACCCCTCGCGATTGGTGCGGTGAATATAAGTGATGGGATGGCCCAGCGCCGCATAGCGTTCGACTACCGCTTGCGCAATCTCTCTGGTTTCGTCGGTAGAATCATCCAGCACCTGGATGTCGAGCTTCTCCCGCGGATACTCCATTTTGCAGATCGACTCCACCAGCCGGTCCACAACAAATTGCTCATTGAAAATCGGCAACTGCACCGTCACCCGAGGCAGCTCTGAAAACTTCTGCGGAGGCTCGCCCGCATGCTTCTTCCAATGCCGGTAATACATGTAAACCAGCTTGTAACGATGCAAGCCGTAGACGGCCAGAATGCACATGACCACGAAGTAAGGAATCAGGAGCATCAGGTCGAATGCGTTGGGTGACCACAGCCCTTTGAATGTAGTGTCCAGGAAATGACTCTTGAACCAGTGGCCAAACCCGCGTTGCGAGATGACCATCGCCAGGAGGATAGAACTGGAATAAATGAGATTCAGGGCGCGCACTCCGGAAAGATAAACAGAGTGGCAACATTCTACCCGATGGAAGGCCGGTTGGGCTAATGCCGGGCCTTATTTGCGGTTTGGCTCTGTTCCGCTCCACATCTGTTGCGCAATCAGCCAGTTGCCATCCGCCTGGCGCTTGAAAACCATGAGATAGTTTCCCTGGTCGTCGCTTTTGCTCCCGTCAGCCAGTTTCGTCAGCGTTTCGCGAAAATCACCAGTATCGTAGGCCAAGTCGCCCGAATTCTCCGTCTTGATGCTGTGGAAGGTGAGGTCGCTGGTGACAGTGGCCATAACGTTCTTGCAAAGTTCGCGGATGGCCGCCCGGCCGGTAACGCGGCCAATGTCTGGCGAGATAAACGCTGCGTCCGGCGTATACAACATCACCATCTGGTCGAGACGCTTCTCGCGCAAATCCCGCGCCCACTCCAAGCGGATCTTGGCGATGCCCTCTTCTACGCTGGACGATTGTTGGTTGGGCGCTGCCACAAATAGAGGAACAAGGAAGATCAGCAAACGGCACAGGAACACTTTTCACCTCTGCAATCCGATCACCGCGATCACGGCAATCACCCGATTCTTTAGTTCAGGAAAAACTGCCGGTACAGTGTGTCCCGGCGTGCGGGCCGGAAACCGGCATTGCGGATCATGTGGCGAAGCTCTTCTTCCGTTGTGCAGTTCGTAACTCCGGCAGAACGGACAACGTTCTCTTCCAGCATGACAGAACCAACATCATTGCCGCCAAAACGCAGCCCAAGCTGGCAAACCTTGAGGCCCTGAGTCACCCAGCTTGACTGTACATTTTCAAAATTGGGGAGGCAGAGCCGGGAGATGGCCAGCACCTTCAGGTACTCGACCGCCGTTGCTTCGTCCCAATGTCTGCCTCCCAACGCCGTGTTCTTCGGCTGGAAGCTCCACGGGATAAATGCGGTGAAACCTCCAGTCTCTTCCTGAAGGTCATAGAGGCGTTGAAAATGGTTGACCCGATGTTCACAGGTTTCGCCCACTCCAAACATCATGGTCGCTGTAGTTCGCATTCCCAGCTTGTGCGCCGTCCGATGGACGTTGATCCAGTCCTCGGTCAGGCACTTGAGCCGGGCAATCTTGTAGCGGACCTCATCATCCAGAATCTCTGCTCCGCCGCCTGGTATGGAATCAAGGCCGGCATCGCGCAGTCGCCTGATGGTGTCCTCAATGCTCAGGCCGCTGACCTCGGCAAAGTGGATGATCTCGGAGGCAGAAAAGCAATGCAGATGCACCTGCGGGAAACGCTGCTTGATGCCGCGCATCATCTCCTCATACCACTCGATCTTCAGGTCCGGATGCAGGCCACCCTGCATGAGCACGCCGGTGCCTCCCATTTCCACGGTTTCCCGGATTTTTTCGTAAATAGTTTCCAGGTCCAGCACGTAGCCTTTGGCGCGGCCAGGGCCCTTAACCGGAGCATAAAAGGCGCAGAAAGTGCAGTACTCCGTACAGAAGTTGGTGTAGTTGATGTTGCGGTCAATGATGTAGGTAACCGTTCCTTCAGGATGCAGCCGCCGCCGCACCGCGTCAGCCTCCATCCCGATGCCGATCAGATCATCGGACTCGAACATCTCCAGCGCTTGCTGTTTGGTAAGGGACATAAAAGAATCACAGAACCTATTTTATTGTAACGGACTGTTCGTGGACCCTCAAAATGAGGCCACCAGTGACGAAGGCGCGGTGTAGTTGAATGACCGCGCCTGGATCATGGTTCTCTACGACCTGGTCGAATACCGAGACTGGCCGGACCGCCTCAAGCATCCCCTACTGATGCCTCTGGCAAACCTTCGCCGCGCTGTCCAAGAACCGTCACACGTTATCGCGATGGCTGACTTCGGAAGGTCCAGAAA
>DATDGL010000044.1:0-18875 GCA_036522115.1 Candidatus Angelobacter sp.
TCCAACAAACGCTGGAGGCGTGCATTTTCCGCTTTCAGATTCTCGATCTCCCGCTCCAAGCGGGCAATCTTGTCTTGGTAGGCTTGCTCGTCCACCGTCCAGAGTGGATCAGCTCGCTCCCAGAATGCAACTGCATTCCAATCCTTGCACCTTTGCGGTAAACAAATACAAATCTTTCATGCGATTAACCTGACGGTCCTAGTACTTAGTTGCGTAAATTAGCGTAATATTGTTTGGGATGAACGTTGTGTACTTCCCGTTTGGTCCACTCAAACGGGACAGCGCTTTCATTGTAAGCGACGATGAAGCGATCAATGGCCCGTCGGACTTCCTTGGGTGCAGTGAAACTGACACCCCGCAAGGCTCGTCGGCTCAGGATACTGAACCAGCATTCGATCTGATTCAGCCAACTGGCATGGGTCGGAGTGAAATGAAAGTGTACGTTCTTATGGCGGGCTAACCATTGGTCATGCTTGGGCTTGTGCGTATTGAGGTTGTCCAGCACGACATGCAGTTCCCGGCCGGGGTAAGCGGCTACCATCTCGTTCATAAATCCCAGAAACTCGCGCCGCCGCCGCCGTTGCGTGTGCCCGCCAATTACCTTCCCCGTGAGCACGTCCAGCGCGGCGAACAAGGTAGTGGTTCCGTGACGCTTGTATTCGTGGTTGAAACCGGTCACGGCTTTACCATTAGGTAATTTCAAATATCCCTGGGCTCGCTCCAAGGCTTGGATATGTGGCTTCTCATCCACGGACAAGACAACCGCGTTCTCCGGAGGATGGAGATACAAACCCACAATATCGGCAGCTTTGGCAGCAAACTCAGGATCGGTGCTGATACACCAACTCCGCCGCCGCTGCAAATGAATGCCCTGTTTGCGCAGAATGCGCCAAACTTCGTGCTTGGATACATCGCCGAGGGCCTCGGCCACCAGCGCTCCGGTCCAAGTCGCATAGCCCGAGGGCGGTGCTTCATCCAGTTGGGCCAGGACGCGACGTTCCGTCTTCTCATCGTAGCGCCGCACCCGGACGCGGCGCATCGTACAGTCCTTGGAGGCCCGAACGCGCGAAGCGCACGCGCCACTTACTCACTGTGGCGGCCCGAACCTGTCGAGCGTTAGCAATTTCCCGTGTGCTTTGACCGCCTGCGGCCGCCAGAACGAAATGCGCGCGTTCGGCCAATCTACGCTCAGTCTTGCCAGCGCGAACCCATTCTTGCAGTGGCGCTCGTTCTTCAGGCATCAAGGAGAGCAGAGTTGGAAGTTTACTCATGCTCTCATAGTGCCATCTATCGCTTTTCAGTGCAACTAAGTACTAGTCAACGTCAACGTCTTGAGGCAGGGGGAAGCTTGATCTGCTCGGTCGTTGTAATCTTGCCCTCCAGAGGCAGGCCAAGTGCGGACAACCGGCTCGACATCATCGATCTCGACTTCGACCGTTATGCTCCTCATAATCGCCTCCACCGTAAGCACGACGCGAACGTCGTTCTTTCTCCGCAGTAGCACGCCTTCCATCCCTCTCATTATCCCCGACCGTATTCGTACGGTGGTACCCGCAACCAAATACGGATATGGCTCGATCTTCCTTTCCCGAAGGCCTTCTCGAAGCCAATGGATATAAACGTCAGGAACAGGCAACGGCTGCGCCCCGCAACCCACAATAGAGATCACCCCCGGAACTTTGAGGACGAGTATACGTCCGCGGTGCTCAATCCGCACAAAGACATAATTTGAAAACAACGGGAGCTGAACTACTCCTCTCGATCCATCTTTCCATTGACGTTGTCTCTGGTAGAGGGGAAGAAAATTCTCGATTTCCCGAACACAAAGATGAGCTTCAACTCGCTTCTCATGGCGAGGCATGGTGAAGACAGCGAACCAGCTCTTTGCCGCTTCTAGATCTGTGGAACTTGCAGGGCTCTTATTGATCTCTTCCCTCATTTTGATCTCTTCCATTATTGAGACCTAAACACAGCTCCGCTATTCTCACTTGGGGACATAACTTTTCCACAAGGCTGAGATCACATTGATTTCCATAACTAAACGGTTCGCGTTACCCGAAGTCACAGTCTGTTTCAATCCAAGAACAAACAAGAACGTGAATTTCCTCTCCCAACTTCATTGGTTTGTTCACGAAGAGCTTGCGTCCTCAGAGACTCTAAAGGCCGACAGCGTACCACTCCTTCGGCCATCCGGTCAAGTGATAGTCTTTTCCGTAATGGGTCTGTCCCAATCTGGCTCCTCTTCCAGAGCCACTCTAAGAGGACACAACATCGCCCGACTCAGGCACGATTTGTGCTAAAACGGCACTCTTTTCAATTCTGCCTAAAGGAAATGGCGGAACATGAGCCGCCGTATTGGGAACGACGAAACCACCCGGAACAAAATTATGTTTGAAGGGATGCAGAACAATGTGAGCGCAGAGATCGCTACTTCATTGAAGTGATTCGAAGATTTGCAAAATCGCCATCACTATTGTTGCCTGTCCACAGGCCCACCATGCCGTGGTCCTGCTGCCCAAGCCTGCGAACGCTGAGTGTAGGAGAGTTAACGTTTCCAACATACGACTGGATCTTTGTGCCGCTGACTACTACGCGAAGATGTACCCAACCTGTCGGTATTATTGACGAATCGACTGCATTCTCGAATTCACCCGGAAATTTTTCTCGAAGAGGCATCCAGTCGTACTCTGGAGGAGCAATATACTGCACTGCGTGACTGTGGCGCGCGGGCTCGCTCGCGCGAAAATTGAATGGACGAACATACACGGCCTCATAGGTGCTGTTATCTTTGCCGTGAAAGGCGATGCCTACGAAACTTTTCTGAAACACGTCACGGCCGCGGACATCCACTTCGAGTGTGCCGTCGTTAAAATTAGTGCCTTCAAGCCAGACGATTCCCGCTCCCTGCTTTTCGCTTACATGTACCGCGTCATTTCTTTCCTCAAGTTTCGCTACCTCGCGGTTGGCCGACTTCAGCTTTCCCGCGCCCAGCCATTCAGCCAAATCAATTTGTTCCATAGGGACCACCTCAGAGGCTGTAGACATCATTGCCTTAGGTCGCAAAGCCATTATCACCACACAGCCCATCAATACGCCGATGAACAGCGCTCTTTTTACATTCATATGTTCGACTCTAAGAACTCTTCACAGATATTAGCCGCGATGTTTTCTTGCTCGCGCTCGCGAAACACAGCTTGCATCTTTTTGACGCCAGTATGAATCAACTGATCGTTCAGTAATTGCCCCAGCGCATTATAAACTCCACCGCTTATGGCTTGGTCCGGCGACATACTGATCCCTAAACCGTGACGTTGTACCCGAAGGCCATTTACAGGTTGGTCATTGACGAATGGCACAATGAGCATGGGCACTCCGAAGTAGATGCATTCTTTGATGCTGCCCAGGCCTCCCTGCAAAATCATGGCGCTAACTCTCTCGAGAATGCATGTCTGTGGAACAATCTTGAAAATACCGCAGTTGGGAAGCGAATCGCCTGTATGCAAATCTTTATAATGCGGTCCAGCGCTGACTACAAATTGATAGTCAGGCATTCGCTTTGCCACTTCTATGACAGCCCTAAGGGTTTGAGGGGCTTGCCAATATAGGCTGGACTGGCTGCCCAATGAACAATAGATCACTTTTCTTCCGGGCTCAAGCCAGTCCCACTTAAATTCTATTGCTCCTCGGTCTAGGAGAACGCATCCTTCAGCATAGCGACCAGCAGCATTTCTATAATGGGGAAGCTCAATTTCTTTTGGACAAAGTATGACGGTTCGGTGAATCCTGGATAACAATCGTTGAGATTGGGCTTTATTCCTCCTGAGAAAAATATGCGGAAGATAGGTCTGGATATATCCCACTTGCCAATCTGGTCGCCCTGCATCCCCGGACGAGACACCATAAAGATAATTCATCAGGCCGTCAATCAGCACCAAGTCCGCATTTACTGCAATAGCGGCCTGCTGGATATTGCTGCTGATTGCCTTATAGGCTGCCGCGGGATCATCGGGGAACTTACCCAGCAAAATGCTCTGCCACTCCACTGATGATGATGTCACAGAATAGAGTTCGGAACTGGCTTCATCAAGAATTCCATCCAGGAACGGGTAGCAGAGAAAACCGAAACTGCTTAGCTGGTCGTGCAGGCTGCGATTGGCGAGATAGATCACCTTGTGATTTAAAAGCTGCAGATCTCGCGCCAGCTTAATTGTGGGCAGGATGTGACTGGTTTCAGGAGCCATCCATATTAAGATCGTTGCCATAATAATGTCCAAATACCCAGTCCTAACAGATGCTACAGGAAGGCTCCGGGTGCGCTCAACCTCCGCACATCAAGACGTGCGCTTACGGTGCTCCTCGGAAGGCTGTTCTGCTGCCGCAGCGGCAACTGACATTGCCTCCGTGAGCGGCATGCGGGCCTCCTCTAAACTCCCCTCGATATAAAGTTTTCGGAAGTAGCCATGGCGCCGCTTCCCACTCGAAGTTTTTGCAAGCGTGCCTGACCGAACGAGCACAATATCATCGGGAGCGATTCCCAATTCCAGGAAACATTTGCGGCCGATCGTTGCTGCGAGCTGTTTAAGACTCCCTGTAAACGGAAAACGCACTTCACTGGCCACAATCAAACGCTCCGTTCCCAGTTGCTCATCCGGCACGCCGAAAGCGGCGAAGCAGCCTTCCCTAAGGCCGGGTATTGAAGCAAAAATGTTTTCGAATGCGCTGGGATCAATTTTTTTACCCTGAATCGTGATACGCTCCCGCAAGCGTCCTACCCAGAAGAGGTGACCATTGCGGAGATAGCCGAGGTCTCCTGTGTGGAGCAGTCCGCCTCGAAGCGCGCGGCGGTTTTCGCGTGCGTTCTTGTGGTAGTGAAGCATACGCGACGCAGTTTCGAGACAGATTTCGCCAACCTGTCCATCCGGAAGCACGCAGCGACGCGGCGAGAGAATCCTGACGGCAGCGCCAGGATGCGCGCGTCCCACGCTCATGATGACCGCGGTTTGCGCATCATTGATTGCCGTTGAAATTCGTGCGATACCGCGTTCATCCAGGAGGCGGCGATCAACATGTTCGCAAGGCGGAGGTTCATCGAGAGCGCTGAAAGTAGCTCCGCCAACATTTTCGGCACAGCCAAAGTTTGTCTTCAGGGCTTCTCGTCTAACGCCAAGCGCCGAGAACCGATGATAAAACGCATCGAACGTTTCAAAATGAACACGCTCTGCGGCGTTCCAAAACGCCCGAATATGATCAAGACGTATGCCCTCGACCTCGCTTTCCTGTGCCTTACGCACCGCAAGCGCGAATCCGAAGTTTGGCGACCAGGTGGTTGTGGCGTCAGTCTGGGCTAGGCAGCGCAGCCACAGTGCAGGCCGGCGGACAAAATCCTGCGGCGAAAGCAAAACTAGTGGAATTCCGCGAGACAGGCATAAGAAAAAGTTATTGACCAGACCCATATCGTGGTAGAGCGGCGTCCAGTTTACGCACACGTCAGTGGAAGAAAGCCCCATTGCGGTGGTCATTCCATCCAAAGCAGCAAGGACCGCCTGGTGGTTCCACACGCAGATTTTTGGCGCTGCCGTTGTGCCGGACGTAAGCTGCATGGCGGCAATATCATCCGGCCCTGGAAAAACTGGTGCAAATGGTTCGCTTACCGGGGATTCAAGATCAGCGTCAGCAAACATAAACGTGGTAGCTGGAAACTCCTGCTTGAGACCTGCGAGATCCGGCCCCAGTAACGATGAACAGATCACCACCCGCGGCCTCGTGCGACGGAGTGTGCTGCGCAGGATTTCGTGCAGGTTCAAATTGCCGCCGACCAGTGTTGGCGGAGCAATGAGAAGAGGAACCGCCCCAAGGAAGAGAGTCGCGAGGAGCATATTAGCAGCAGTCTCACCACTCGGCAGAACGATGATGCAAATATCACCGGACCTAATGCCCTGTCCTCTCAATTGTTGCGCTGCAGAAACTGCCCGGCCATATACCTCTTCACGTGATTGCCAGCGAATGGTCTCCTGTGGTCCGTAAAAACAGATAGATCGCTGGCTGGGTGCCTCACTGAGCCGCGCCAAAATCTCGGCTTGAAGTGACGCGCCACTCACCTCTTCACCTGCCGTTCTCTGTTTCTCATTGCAAACTCCTCAATTTGGTTGGAGGCCATGATGGCCCGATGGAATGTCTGGCAGCCTGCCTTTTAATGCTCGCACATTTTGCAAAACATCATGGCGCAAAAACTTCGGTAACGGCAGAACACAGCAGGGCAACAGTCAGATGCCCGATCAATATATTTTCCCGGCAATAAAAACTGCTATTGCTGCAAAACATCCGCCTGCTGCAGCTAATAGCACAGATCCGACATTTGTCAGGCGCATCATCAAAAATGTTGATACCCGTTCATCTGCACGGTGGGACCGGCAAACCAGCAGTGCGATGACAGACTTGACTTGACATGTCAACCGCAACTCACTTTTTTCTTTCCTCATCGAAAATCGTTCTAGGCTGTTATTCAAAAAATATGTCCCACCTGGTTTCCCTGAAATAGCGCTTTAACTGATCGTAGTTGTCTACTGCCTCCCGCAAAGGCGCAAGATTCTGTTTCTTCATACGGGTTGTGACCGGTGCACAGGGTACATTCAAAAACATAAAGATCCGTTGCAGCGTATCTTCCTGCTTTGCGGTGAGATCTTCATATGTCACATCGATTTTCGGGTGGTCCGCAAAGGCCCTGTCCGCTTCAGTAGCAAAGTTGTCTAATTTGTCAAAATAGCGGCAACACTCTTCTGGCTCCAGGTGTATGGGAGGTGTTATCTGCGGGCTGCTCTTCAGGCTCCACCATTGATCTGTTGAAAAGGCCTTCTTGAGTGATACAAGCGTATACAGCATATTCCGGCGCTTCAAATGAATCACCTTGAACGACCTGTCAGCGCGGAGAAACTCCCACGTTGCCCGGAATCGGTCATCAAGAATTTCCCATGGGTAATTGTCCTCCACAAAACGAGAGAACTCCGTAAGTTTCTCGTGCAGTCTCGGGGCAGCTCTGGAAACGTCAACCGGCTTCTGAAGGTAGTCCTTGGTCAGGTGGTCATAAAACATCTTGAAACCTACCGCAGCTATTTCAGGCCGATGGGCTTTGCACACCTTCTGCAAGAAAAACTTGATTGGATCTTCAAGAGCTTCACGCAAGTTTTCTTCAGGCAGTGTGTCCAGGTTGAACACTTCCCCATATGTCTTTATTTGCGGGTGACCGCTCAGCAGGGATAGAAGAAGGTTGGAACCGGTCCGCGCGGATCCCAGGATCATAAAGTGTTGCACATTTAAGTTCGAATTCATTCTGATGGCCGGCCGATTGATACTGGACTTCTCAAGTGCGCTTGTTCCAGACAATATGTGTCTATGCAGTTCTGGGGAGAATGCAGAATAGTCTTTATCAAAGTCTGAATCTGGGACGCGAAATTCCGTCCACTGGTTTCGGAGAACAGATCAGATTTGTATACGAGCCGGCACAGCAGCGCTCCCGCTTCATGGCACAGGAGAAGACTAATATCTGCAACCGAATGCAACTCCACGGCAATTGGGAGATGTTTCGCGTGGAGCCCTGCCAATTCAGAATCCGCGGACGGCAAGGGTGGCATGAAATTGAATACAACCTTGTAGAGTGGCCGGTTGGGAATTATCCGCTGGAGATAACCGTGGGGTAGATCTTGATGGAGGCAGGCATCGACGAGACCATGGCGAACACGATCAAGCAGGTCCAAGAACGTCATCGTGTTCGGGATTGAGGTACGCACGACGACAACATTCATGAATAAGCCAATCACTTCTTCAAACTCAGGGCGACGGCGATCAGACAGGGGCACGCCAACTGCGATATCATTCATGCCACTCAGCCTGTATAGGAACAGTTTGAAAATCGCCAGCATTGTTGCTGCCAGTGTCGTTCGGCCCCTGCGGCTCAAAGCGATCAAGCCACTCACTTCTTCTGGTGAAATCGTGAACCATGAAGAACCGGACCGCGCCGATATCACCGGACCCATGGCTCCGTCGCAGGGAAGTATAAGATCAGGCAGCCCGCTCAGCTTGTCGGTCCAATATTTTTTGAGAATTCGGGCACGCTCGCTGTTCAACTGTTCACGTTGCCATCGCACGTAATCCTGGTATTGAAGTGGCACTGGCTTGGCGTCTGTTTTCGTACCGATGACGCAGGCACTATAGAACTGCCTGAGTTCCAGTTCCAGCAAACGCAGGGACCAGCGGTCAAAGACGATATGATGGACGGCAACAGCCAGAATGTGCTCATGGCAGCTCGAAGACACAAGAACAGCCCGAAGGAGTGGGCCGCGAGCGAGAACGAATGGACACTCGAGCAGCGGCTTGATGTCATCCGCTACGATTTCGTCCGGATTTTTTGGAGGGAGGGTTTGCCGGTCAATCGCCGTAAAGCTGAACGAGGGCGTTGGGGACATCAGCCTGATGGGTTGTCCGTTTTGCGTGATAAACCTGGAACGTAGTACGTGATGGCGCTGAACGACTGTATAGAGACTGTGTTTCAATGCCTCCTGGTTTAGCGGACCTTGGAGCTGAAGTGCCAAGTATAAGCTCCGTGCACAATCGAAAAATGGCAGGGCCATTGGCCCATTGAACTCTGCCTGCCAGATAAGTTCCTCAGCAAATGACAACTCCGAACCGGATACATCCTCAATCTTCGTGGTGGCCTGCATAAGCGATCCTTTATCATCATGGCTCGATACATCCATCAACTGCTACATCGCTTACCTCTCCGGTATCGAGTTGGATTCTGGCAATCTCTGCCGCGATTTGAGAGATACACGCTGAGTCCAGGAGAAACAGTTCAAGCGAAAGCTCCACGCTAAACGCAGCGTTGATCCGATTAATGCAGCGCATCGCCCGCAATGAGTCTCCTCCTATATTGAGAAAATCGTCATGAAGGCCGATGTCTGCTATATTCAGGACCTCCGACCAGATCTGCAGCAGGATGCTCTCGGTTGCGGTGGGTGCTGCGGCTGCCACGACATTCCGTGTTGCGTTCCCATTCATGCTGTCCCCAGGTTCCCGCGCGGGCTCCGAATCCGAACCCGACTCTCCGAAGAAGACTAATTTGCAAGCGACTCGAGCGAAGCCGCGAGCATCCGTCCCACATAATCCCCGTAAAGAATGCCTTTCCTGGTCAGCACGATGGCTTCATCATCCACCGTGACGAAATCATCTTCCTGAAGCCGCTGTAAGACGGGCGCGCAAAGTTTTACCAGATCAAGTCCATGCCGCTTTCTGAATCCGCGGCGATCAAATCGAATGAGTTTCATTCCGAGGATTACGTCTCGCGTCATCAATTCAAGATCGTTATACACGTACCCGCGAAACAACGGAAGTATTCCCTGCTCCACAAACTCGGAGTACCGCTGCAAATCATTTGTATTCTGGTATGCCCAATTTCCAAGCGATCCGAATGCAGATGATCCAAAGGCATAAATATCGACCCCTTGCCATTTTGTTGTGGTGTGACGCTGGAGGTATTTGCCGTCTCGAGTAAAGGTGAAGAAGTTAACAGGCTGGTACCCGGCACCGGTAAATTCCTCTAGCGCATAGCGGGCGAGTTTCAACTCTTCATCATCGGAAGGCAAGGTGATGTTCTGTCGTCGAAGATTCGCGTAGTACTCCGTATTCGCATAAATCTCAAGCTTGTACACCGTGATGCTATGAACCCGGGTTTCAATAGCACGTTGAACCGAATATTTCCAGGTTTCCCAGGTTTCACCCGATAAGCCGCTGATGAGATCAATATTGATCACTGCGCCTGTCGAAAGGGCTATTTCAATCGCCTTCAATGCCTGCTTTTCAGTGTCTTTGCGCCCCGTACGAAAAACAATGTCATCCCAGAAGGATTGAATGCCGAGGTTGATGCGGTTCACGCCGTGCTGCATGAGAATCTCGGCTTTGCGGGCAGTCAGGGAGACGGGTTCCGCCTCAAAGTTGATCTCCGGATCAGCGAGCGTGAGATTCACGCGCAATGTTTGCATGATGCGCTCAATGTTCGCAGGGTTTAGAAGAGAAGGTGTGCCGCCTCCAAAATAAAGCGAGATCACTGGGCGATCCTTTAAATGGAACCGTTCCGCCGCGAGCTCGATTTCCCGGCATAGGGAGTCAACGTACCGGTCAATTTCACTGAGTTCTGTTTGCCGCAGAGTGGTGGTCTTGTAATGGCAATAGGCGCATCGTTGAATGCAGTATGGCAGGTGCAAATATACGTTCAGCGGCTGTTTGTTCAGACCTTGTTCCACCGCCTCTTTGCGCCATTGCCGGAAATCAGGGTAATTTGTTACAAATCCACGTCTGGTCAGTTCTACGTCATCTTGTATCACATTCAGCATGTTGTCTCCCTTGCCTGGCTCTCCGGCACACTCGACTGAGGCACCAGATATTCGTGAACCACGAAAGCCGCCAGGCGGCTGAGATTATTGAATAATTCGGTGTTCAGCACCCGGTCATCGAACTGCAATCCGAACCGGTCTTCAATTCGGGCTATCAACTCTGCAATCAAAATCGAATCCAGAGCCAGTCCGCTCTCTAATAAAGAATAATCATCAGGAATCTCTTCGCGTGCCACGTTGACTTGCATCTCGTCAACCAGGATAGCCTTGAGCTGCTGAATGACGTCATTGACTCCGATTATCTGTTGTTCCATTGTCCCTCCATTGCAAGCGATTAACTGCACCCGAATTTAATTCATTCAGACCATGTCGCCGATGCTTGCAGCTTCCCCGATTTGTGTATAACAATGTTCGGTTTTCCTGCCGTAAATCATGCCCCCACGCCCGGAGAGACTCCAGGTGGGCGAATTCCTTCCAGAAAACCGGTGAGATGTGAATGTCGGAGCAGGCTGCCGCAACAACCCGCGTATTCTTGCGAAAACTGACTAAGCGGGCTGATGAACTCCGCTCAGGGCCGGATTATTTACAATTTGCCATTGGCTTGTCAAGATTGCCAGGCAGGAAAAAGCGAATAAATTTTTTGCTTAGCACCCATTATGGAACTAATTTGACCGTGTAAAATTTCCGAAACTGAGATGAACAGGAATTCGAAAGAAGGCCTGATCCAAGCACCCGCCGTTATGTTATCGCAACAATAAAATTGGACCCACTTTTGAAATGCGCTTCGGTGCTATACTTTCACACTCGTGCGCGAAACTGAATGAGTTTCCATGTTGAAACTGTCAGTAATGCATCATGGATATTGGTGAATAAGTTTTTGGCAGAAATTGCAGGAGAGCGGTTCATTACAGACCTCCCGGATACTTCCCAACCCTGCTCAGTGTTCTGTTTTTGGAAAATGGGGTCACATCATGGTTCAGCTTTCAGGTGGAGTCGAACTCTTAGAAATTAAACGCAATGAAACCACAGGCCACAGCCTGCGTCATCTTGATGGCCTTGAGGCTGAAAGTATCCATATCCTCCGTGAGGTGGCGGCGGAGCTCTCCCGTCCTGCTATGTTGTATTCCATTGGCAAGGACTCTTCCGTGATGCTCCGGCTGGCGCAGAAAGCATTTTATCCAGGCAAAATACCATTCACGCTCCTGCACATAGATACAACTTATAAGTTCCGGGAAATGATCGAATTTCGCGATCGCACATGCCGTGAACTGGGACTGAAACTAATCGTCCACACGAATTATGAGGCCATTGCAATGGGCGCCACCCCTTTCCGGCTGGGGCCAAGTAAATGCTGTGCATTGTTGAAGACCAAAGCGCTCCTTGATGCTCTTGCTGAGAATCAAATTGATGCTGCTATAGGCGGTGCGCGCAGAGATGAAGAAAAATCCAGGGCCAAAGAACGGATCTTTTCGTTCCGGGACAATTTTGGCCAATGGGACCCCAAAAACCAGAGGCCTGAGTTATGGAACCTTTATAACGGCAGGATTGATAAAGGGCAGAGTGTCCGCGTGTTTCCCCTTTCCAATTGGACGGAACTGGACGTCTGGGAATATATACAACAAGAAGAGATCCCGGTTGTTCCACTCTATTTCGCGCGGGAACGCGAGGTAGTAGTGCGCGGGGACAAGCTGATCATCCCGGAACATGATAGCGAGCAGCTTGCATCTGATCGGCGAGAGGTCGTTCGCTGCCGCATGCGTTCTCTTGGGTGCACTCATTGTTCCGGTGCAATCCGTTCTGAAGCGGATTCCATCAGCGGCATTGTTGACGAACTGAAAACCATCCGGCGCTCAGAGCGGGAGAACCGCCTGATTGATCACGACCAGGAAGGGTCCATGGAAATAAAAAAGCAGGAGGGATATTTTTGAGTATTACTGCGCCAGCAACGGCCCGCAGCCTTCTACGTTTTCTCACTGCCGGCAGTGTAGATGACGGGAAGTCAACTCTGATTGGACGCCTTCTCCATGACTCAGGTGGGCTCTATGAAGATGAATTGGCGGCGCTCGACAAACGCTCATCTGTGAACGGGAAGAAGTTCGATCCCTCCCATGTCACTGACGGCCTGAAAGCAGAGCGGGAGCAGGGGATCACCATTGACGTAGCCTACCGGTACTTTGCAACACCGCGGCGCAAATTCATCATTGCCGACACGCCGGGACATGAGCAATACACGCGCAACATGATCACCGGTGCTTCGACTGCCCACGTTGCCGTATTGCTCATAGATGCTCGTAAAGGTCTTCTTCTGCAAACACGCCGGCACGTCTACATCGCATGGCTGCTTGGACTCAAAAGCATTATTGTCGCGCTTAACAAGATGGATCTGGTAGGTTTTGACCGGGAGGTATTCGCGAAAATCAGGAAGGACTTCCTGGAGTTCGCCGCTCCGCTGCAATTTCAAGAGATTCAATTTATCCCAATGAGCGCCCTGGAGGGAGATAATGTCATTTCACGCAGCGATCAGATGCCGTGGTATGAAGGATGGCCTTTGCTCGAGACACTCGAGTCAATCGAAACCCATGATGATCGCGGTTCCAAAAGCTTTCGCTTCCCTGTACAAACGGTCATTCGTTCAGATCAGGATTTCCGCGGATATGCCGGACAGATTGCCTCGGGAACAGTTGAGCCTGATAACGAAGTCCTGGCATTGCCCTCAGGAAGGCGGGTCACCATTGACAGGCTGCTGAACTATACGCAGGATCTGCTCCAGGCATTTGCTCCCATGTCAGTAGTGATTTCGCTGAAAGAGCACATCGATCTCGGACGCGGTGATATGTTATGTGATCCGCTGCATCTCCCGTCGCAATCAAAACACTTCAGGGCAACGTTGATCTGGATGTCGGCTACGTCCATGCAGGTTAATGAACCTTACCTGATTAAGCACACGACCCAAAACGCGTGCATGAATGTAATGAAGTTGCTGCACAAGATTGACCTCAATACTTTGAGTAAACAGGCAGCCGATACGTTGCACTGTAATGAAATCGGCGAAGTGGAAGTTGAAACCCACAAGGCCATTTTTTGCGATCCATATACGGTCAATAAAACCACAGGGAACTTCATTGTGGTCCATCCTGTCTCCAACGTAACGCTGGCTGCCGGAATTATTTCCCTGCCGCTCTTGCCCGAGGCGGAGGGACCGAAAGTTTCCCCGCCCTTAAATGGGCGGGCGCGCGAAAACCAGGGGCTTATTGTGTGGATTACAGGACTGAGTGGCTCCGGCAAAACTACTATTTGCAGTGCCGTGCACACGGAGCTGCTGGCACGCGGTATTCGTGTGGAAGTACTGGATGGCGATATTGTCCGCAAACACCTGAGCCGTGATCTGAGATTCAGCAAAGCCGAGCGGGACGAGAACATCCGGAGGATCGGTTTTGTCGCCCATTTACTCATGCGGAATGGGGTGGTCGTCCTGGTATCGGCAATTTCACCCTACCGGGCCGTCCGTGACGAAATTCGGGAAAATATGGGAGGGTTCCTGGAAGTCTTTGTAAACGCTCCCTTGGAGCTCTGCGAAAGACGTGATCCCAAAGGACTGTATAAAAGAGCGCGTGCGGGTGAACTTCGCGGGTTCACCGGAATTGATGATCCTTATGAGCCTCCACTGTCGCCGGAAGTTGAATGCAGGACCGATCGCGAAGGTGAAAAAGAAAGTGTGGAAAAAGTCCTGGCCGCAATTCTCAGGACTATTCATAGAAATGAGGCCAGATGAGTCTTAACCAAGGACTTCTCCTGCCACGCTGTTGACGGAACTTATCCGCCGCGAGTCGAGGAACTACAAGCGCTTCCTTTAAAAAATGAGGAATCGGAGAAGTTTATGAGCAAG
The DNA here is from genome assembly GCA_036522115.1 of Candidatus Angelobacter sp. Taxonomy (GTDB): domain Bacteria; phylum Acidobacteriota; class Terriglobia; order Terriglobales; family Acidobacteriaceae; genus Angelobacter. The sequence goes on from DATDGL010000044.1 coordinate 14,269, forward strand.
AATATGGCAGCGACCGAGCAGGCTGAACTCACGCCGCTGCGGAAGTTGTCCACGCGGATTGGTAGCGATCCGCTGCTTACACAGGCGAGTACCGGTAACAGTTCCTTAAAGCTTGAAGGCGTCCTTTGGATCAAAGCATCAGGCAAGTGGATGGCAGATGCCATGCGCGAGGACATCCTGGTTCCCTTGAACTTGGCGGAGGTTAAGGGCGAGTTGAAGCGGAAGGTTGATCCCGCTGAACGGCATACGCGGGCTTCAATCGAAACTGCCATGCACGCTGTCCTGCCGCACCGCGTGGTTCTTCACGTACATTGTGTGAACACCATCGCCTGGGCCGTACGTCAAGATGCGCCGGCTCAGCTGGACCGCCAACTTGATGGTTTACGCTGGCAATGGATTGCCCATGTGCCGTCGGGCCTGCCTCTTGCCCGGGAGATCGAGAGGGTTTTGTCCGTCGCTGCTGACACCAATGTCTTCGTATTAGGCAACCACGGTTTGGTCATCGGCGGAGATGATTGCGGTGCTGTCGAAGATCTATTGCTCCAGGTAAAGCAACGTCTGGCCATTTGTCCGCGACAAGCAGAACCATGCAACCACGCTGCGTTAGCGCAGATTGCCGATGGCTCGTGGGGGTTGCCAGATGACGATGAAGTGCATGCTCTCGGCACGGACGCGATTTCGAGAGCGATTCTTTCGCGAGGTCTTCTCTATCCCTGCCAATCGATCTTTTCGAATTTGAGCATGCCGCAGCCGTTCCGCTCGGTGCCCTATCCCAATCCCAGAATCCCATGGGAGGGTCAATATCATACTCGGCCTTTCTTGATCATTGAAGAGTGCGGAGTAATCGTAAGAAGAACTATGACACGCGCCCAGCGTGCAATGATGAGCGGGCTGGCGCAGATCATCCAGCGAATCGATTCCTCAGCGCCACTTCGCTATCTTACAGAAGATGAGATCGCGAACAGCTCCAGCTTGATCGCATCTCGCTATCGGGAACCCGCCAACGTAAACGGCGATGGAACTTTTAGCTCAGTCGGGAAACTCGGCCAAATCGGCGGAAAGTGGACAGTAAGGAAGGTAAGTTGATGAAAAGACAGGAGACTGTTAAGAAGGCAGCGTTCTAACCAACTGAACTACGTCCCCTCTATTTCACCGGGTTAGTGGGAACCCGTGTCTTTATTGCCTTTTCTTGCTGTCCACTGTTTCGCCTGTGTCAATTGTGTCCACCCCCATATAACCAAATTCAGGGGTTTATGGACACCATATCGACACCAAGCAAAAACTGCGACCCAGAGCACCTGTCCATGCTCCGTGTGTAAATTGTACCAAACGAAATCGGAAACCGTCCCAAGGGTCGACCTGGGGTTGTGAATTTTCTTGGATTTTGGCTCAGTCAGAAGAGACTTGGCCAGACTCGGCTGTCCTAATGACGTCTCATCGCTGACGGAAGACTTAGGCCTCCTCCAGCCACAGGGAAAACGCCGGATTCCTAGCGATTGCAAAATTTCCGCGCAAGGATGGACGAGATCATTGCTGTGCTAGCCCGACTCTGACAACTGGGAAGTAGAAATTGCCGATTTCGCCAGTGCGGAGTGAATGCTATTAATAGAAACAAAGAAGGCGAACAAAAATAGATGAAATTTGGGCAGAAAACAAGAAATTGAAGGTTAGGTCTGGAGAAAAACAAAATAAGGAAAAACCAAAAAGCAAAATCCAAAGACGGAGAACACTCGAGAATACAGAGGTGATTAAGTTTGTTGAACTGTTTTGGTTGGGCATCTCAGAGGTAAAAATCCGGGGCCAAGTCTGAACCGAAACGGCATGAAAAAACACGACTAGACTGGCATTCGCCCTGATGCTCCTACGCGTGGGTAGGGAGACCTCGGTGCGTTTCGGGATAAGCTTCTGCAACCCCCCCCCAAAAAAAAAGATGTAAACAGATACCTCCACGGTGGTGTCTGGATAGATAAGAGCGATAGTCGGGTGACAGATCCATGGGCAATCGTAGAAACTGAAGCGGCCATGTCTGAAGCCCAGACTGGATTCGCGGAGCGGGTGGAGGAAAACCGGCGCCGCGTCTTCCAGATTGCTTACAGCGTTCTGGAAAATCGCGCCGATGCAGAGGAGGTCGCCCAGGAGGCCTTCCTCAGCGCCTACCAGAATTTTCGCTCCCTGCGTGATGCAGAAAAATTTCGAGGCTGGGTGAACCGAATTGCATTCCGCCTGGCGTTGAACCGGCAGCGCGGGACGCGACGAAGCATGCTGAGGGACACGGCTTATTCAAGCGGTGTGCCGGAAGCATCTGATGGCGCCAGGCAAGCAGACGACCGGGTGCTGCTGGAACAACTACGCCGCACAATCGAAAGGCTGCCGGAAAAATTTCGCCAGGTGTTGCAGCTTGCAGCGGTTGAGGAGATGGATGCCACCCAAATCGGCGCTGTGTTGAGAATCCCCGCAGGAACCGTACGGTCACGACTGCACGCTGCCAGAAAACTTTTATTGGAAGCAATGAAATGAGGAACGCTTGCACAAAATGGAAAGACCCATTGCTGGAAGCTGCACTAACTGAGAACGTCAACGATGAGCTCAGACATCATCTCCTGCAGTGTGCGGATTGTGCCGCGGAACTCCAGGCCCTGCGCGCCCGCAGACAGCAGATGGATGCGCTGCTTCCGCTGGTCGCCCGCGCTGCGGAGCCTTCTCCCAACCTGGGTGCGCGGATTATGGCGGCGGCAGAGGCCGCCGGCAGAGGCCGCCGTCCCAACTTGTGGCGCGTGTGGGCGCTGGCCGGAGCCGGAACTGCCGTTGTAATCGCAGCAATCCTCGTTTTCGCGTTGAATCGCCAGCCCAGCTTGACGGAGACCGAACTTCGTCAGTCCCAAGCACTGGCGCATTGGCAGGCGCCAACTGATGTTTTGTTGCGGTTCCCGGGGCAGGGGATTTTGAATTCGACGCCCAAATTGGGCGAATCCTATTTGACGATGCCTGGAGTTGGTCTCGGACAGGAGAGACCCCAGGGGCTGAAGCCCTGATTTTCTTAGAGTTTTTCGGCACGGCTGAAAGCCGTGCCCCTTCAAAGCAAAAAAGGAGACAAGTAAATGAAAGCCAAAATCATTCAAATCTGTGCATTGCTCTTGCTGCTGGCATGTTTCGCCACGGCGCAACAACCAGGCCCACCCATGGGACAAGGCCCGGGTGCGGGTCCTGGCGGGCATGGGCCCGGGCGAGGCCTTGGAGACGGTCCCGGCGGGGCTGATCCGCTAGGCCAGAGTTTCTTCCCTCCGGAGTTGGTGATGCAGAACCAGCAGGCCATTGCTCTGACGGACGAACAGAAAAGCTACTTGCGGACGGAAATTCGCGATGCCCAGATGAAGTTCACTGACTTGCAATGGAAGCTGCAAGACGAAGCGGAAAAGATGGTTTCCCTGGCCAGCCAGCCTCACATAGACGAGCAGCAGGCCCTGGCGCAATTGGAGAAAGTGTTGATCGTGGAGCGGGAGGTAAAGCGGGCCCAGATTGCACTGCTGGTGCACATCAAGAACAAGCTCACAGCGGACCAGCAAGCCAAGTTGGAGAATCTGCGCAATAAACCCCACTGAAGAAGTTAGTGAGTTGATACGTTGGTAGTTTTTTAAAACAGTGGCCTTGATCGTGATGGAGATCGAGGTCTTTGTTTTTCTGGAGACGCAGGAGATCGTCGGCTGTGAGCAACTGGGGGCTCCGGCGCTAAAAAAACGCGCACTCGCTTAACGAGGTGGGATGACGCGTGGTTAGATTGTTGTTGAGTTAGGCCGCTGACGAGCGGCGGGAGCGGCGGGACACTTCCACCAGCGCTCGGGAAACAGTCTGCGGGTGGGCTTTGTGAGCGATATCGGTGAGTGAGATGATGCCGACACAACGTCCCTTTCCGTCCACCACCGGTAACCGGCGCACGTGATAGCGTTCAATCAGTCCGATGCAAATATCCAGGTCATCCTCCATGTGGCATCTCACCGGCTTCCGGGTCAGCACCTGCTTGACAAGAATTCCCTTGCCTTCAAGATTGCATGCCACCACAGCACAGCAGAGGTCGCGGTCCGTGACAACGCCGATCAGCCTCCTGGACTCATAGTCCTGAACAACGGGCACGGCGCCAATACGGCTGTCTCGCAGGAGGGCTGCTGCGGTCTGTGCGGTGTCCGTGGGCAAGCAGCAAACGGGATCAGGGGTCATGACGTGCCGCGCCTTAAGAACGGTTTCTGCTGACATGTGAGAACTCCTGGGCAGGTGGGATAAACAGCGAAGAGCTTACACTTCCGGAAACTTTGTTGCAAGACCCATTGTTGCGTTATGCAAAGCAGTTACGATAAAGTTTGTTCTCGTTTCAACGCATGTAGTGTAATTCTCGCGGAGAATTTGGTAATGGAGTAAGTTGTCTTCCAGGGCCTGGGGACCCGCGAACGCTCATGAAAATCTTATGGGTTGCACAGGCAAAGAGAGTGCGCCTTGGGCGCAATAGGGGTAGGGAGATCTAACGATCCCCCTCCCTCCGAACCGTACGGGCGGATTTCCCGCATACGGCTCTCCGGTTAGTGATTGACCTCAAAGAGGATTGACACGCGAGAGCA
>DATDGL010000045.1:0-51052 GCA_036522115.1 Candidatus Angelobacter sp.
GCCGGCGGCGAGCGGCGTGCCTGATTCTTTGGCGCGGACCGGATCAAAATCTACAAACCAGCTCCTGAAGATCGCTCCGTGCCGAAGGCCTTTTTCGGTCACGCCGGGGTTTCAATCATCTGATCCGGGAGGTTGTGATGCTTTCATTTCGAAGATTGGTCCGCTGTTTTCCACAACGACATCGATAAGCTCCTTTGTAAATCCATCAACAGCCGGACAGGAAGTACTATTCACTGCCACGGGAGGCCGCCAGTATGGTACGTCGCAAGAAATTGAAACGCTCTAAGGCCAAAACTATCTTTCGGCTGCCCGACCTCGAGCAGTCAAAGAATGCGGTTCTTCACTCACTCGCCGCGCCTAGTTCGCATGAATCATACGGTCATGCTATCGACGAGTTTATCGGCTGCGGCTTGCGACGGGCAGAACTGGTTGGACTCGAAACGGAAGATTTTCAAATCCGCGAAGAGCACTGGGTGATCGCCGACCTGATTGGCAAAGGAAAGCACATCCGCACGGTTCCGGTCCCAGCATGGGCGAAACGCGCCGTTGATGATTGGATCACGGCGGCCGGCATAACTAGTGGTGCGATCTTTCGGCGCGTGAGTCGCTTGGACAAGATCTGGGGTGATGGCATCACGCCCAAGGCGATATGGCACGTAGTGAAAGGGGCGGCGAAGCGAGGGTATCACGAACCTTGCTCCCCATGACCTGCGCCGGACCTGTGCACGGTTATGCCATCCGGCAGGCGGTGAAATTGAGCAGATTCAGTTTCTGCTTTGGCCACGCATCGGTTGAAACGACTGAGCGGTATCTCGGCTGCAAACAGAAACTCAGCCACGTGGTAAACGACAACCTTAGGCTCGAAGACGGCTGACCACCTGACCGGGTAGTTGACTCCAACAGGACTTATGACTCGGAATAAATACGGATGGTTTCTAGTGTCGTTTGGCATAATATACGCGCAACCAACTCTAATCCGAGTAATAATCAATGCTCGATTCTTTACCTGCTTGGCTAACAGGGCACTCCCTTTGTCCAGGGAATGGCGCTGCATTCCGTAAACTATATGAGGCTTTACATGCTCGGCAGGACCCACGACAACCACGAGTGATTTGCTTCGCCGGGGCTGGTTGCTCCATGCCTCTACTCCCTGGATGGAGCGGGTTACTGTCAGCCATGCGTGAAGACGCAATTGAGCTTGTCCGACTCCACCAACAACGAGCAGCTCTAGAGGCATTGCCACACCCGGAAGCCGATCCCGGTGGATTCCTTAAATTCGCCGAGGTGCTAAAAACTAACTGCGACAAGGACATATTTCTGCGGTCGCTGAAAAAAAGATTGACGATTCCGGCATCTCAGAGAGGATTTACACGCACACACGCTGCCATCTCTTGTCTGCAGATTGATGGAATCGTTACGACGAATTTCGATTCGGGCCTAAAACTAGCACGGCTCCGCCGATTCCAACTCGATCCCGGTTTGTTGGCCAAACCTATGGACGATGCCTGCGAGGTCGGCCTGAGCGCAAGTGCCAACGGTCGGATAGCCGGCTGGCTCAAGTCCGATGGCGTATACAGTTGGGGAGGAGATACAAACGCCCCGCTTTACCTCCACGGGTCTCTGACATCTCCTGGCGATGTTGTTTTTACCGCATCCGATTACAGGAAGTTCTACCGATCCGGCACGCGTAGTGCCCCAAGTGCGGGCGCATTGTTCCTCGGACAATTAGCGGGTAATTTAACGTTACTCTTCATAGGGTACAGCTTCGACGATCCGTTTATCAAAAACGTCCTGGCGACTGTCGCGAAGCGGCCATTCTGGCAGGGTGAACATTTTGCCTTAGTTGGAGTACGTAAAACGGCAGAAGACGTTGATAAACAGACCATAGAGCTAAAAAAGCTTCACATCACCCCTATTTACTATCCCATCTCTGCTCCTGACCACCCCGAAGTGCAAAACGTACTGAATGCTCTTGAGGCTTACGACCTGCGTCTTGTCGATAAGATGTGCGAAGTCATGACGGTTCTCCCAACCAAGGCGACATTCGGCCCCGATGCACAAACACCAGCGAGCTTGGTGGCAACTTCGGGGTCGCTCGACGACCAAAACATAAAAGAATGGGAAAAGCTCCCAGCCATCGATCCGCGAAAGCGTGTGGAACGAAAGGCCCAGTGCAAAACCCTGATTGACCTTGCCAGCGATGTACGAGTGCGAGTGATTGGAATCGTCGGCCTAGGAGGGACCGGCAAGACTACCATCGTTCGTCAGGTGTTCCAGGAAGAAGAAGTTGCCAAGGGTCGATACCCGGATGGGGTTCTGGTTTATCCCGTGCGCGACGACGCGCAGACTGATGGGGTGTTTGACGCACTTCATGATAAGTTCCTTCCTCCAGTTCAAATTGAATATGAAAATCGACCTGCCAGGGTGGAGCACGGACGACGCATTCTCCACTCCAAACGGATGCTTCTGGTTTTAGATGGGGTCGAATTGCTCCAAGGTCGCCCTGGTCAGCCCGACTACGGACGTTTCCTGTCGAAGGACTTGCAAAGCCTATTGGTCGCCCACGCTCGAGGCGGCCAGTCCTTGGTGGTACTCACGAGTCGCTTCCGATTCGTCGAGTTTGATGGGGAGCATTTGGGCAAGAGTTTTCGGCCGGTTGAATTGGCGGGACTGGTTGAGCACGAGTCCACCACTCTGCTGAGGAATGCAGGAGTCGTAGCCGAAGACGACGTCTTAAGCGCCGTTCACAGAAGCTTTGAGGGGCACCCTCTGGGGTTGACACTTTTTGCAGGAGCAATTGCGGGGACAAACCAACCTGGGTTTGCCGAAGGCAATCCAAGAAAAGCACTGGAACTCCTTCAAAGTCAGGACAAACGGTCGCTCGATGCGCGGCTGCGCACCTTGCTCGATTGGTATCGCAGCGCGCTGTCTCCAGTTCAACTCGCAATCCTGAGTCATCTGGCAGTCTATCCCAGTTCTGTATCGAAGTCTGGTCTCAGGGCATTGCTTCACGCCGGAAAGGTGCGTGTCAACGGACTGAAATTAACGACCGGAGAGGGTCTAGAAGCGCTCAAAACCCTCCAGACAATCGGCTTGGTTCAATTTGATGTTGGGATGGAACTATATGAATGCCACGCCATTGTACGCCAGGAGATGCGTTCCGTTGACCAAGAAGCGGCCCGCTTGGCCATCTCCAGTCTCACCGCGGATGCTCCAGACGGTTACGTAACCACCATCGATGAACTACAACGAGTGGTCGATGCGGTCGAAGTAAACATCGAGTCACTTGGCGAGTTTCCGGCAGCGAGTCGCTTATTAATATCAAGACTTGATTCGGGCCAGCGATTTCTTGACCTCGGAGTACCACACATAGGTTTGGCGTGCTTGGGGCGTTTCGTTTCGGAAACGAAGGAGCCGGATGGGAGGACGCGGCGCGAGGTTGCTGAAGCGAAACTTGGGAAGTACTCAGTAGGTACCTACGTGGCCTGGATGCGCGAATTTCACGAGATGTTGGGCAACCTGGGGGAAGCGGAGCGTTGGCGACTGCTCGAAGGCGGACGGTATATCGCATGGATACCCGGCGATCACACCAAGCGCGCTATGAAGTTCTGGAAGGACGGGTTGGCGTATGCCGTATGCAAAGCCGATGCGGAAGCGTACCGGAACCTCCGACAGGAGGCCTGGCAGCAGTACGGTGAACTTCTGCAGCGCCAGCTGTCGGACCGCACCCTTCTGGAAGAATATGCTGGTTCGCCTCAACTGGCTTTGGCCTACATGGAGCTCCTGAGTTCCGATGATCCATGGTTCGAATTCTCTGCGGAGATTGCCAGGCAGACGTTCCTGTTCCACGATCCTGAGCTTGTCCTAAGCGCGATGAGTAAGGTCCGTTACGGCTTTGGGGCATATCAACCCAATACTTACCAAACTCCTAGTGGCACGGAGCTGCTCCATGGGGCGCCGTTTGTAAATGACAGAGAGAGCATCACTGAAAAGAGTCGGATCAGAGACGCTCTCTATAAAGCGAACTTTCTTCGCATGGCGAAGTCGGGCAAGCGGGGCGATCTCCTCGTCGAAGTCTTAGCGCATACGTATTGTGAGTCTGTAGCCAAGGGCACGTATGCTCAAGCCTGCCTGACGGTAGGTGACCTCTACGATCAGTCGCGCGCCTACCCAAAGGCAGCGTGGGCGCGATCATGGGCCGCCTATGGGCTCTGCGAGACGGGACAAGCACGTAAAGCAATCGAATTGGCAGAGCGCGCGCTGGATACGTGTGCAGAGGATCTCCACGAACGCTCGCGCGCCATATGCATGCGTGGTTGTGCTCATCTGGCGCTCGGGGAATTCTCAGCCGCACTGAACGATGCCGAAATAGCCAAGGACATCGATGAGAAGGGTGGGTGGCCGCTTTATCTTGCTAACTGTCTTGGTTTGCGCTGCCTTGCATCAAGGAAATTAGGAGATGCGAGGGCAGCCGAGTGGGAAACCCAGTTTGTCGCATACTGTAGGCGAGTCTTTCGCCCTGACGTGTACAACAGATTGCCACGTTTCCCTCTACTTCCAGGCGAGCCCGGTTTTCAGGCAGCCTTCCCGCATCTGCCTTGGCCGGAGGAGTTGTTAGCGGCTATTCCGGCGCCCGCGGAAGCGACAGCTGCGATTGCGGACGGCCGTTTTGATGATCTGCTGCAACGATACCGCGCAGACGTACTGAAGCCCTGGAACGAAAAGCTCGGGCCCAAAACCATCAGAAGCCAGTCAGATGACTTGATGGCCACAAGCAAAATAGCACCGACCATCGTTCTGGATAATGAAAGCAAGGAGCGTCTCTTGGTAGGAGAAGTAATCGCGATCGTTGCGAATGCCGGGCAGATTTGTAGGGAGTTCAGCGTAAGCGATTATGGGATTGATATGGAGATTGAGTTCAAAGATGACAAGGGTGGCGCAACTGCCCAGAAGCTCTATCTTCAACTGAAGTCGGGCGATTCGTATCTACGCCCGAGAAAAAAAGACGGTGTCGAGGTGTTTCAGGTTAAGGCCGGGCATGTTCGCTACTGGATGGCGCAGGCGTTCCCGGTCATGTTGGTCATCCGTTCGTCAACCGGCGAAATCCGCTGGATGGAAGTGCGTGATTGGCTCAAACGTGCCACTGACGACGGCCAAAAATCGATAACCGCGATCAAGTTTGAAGGTGAGCGGTTCGATGAAGACAGTGTGCGGCGGTGGAGGGGTAAAGTTCTACAACAGAAGAAATGCTAGGCGTGGATGGCTTGGTATGAGTTAACGTTTGCAACTCAAACACCCAGCAGCGAACTTTCACCAGGCGACGCTGGATGTTATTGTCTTTGTGTTTCCGTCGTTCCAAGGTAGTCCTCTAACTGGAACTCCCCATAAACGCTCTTATGGGAACTTGGCGAAAGACGTCAAGCCCAAATAGCCTTAGGTTAGCGTTTATGTGTGCTGAGCACCGTCTGTACGGTTTGAATTTTGCTCTCCGGGGTGATTTTCGACCCTGGTAACCTGGTGAGTTGGTAATTTTGAGATCAAAAACCGAGTCTCAAGCGACAGATAGCTGAGCACATTCCTGGACGCGCGAGAATAACCGCCGATTTTCACAAACCCAAATCAATAATTTTTCCACTCACTTTGCCATCCACAATTTCCAGCCTGCCTACGGTGATGGGCAGATTGAATCTTTTGGGTCCGGCACTGCCGGGATTGAAATACAGCACGCCGTCCCCGAATTCCTGCCTGGGCTTGTGGGAGTGGCCGCTGATGACTGCCGCGAATCCGGCAGCGCGCGGGTTGAGGTCCAGAGCACTCAGGTCGTGGAGGATGTAGATGTGCAGCCCAGCGAGTTCGACAACTTCGGTCTCAGGAAATCTTTTCGTCCACGGTCCATGATCAACATTTCCCCTGATGGCGGTGACCGGAGCGATCTTCTCCAAAGCAGGGACGATCCCGGCTGCACCAATGTCTCCGGCATGGATGATGTGCTCGGAGCCGCGCAGGGCCGTGATGGCTTCCGACCGCAAAAGTCCATGAGTATCCGAGATTACGCCAATGATCATGGTTGAGGTTGCAATTTTCTGCTGCTCCGATTGCTAAAGCCCGGCTTCAATTCTCGATCTTGGATCCATGTAATCCCGCAGGGCATCGCCAATAAAGTTGAAGGACAGCACAGCCAGCATCACGGCGGCAGCAGGGAAGAGCACGAGGTGGGGCGCCTCAAACAGGTGGGAACGGCCATCGTTCAGCATGGAGCCCCAGCTTGCAGTGGGCGGGGGCACTCCCAATCCCAGAAAGCTGAGCGTGGCCTCCGCCAGCACCGCTCCCGCCATGCCAATGGCTGCCTGCACAATCACCGGCTGAATGATGTTAGGAAGAATGTGGCGGGTGATGATGCGCCAGTCGCTCGCGCCCAGGGCGCGCGCCGCCTCCACAAACTCTTTTTCTTTCACAGCCAGAACCTGGGCGCGCACCAGGCGCGCATACCCGACCCAACCGCCGATGCAGAGCGCAAAAATCACGTTGGTGATTCCAGGGCCGAGAAAGGCAACAAAAGCGATCGCCAGCAGGATGCCGGGAAAAGAGAGAAAGGCATTCATGACGATCACGTTAAAAAACCTGTCCGTCCAGCCGCCGTAGTAACCGGCAATGGAGCCCAGGACCAATCCCAGGAAAAGCGAACCGGCCACAACGCTGCTGCCCACCAGCATGGAGATGCGCGCTCCATAGATCACGCGGGAGAGAATGTCGCGGCCCAGTTCATCCGTGCCGAACCAATGGGCCGCGCTGGGCGGCTGCAGCCGCAAAGGCAGGTCAATGGCCGCTGGATCTTCAGGAGCAATCCAGGGAGCAAACAGCGCGAACAAGACAAATATAGCTACCAGAACCATGCCGGCACCGGCCAGACGATTGCGACGTCCGAGGGCAGCAGCGGTGGTCCAGGTGGAACTCACAGCCATGAAGGAATTCTAGACGAGAAGATTGCCAAAATTGCCATAATCGCCGGAATTGAGGAAGAGGCGATGATGGCAATCTTCATCGCTTTTTCTTGCTCGGAACTTCCAGATTGTTGGTGACGGAAAATACGCCCGGGACTCCGTTGGCGCGGATGTTGACCAGGTTCTTGTCCCCGGTGCTGTCTACTACGCCTTCGAGCGTGATGTTTCCATGGTCCACGATGATGTGGATGGGACGGTTGGAGCCGATGCCATATCGTTGCAAGGGGCCATAGCCGTAGATTGCCCGGAAAAGCTGCACCCGCAGGCGATCATCCATGGGAGAAGCAGGAAGGACCGCGATCTGGTTATTGATTTTTTCCACGCCTTCAATTCTCCTGATCGCATGTTCCGCGTCTGATTTGAGCGACGCATGGAAGACGTGGCCAAAGAGCGTGACATCGTAGCCTTCGACCTTGAAGCCGATGGCATCGAACTCGTTGTAATCCGGAAGCATGAGAATCTCATGCATCACCTGTTTGGTCACCCGGCGGGTGAAGTTGGGCGGAGGCTGGGAGGTCTTTTGCGCCCAGGCGGACAGGGCGAACGCGGCGATCAACAGAACGGCGATAGCGCGGAGTTGCAAAAGAGTTTCTCCGTGAAAGACTTTATCTTAGTTGAATTATTGCCGATGTGTCTGGTACTCCTAAATTGTGGATGAACTGGAGCAAATAACGTCCAGCAACCGCATGCACTTTCAGGGAGTGAGATGAATACGTCGAATGCTGCTTGATTCCTGGATACTGTTGTGGGATTCTTCCCCTGCGCTACGCTTCGGCACAGAATGACAAGGAGAAGCTGCATGGTCACCATAAAGCCAAAGTAGCCCACTACCGCCGATTCTCGAGATCCTACGCGGGGCAGGCACCACGGGAAAAACAGAATGATCGTCAGCCCTGCGCTGCAACCAAGACGTGCCGCCCCTCCCGGGGCTCGGTCTGTACCCTACTGTTACCCAGCCCCCAGGGGCTGGGCCCAGTAATTTCGCGCCTAACGGCGCTGGTGTTTAGCGGTTCCTTGTCAATTCCCGGTCAAACGGCATTGGCTGAGCCAACATCATGAGTCCACTGCACTTGAGAAATGCCGGGCAGGTATGGCGGGGACTGAGACATTTCAGCCTACTACCACAGCATTTCGCTGTATTGACGTGGGCAGCAACTCTGGATCATACTTTTCCCATGCTGACGTCGCTGTTTGGACGATGTATGAGCGTCTCAGCGGTTGTGTGCGTCCTGCTGATGTTTTTGTTTCCCCTGCCCTATGGCAATTTCCAGTCAACGCACGGACCTGTGACTGCGTTGCGTTCCATGCGCGCTCTTCTTCTGCTGGTCTTCTCCATGATGAGCGCGGCCCTTCGGTTTTTGGCGCATCCGCTTCCCATCACCTCGCCGCAGTCCGGCCTGGCTTCAGGCAGGCGCTTCGAGCAGGGTTGGAGCTTCGATTCCGGCCCCGGCAGCACTCTACGTTGCTGATACTCTTTCCCCGGCAAAGACCAAGGCCCCTGAAAGCACCAAAATACTTTGATTGAGGAGAGATCCATTTATGAAGATCTATAGACTTAGCGCCCTTCTACTTGCAGTTGCTTTTGCCATCATCATGACCGGCTGCCATCACAACACCCCTGTGGCCAAGACAAATACGCAGCCGCCAAAAATCACTCCGCCTTCACCTTCTGCCAGCTTGAGGGTGACTCCTGATACTGTGCAAAAAGGCCAATCTGCTGAGCTATCCTGGAACACGCAGAATGCCGCGACGGTCACCATTGAGGGCATTGGCGCCGTTTCCGCCTCCGGTACACGGAAAATCGCGCCTGCAAGTTCCACCACTTATCACCTGACGGCCACTGGCGATGGTGGGAACTCGGAGGCCAGCGCCCGCATTACCGTAAGCATTCCTACTGACACAACTTCAAGCCTCACGGAAGAGCAGTTGTTTGAGCAGAACATCAAGGACATCTTCTTCAACTACGACAACTACGACATCCGGCAGGAGGAGACCCAGATTGCCACCGCGGACGCTGAGTTTCTGGCGAAGCATCCCAACATCAAGCTGCGCATCGAGGGCCATTGCGATGAACGCGGCTCTGAAGATTACAACATGGGCCTGGGCGAGAACCGCGCCAGCGCAGTCAAGCAGTTGCTGGGGCAACTTGGGGTGAGCGCGGACCGGGTCAAGATCATCAGCCTGGGCAAGGAAAAACCGTTCTGCACCACGGCAGAAAATGAGTCCTGCTGGCAGCAAAACCGCCGGGCGCATTTTGTTTTCAGCAATTAGTAAAAGCTTCCGGCTCCTCACTATATGAGGAGCCGGAGTTGGAGGCTTGTATGGTTGTTGACGATCTCACTGAGTCGAATGCCGATGTTAGGATTTTCATGGCTGACATCACTCAAAAAAGATGATGCCATAAGAAGTATATTGACATCATTTTTGATATAGCGCATCATAGATTATGTATGAGGACCACACTGAACATTGATGATGATGTGCTCACGGCGGCAAAGCAGGACGCGGAGAGGCGGTCTGTAGGGCTGGGAAGAGCTGTATCCGATCTTGCACGCCGTGGAATGAGCGTGAGCCGTTCAACCCGCATCGTGAATGGCGTGCACGTAGTAGATCTTCCTGCTGATTCTCCTAGAGTTACTTTCAAGAAGGTCCGCGAGTTGGATGCTGAACAAGGATGACAAGCTACCTGCTGGATGTCAGTACGCTGGTGGCGCTCTGGTGGCCCACCCATGAAAGTCATGACAAGGTACTACATTGGTTTGGGAGGAACGCAAAGGCAGGTTGGGCAACATGTCCCTTTACAGAGTCCGCTGCAGTTCGAATTTTGTCTAATCCCGCTTTTTCTCCTGATGCGCTCACGGTCAAGGAAACGATTGCCATTGTCGATGCCAATTTGAACCACCCTACTCACCAGTTCTGGCCAGATGACATCCGTTTCATGGAAGCAATCGCACCGTTCCGGGAGCGCATTGTCGGTCACAAACAGGTGACCGATGCCTATTTGTTGGGATTAGCCATGCACCGGAAGGGCAAACTTGTAACTATCGATCGCGCTCTTCCTGCATTACTGATGGGCGACAAGCCCGCAGATTCCTATGTTGTTGTGATCTGAATCCGGGAAAAAACGTCAATTGCCGCCCCATTCCTGCTCCCTCAAGAAGCGTTACCATTGCCTAGTCCCGCACGCTGGACCGAGGTCAAGAAGGCTGCTTCTTCTCACAAGTCACGGACATCCAATACAATAGGCTTAGTTTTAAAGTACGCTCATTCTGAAGGGTTTACATTGATCGGTAAATTAGCTGCCAAAGTATTTGGCACCGCCAACGAACGCGAAATCAAGCGTATTCGTCCTCTGATGGGACAGATCAACGCGCTCGAACCGGAGATGCAACAGTTCTCTGACGAGCAGCTTCGCGCCAAGACAGACGAATTTCGCGGTCGCATCCGTGAACGACTGGAAGGCATTGAAGAGGACACGGAACGGGTTGAAGCCCGCAAACAGGCCCTGAGCGAGATCCTTCCGGAGGCCTTTGCCGTGGCCCGGGAGGCAGGCCGGCGCGTCCTGAACATGCGCCACTTTGATGTCCAGCTCATCGGCGGCATCGTTCTCCATCAGGGCAAGATCTCCGAAATGAAGACGGGTGAAGGAAAGACGCTGGTGGCGACTCTGCCGGTTTATCTGAACGCGCTTGCCGGGGAAGGCGTACACGTGGTCACCGTGAACGATTACCTGGCCAAACGCGACTCCGAGTGGATGGGCAAGCTGTATCGGTTTCTGGGCCTGAGCGTGGGCGTAATTGTACACGACCTGGACGATGACGAACGCACAGAGGCCTATGCCGCAGATGTTACGTACGGCACCAACAACGAGTTCGGTTTCGATTACCTGCGCGACAACATGAAGTTCAATGTGGCCGACTGCGTCCAGCGCGGCCATCAGTACGCAATCGTGGACGAAGTCGACTCCATCCTGATTGACGAAGCCCGCACGCCGCTCATCATCAGCGGCGCCAGCGAGGAATCAACCGATAAATATGATCGCGTCAACCGCATCATCCACAACCTGCAGAAGGGCGAGGAACTGGATACGCCTCCGGGCGAACCCAAGGTTTATACCGGAGACTTTGTTGTGGATGAAAAGCAGAGGGCGACCACCATCACCGATGAGGGTTGGGAGAAGGTGGAACGGCTGCTGAACATCGGCAACGTTGCGGACCCGGAAAACTGGGCGATCAAGCACCACGTGGAGACCGCGGTCAAGGCGCACGCTCTTTACCGCAAAGATGTGGAGTACGTCGTAAAAGACGACCAGGTCATCATTGTGGATGAATTTACCGGGCGTCTCATGCCGGGCCGGCGCTGGTCCGACGGCCTGCACCAGGCGATTGAGGCCAAAGAGGGCGTCAAGATCGAGCGTGAAAACCAGACCCTGGCCACCATTACCTTCCAGAATTATTTCCGCATGTACAAGAAGCTGGCCGGCATGACCGGCACTGCGGAAACCGAGGCGGCTGAATTCGAAAAGATTTACAAGCTGGAAGTGGTGGTGATTCCCACGAACCGCGAGTTGCTCCGCCTGGAAAATGCGGACATCGTGTACCGCACAGAAAAGGAAAAATATTTTGCCGTTGCCGATGAAGTGCAGAAGATCAGCGCCGGGGGCCGTCCCGTTCTGGTGGGCACAACCTCGATTGAAAAATCAGAGCGCCTCTCCGAGCTGCTGAAGAAAAAAGCGGTCAAGCACGTGGTGCTCAACGCCAAGTATCACGAGCGGGAAGCGGAAATTGTGGCCCAGGCGGGAAGGCTGGGCGTGGTCACCATCGCGACCAACATGGCCGGACGCGGCACAGACATTTTGCTGGGCGGCAATCCTGAGTTCATGGCCCGGCAGGAGGCGGTGAAGAAGGGATTTGCGCAGCAGTTGCGCACCGCCGGCGGCGAGGTGGTGTTGCAGCAGGACAGCGAGCAAACCATAGTCTTCTATTACAACGGCATCGAGTACCAGTGTCCCGCGCAGCAGTGGAATGAGACCTTGGGCAAGTACAAGGGGGAGACAGATGTCGAACACGAGCAGGTGGTCCAGGTGGGCGGCCTGCACATTCTTGGGACCGAGCGCCATGAGGCCCGGCGCATTGATAACCAGTTGCGCGGACGCGCCGGACGCCAGGGCGATCCCGGATCCTCGCGCTTCTACCTGTCACTGGAAGATGACCTTATGCGAATCTTCCTGCAACGGGCGTGGATCTCCAACTTTCTGGAAAAGATGGGCATGACTGAGGGCGTGCCCATTGAATCACGGATGATTTCCAAGCGCATTGAGGGAGCGCAAAAGGCGGTTGAAGCCCAGCACTTTGAGTCGCGCAAGCACATTCTGGAATATGACGACGTGATGAACAAGCAGCGCGAGGCCGTCTACGGCCTGCGCCGCCAGTTGCTGGAAGGGGTGGACCAGAAAGAGCTCATTCTGGATGACTACGTGGCCGGCATGGTGGGTGAATTCCTGGAGACGTTTACGCCGCGCACCGCGCATTTTGACCAGTGGGACATGGAGGGACTGAAGAAAACTCTGTATGAGAACTTCGGCCTCGACCTGGTGAAGCGTGGAGTGGATGCGGACAAACTCAATCGCCAGGAGCTGGGCGACGCGATCTTCGATAAGCTCCGCGAAATCTACGACGAGAAGGAAAAGCAGCTCAGCCCGGACGGCATGCGTTATCACGAGCGCATGATCATGTTGAGCGTATTGGATACGCAGTGGAAAGACCATCTGCTCAACATGGACCACTTGAAAGAGGGCATCGGCCTGCGTGGTTACGCCCAGCACGATCCCCTGGTGGAATATAAACGCGAGTCCTTCCAGATGTTTGAATCCATGATGCAGCGGTTCCAGGAAGACACCGTCCGCTACCTATTTCATATGCGGATCGAGGAAGCGCCATCCCGGTCTGCCGCTGCCGCTGAAACGGACGACGAAGGCCCCAAGCTTCCGCCGCGCCGCCGAGCGGCTACTTCCGTGGACGATCTTGAAGCTCAATTCGAGCGCCGCAAAAAGCGTGAGTTAGAGCAGGCGCGCATGGCTGGCGCCACCAACGGCAACAAACCGCAACAGGTGGTCCGCGGAGCGGCCAAAGTCGGCCGCAACGATCCCTGCCCCTGCGGCTCAGGCAAGAAATATAAGAAGTGCTGCGGAGTAAAGGTGTGAGAGAAGCAGTATTTAGTTCTTAGTACTTAGTTTAGCGGCTGCTCACATTGAAGGCGCGGGATACGCTTTGCCGTTCCAATCAATAAAGTGATGGAGAACAAACACAAGGTCCTTCCGCATACCCGACAAGCCGGGTATGCCTCGGGATGACGATTCATTGAGTTCTTTTTTGCCGTTCCTCGATTTGTGAAAATCGGTCTTCTATACTCCTTTGACCCGCTGAAAGCGGTCAGGTGGCCGACTACTGCGTAGCGCGTTCCTGCAACCCCGTTACCACCGACTTCGGCGTTGCCAGGTAGCCTGAGACTTTATTCTTGTCCACGCTGTTAATGACTACCTCAAAAAGATTGTGGTCTTTGCCGGTGTAAAACTGGAGCGGCTCATTGATGCTTTTGTCCTTTTTCTCGGTCTTCTTATCGTCCGCCAGGACGTAGAGGGTGAACTGGCCTTTCTTCGGATCAGCACTCTTGAGTTGAAGGCCTACAGTGGCCACGTGAGCCGTGTCTTTGCCTTTGGTCAGGGTGAACTCGTAATAATTCTTGTCGCCTCTGTGCTTCAGGACTTCGAGTTGGTCGTGGGTGGTAGCGATAAGCTCAGACTCCTTGTTGAGGTCGCCAATCGCGTGCTCCAGCTTGGCTTTGGTTACTTCAAGATCGGTCTTGGTGGCGGTCACATCATCTTTGACTTTAACCACGTCGGTTTTAACGCCGGTCACTGCGCCTGAGACTGCGCCGAATTGCTGTTTATTTTGCTCTGCTTCAGCCTCAACCCGCGAAGCAACCTCTTTCTGCTCGCGCTGGAGGACGGCGGCTTTCTTGGTGAGGTCCTGGCGCGTCATGCCCATCTTCTGCATGAGGGCATCCACTGAGGCGCGATTCTGGCTGTTGCTGTCCTCAACCTTTTTCAAAAGCTCTTCCCCTCTGGCGTTTTGTTTCCGCTCCAGTTCATCGATCCGGTTGAAAGCCATGATGCCGAAAACGATGGTCGCAATGATGTAGATTCCTCCTAAACCCAGGAGAATGTTTCGTACGATGGGGCTGCCACCTTCGGGCTGAGCTCCGTCCGGCATGGAAATCACCTTTCCTTGCAGAGATTGGGGGAAGCATCCTCAATTCTTCAGCAGAACTGCTGCTCTGTCAATGAATTGCGAATCATTGAATTGCGAATCATGGGGTACTAACCTGGGCGAGGCGGTTCTCGTCCTTTCGTGTTCCTGGCCTGGGTGGCGTATCATCAAGTCAGGGCTGGGATTCCTGCATCCAAGATCCTATGAAGATTCTGCACAAGCTGAAGCCACGTTCGTTGCGCGAAGTCATTTCCCTGTTTTTCCTGGTACTGGGACTGGCGTTGGTCGGCTATGTGGCCAGCCAGTACTGGGACATGTATCACAGCCAGCGCCAGCTTCAGGCGCAGTGGGAAAAGCAGGCTGCGGCGGCGAATACCCCCGGCCAGCCTAAGCTCTCGGCGGAAGATTTGCTCACCCGGGTTTCTATTCCAAAAATCAATCTTGATGCGATTGTGGTGGAAGGGGCCACGCCCAAACAACTGACCAAGGGGCCTGCCCACATGACTGAGACCGCTTTTCCCGGTGACACCGGGAACGCGGTGATCACCGGCCATCGAGACACCTTCTTCCGCCACATTTACGAACTCCAGAAGGGTGACGCCATTTTTGTCCGCCGCAACGGCGGATCTTTTAAGTATGAAGTGACAGGAAAGAAGATCGTGAAGCCGGAAGACGTGAGCGTGCTCAAGCAGACCGCAGATCCGCAGCTCACGCTGATTACGTGTTATCCCACCTACTACATCGGCCCCGCGCCTGAACGCCTGGTGGTTTTCTCAAAACTCGTAGACCACAATGTGGAGATGCGTGCTGGGAATTCAGCAGACGGCGATGGCGCGAGTCACTGAGATGCCAGGCAAAATGATCTAACCATCTGCTCCCGTTAAAATTATCTGGTGAAAGTCTGGGACGTCATTATTTCCGGCGCGGGCATCATCGGCGTGTCCCTCGCCCTGGAACTGCGTGAACGCGGTGCGGCCGTTCTGGTGCTCGATAGCCGCGAGCCCGGCAAGGAGGCCTCTTCAGCAGCCGCGGGAATGCTGGCGGCCAGCGATCCGGAGACTCCGGCAAAATTGCGGCCGCTCACCTATGCGGGCGCCCGGCTCTATCCGCAATTCGCAGGAAAATTGGAGCGTCTTTCCGGTGTCCAGACGGATTTTCGGCGCGGGGCCATCGCCCTGCTTGCGGATGCCACGGTCCCGCCGGAACACCGATTGCTTTCAGCCGCCGAACTTCACCAACTGGAACCGGCGATCCGTGCCGGCATGCACTCGGCGGCCATTGTAGAGAACGAAAACAGTGTAGATCCGGATTTGCTGATGCAGGCGGCATTGCCGGCTGCACGCGCCGCAGGGATTGAATTTCGCGGCCAAACTGCGGTGCAGCAGATGCGCGCAACCGCCGGCCAAATTGAAGTAATTGCCGGCAAGGAGCGTTTTCCTGCCCGAACGGCGGTCAACTGCCAGGGAGCATGGTCGGGAGCTCCGGTGCGTCCTCGCAAAGGGCAAATGCTCTATCTGCAACCGCAGAAACCGGGTTTGCTGGGACGGGTGTTGCGAACCCCAGAGGTCTACCTGGTGCCGCGAAGCTCGGGCAAGATCCTGGTGGGCGCCACTGTAGAAGATGTTGGCTTTGACAAGAGTGTAGAGTCAGAAGTAATTCAGGACCTCCATCGCTGCGCTGCCCGGTTTGTTCCGCAACTGGCTTCGGCGGCAACGGTTTCAAGCTGGGCCGGATTGCGGCCGGGCACTCCCGATGACCTGCCAATTCTGGGGCCAACTGAAATTCCCGGGACCTTCATTGCCAGCGGTCATTTTCGTAACGGTATTCTGCTGGCGCCAATCACTGCCCGGATCATGGCTGACCTGATTGCCGGAAAATCTCCGGAACTCGATATTTCCGCTTTTTCGCCTGCACGCTTCGCCAATGTGACCCTATGAAGCACTGCATTTGACTCCTGAATCTTGCTGTAACCTGTGGCCCGTTCCCTGTAACCTATAACTGTGCAGCTTTTACTTATCATCCTTCTGGTCAAGCTAGGAGTGGCCACGGCCGTAGGCAGTGTGTTGGGCCGTACCAAGGAATTCAAGAAGCTGCTGTTCAAGCCCCACCGTTCCTATCGCGAGTCTACATACCTGACGCTCTTTGTCTGTATTCCCTTTGCCATTGGGGTATATATCCGCTGTGCCGCCCACTGGTCGCCGTCGGACCTGGGGTTTGAAGCTTCCATCCTGATGGGGGTGATTGGCGGCCGCTATGCCGGAGCATTGGGCGGCGCGCTGCTGGCCCTGCCTGCGCTGCCTTACGGTGAGTTTCTGACGTTGCCGCTCAACATGGTGGCAGGAATCATCGCAGGGCTATTGCGGCACTTCTGCCGCAATGAAGAGGAGATATGGACCTTCTCTCCTTTCATTGATATGAGCATTTATCGCTGGATGAAGCGCATCCTGCGGTCTCGCCGGATCGACTGGCAGACGGCGTTCTTCCTGGTCATCGTGACTTTGCAGGTAGGCCGGCTGGAGCTTCGATATGCGGCGCCAAAGCTCCTGTTCGCCAACGCGCCCGCCGCGCCCGCGCCCGCCGCGCTCCTGGCGATCTTTGCCTTTGTGGTTGCGACGGTGGGGGTCCCTATCAAAATCTGGAACAATGCCCGCATTGAGATGAAGCTGGAAGAGCAGGAGCGCCTGCTGCTGGTAGCAAGGCTGGACGCGCTGCAGAGCCAGATCAATCCTCACTTCCTGTTCAATACTCTCAACTCAATTTCCTCTCTGGTGCGGTTTGATCAAGACCGGGCGCGCGAGGTGATTGTGAAGCTCTCCAAGATTCTCCGGCGGCAGTTGGGCAAGCACGACGATTTTGTGCAGCTCCGCGAAGAAATCGAATTTATCGACGATTATCTCGACATTGAAGTTGTGCGCTTTGGCCGCGACAAGCTGCGCATCTGCAAAGACCTGGATCCGGAGACCCTGGACATCATTATTCCCAGCATGTTGCTCCAGCCGCTGGTGGAAAACAGCGTAAAGCATGGACTTGCGCCCAAAGTGGAGGGCGGCAGCATTACCCTGCGCAGCCGCATCCAGCAAGGCAAGCTGGTCATTCAGGTGGAAGACGATGGAGTAGGAATGAGCGTGCCTCCGGCCGTGGCTGCGCAATCCATGAACTCGGGTGCAGGAATTGGAATGATGAATGTGGCCGAGCGTCTGCACGTTTTGTTCGGCGAGGAGGGCAAAGTCACAGTCCAGAACCGTGATGCCCAAGGGACCATGGTGATCGTTGAACTTCCTATCCTTCAGCAGGAACTGGCGGGTGGAGGCGTGGGCTCAGCCATCTACGCGCTACGTTCCAGCACGCGTTCGTAGAACTTCTCATATTCGGGAATGATCCGGGAAGAGCAGAACCGGGACTGTGCCTCCCAGCGCGCCGTCTTTCCCATCTCGCGCAAGCGTTTTTCATCGGAAAGAATCTCGATGGCGCCGCGCGCCATGGCATCGATGTCGCCGACCTCGGCGAGAAAGCCGCCGGCCTGATGGTCAATCACCTCCGGGACGCCGCCCACCCTGGTGGCAATGGCGGGCACCTCACAGGCCATGCCCTCCAGCGCCGCCAAACCAAAGGATTCCATCTCGCTGGGCACCAGCATCAGGTCCGCGATGGAAAGCTTCTCATGCACGCGATCCACCTTGCCTAGAAAATCGACCTTGCTGCGCAGGCCTTTCTGGTCCACCAGCCATTCCGCACGCGAGCGCTCAGGGCCATCACCCATAAGCAGCAGCCGCGCCGGAATTTGCTTCTGCACCCGGTCGAAGATTTCGATCACGTCCCCCAGCCGCTTGACCGGCCGAAAGTTGGAAACATGGACCAGAATGCGCTCCTCGGGCGCGGCAAACTCGCTGCGATGTTCCGCCGCTTTGGGATCGCGCCGGTAGACGTCGCAGTTGACGAAGTTGTGGATGACCTCAATCTGGTGGCGAATCTCAAATTCCTGGAGCGTGCGTTTCTTCAGATAGTGGGAGATGGCGGTGACGCCGTCACTGTTTTCGATGGCATAACGGGTGACCGGCAGATACGAGTGATCAGCGCCGACAATGGTGATATCAGTACCATGCAGTGTAGTCACAAATGGCAGTTTGCGCGGCTTGTCTGCCGCGGCCAGCATCTGCCGCGCCAGCAGGGCGCTCACGGAGTGGGGAATAGCATAGTGAACGTGCAGGATGTCCAGTTTGTAGATCTCCGCTACCTCGGCCATGCGCGTAGCCAGCGCCAGATCGTAAGGCGGATATTCGAATAACGGATACTGCGAGACCGTGACCTCATGAAACAGAATGTGCGGATGATTGCTATTCAACCGGATGGGCTGCTGGTAGGCGATGAAATGGACTTCGTGTCCACGCGCGGCAAGCTCAATGCCCAGTTCGGTTCCTACCACCCCGCTGCCGCCATATGTCGGATAACATGTGATGCCGATCTTCATGCTCTGACCTTTGTCCTTTGCCGCGACCCATTCCTCTTAGACGGTGCAAGATGCTCTTTGCCGTGAAGTTGTTTCGATTCCAAACTCCGACATTGGGATTCAGCAAAAATATTGGGGTAAATTGACGGCTGAACAAGGCACAAGCGAAATGGCCAAGCGCCAACGGCTAACAGCCGATGCCCAGATCTGCATAAGAAATCAGCTCCACTCCACGCCTGGCCAGCGCATTGCGGGTTTCTGCTGACGTAAGCGCTTCCAGTTCCACTTGCCGCGAGGCGAGCAGACGGGTTCCGGCAGCGGCCAGGTCCTGGTCCATATAACCTGGATGGCAAACCATCTCCCATGTGCCTTCCGGCAAAGCCTGAATGGTG
Source organism: Candidatus Angelobacter sp. (assembly GCA_036522115.1). Classification (GTDB taxonomy): domain Bacteria; phylum Acidobacteriota; class Terriglobia; order Terriglobales; family Acidobacteriaceae; genus Angelobacter. The sequence continues at coordinate 19,109 of DATDGL010000045.1, forward strand.
CGCAGCAGCAGAGCCTGGTTCAGCTTGCCGGTGGCGATGATCCCTACCGTGCCGTCAGTAGTGGACATGCCTTCCGCGCGGATGATTTGCAGAAAATCTTTGGCGAACTTGCGCAACAGCGTCACTTCAAAAGACCGGACCCACAACCCCGGCTTTCTGATGACGGCGCCGGGCCATGCCCGAAAAGGTTCAAACGGATTTCTGATGGTGGAAATGCCGCAAGCCTTGGCGGCTTTTACCAGTGGAAGAAGCACATGCGGAATCATGTGCGTGTGTTTGTGAGTGTCCACGTGGGTCGCCGCCAGCCCTGCCGATTGTACTTTGCGAATCTGGGCTTCGGCTTCGCGCTGAATTTCATCCTGCACAAGCCATCTTTTCATCGCTGCCAGTGCAAAATCTTTCAGGCTGCTCCTGAATCTGGCGGTGCCGTTGGTGAGGGAAGGCATCCCGCGGGTAAGCGGTTCACCATCAATCAGCACGACGTGGCAGCCGATTTTAAGTCCTGGCAGCTTCCGGGCCATCGCCGCCGCCTCTTCGAAGCGTAGTGAATTGGCCATCAGCGTGGCCGAGGTGATGGCGCCGGCGCGGCCAGCCTCTTCAATTGCGCGATTCACGCCCGAGGTGAGCCCCAGATCGTCGGCATTGATGATCAGTCGCGGCACTCTGCAACAGAGAATAAACCACGAAGGACACGAAGGAAAAACGCTGCGACAGAATTGTTTGTCTGGATCGGCGGCCGTAGTCTTTGAGAAGGGAAGATGGAAGCTCAATCACAAAGCCAATGGACAATGGCCAAGAGCCAAAGGCTGCTTTTATGCTGTTTTCACTTCCTGCGGCTTCCCTTCCTTCTCACCCAGGAACATCTTGATTTTCTCCAGCAGAGCGGGGAAGAGGTCTTCTTTTTGCAGGCAGGCAGCCACGTCCGGACTGCCGACGGGATCGTAGCCGGTGACGATGATCACCGGGACTTCAGGATGTCTTTCATGGACCCTGCGCGCCAGCTCTACGCCGTTCATCCCTTCCATGCGGAAGTCAGTGACCAGGATGTCAAACTCTTCGTTATCGAATTTCCGTAGAGCCTCTTCTCCGTTGTAGGCGCTTACGGCTCGGTAGCCTTGCATTTCCAGGATCTCACAGCTAAGTCTTGCCAAAACCTCATGGTCATCAACAAAGAGGATGGCTCTCATGAATGCCTCCTTAGGGGCAAAAAGGGTATGCAAAGCTCCGCCAAGGCTGTGGAAAGGGGATGTAGCTCAGCCTCCACCGTTTTGTTTCCTAATTCCTGCAAAAAGATGCCTCCGGGAAGCAAAATTCCTGGCTTGACGTGGCGATAACTATACGCTGGCCCGAGCTTATTGACCAGCGGGAGTCACATAAAGCACAGGAATATCTGTCTGTTTTACGGATGCATTGAATGCCGGCACGTCTGTTCCCATGATCTGCTTCCAGGCCGCCAGTTGCTGGTCCAGCCTGCCGCGCAGCATCTTGAATGCATCGTACTGCTGCTGCGTAGGCGCACCATCACCGGCCTCAAGGCTGGAGGTAAAAGCGTCAAACAGTTCGTTGAGCATGTCAGGAAACGCCAGGTTCGCCTCCGAGCCTTTCATGTTCACCTGGATGAGCTGTTCTTCTACCGGCGTCATCTTGCGGTCCAGCGCGTCGGCCTGCTCCAGCAATGGCTTGAGTTTGGCATCTTCTTCAAGACGAGGTTGCAAGGCCTTGATCTCCGCGTGCAACTCGCGGATCTGATTCACGGCCCGATGCAATTCTGTATTCGCCTCCCACACCTGCACTTGCAGCGCAAACTGCTTCTGCAGATCGGCCGGATCAATCTTCTTGACTCGTGGATCGACCACAATTTCCAGCGGCTGCGCCTGGCTCTGCGCCCCGACTGTCATCTTCACCGTGTATTTTCCCGGCAACGCCAGCGGGCCACGCGGTCCATTGCCTGTATAAAACGCTCCGGGAATCGGTATTGGAGTCTCCCCGCGCAGGTTCCACGCATAACGGTTCATGCCTGCTGCGGCGGGAATGGTGGTGACTTCCTTGATCTGATCAGGCCACTCCGGAGGCTGCTCGACCCCTTTTTTCTCCTTGCTGGAAAGGCTGCGGACCAGTTTTCCATTGCTATCGAAGATTTCCAGCTTGACCTCGTCTTTGGGAGCCGCCTTGAAGTAGTAATCAAGAATCGCTCCCATGGGTGCATCATCCCCCACCGGTCCTCGATGCTCGATTGCGTCGGGATAGTGGATTCGCAGCGCGGGCTGAGGTTTATACAGGATCATCTCTGCGCTGGAGGACTTGGAGTCAATCTGCCGCAGTGGTGTTATGTCATCCAGCACCCAGAAAGAGCGCCCGTGCGTGGCCGCGACCAGATCGTCCTGATGGATGTTGAGGTCGTGAACGGGAACCACGGGCAGGTTCAGCTTGAGCGTCTGCCAGTTTTCGCCATCATCCACGGAGAAGAACACCCCGGTTTCCGTTCCTGCAAACAATAGCCCTTTGCGCACCGGATCTTCACGAACTGAGCGGACGTAAGAGCCTTGGGGAATACCGTTGGCGATCATGGTCCAACTCTTGCCATAGTCACGCGTGCGATAGATCAATGGATGGAAGTCGTCCAGCTTGTGCCGGTCCACCGCGATGTAGGCCGTGGCGGCATCGTAGTGCGAAGGCTCAATAATGCTGATCATGCTCCATTCCGGTATCTCCTTCGGCGTCACGTTCGTCCACTTCTGCCCGCCGTCCAGGGTGATGTGTACCAGGCCGTCATCTGTGCCCGCCCACAGCAGGCCCTGTTTCAATGGCGATTCTGCCGCGGCAAAAATGGTGTCGTAATACTCCACGCTGGTGATGTCCAGGGTGATGGTGCCGCCGGAAGGCTTCTGCTTGGTCTTGTCATTGCGCGTGAGATCAGGACTGATCTGGGTCCAGCTCTGGCCGCTGTTGGCGGATTTGAACATCACTTCGCCCGCGGTGTAAATGATGTTGGGATCGTGCGGAGAGATAAACAGCGGCGAGGTCCACTGAAAGCGGTGTTCCAGTTTTTCTGCGCCGTTGCCGGAGGGATCCAGGGGCAGCACGGAGACATCGAAGGCCTGCTCTGTGCGTTTGTCAAAACGCGTGGTTATGTACTCGGCTCCAGCATAAACAATGTCAGGATCGGGAGGATAAGGAGCAATGTATCCGCTCTCGCCGCCACCTACGGCATACCAATCCTCGCGCCCGATCACGCCATCATCGTCAAAGCTCTTGATGGCGATGGTGCTGTTGTCCTGTTGCGCTCCGTAGATGTAGTACGGCCAGCGGTTGTCTGTAATCACGTGGTAGAACTGCGCGGTGGGCTGGTTGTATTGCGTGGTCCAGTTCCTGCCTCCATCGGTGGAGACGGTAGCGCCGCCGTCGTTGCCGTTGATGAGGCGTTGTGGATTGTCCGGATCAATCCAGAGCCCGTGATGGTCGCCATGAGGCGCCGGTAAGAGATTGAACGTCCGGCCTCCATCCGTGGAACGAAACATTCCTGTGTTCAATACATAAACGGTGTCGGCTGATTTGGGATCGGCAAAGATGTGGGTGAAATACCAGGCACGCTGGCGGAGACGCCCATCTTCATTCATGCGAATCCAGTTGTCGCCGGCGTCATCCGAACGGTAAAGACCGCCCTCCTTCGATTCGATCATGGCATACACACGCGCAGAATCGGCGCCGGAGACAGAGATGCCGATGCGTCCCATGATCCCTGAAGGCAACCCGTGTCCCTTCAGGTGTCTCCATGTGCTTCCGCCGTCCGTGGATTTGTACAGTCCGCTTCCGTTGCCGCCGCTGTTCAGGCTCCAGGGCGTGCGGTACACCTCCCACAAAGAAGCAAATAAGGTATTGGAATTGTTGGGATCAAACACCACATCGATGGCGCCGGTTTTATTGTCTCTATAGAGGACTTTTTGCCAGGTGGCGCCGCCATCCTGGCTGCGGAACACTCCGCGCTCCTCATTTTGTCCGTAGGCATGGCCCAGCGCAGCCACAAAAACAATGTTGGGGTTCTTGGGATCAACAATCACCGCGCCAATGTGCCGGGTGTCGCGCAATCCAACGTTTTTCCAGATGCGCCCGCCGTCAAGGGATTTGTACACGCCATCGCCATAGGAAATATTGCCGCGAATGCAGGCCTCGCCCGTGCCGGCGTAGATGATGTTATGGTCGGAAGGAGAGACCGCGATGCTGCCGATGGAGGCGATGTCCGCGCCGTCAAAGATGGGTGTCCAATTTCCGCCGGCATCTGTGGACTTCCATATCCCGCCGGAGGCCGCGCCAAAATAAAACACGTTGGGCTCGCCCGGCACGCCGGTCACCGCCAGCACGCGTCCGCCGCGGAACGGTCCCACTTGCCGCCAACGCATTGCGCCAAACAACGTGGGATCAATCGCCGCCACTGCCTGCGGGGACGTCTTTTGCGGCGAAGTTGCCGCTTTGGATTGCTTTTTCGACTGGCTGAAGGAAAGGGAAGTGACAAACAGCACGAAGAAAAGAGTGCTCTTACGAATCATCAGACGCCGCTCCTGAGTTGATTAATGTGACATCATACAAGAGCTTCGCCAAATCTACTACGGAGACAGTCGTCATCCTTCCGCATGCCCGACTTGCCCTATTTTTCACTAAGACTAACCCACCCATCCCGGTAGTTAATGCTGACCTTCGCTCGATTCAGGCTGCTGAAGCCAATGAACCCGGAAACTACCGTTCCCAGTTGCCGGCTCAAAGAGCGACTATCAAATGCGGGGAGACTGTGGACCGATTCGGAAACAGACGAGAATTGCAAAGCAGCATCGTCAAGGACAAATACCTGATTTACCACGCCGCTGACTCCTCTTATGGGTTCACGCACTTGGTGAAGCTTGCCCGCCATCCGGGCAAATTCCGGGGTGGTCGAACTGCTATTGGCGCCTGTATCCAGAACAAAAAGGCCGATAGGAGAGCGGTTCACGCGCGCGGGCAACAGGAGAACGTGTCCAAACTCAAACACCTGCGCGTTGGATTTGGAATCGAACGGATGCACCAGTGTCTCGCCGGAAGAGCTTGTCGCTTCAGCCAGTGGCCCCAGCCGAAGTTTGTGCTCCGGAAAATTGATGGTGACCAGGTACTTGGCAAAGATGTTTGTGCCTGCCAGTCCATCGGCCCCGTTCAGGTTGTTCCCGGCGGAGACGTGGACCACGCAATCATGGAACTCCACATCTCCGACGGTGATTTTGTCCACCCAGGCAAAGTAACCGGCTGCCGGTCCGGTATCACCCACGCCTTCAATGCCATAGTCGGAGATCTTCTTTGCGCCAATTTTTTCCGCCAGTTTGTGAGGAATGGTGATCCAGGTTGTGCCTGTATCCAGAAGCAGCATGGCGCTGGATGAGTTATTGAACTTCACGTGCAACCCGAGTCCCAGCACAACTCCGGGCCGTGGCGCCATCAGGTCCAGTTTGATTTCTGCCTGGTCGATGCTCCCGGACGCTACCCAGATTTCGCGATTGCCAATGCCCTTGAGCAGATCAATGAATTCGCGTTCCCGCCTTTCCTCCTCTGCGCTGGATCGAAATTCAGCCAGATGTTTTTCCAGTTCAGTCACGCTCTGCGGAAAGGGCAAGAGCACCGCCCAGTGATACCAGGCATCTCCATCGTCAGGATCAAGAGTGTGCGCTTTGGTGAAGGACTCCCTGGCCTGGTCCTGTCGGGAGACGGCTGCAAAGATCTTTCCCATGCCCAACCATGCCCGCTCACACTTTTCGTCCTGCTTGAGTGCGGCCCTGTATTGGTTCTCAGCTTCAGCCAGCAGACCTTCGCGGAAGTAGACCGCGCCCCTCATGGCATGGGCCAGCGCGGACTGCGGCAAAGCTTTCAAAGCCTGGTCAGATGCTTCATCAGCAGCGGATATCCCATCAGCCTTCAGATAGCTCTGTACCAGCCCTGAGTAGGCCAGCGCCGATGACGGGTCTTTGTTGACGATAGCCCGGTAAGCGCCGGCGGCGTCCTGGAACTTGCCTTGTTTGAAGAGTGCGCGGGCCGAGGTGAGCGCGTCGGCAGACGATGTTTGAGCGTATAGAGCAGGGCCAACCAGGAGCAGGAAGAGCAGGCGCAGCATCAGGCGATTGTAGTGCATCCAAGGTCCGTCGCCTCTCCGCCAGGTCAATTCATTCTCGAGCTGCTTTGCGTTCGTACGGCTCGAAGTTCACCAACCCATCGCGGTAGTCGATTGTGAATTTCATCTGTACCAGAGTCCGAATCCCAATAAGCCCTGATATCTCCGTGCCGTCCCAGCGGGTAGGCGCGCGCATGTCTATGACCACGATGTCATCACTTCTTACGCGCATGCCCCCAAACTGCAACATAATTTTGTCACCACTCTCCACATCCTTCACATAACCGCTCACGCCGTGCACGCGCACCCTGTCGTTGGAACGGACCTTGGTGACCTCCTGCCCCAGTTCGGGGGACACGTTGTTGGCGAAAGCGCCAGTGTCCAAAATAAATAGACCGGTGGTTCGGTCACTGACCACCACCGGCACCACCAAGTCCTTGCCGAAGCGGAATACCTTGGTGTAGGACTGCATTTCCGGAGCAATATACCGGTCCTGTGCTTCGTCATCGTTCTTATCAGCCGCGGGATTTTGGGGCAGGGGGGCCAATTGCAATTTGCGGTCTTTGAAATCAATGGTGATCAGGAATTTATCGAACACATTGCCGCCGAGGAGGCCGCTATCGTCGGCAACGTCGCTCTTGCTGGAGACCTCTACAATACAATTGCGAAATTCAACATCGCCAATATCGATTTTCTCAACCCAGCCTAAGTAGCCTTGGACCAATCCTGAATCCCCTATCCCGCCAAATTCGCTGTCCGCGAGCTTGATTACTCCTGCTCTTTCAGCGAGTTTGCGCCCCATCACCAGCCCCGAGGCCCCCGTATCCAGCTTAGGGACAAAAGAAGCGCCATCGTTGAGCTTTACTTTCAAGCCGAATCCACTCATGTGGGTTCCGTCTTGAAAGATAGGGTCCAATCGAATATCGGTCTTCTTGATTTCAGTGGCCAGCGTCCATATCTTGCCTTCACTCAAGGCGGAAGCAATGGCATTGTAGGTGGCATCTCCGGAATGCGATTTGAGAATATTCTCTCTTAAACCCGCAAACCTCTTTGCGGCGGACTCGGTGGCCAGCCAACTGCGGACGATCTGCGGATCAGATGGATCAAGTTCATGAGCTTTGGCAAAGGCATCCCTGGCATGCTTATGCATGGAGACAGCCTGGTAGATTCGTGCGATTCCCCACCATCCCAGGGCCGAATTTGCATCCAGCTTCAAAGCGCCGCGATACTCGCCTTCCGCTTCACCCAGCTTGCCCCTGCGGTAATAGAGATCTCCGTACGCGGCATGTACAGCCGCGGATTGTGGCAGCGCACTGATTGCGCTTTTGGCTGCTGCTTCAGCCTCGTCCAACTGCTCGGCTCGGTACAGGCTTCGGATCAGTCCTGCCTGGGCCCCTCCCGAAGCCGGTTCCTTCTCCACCAGGGCTTTGAAGGCCACGGCTGCTTCCTCGTACTTGCCTTTGAGCAGCAACGCCTGGGCGGATTTGAGAGCGTCCGTGCTCGAGCTGGTAGTGGCTGAAGCAGCCGCCGGGGTTTTATTGTCCGCTGTAGTTGTACCTTGCGCCAGCATTGTGGCTGAAATGCAGATAGAGAGGAAAATACGCGTTACCATGGGCGAAATATACACCAGAATTGCCGGATTGATCGCTTTTTTAGTTTATCTCTGAAAATGCTGTCTGTAATACAACGGTGCAAAGCCGTTGGGGTTTTCCAGGAAGAAGGCGGGCGCAGATCGGACTGCGCCGCCCAATGGCCTACTCGATTCTTGTGGCTGTCACTTCAACTTGCAATCGCTTCTTGCTGTTGATGTCATCCATGGTGGTTACCAGTGTCGGTTTGCCGGGGGAAACCAGCGTGGTGAAGCTTTGCCGGATTTGGCGCAAGACTGGATTTCCTCCGCTCCGGGGATCCGCACCTTGCTCAGGCAGCGCGAAGCTGCTCAACTCGAGGTTCCCGTGCAGGATAAACCTATCGCCTTGTTCCGTTACGTTGCAATCGATGTTCAGGCCGACGTCGATGTACTGGACTTGTTTCTCTCCTCCGGTAGTAATCGGTACTCGTGTGCCGACTCTGATGGAGCTATCACGTGGCTTTCCATCGACGCTGGCGACCGGCATGCTATAGGACCGTTCGTTGATTCTCTTTCCATCTTCCATTTCATAAACCAGGAAGTTGACCTTATAGATCTTTTCCGAAGGCCCTTTCGGCGCCTCCTGAGCAGCCATGACAGATACAAATCCAAATACCAACAACAGTTGTAGAAACCTCTTCATACTTTCTCCTTTATCTGCATCTTTCCTTCACCGAGTGCTAAAAACCTCTGCGCTATTTGGCCGCTGGCTCTCCGGTCGGGCAGGATCCGTCTTTTCAACCGGTTCATCCTCGCGGGCATGGGACGCAACTTCGTCCCGTGGCGTTCCCGCCAGATAGCGCAGCAACAGTCTTTCCTGTTCCGATAACGGGATTGGTGAGGGAAAAACCTCCTGCCGGACGCCCGCAACGCTCACCAGTGCTGGTGGCCCAATCTGCAACTTCTCCGGATGGCGAGTAGCGTCCCGAACCACAACCGTTCCAGGGAGCGAAAAAACTGGAGGCCTTGCCGCCTCGATTCGCGGTGGCGGCGGTAATTCTGCCAACCGTGAATTGTAGACAGCGAACACAGCCGCAGCCGTCACCATGGTTGCTGCGCCTGCCCACAGCCAACCAAAACGGAGCCCCGGTTTTGGCTCGCGCAGTGCGGCCAGCAATCTTGTCTCAAACCCCGGTCGTGGTTCGGCATCCGCATAGTTGGCCAGCAGGGAATCCAGCAATGGGTCGAGTTGTTTTTCCTGGTCAGCCATGTTTTGTCTCCAGTACAGCGGAAAGCTTTTCCTTAAGAAGTTTGCGCGCCCTCATCAGCCGCGTCCGCACTGAGCCTTCCGGAATATTCATGATCTCGGCAATCTCCGCTGAATTCAGCTCCTGCACTGTAGAAAGTTCCAGCGGCTGCCGCAGATCTTCCGGCAACGCAGCTATCATCTGCGCCAGCAAACCTTGCAGTTGCTTTCCCGCAAGCTGCTCGTCCGCAGCCAGGTTCTTGTCCGCGATTTGCGCCAAGACCAGAGGTTCCTCCACAGCTTCGTTCACCGCAGTCCTGGCCCGGCTGGACCGGCGGTCCAGCGCTGTTGTCCAGGCAACGCGCGCCACCCACGTCTTGGGATTGCGCACCTGGCGCAGCCGCTTCGCGTGCTTCAATATCCTCAGAAAACATTCCTGCGCAGCATCTTCGGCGTCGTGATGGTTCCGCAGGATCGAATAAGCAATTCGGAAAGCCGTCAAGGAGTGCTCAGCTACCAGTGCTTCCACAAATTGGACCGGCGTTTCCGCTCTTATGACCTGCACGTTCTCCAGAATCGCCTCTCCAGTGACTGCTTGCGCCGCCATATGATCGCTTTCCTGCATAGATAGACATCAGGAGAACGAAAAGTGTTCTGATTTTTTGCGAAGAAAAGACAATCAAATCTCACGCTAAGACCACGAGGGGAACAGCGAAGGACACTGAAGAAGTATTTAGATGTCAACGAATACAAGCCACGTGCGGTTTTAATTCACGTGAACTCATGCGGATTCGCGGCCAGGAAGATTTTGATTTAAGAAGAAAGTCCGAATTGGCTGAATTGCTATCTGGCCGCCGCAGTCACGATCGCCGGCTCCGAGATCGGCAATTCCAGCACGACTCTTGCCCCGGTGGGGTCGAGGTTGACGGCATGGATTTCTCCGCCATGCTCTTTGACGATGCCGTAGCAGATGCTGAGTCCCAGGCCGGTGCCTTTGCCTACGGGCTTGGTGGTGTAGAACGGATCGAAGGCGCGGTTCACATCGGCAAATCCTGCTCCGCTGTCTTCAAAGCGGACGAACACCCGGTCGCTCTGGCGCATCGCTGAGATGCGGATGGTTTTCTGTTCAGCAAGCTCCAGCGCATCCATGGAGTTGTTCAGCAGGTTCAGCAGGATTTGCTTGAACTGATCTTCATCCAGCGCCACTTGCGGAAGGTCCGGCTCAATTTCCAGTTTCACGTCCACGTCATTATTGCGGATCTGGTATTCGCGCAGCGAGAGAACTTCCTGCAGCAGAGCCTCAAGATTGGCCGACTTCTTTTCCAGATTGTTCTGCCGGGCAAAGCGCAGCAGGTTTTCAATGATGCGCTTCATGCGATGGGCTTCACGGGTAAGCTTCTCCAGCTTTTGCCGGGCCGGTCCTGCGGGGACCTCGTCGTTCATCAGCTCGGAGTAGCCAACAATGGATGCCAGAGGGTTGTTCAGTTCATGAGCAACGCCGGCCACCAGTTGTCCAATGGCCGCCAGCTTTTCCGATCGCAGCAACTGCCGGTGAAGGGCGGTATTGCCGATGGTCACTGCCAGGTCGCCGCCCAGTAGTTCGATTTTTGACATCTCCTCCGCCGTCACTCGAGCCACGTCGTGGGGCGCATACATCGTGATGCAGCCTACATAAACTCCATGCGTCGATTGCAGTGGTACTACGACCCGGTTGCCTCGTTTCCAGAAGGGGTTCGGGGCAATCTCTTGTCCTTCCCGCAAGGGAGTATATTTCTCCACCTGCTCGGGACTCATGAGGTACGAGTTGGCGCCAATTTTTGACGCATTGCAGCAAACTTCGGTTACATCCTCGATTCGCCACCGGGGCGCGAATTTCTTGAGTTGCGCCACATCCTCCGGAGAAATGCCGCTGTGGCCGGCCAAGTACATGCCTTTGTCGTCCGTGCCCAACAGGATGATGGCGCGTTGAAAATTGCTGGTCTCAGTGATCGCGTGGGCGATCTCGCCGCACAGCGAGTTGACTCCGACTCCCGTTAGCAGCCGGGAAGTGATGCTGGCAAACTTCTGCAGTTGTTCATTCAGTTTGTGCTCGCGCAAGCTGGTGGCTTCCAGCACATCTGATTTGTCCTCCAGCACGGTCAAAATCATCCCGAAGGCGACGAAAAACTTAGGGACATTCCAGACCTCTGGGTTAATGTGCGCGTTGGGAAACCAGATATCCGTGAGGATCCCGACGGGAAAGACCAAGCCCCACAGCAGGAAACCGCCGGCGCTCGTGATGATTCCGGGCGACCAGCGACGGTAGCGCCTCCAGAACAGAAACGCCGGCGCGCCGAATCCCAAGGCCAAGGTGGTAGTGAAGCCGGTGACCGGATCGTTGCGCCACACTTTATAAATCGCCCAGGCGCCGGTGAGGACCAGGACCAGGGTCCAGCCAAGGGCCACAGGAGTCAATTTCCGCCATAGAAGCAGAAATGCAACAGTGCCAAAGAATACGATGGCCAGGCAGGCGGTATAAAGCAGGTGGTATTGCGAGTTGTCCGTCGCAATTACATTGGCGTACGTATAAACCAGAACTGGCACGGCAGTCAGAGTCAGAAGGGTCCAAGTCCGGCGCTTGTCCTCCACAAACGAAGTCAGCGAAGCGACAAACAGCATGGCTGAAATCTGAAGGGAACCAAGATCAACTGTGTCAATAATGTGACCCAGCGTATCAGGGCGCTCCGGAAAAACGTCGGCGAGGAAATGAACAAAGATCAGGAGCCAGGCCGCAATCCAGAGATCCAGTCGCGCCGATTTAACGTGCCGGCGCAGGGCCACAAAGATCCCCACTAGCACAGCCAAAATCAGGACGGAAGGGAGCTTTGCGGACAATTCGGTCATGGGCGTCTAGCAGGACTCGCGCAGCTTATCACATTCCGGATAGGGCTATGCCAGTTGAATGCGAAGGGACTATGACTTTAGTAACGAGGCAGATGCCCATAGGCGGTTAGGCTCCACTCGAATATCCAGGTCGGCAACAGTTTTACCACTCGAACGTCTAGTCCTCACGGTATTTTCAGGAATTCTGCCAGATGATCAGCGGCGTTGCCGGTGGCCCGCGCCAGGCTTAGCTTGGCCAGATTGTGGGCGAACACGCTGTTGATGTAGTCCAGATCGGCGGCCGCCAGAGATGCCTGTGCCTGCACCACTTCCACGCTGTCGGTCACTCCGGCCTCAAATCGCTGGCGGGTGAGGTCTAGTGTCTCTTTGTTGACCTGAACGTTGCGTTGGGCCACTTCCACCTGGCTTGAAGCAGATTCCAGGTCAAGGCAGGCGCTTCGCACTTCGGCTTCGACCTCTCTTCTCAAATCGTCCAACTCGGCGCGGCGTTGTCCCAGGGCCGCATTGGCCTGCTCAATGTCGCCTTCTGCCCGTCCACCTTGCCAGATCGGCACGCGCAAGGTCCCGCTGAAGGAAAACGTCCCGTGGGACTGTGCTGGATTGGTGCCGATCACTCCGTAGTCGCCGGCCACAGACAGCGAAGGCAGCCTTTCACCGCGGGCGGCGGAGAGTGTGTGCTCGGCGGCCCTTATCTGCGCCTCGGATGCCTTCAAGTCCGACCGTTGCGCCAGCGCTTGTTGCAGAGCGTCGGTAAAGGTCATGGACTGAGTGGCAGAAAAAGAAATGTCGTCCGAGATTTCATATTCGTACGTGGGAGGCAGGCCGGCAATGCGGGCCAGATTGATTTTCTGTTTCGCCAGATCGTTCTGGAGCGATAGCAGTCTCTGCTTCTGCGTCAACATCTGGACTTCACTACGATCGACATCCACCTGCGCAAGCAGTCCCGCTTTGCGCTGCTGGGAGGTTTGTTCATAGAGGGCGGTGGCAGTCTCAAACTGGGCGCGAGCTGATTGTACGCGGGCCCCCGCGGCAATCACTTGAAGGTAGGCGCCGCCAACCGCCAGCACCACCAGATCGCGCGCATCGCGCAGCGAGAGTTGGTTCGCGCGTACCAAATCGGAAGATGAGCGGTAGTTGTTCCACGCCGTCAGGTCAACCACGCTTTGAGAAAGGCGCGCTCGCAGATCAAAGAAATTGAATGGACCTACAATGCTGGGAACGCTGAAGCCGGGAACCGGAGACCTGAAGCGGAGCCCATTGGCCTGCAGGTTCAGTTGTTCAACGGTCTCGGCCAGGCTGCCATTAACGTTGGGCATGAGAGCACTGCGGGCCACGAGGCTTTGACCGTGGACCTGCTGTGCCGCTTGCGACAGATTCACTGCTCCCAGGTTGTAACGCAGTCCACGCTGAATGGCTTCCTGCAATGACAGTTTGCCGGAAAATGGCGGCCCGCTCACGCTGCCGGAAAACGGCCCCTGCACCTGGATGCTGGGATTGAGAGTGTTCACGCTGGTTGTGGTTCCTGGTACTGGCGCCTCGGAAGCCGCAACCGATCCACTCTGCCCTGTGCGGCCGGAGAGTGGAAGCTGGGCGGCGGTGCTGCTCTGAGACGAACCAGCAGACCCGAGTTGTGCGGAAGCGCAAGTGGCCAGAAGTATTACGATCCAAACGCAATTCATCCTGTGAACCAAATTTAAGATTGCAAGCCGTGGTTGAATAAGCATTTTCGTTAGACCTTTGATTTCAAATTACCCGATTACCAAATTCTCCACCGGAGCCACAAACGCCTTTCCCATAATGGAAGCAAAAGCTCGAAATGGCCGGCATAGCGGCCTAACTGAGCTGCTTCCTGAAGCGCCAGACGCTAAGCGTCACCAACGCCAGAGTGAAGGCAAGCAGCGCCAAAAAGTTTGGCCACAACGTAGTAATTCCGCTGCCCTTCAACATGCTGGCCCGCACAATGGTGGCGAAATGATGAATGGGATTGGGAACGGTAAATGGCTGAAGCCAGTGGGGCATGGCTTCAATGGGATTGAGCGCTCCAGAGAGCGAATTCAGCGGCGGGTTAATAAAGAAGCCGGTAAGCTGCGCCTGCAGCGCAGACTTGCTGAACGTAGCCAGCACTGTCCCGAGACTGATGCCGGAGAGAATGCAGAGCGCTCCACCCGCCACCACCAGCGGCAGGCTGCCGTGAAAGGGCAGGCCAAAGACAATTTTCAAGACGGCCAATGCCAGGAACATCATCATGGTCAGCAACACGAACAGCGGTACGATTTTGGCGATGATAATTTCCGAAGTGGTAGCGGGCGACATGAGAAGTTGCTCGATCGTCCCGGCTTCGCGCTCACGCGACATGGAGGCCGCCGAGATCAAGGAACTGTTCAGGAGCAACAAGAGTCCGAAAATGCCGGTGGCGATGAACCAGGAATCGACCAGCCCCGGGTTGTAAAGAAAGGCGGATGTTAGCTGCACTTGTCCGCGCCGGCTTGCGTCAGGCGCGGCGATCTGATGCACAGTAGCATGAATGCCCTGGCCACGCAGTCCCTCGGCATAGCTCTGGATTACACCTTCTGCATAACCGCGGCTGATGGTGGCAGAGTTGGCATCAATGGCATTCAGCAGAAATTGCACTGTGGTGGGCCGTCCGCGGTTCAAGTCGCGAGCGTAGTCATAAGGCACGACTACTCCGGCCACAATTTTTCCCTGGCTCACGGCATTGCCAAGCTCTTCCACGGAAGAGTAGTAGCCGGTGAGGCGAAAGCTTTTGCTTTCCGTGAGCACGGCAATCAGCTCACGGCTTTCCGGACTCTTACTGTCATCTACCACGCCCAGGCGCACGTTAGAGACAGTCGCGCTCAAGGCGAAACCGAAAAGCGTCAACTGTACCAGCGGCGGCAGAATCAGGGAGATGGCCAGACGCCGGTCATGACGGATCTGACGAAACTCCTTGAGCACCAGGGCCCGCATTCTCTGATCGAAAAGACGCTGAAACAGCTTTCTCATAAATTCTTACTCACGTGATGCCAGGAACAGTCAAGCAAATTGGATCGTCTTTGATCTGCGTACATCTGACCTCTGCTGTTCTCTATTCCCTAGGTTTTCAGTTGCATCCGTCTCATGCCCCGCCATCCGAGGACAAAGAAGATGGAGCCGATAAAGCCGATGACGATCACGTTGAACCACATCGCCGCCCATCCACCACCTTGCAGGAGCGCGTCGCGCACGATTTCAATGTAATAACGGCCCCAGACAAAATTGGAGAGCCAGCGAAGCCCGGCCGGTATGTTGTCTATGGGAAACAGCAGGCCGGAGAGCAGAAACACCAGGAGAAAACCTCCCAACGCTACTGCTTGCAACGCCGCCGCCTGGCTGGGAATCCGTGATCCCACCATCACGCCAAAAGAGGCCACACAGAATGCATACAGAATTGTTGCCACCAGAAACGGAGTTGGATCGCCGACAAAGGCCAGGCCAAAATAGGTAAACAACAAGATCAGCATGAGCAGGCACTCACCCAGGGCCACAGCCATGAAGGCCAGCACCTTGCCCAGTAGAAATTCGAAGGCAGAGATGCTGGAGACATAAACCTGAAGGATGGTTTTCTGCTCGCCTTCTTTGGCCATGGCCAGCGCGGCCAGCAGCGGCGGAAACATGGAAAGGCCGAGAACAAACACACCCGGCCCGTAGAATTTTTTGGATGAGAGTCCGGGGTTGAACCAGAGCCGGACGGCCGTTTGTATGGGTTGAGGATTGGCAGCGCCCACGCTGTTGTTGTAGGCCTGGGTAATCTGGCCAGCATAACCTGAAGTCAGTTTCGCGGTGTTGGCGTCAGAAGCATCCACCAACAATTGCACGGGCGTAGCCGCGCCGCGGACAATGTCACGGCCAAAGTGCCGGGGAATGATGAGCACGGCGCGTGCTCTGTTGGCGACCAGTGCCTGCTCCGCGGTTTTACTCACAGGCCAGGAAACCACATTGAAGCTGAGCGAATTGCGAAAAGCATCGATGAAATCGTGAGACGCCGGAGAATCATCAAAGTCCTGCACTACCATGGGCAGATTATTTACGGTGAGCGCGATGGCAGTACTCATCAGAAGCAGCAGGATTTGCGGAAGCACCAGCGCCAACGCCAGGGTCCGCCAGTCGCGAGCAATCTGGATAAGTTCCTTCCGGACTTGAGCGAAGACACGCCGCATCTACGTCACTCCCACCTCAGATAGAACGTTCAAAATTTTTCTCTGATCGATCTTTGGCCTTTGACTTTCAATTACCAACTTCTGCTTGGAGCCACGCTTTCTTCTCCAAGAGGGAAAATAGAATTCTCCGTGACCGCCGGCACTACTCCTCCACGCTGTACTGGCCGCGTTGCCGGGCTTTTTCGACGATGCTGATGAAGACATCTTCGAGTGAAAAGTGCTCCTCGCGGACGCTGAGCGCGCGGATTCCGTAGCTTTCCAGACGCTGCTGGGTTTGCTGCCGTCCGCTTTCATCTTCAGTGATTACATGCAGGCGGTCACCGAAGAGAGAGACTCGCCAGCGCTCCATTTCATTCCTCAGCAGGTCGGCTGCGCGCTGCGGCTGGTCCACGATGAATTCCCACAGGTGTCCGTGTTCGCGGCTCTTGATCCCGCTGGGCGTGCCCTCCACCACCAGGCTGCCGGCCACCATCATGCCCAGGCGATTGCATTGCTCCGCTTCTTCAAGATAGTGAGTGGTAACCAGCACCGCTGTGCCAGCATCGGCCAGCGCGTTAATCATGGTCCAGAAACTGCGGCGGGCCAGGGGATCTACGCCCGACGTCGGCTCATCGAGAAAAACAATACGGGGCTCGTGCATGGTGGCTGCACCAAAGGCCACGCGTTGTTTCCACCCTCCGGGGAGGCTGCCGGTAATCTGGTTCTGCTGGTTTTCCAAATTGGAGAAGGAAAGCACCCAGCGAATTTTTTCCTGCTGCTCACTCTCCGGCACCCCATAAACACCGGCGAAAAATTCGAGGTTTTCCTGGATGGTAAGGTCGTCGTAAAGCGAGAACTTCTGCGACATGTAGCCGATTTGCCGGCGCACAGCTTCTGAGCGGAAGCCGCTGCTCTGTCCTGCAAGATACATGGAGCCGGCGGTGGGCGCCAGAAGGCCGCACAACATCTTGATGGTTGTAGTCTTGCCCGCTCCATTCGCTCCGAGCAGCCCGTAGACTTCTCCGTAACGAACGTCCAGGCTTACGTCGCGGACAGCAGTAAAATCCCCAAAACGCCGGGTGAGGTGATCAGCGCCGATGGCAACTCCCCCACGGAGACTGCGATGGTCGTGTCGCGCAGGAAACGGGCTGTCATGCGTCTGCTGGCGCAGATTGCGCAAGGTGGCGACAAACGTGTTTTCCAGTGTCGGTTCGCCGGCCCGAATTTCTTCAATTGGAAGGCGCTCTTGTCGCAGTTTCTCTTCTACGGCTGATCTGGCAGAGTCCGGATCTTTTACCAGTAGATCGATGCGGTCGCCGAATCGCTGAACATCGAGCACAACCCGGTCAGGACCACTCAATTCGGAGAGTGCTCGTTCGGCCTGGCTCAGATTGGATGTGCGCAGCTCCAGCCGCTTGGCGTGAAGGCCGGCACGCACCTCCGCCGGCAGGCCGCTCTGATGAATCTCTCCCTGGTAAATCAGGGCGATGCGGTGGCATCGCTCAGCTTCGTCTAAATATGGAGTGGCGACGAGAATGGTGAGGCCGTCGGCGGCCAAGTGGGCCAGCGCGTCCCAGAATTCGCGCCGTGAAACCGGGTCCACGCCGGTAGTAGGTTCGTCCAACAGCAAAACTTTTGGTTGTGGAACCAGCGCGCAGACCAGCGCCAGTTTTTGTTTCATGCCGCCGCTCAGGCGTCCTGCCAGCCGCTCAGTGAAGAGCTCCATGCCAAACATGCTGAGATATCTCTGAGCGCGCTCTGTGATCTCATGCGGAGGCACCCGGCGCAGGTCGCCCACGTAACGAATGTTTTCCATCACGCTCAAGTCGGGGTAGAGGCTGAAGGTCTGAGTGAGATAACCGGTTTCGGAACGGGCCTCGCGGGCAGGACGGCCGAAAACTTCAGCCACTCCGCCGCTGGACTCCATTACCCCGGCGAGAATTTGGAAAGAGGAGGTCTTGCCCGCTCCGTCAGGGCCGATCAAGCCGAAAATCTCGCCGCGCCGCACCGAGAAACTGATTCCACGGACCGCCTCCAGCGCGCCGTATCGCTTGTGCAAATTCTCCACGCGAATTGCGATTCGGTCCGGCGTTTCCGCAGAGTGTTCCGTGAGCGGCGGATCGGCAACAACGGTCTTCATTTTCTCCACCTGCCTTCCGGCCAGTGATCGCCGCTGACCAGGATTTCCCCGTCAGCAGGCATGCCGGGTTTGGCGTAACCGAATCCAGCCTTGAGCTGTAATTTCAGCCCGACGACTTGTTTCACGCGGTCGTCGCGGAAGTAAGTGTTTTCCGGGGTGAAGGTAGCCTTGGGATCGATGCGGGAGACCTGGGCATCAATCGCCTGATTGGGATTGGAGTCAAGGAAAACGTGCGCAGGCTGGCCCAGTTTGATCTTTCCGATTTGTCCTTCCGGCACAAAGCCGCGCAGGTAGACCAGATTAAGGTCGACCAGTGTGATGATGGCAGTGCCGGCGGTGACGACTTCTCCTGGCTCAGCGGTGCGCGTGGCGACAGTACCGCTGAAAGGCGCCCTGACGATCAAGTCCTGACGGTTGGCCTGCGCCTCAGCCAGTTGGGCCCGCGCCTGCTGCGTGCTGGCATTGGCGCTGGCGATTTCTGAATGCTGCTGGGCAATCTGCATCTGTATTGCGGCCACCCGTCGCCGTGCCGCCGCCAGTGCCGCTCTTTGCTGTTCCGCCGTACTCTGAGCCTGTTTGCCCTGACGCTCTGATACCGCGCCGCTTTTAGCCAGACGGGTGTAGGCTTCCTCATCCCAGAGCGCCAGCTTATATGACGCGTCCTGCTGTGCTACTTCATCTTCGCCTTGACGGAGTTGTTCCTCAAGAACACTGATCTGATCTTGTGCGGATTTGGAGCGGGCTACAGCCTGCTGAAGCGCCGCGGTCGCCTGCTCCTCGCGGGCCCGTACCTGCTGATCATCCAGGGTGGCCATGATATCGCCAGCCTTGACGGAGTCACCTTCACGGAAGCGAACGTCAAGAATGCGTCCGGTGGTTTTAGGAGAGACTGCCGAGTCGTCGCCTTCAATGCGGCCACTCAGTACAACAAGGCTGTCCGGCACCGGTGGAACTGCAAAAAATCTTTTCCAGACAAAGTATCCCGCCGTGCCCAGGGCCAGCAGCAGAAGGAGAATGATAAGTGGTCGCCGCGACCGGCGAGGGGGCTGGACGGCTACTACTTTGGGCTGCGGCTGTGGTCCACTCTGGGCTGGACGTTGCTCAACGTCGGGCAATTGTGGTTGTACGCTCATAACCTCCTCAAAAGCAGTAGTTAGAAATTAGTAGTCGGTAATCAGCTAAATCAAAATCAACGGCAAAACCAAATGCAACAGCAATTGACTCCTAACCACCAATTACAACTACCGGGTTTCTGCCGCTGACCAGAAGTCGTGAAACGTTTTTTCAATCCACGCGCCCAGGTCGCCTTCCGACTGCATGGCCCAGAGCAGCAGCGTGCCGATTGCATTGCGCTGAAATGCCATGGCCAGGTCAGCGGGTTTGCGATCGCGTCGAATTTCGCCGCGTTTCTGCCCCAGCTTGATCATTTCACTCAGGTTTTCGCGTCCGCGACCCATGGAGTCGCGTACGAACTGGCGGACTTCATCGTTGGAAAGAAATGCCGACATCAGGCTGCGCGTGAGCGCCTGGCTTTTCCCCGGCTCCTGAGCGATTCGGTGCATGAGTTCATGCAGCACATCGTGAATTGGAATCCTGCCAGCCTCCGCTTCCTGCCGGGCATGCGTAATCCTCTCCATTTGCTTTTCGCTGAGCACCGTGAGCACGTGTTGCTTGGTGGGGAAGTAATTAAAGAACGTGCCCTGCCCCACGTCGGCAGCATTGGTTATGTCTTCCGTTGTAGTTTCAAAGAATCCACGTTCGGCAAAGAGCTTCATGGCAACACGAAAGAGTTTCTCGCGGGTTTCGGCGCGGCGGCGTTCGCGACGGCCGGGAAAGGGCGCTGTAACCGGTTTTCGACGCTCGTGAACAGTAGTCATGAAGAGTCTAAATATGACTTACACTCAAATATGATTTGTACTCATTTTTTAGATACATGTCAAGCGTGGAGATTCGAAAAGAAACGGCGATCAGCCTTACTGGAGCACTATTGCTCCCATCCGCCGCCCAGCGCCGCGCGGGTGTCGCCAGGATTATTTCCCAGGAGAATGCTGAGAGCATCTGCCTGTTGCGCAATTCGCCGCTCCAGATCAGGGATTTGCTCGGAGGCGGTGCAGACCAACTGCTCCGTCTGGCGGACGTCCAGCATGGAATTGGCTCCATGTTTCTGAAGCGTTTTGCTTGATGGACACACTAATCATCCCGCCTGAACCCTTTCCGCGGCCGAATCTAAATTAGCGTTCCATCAGGAGCACTCCCGAGCGGTACTTTGCCCGCATGCGCCGGATGTACCAGGGAAAAATCGGCCTGATCAAGCGGCCGAATCGGGCCATGGGAAGTTCACGCTTGAGGCGACGGCCCTCGGAGAGGAAATCGCGGAATACCATCTGTTTCCAGCCATGTGGCCGGAAGAACTCCGCGCCCTCGGCCGGCGCAAAGTGCATGGTCGCGTTGGCCGCCCGCAGATTTTTGCCCAGGTGTTTGTTCATGCGCTGCACTACGAAGGGCGCGGCCAGGTCCGTTGCCCAAAATTGAAATTGTGCCTGAGCGTGCAGATCAGCAGCCAGGGAAGCCACGTCTTCATCCTTCAGGTAGGTAAGCAGTCCTTCAGTAAGGACCAGAACGTTATTGGAGGCAGCATTAATGCCGGTAAAAAGTGTACGCCGCTGTTCAACCTGCGAAAGATGCAGCGCTACCCGTTCCAGGCGACAACCGGGAGTTTCACCGGCCAATTTTTCTTCCTTGTAAGAAATAAGTTCAGGCAAATCCACTTCAATCCAGTGCAGAGAGGCAGGCAATTGCAAACGGTAAGGGCGAGCATCCAGCCCTGCGGCCAGATTGAGCACTGTAGTCACTCCCTGGGAGACGAGCCGGAGGACCAGCTCGTCAAAGCAGACGGTGCGCAGAATGGGCCAGCTCATGCCGCGTCCGCCAGTCAGGTTGGCCACCATCTGCTCGCCGCGCGCTCCAGCCAGGCGTCGAGCATAGGGGTCACGGACCAGGGCATCCGGTCGCTCATTCTCAATGGCGCGATAGTAGGCGACCCACAGAGCAGTGTCTGAGACGGATTTCAGGGGCTTGGAAGGGGTAGTTGGCATTGAGTGGTCAGGCTTCCCATTTTGAGATGGAGCAGGAAATCTACCACGGAGTCACGAAGACACGGAGGAGAATGGGAAAGAATTCCAAAATCAAGAAACCCAAAATCCCACCACGGCGCGGCAAGCCGCAACCAAACAAATCGGGAGCGCAGCCGCCCCGGCTGCGTCTTTCACGGTAGCCCTCGAAAAATCGTTGCGAAACACTAAAGACTTCAGCGAATAGCATTACAGAGGCACAGCGGAAAAGAGAGGACACGATGGAGAACAAAAGAAAAATCAAAGCAGCCGCAACAGCGTCCACTTCCTCGTGCCGAGGGTTTTGGGGTTAAGATGGAAACTCTATGAAACTTTGCGCTCGGGTTGCTCTTACCGTCATCTCTTTCTTCTTGTGCAGCGCCACGATTGCGCTCGCAGCAGACCACAATGCTGTGGCCTGCGTGGGAGCAAAGGTGTATCCCTCGCCCACGGCTGCTCCCATCGAAAACGCGGTTGTGTTGATTGACCATGGCAGGATCAGCGCAGTCGCCGCTCAGAGCAGCCTGCACTATGACCTGCCTCGTTCTACAATCAAGCTCGACTGTGCCAACAAAATTGTGGTCGCGGGCTTCTGGAACAGCCACGTGCACTTCACCAATGGTTGGGACAACTCTGCGACCGTCCCTGCCGCCAGGCTCGAAGCTCAAATGCAGGAGATGCTCACGCGCTGGGGTTTCACCACCGTCTGGGACCTGGGGTCGGAGCCGGGTAACACACTGGCGCTGCGGCGGCGCATAGACGCTGGAGAGGTGGGCGGGCCAAAGATTCTGATGGCGGGAGACATCTTTCCCAAAAACGGCCATCCTGTCTACCTCCCTGCGGAGATGCAACTGCCGGAGGCGGCTACGCCGCAGGAAGCAGAACAGATGTCAAAGCGGTACATGGAGATGGGTCTGGATGGGATCAAGCTCTTTACTGGCGCC
Source organism: Candidatus Angelobacter sp. (assembly GCA_036522115.1). Lineage (GTDB taxonomy): Bacteria > Acidobacteriota > Terriglobia > Terriglobales > Acidobacteriaceae > Angelobacter. The sequence continues at coordinate 41,301 of DATDGL010000045.1, forward strand.
TACATGGGCAACAAGCCGGTAATCAATATGGATACCGCCATTGCAAAAGCAGCGGTGGACGTGGCCCACGCGCATGGCAAGCCGGTATTTGCACATCCGCAGAACCACGCGGGCACTGACAATGCGCTGGCCGGAGGCGTGGATATACTGGCCCATACGATCCCGACGGAAGGAAGCTTTACCGCTGCCGAGCTGGCGCAGATGAAACGCCAGCATACGGCACTGATCCCCACCTTGACTCTTTGGACCACGGTGGTGTCAGACCCGGCAGTAGCGGAGAGAGTGGTGCAGGCCGGAGTGGACGAGCTGAAATCTTATTTCGCTGATGGAGGTACGATCCTGTTCGGCACAGACGTGGGATTCATTACCAAATATGACACTGCGCAGGAGTTTGAATTCATGGGCCGGGCCATGGGATGGCGGGACATTCTGGCCTCGCTGACAACCAATCCCAGCAGCTTTTTCAAAGCAACCACTAAGGGCCGGATAGAAAAAGGAATGGACGCCGACCTGGTGGTGCTGGATGCTGATCCCGCTCAGGACGTAAGAAATTTTGCCAAGGTGGCCTACACGATCAGGGCGGGGAAAGTTATTTACCGGAAATAGGCTAATTTGAGACGGTGCTAGATCGGTGTGACCAATTTGTTTAAAAGAACAGGGAAGGCTTTGAGGTGTGTGACCCTATGGAAATGAATCTTCAGGACCTTCGTTATGGCGTGCGGCAGTTGCTGCGTAGCCCGGGATTTACGGCCATTGCCATCATTACGCTCGCGCTCGGCATCGGCGCCAATGCGGCGATTTTCAGTTTTGTGAATGCCGTATTACTCAAGCCTCTCCCCTATCCACATCCGGAACAAATCGTCAGCGTGGGGGAAAAGAATTCGGGCGGAGGTAGCAACCCCATTTCCACTCTGAACTTCCTCGATTGGGAGGGGCAGAATCGCTGTTTTCAATTTCTCTCAGCCATCGCCTGGGACAAGGTGACCTTGACCGGCTCGGACAATCCTGAGGAGCTTAAGGTTCACAGAGTCTCGGCATCGTATTTCAAGGTGCTTGGTGTGGGCGCGGCGCTGGGACGCACGTTTGCCGCAAGCGAAAACGAGGTTGGCAACGATCTGGAAGTAGTGCTCTCGAACCGCATTTGGCGGAGCCGGTTTGGCGGCGACCCCAAAGTTATCGGCCGCAAGATCACGTTGGATGCAGCAGTGTGAAAATCACTGAAAAGCACTATGCACCTTTTGTGAAAGCACGTCAGCAGCAGCTTGAAACGAGTGTAAGGCTGAGTTGGCAAGCACAAGCAGCTTGGCTGAGTGAGCAACGGCAACCATCTGTAGAGCGAGTGAATTGAGGGTTATGAATGCGTTGGGTGACCGCAAGGAGAGTAGTACACTTGTTGTCCGCCGTCGAATCGCAGATTTCATCGCAAGAGGAAGCGCTCTATGGCATATGTCACGCAAGGGACAATTCAGGTTGAGCTCAAGAATGGAGCTGATACCGAAGTAAGGATCAATCCGGCTGAAGAGTATAGGGTTGTACACAATTCCAAGGCCTTCATCGTTTTCATTGATGAAACGAACGACCCAACGCCCAAGGCCCGCTTGTTTAAACAGACTGATATCTTCACTGCAAAGTCTCTTCTCGTGCATGGTGTGATCAGCGCCGCAATTCAACAAGTGAAGATAGAAATAAAAATCAACTCCCGAACCCGAAATATTGTGTCTTTCAAAATTCCCGCCACACTCTCGGATAACACGGTATGAGACAGCCAAGGAACATTATCTTCTGGGGTGCGGGAGCTACCGCAAAACTCGGGATACGGACGACTCTCGATCAGACAAAATTCATCAATCGCATTGTTAGGGACGACGAGCCAGTTGAGAAGCGTGTCGCTGAGGCACTCAAGCCGAACAATACTGAACGTTGGAATACCGCCCTCTCCGATCTAATTACTATTTTGGGCGACACCAATGAGGCCTATGGCAGTATCCACTACATCAATGATACGCAGCGTGATGCTATGCGTAGGAACTGGCGGGACGGCTCCAAAAAGCATGAACTAGACCGCAGAATCATCTCGCTACGTCTGATCTACGACTGGCCTGCTTTGAAATCGGTCGTGAAGGTCTGTCCAAGCAGTTTAAAGGGGGCATTCAAAATCAATGACTTGTTCAACCTACTGGATATGCATATTCCGCCTGGGTCTGGATTTCGTGCACCGATCCCTGAGAAAAATGCGGACCCCGGACAGCAATTTTTTGATGCTCGAAGACTAATTGGCGCGAAAAACGCACTTCTGATGATCCTGATCGCCCTGTTTTACATTGACTATCAAGAGTGCATTCGCCGTAAGCAGCATCTCCTGCGTCCATATTATGATTTCGCAATCAGGTTGGCGGGCCGAATGCAGCGGCAAGGGTTGGATCTCGCCCACTCTGGAAAACTCGACCGGCCCGAGTTCTACAAGGGTGACATTGGGTTCGTGAGTCTGAATTACGATCCAATCTCGCTCTGGATGCAGTTCAATGCGCATCGCGATTTGAATGAAAATGTCGCCGTTCCCCATATTGGATCACCGGCCGTACCCCTTCATCTGTTCCACGATTTCGGCCATCTGATTCCGGCGCGGCGTATAAGCAAAGGCCCCGCAGACTGGCCCTGGTATCCGATGAACGAGGCGGTTGTGCAGCGTCTTAATGAACAGAAAGCAAGCGATTCAAGAGTGCGGCTAACCAAGTTCCTATTTCCGCACGGCTGTCTTTGTTGGCGCGAATGCCCAGACTGCGGCAAGCTTTCTGCCTATCATGGCGATCAGTGGGGTCTCAAATCACACGGGTTGTTTCCACCGCCGCCACTACGATCGTTTGACGACGCAGAGTGTCCCGATTGGGTAAACGGGGAAGAGCGTAAAGAGCGGCAAAAAGGGAAGGTAGATGCACGACAATGTCTCCATTGCAGCACCTTAACGTACGCGCATCATACGCAAGCGTTGATGCAAAGCTCGTTCAAACCCCAACCACCATCGTTCATCGAGGAAATTGATCGAGACCTGCGAGCGACCATGATGCAGGCGGACCACATCATCCTTATGGGATATTCGCTCCCACCCGACGACGTAATTTATCGCGCGTTTTTCTCTGCTAGAAGCCAACGGCGGCAAAAGTCGGGGGAGCAGCCTGTACATTGCACAGTGGTCGACTTAGATTCTAAACATCCCGGTTGGTATAGATCAGGGGATTTGAGACCGTTAATCAAGAATCTTCCAGACGATCGTGGTTTGAAAGCAGCTTGCGACATTTTTGGGGAAGACAGAGTTCGGTTCTACGGTGGTGGAGTTCCTAATGTCTTTCTTGATGGCAATCGTGCAACTGATGCGGCATTGGAACGGCTATTGAATTGGTTGTGATTTCTTGAATAGACGGTCACTACGTTCGAGCACGAACCGCAGATCTGATCGCTATCCTGTTTTCCGCAGCCGCCGATGGACGCGGGCTAGTACGCTCTCAGGAATGCGAATTGTCAAATAGCTTCTCTTTTTCATTGTTTCCCTATTTCCGAATTCAATGATCGCAGGCTCATTGCCAAACATTCTACGGACGATCTTTGTACTAAGGCCCCGCATCAGCCCGACCTCTTCAGATGAGGGGTGCCTCTCCAAAGATTTCACCTGAAGGTTCCCCGTCGCCGAGGGAGTCATTTGCTAAAACTCCGATTTGCGAATTTATGGCCATCTTCTGCCTGCTTTCTTGGCTTGCGCCCAGCGAGCTTTGCCGCACCAGCTTTAACAAATTGCTGTTGCATCTGATTTGTGACGGTTGTATACTCCCCGCCAATAAAGCCCCCCTAGCAGACTCCGAATTCAAATCGCAAGGAGTCGGCATGAAGCGACCCAAAATGGTTCTGTCAGTATCCGTTCTGCTCGTCCAAGGATGCAGTTCCACCGATGAAAAGCGACGATGCCAATTTTGCCAGCCTAAGCCCCCTACGGACTGTTCTGAAGGTATCCCACTGCGTGGTGATTAGATGCGTAAACCGATAGACGCCTACCGCGAGGGCTACGAAAAAGGCCGTCGCGACAATATTGCTGGTCATACCATGCAGGCCGTGCGGAGCCTTCTGTACGACGATCCTGGAGGCTTCTTTGCTGCTGGCTACCACGACGGTGCTGGGGGTAAGGATTTCAATCCGCCCGTTGAGAGACCGGTCAGGGTTGCTCGCCGGCCTCGGCAGAAATATGAATGGCTCGGATTAGTATTTTTGGGCCTGATCTGGTTCGCGTTTGTACCCGTGCATCTTCTTATAGCTCTATGTCGCAAGCGGCCAAATCGCTCTGAAATAACTTGGCGAGGTGTTCTGACGGCGGTCTGGCTCGCCACAATGGGCTTTGGAGCCTATCAGGCGTCAACATATCGAGTTCACCCAACACAACCGAAAGCGAGTAACGTACCGTCAGCCGTAAACACGAGGGAGCATCCTGTCCAGCTGAGCAGAAATGTGAACCCGCCGACTGGTCCCCATGAAATCAAAACGAACGGTGCAGTTTGCGCTGATCCTTCTGCTCCCTGCTTGTCCCCCTACAGGTTTCGCGACAACGATCTTTCATTTCAACTACCGCAGCAGCTGGTATGGCAGAACAATTACTATTCTGCGAACTTCTATGCCGTTATTCTGAAAAGCCAGGTTGCTGTCACTGATCATGGACCTGACACCGCAGCTTGTGCCAAAGGTATATTGCCGGAGTCTGAGCGGCAGCGGATTCAAACGACTTTCCGCATCCAGAAGGTCTTCACATCTACGTTTGGCTGTTACAAGACACCCGTGTGGTACATGAATACCGACGATACTTACAATTTCGTAGCGGTTTATGCCGGGGAATCGCTTGTGGATGCTAAGTCCATTCTAGTGAGAGTCAAAGCGACCGGACAATTTCCCGGAGCAAATATCAGAAAAATGCGGGTCGTGCTCGGTTACGGCGACTGAATTATGAGGTCGAAAAACAATGCTTGACAATTTAGACAACATTCAGAGGGTTTTCTCAATTCTACAGTCAGCAACCGTCATTGGTGCGGCCATCATCGCCGGCTACAAATTGAGACTTTACAGGGGCTGGCAGGCAACTCAAAAGAGCGAGATGGTCTGCACTGCTAGAGCAACAGCTTCCAATGATTTCGTGTTTGAGGCTGAATACAAGATTTTCAACACGGGTGATCGACTTCTACAAATTCAGCAGGTGATCTTAAAGCTGTGTAGTGCCAAGCAGGTCAATGGCTCGCATTGGATGCCAAACGAAGACGCGCTCTTAGTTACGCCTACGGTGATCGGAAAAGATGAAACAGAAGCAAAGCACTTAGCAAATAAGAGAATCTCTCTTCTGAATGAATCTCCCAACCCTTCCGAAGAAATGGCCCCAACATCCACGAAGCCAAATTTCCATTTCAAGCGCGTGAGTTTGGCGCAGTAGATCAAACCGCATCATCAACCGTACTCAGAAGGTACTCGACGATACCAACATCAGGTGAAGTTTAGTTTGAGACGGTGCTAAGCACCGGCTGCGCAGTCTTGCTGTGAGCTTTTTCCGGAGGACCATCTTTCATCAATTCCAGCGGCAGGAGCGCCAGGGCAAGATACAGGTTCTCTTCGCGCAGGACGAGGTCATGTTCGACAAAGAAGTCCAGGACGCGGTGGACATCGTCCATGATGTAATTTGCAGTCGGATCCTTTGCGCGGACCAAGTCCAGCAGGAAAGCATCGGAATGCACCTCATCCAGCGCCAGATAAATCTGGCGGGACAGGCCGTGGCAGGTGTAATCAGCAGAACGGTACCCGAAACGACGATCACGCAGCCTCACTGCTGACGGAGTAATCTCTGCCGTGAGCATGCTCTGTTCATGGACACGCTTCCACTCATACGCTGCGTCCCACATCATCTTCAGTTCCTGGTAGGTCTCCTGAGTAATCGGCGGATCACAGTCCAGGAAATAGGCGATGCGCTGGAGCGACTCTTCGGAAAATGGATAGCAGATCCGGTGTCCACGATAGGAGCGCACGTTAATAATCCCATATTTCTCCGGGTACTTAAACATTGGGCTGAAGCGGTCCAGGCGGAAGCGGGTAATCACCAGCGGCGGCTGCAAGTGAGTGATGGCCCGGACCCAGTGCGTCATGAGCCTGTAATCTTCCGGTTGCTCCTGGGGAAAGCCACAAATGATGTTCCAGGAGACGTCGAAATCCATCTCTTTGCCCCAGCGCAGCAACTGGACGTTCTGAATGCCACGCACGCCTTTTTCCATGAGTGCGAGCACGTGAGTATTCAGGCTTTCAATTCCCGGTTGAAAGGACTTGCTCCCGAGTTTCTTGAATATCAGCAACTGGCTCTTCTTGAGATTGGCCTTGGTTTCGTAAAAGAGGTTGACCTGGATGCCCTCGGAGATGAGGCGTGGAAATAATTCGGAGAAGTAGCGGAGATCAACAATGTTATCGGTATTGTAGATATCGCCGCCCTCGTAGGTCGTTACCAGGTGCTTGATCTCGCGGTAAGCCCGTTCGGGCGACTTGCTTCGATATGTCATGCTGAGCCCGTTCAGGCCACAGAAAGTACAATGGTGCTTCTGTCCCCACCAGCACCCGCGAGAAGTTTCCATCGTCACTTCCGGACGGAACATAGACTTGCAGGAAGACAGGTTGAATGCGCGGAAGTAATCGGAATGGTCGGGATAGGGGAGATCATTCAGGTCGGTAACAAAGGTTTGCGGCGTAGAGCCGGTAACGGTTTCGCCGCCGAGGCGAGATGTTATCCCAGCCATCTCGTGCACAGGTTCACCGGCTCGCAGCCTTCTAACCAGTTCCGGAAGGATATGGTCTGCTTCACCGGAGCAGACGATGTCCAAAAAAGGAAACTGGCGGTGCAGTTCCACACCCATGGCTCCCTCGAAGTTAGCGCCTCCGCAAGCAATCACAATGTGCGGCGCCCGGCGTTTAATCTCTTTGGCCATGGCCAGGGATGCCACGTTTTGCTGGAAGGTGGAGGTAAATCCAACAATGTCGTATCGGTCAAAATCGATCTCGCCGGCACATTCATAAATAAAGGCAGGGGCCAGGCTGCGGGCATGTTCCATCTGCCGGAAAAATTCTTCTTCGTAGCGTTTTGGATTGTAGTCAATGACGCTCCTGAAATCATCGAAGGGGCGGACGTCATCGTACAAAGCGCTGGTGAAGACGAATTCTCCCGCCATGTAGTGCGTAGGCGTGTGTTCTCCTATGCGCTCATATACCGGAACACCCAGGACCTCGGCAAAGCGGAAGTTATAGTAACGGACATCACACTCCATGCCCCGCTGGTTAAGCCCGGCCTTGAGTAGTGCGACACTAAGGGGCGGACGGCGCAACGTGTTAAATGGCATCACCAGAAGCAATACGCGTTTGGACATTTTAGTCACACGGCCAAACCTAGCCGCTAACCAACTGCGGCTGCCGCTCTGCGGTTCTGTGCGGCTTTTCCGGGGCATCGTCTTTCATCAGATCCAGTGGCAGGAGCGCCAGGGCCAGATAGAGATTATCTTCGCGCAGGACAAAATCATGCTTCAAGAATTCGCTCAAAACATGGTGTACGTCGTCCAGGGTGTAGTTGGCTGCCGGGTCTTTTGCGCGGACCAAGTCCAGGACAAAGGAATCCGAATGCACCTCATCCAGCGCCACGTAGATTTCTCGTGCCAGGCCGTGGTAGGTGTAATCAGCAGAGCGGTAGCCGGGGCGGCGATCTTGCAGCTTCAAGGATGACGGAGTGACCTCTGCTGTCAGTGCGCTTTTCGGGTGAGAGTGCCTCCATTCATCCACGGCTTTCCACATGGTCCTGATTTCCTGGAATGTCTCAGCCGTCATGGGAGGATCGCAGTTCAGGAAATAAGCGATGCGGCGCAGCGACTCCTCAGGGAACGGATAGCAGATCTGGTGGCCCTGGTAGGAGCGCACATTCATGATCCCGTATTTGTCCGGGTCCTTGAACATGGGGCTGAAGCGGTCCAGGCGGAAGCGGGTGACCACAATCGGCGGCTGCAAGTGAGTGATGGCGCCGACCCAGCGATTGATCTGCTCGTAGTCCTGCGGCTTTTCCCCGGGAAATCCGTAAATAATGGTCCACTGGACATCCAGGTCCATCTCTCTCGCCCAGCGCAATAGCTGGACATTCTGAATTCCCTTGATGCCTTTGTCCATCAGCGCGAGCACGTGGGAATTCAGGCTTTCGATCCCAGGTTGAATGGAGTAGGTGCCTACTCTTTTAAGCAGCAATAACTGTGTCTTCTTCAGATTGGCTTTGGTTTCGTAGAAAAGCTTTGCCTTGATGCCTTCAGCCACCAGGCGCGGAAACAATTCGGAGAAGTACCGCAGATCGACAATGTTGTCGGTGTTGAACACGTCAAAGCCGCCGTAGGTCGCCAACAGATATTTGATCTCGCGATAAGCACGCTCCGGCGACTTGCTGCGATACGTCATGCTAAGCCCGTTCAAGCCACAGAAAGTGCAATGGTGTTTTTGTCCCCACCAGCAGCCGCGGGAGGTCTCCATGCTGAGTTCGGGCCCCTCAGCGGGGTTTTCCGTTGCGGCGTGGAACTCAGAGAAATAATCTGTGTGGTCGGGATAGGGAAGGTCGTTGAGATTTGTAATAAACGTCTGCGGCGTAGCTCCGGTCACGGTCTCGCCGCCGAGGCGGCAAGTTACTCCGGCCATCTCGTGCACCGGTTCACCGGCCCGCAACCGTCTTACCAGGTCGGGAAAGATGTCGTCCGCCTCACCGGAGCAGACGATGTCCACAAAGGGGAACTGGCGGTGCAGTTCCACGCCCATGACTCCTTCGAAGTTAGCACCTCCGAAGACGGTAACGATGTGCGGCGCCCGGCGCTTGATCTCTTGCGCCATGGCCAGGGAAGCTATGTTTTGCTGGAAGGTGGAGGTCAACCCGACAATGTCGTACTGGGCAAAGTCGATTTCGCCGGCACACTCAGAGATGAAAGCAGGAGCAAGATTGCGGGCGCGCTCTATCTGCTGGAAAAAGCCTTCATCGTAGCGCTTTGGATCGTGGGCCACGGCGGCTTTGAAATCCTCGAACGGCCGCACCTCATCGAACAATGCGGTCGTAAAAATAAACTCGCCCGGCATGTGGTGAGCTGGCGTGCTTTCCGCAATGCGCTCGTACACCGGGGTGCCAATGATCTGCGCAAAACGGAAGTTGTAATAGCGGACATCGCACTCCATGCCTCGCTGGTTGAGTCCGGCCTTAAGCAGCCCGACCCCAAGGTGTGGTCGCCGCAGAGTGAGAAACGGCATTACCAGCAGCAAGACACGTTTGGACATTTCTTCTCCATCACGAGAACGCCTGAAATCACTGGCGGTTGGGAACCAGAGCGCCTTGTGGAAACACTTTGGTTCCCGTCCCGCAAGCAGAGTTTTGAGCCGCCTCTCTATTTCTTGCTGTCCCCCGCGACTACCTCAGCTTCTTCCTCGCACGTCTCGTCGTGTTCGCTGTGAGCAAAGGCCGGGGTCTGGACTTCAGCGACGACCTCGACGATGGGCCGAGCAACAGGAGTAGGCTGAGCTTCACGCCTGGTGCGGTCGCCGTCAGCAAAGGCCGGAGTCTGGACTTCAGCGACGACCTCGACGATGGGCCGAGCAACAGGAGTAGGCTGAGCTTCACGCTTGGTGCGGTCGCCGTCAGCAAAGGCCGGAGTCTGGACTTCAGCGACGACCTCGACGATGGGCCG
>DATDGL010000046.1:0-2195 GCA_036522115.1 Candidatus Angelobacter sp.
CATTCAAGTCGAATCCATCGCTCCGGCTGATGACGACGTCCTTTCGGTTTATGAATACTTGATCGGCAATGAAGAGGTAGTCCGATGACCCGACTCTGGTGGACACAGATCAAAGCGGTGATTCGTCTGGAACTGAAAAAGACCTTCTTCGCTAAACGCGGTTTGTGGATTTACGTGGTTGCCGCGTTACCTGTCTTGCTCTTTATTGCTTACGCGGTGGCGATGTCCCACGAGCAGCATCGAACAACAGAGATCGCACGCGAGGGTGAAAGACGGCTGGCATATCAAGACCTGCTAGCAGTCAAACCGGGAATGACGAAGCAGGAAGTGACGGCAATTCTCGGAAAGCCACCTCTGGTTTTTCATTGGACCGAACGCCGCCCCACCGGCCCGAACTCTACCGAGGAGATCCTCCACGAAGACCTTCACTACTCCGATGGGCAGAACGATCTATACCTGGGCCTGGCGAACGGCAAGATCCAAAGCATCAATATTCACGAGGGCTATAACCTCGGTGAGGACGCAGTCATGTTCGCTGGCGTCTTCCAATTTTTCTTTTTACGCCTGGCAATATTCTTTGGCTGTCTCGGAATCTTCATGAACCTGTTCCGGGGTGAGGTGCTGGACCGGAGTTTGCATTTTTATTTCCTTGCGCCTATCCGTCGTGAGGTGCTGATGGCCGGCAAATTTCTGGCTGGACTATTGGCGACTTGCACCATCTTTGTCACCAGCGAATTGCTGCAAACGATCGCTTTCCTGTGGCATTTCAATCCACAGACGCGCGACCTTTACCTTTACCACAATCACGGGCTCGAACATGCCGCGGTCTATGTGGGAGTCACGTTACTAGCCTGCGTTGGATATGGAGCTTTCTTCCTGGTTGCGGGAATGCTGTTCCGGAACCCGATCATTCCGGCCGCAGCCGTATTGATCTGGGAAGGAATCAATCCGTTCCTGCCGGCGCTGTTGAAACAGTTCAGCGTGATCTACTACCTGAAATCACTCTGCCCGGTGGAAATTCCAGTTTCGCCCGGTACTCCCGGTCTGTTCGCTCTACTCATTTCCAACGCTGATCCAGTGTCGCCGCCCTTGGCGATTCTCGGAATCCTCGTCGTCGCGCTGCTCGCGCTATTTGTGTCAAGTGTCCAGGTTCGACGGATGGAGATCAACTACACCACGGAATAGAATCGGCTGTCCTGTATCCCTCTTTTGCACCTGTTTAGGAAGTTGCGGTGTCATCCTGAGTGCCGTTCTTCGCCGCAAAAAACGCGGCTCAGGATGACAGTTATGGATTACACGAAGACCAAAAGACCTCCAAGGGCACTTAAAGGCGGATCGCAATCACAGATAAATAAGGCGTCCGGATCCCAACATAGTGTTCTCGGTGCCTAGTACAGTGTCCCAGTGATAACGTAAGCGCGTTTCGACCGTCTATTCCCGTATGACGGATAATCGAAGCTTGCTCAAACTGATGCCCGAACAAAGAGATGACTTACAACGCTGGGCGCAATCACGAACCCTGCCTGCCGGAGATGTGTTTCGGGCGCGACTCATCCTGGCTTTGGCCGATGGCAGTACGTATCGCGAGATTGCCAGAAGTCTAAAAACCAGTTTGCCCACCATCGCCCGCTGGAAGATGCGCTTCGAACGAGACGGATTGGCGGGCTTGGAAGGCCGTCATCTGGGCAGCAAGCCGCGAGCAGCGACGCCGAAGGTGCAAGCCCGCGTGATCCGGCGAGTGCAGCAACAACCAGGGAACGGCAGCACGCACTGGTCCTGCCGGAAACTGGCGAGCGAGTTGGCGCTCAGCAAGTCCACGGTGCAGCGGATTCTGGCCCAAGCGCAACTGAAACCGCACCGACTGGAACGGTATATGGCCAGCAACGATCCCGATTTTGAAAGCAAAGCGGCTGACATCATCGGTCTATACTTGCATCCGCCGCAGCATGCAGCTGTGTTTTGCCTCGATGAAAAGACGGCGATTCAGGCTCTGGATCGGCTCGACCCGGTGTTGCCGTTGTCGCCGGGCCGAGCGGAACGGCATGGCTTCGAGTACTACCGTCACGGCACGCTCTCGTTATATGCGGCTCTGGATGTGAAGACCGGCAAAGTAGAAGGCAAAACGGCCAAACGGCACACCAGTGCCGAGTTCATCGCCTTTCTGAATCAGTTGCTCAGCAAGTCGCGGTGGGCGA
>DATDGL010000047.1:0-23342 GCA_036522115.1 Candidatus Angelobacter sp.
TCGGGACGAAAGCACTTTGCCATAGCTGCATCTTACGCGCAAACAGTTCTGTGGCAAGCGACTTTGGTGATTCTGCTGTGTGTTTTTCGTCAAATCTATTCCCGACAGACTCCTAGAGCAATTTAAGCAATACTGTGACCACCATTACAATTCGTCATCTCGAGGAGTGTGCGCGAAGCGCAGACCCGGAGAGACCTTGCGGTTCCTTCGAGTCAAACTATTAACAAAAATGACATAGTAGTTTTCACAAGGTATGCAAATACGCGATCACGTCTTCCACGTCCTGCCGGGACAGAGAATTTTCCAGAGACGGCATCATCTTGCGGCCGTGCACGATGGTCTGCTCCACAAAACGGTCATTGGCGATTAGTCCGCTGGGCAAGTATTGTTTTTTGTAGAGCCCTTGCAGGCTGGGCCCTTTGAGGGCGGTGGACGCATAGGCTTTGTGGCAGACCGCACAATAAATCTTGTAGACGCGCCGGCCGTGGGACTGTTGCGCATTCAAGCCCAACTCGGCATCGGTTTGCAGCTCTGGATCTTTGCCGCAGCCTGCCAGAAGGACCAGAAAAGCCGTAAGCAGAAGGATGGACGCTATTCGCCTCAAGTGACTATTATGTTCTGTAGTGCGGTATTTTGAAAACTCTGGATTGCAGCGAACTGCGGATTCCCGATGCCGGTTGCCATCAAACGGGCGTATGAAAAAGCTTCCCTCTCTGACGGACAGCGAGTGCTGGTAGACCGGCTCTGGCCGAGAGGAGTACGAAAAACGCAGGCCCGCATCCATCATTGGCTCAAGAACCTGGCCCCCTCGGACGCATTGCGCCAATGGTTTCACAAGAGCGCGAACTGGACGGTCTTCAAGAAACGCTATTTCAAAGAGCTCGCCGCCCCTGAAGCTTCAGCGGACCTGGAGTTTTTGTACGAGTTGATCAACCATCATGCCCAGGTCACGCTCATCTATGCCTCAAAGGACGCTCAACACAACAACGCAGTGGCCCTCAAAGAACTGCTCGAGGGCATGAAGAAGCCGCCTTCCAGTAGCGGCCCGGCCAAGGCCGCCGCAGCCGCAGGACGGATCGCGAAACGGCGTCCGAGCTCATGATTCTTCGTCCGCTCCACCCTCTGCCCTCAGCTTCCGGAGAATCTGTGCCTGCCTGGGACGCGGTGCTGCGCACGCAGACCCTGAAATACGAAAGCTGCTGGATGATTACGCAGCCCTCCCATGCGGCGCTGGCCGGAGAGCTTGCAGCTACAGTCTCCGCCACGCAATTTCCCGCTCCGGACACCCAGCTCTTGCAGGCAATCTCCCTTCACGACGCAGGATGGGGAATACCCGACGCGCAGGCCATTATGAAGAGCCGCTCTGTCCGCCCGCAGGAGCCGCCGTCGTTTGTGACAGCTACGGCGCCGCAGTTCGTGGAGGCGTGGAGCAATTCGATCGATACCTGCGAGCCCATCTCTGCCGCAGGCGGCTACATTGTGAGCCGGCATTTCTGGCGTCTGGCGCAAGAGCGTTTGAATTCCATGCCGGAAGAGAACCGTCTGGACCGGGGTCCCCAACGTGCGCCGTCTTTGCGCACGGCTGGGGTGGAGGACCGGGGTCCCCAACGTGCGCCGTCTTTGCGCACGGCTGGGGTGGAGGACCGGCGAAACCTGGATGCATTTCTTAAGAATGAGACGCGCAGGCAGAAGAAGCTCGGCGGTGGCCAGCCTCTTGCCATAGAGCAGTTAGAGCTGCTGACAGATCTTTTGCAATTCTGCGATCTGCTCTCCTTGTATATCTGCTGTGGCGCTTCAGAAAGCGTGACCTTTCCTGAATACTTCGGCGTACGGTTGCGTGTGAGCAACCAGGATGAGAGTTACAAACTCGATCCACCTGTACTGAAGAGCGGCGCGCAACTGAGCGTTGCCGCGCTGCGATACCCGGCCACTAAGGAAGAATCGAGCCGGCAAATCAAGATAAGAATTGAGTAATTGGGTAGTTGAAAGACCACCGCCGGCATTGCTGACTAACCCAAGGCCCCGCCCTTGATATCCCTTGCGTCGGCAGGTTTGGCTTTGATTTTCAATTGCCAACTTACCAAGTTACCCAATTACCAAATTCTTCAGTGGCTCATGTCCATGCCGTCGTGCTGGTGTCCTGAATCGGGCTTGTCTTTCAATTGCCGTTCGACGGACCAGATGGCGTCCGGCGTCTTCTCCCACGGATACATGTGGACCATCCAGCCAAATACGTGAGGCATGAAGGCGCCGCCCGCCTGCTCGCATGCTTCCTGGGTGGAGATGGAGCCATTCAAGCCGAATTTCGGGCTCCTGCCGAGCACCTCTCTCTCCTGCCCCTGAGGAGGCTTGCACATGTTCACGTGCTGGTGCCACTGGGCCATGCTGAGTGGAATACGGTCATTGAGCTGGTCCTCTGTAAACCGGTTGGGAGCGGTGTACATGGCGCCAATCAATTTGTAGTCATTGCCCTTTTTTTCGTACAGGAGAGAAGTTGGTTTCGTGGGATCAAAGCGAAAAGCTTCTCCCACCGCATACTTCCAGTTGGTGAAGTGATACATCTTTTGCGGCACGTTGGGCAGGAAGATCTTATAACCATCGGCCAGGGCAACATTGTAATCTTTGTATTTTTCCAGGGCCGGCCGGGCCTGCTCTACAACTTCCTGGGCTTTGTGTTCATCGCCGCGCTGGAGGTCACGCAAGCTGCTCATGTGCATGTGCATGTGCGGCCCCATGGCGTGATTGTGGTCGTGCGACATGCTTTCCGTGGTGGCATTCAAATCGCCCTCTGCGGACGGCGATTGCTGTTTCTGGTCATGCGCCGGCAATACCAGCGTCATCAGGCAAAACAGAGTCAACACCACGGTCGTCTTCATTTTCTTGTCCCTTCCCGTTCTCAATCATAGTGACGCAACTGAACGGCAAAAATTGCATTACCAAGGTAATAAATCCTGGAGGCGGTCCGGCGGTTACTTCTGGTCTGGCAGAAGGAACTTAAGGCGTGCTGGCCGGGTTACTATCAGGCGACGGGGGAAACGCATAATGACTGCACTTTATAGACGGGCTTTGCTTGCCGGCGCCATGGCTTTCCTGTTGTTTCCATGGACTGCTTCTGCCCAGGCAGGCGGCAAATCACAGGACGACCAGCAACAGAGTGGCCCGCAAAACGATCAAGTCAAACGCCGGCAAAACCAGCAGCGGTTCGCCCTGTTGACGCAGAAGCTGAACTTGACGGACGACCAGAAGCGGCAATGGGTGCAGATCAATCGGGAGACAGGGCAGAAGATACGCGTTGCGCGCAAAGACGACTCTTTAAATGAAGAGCAGATGCAGGCGCAATTGAAGGAAATCCACAAGCAACATAACCAGCAGCTCTTTGCCATTCTCACCCCGGAACAACAGGCAGAGCTGAAAGCATTTTGGGAAGAGCAGAAACAGAAGCAGCAAAGCGACAACTCCAACGCCGGCCCTGCCAGCCAGGCCACAGATGGCAGCAAAGATAAACAGGAAGACGACCTGTTTGCCGGCATGGTTCCCGATCCCGCGCCTGAACCGGTGCAGAAGAAGAAGGCTGCGGCGCCCAAATAGAAAGCCCGGTAACAGCGAGCGGTTTGCTACTGATTCGCACTTTGTGGCAGCATTTGTGTCTCATGCGACAGCTCATTTTGCTCTTCCTCATCTCCTCGTTGGCCCAGGCCCAAAACCCTCCGGCTGTGGGGCCGCAGACTTATACGCTCAAAGCAACGCCCAAAACCGTGGCCTGGGGCTATTACGACGCGGCGGCCACGCCGGTGCTGCGCGTTCATTCGGGCGACACCGTGGTCTTTGAAACCATGATCACCAACAGCCCTACGGGGCTGGAGAAAGCCGGAGTGCCGCCGGACCAGGTACAGCAGAGCCTGCGCGACATCTACAAAGAGGTCACCAATAGAGGTCCGGGCGGCCACATCCTGACCGGCCCTGTGTTCATTGAGGGAGCCGAGCCGGGCGACACGCTGGAGGTCCGCATCCAGAAAATCGACTTGGCCATCCCCTATGCGTACAACGGCTTTCGCGCAGGCGCAGGTTTTCTTACCAATGATTTCCCTTACTCCCGCGTCAAAATCATTCCCCTGGACCGCCAACGCATGGTCGCGAGCTTCGCGCCGGGAATTGAAATTCCCCTGCATCCATTCTTTGGCAGCATTGGTGAAGCGCCGCCGGAGGCTTACGGACGCATCAACAGCGCTCCTCCGTGGATCCACGCCGGGAACATGGACAACAAGGAACTGGTGGCCGGCAGCACGTTGTATCTTCCGGTGCACGTGCCGGGAGCGCTGTTTGAAATTGGCGATGGCCATGCCGGCCAGGGCAACGGCGAGGTGGACATCACCGCCCTGGAAACATCATTGGTCGGGACCATTCAATTCATTGTGCGCAAAGATTTGAAGATCGATTACCCGCGCGCGGAGACCCCTACCCATTACATCAGCATGGGATTTGACGACGATCTCAGCGAGGCCACGCGCATTGCCGTCCGCCAGATGATTGATTTCCTGGTCAAGGAGAAGCACCTCACCCGCGACGATGCCTACATGCTGACCAGCGTGGCCGGCGATGTAAACATCAATGAACTGGTGGACAGCAATAAGGGCGTCCACGTGATGATGCCCAAAGCGGTTTTCACGAAAGGCGAACGCAAATGAAGCTGCTCCTACGCTGGCTGATTAACGCAATTTCCCTGTGGATTGTGACCAACCTGAACATTGGGGTCAGCGTGCCCAATTTCAGGTACGCTCTGATTGCAGCGCTGGTCATTGGCCTGGTGAACGCCACTTTGGGAATTTTTCTTAAAGTCATCACTTTCCCGCTGACAATTCTCACGTTTGGGATTTTCCTGGTCATCATCAATGCCGCCATGCTCAAGCTGGCAGCCTGGATTTTGCGCCCCGGTTTCAGGGTCCGCGATTGGTTCGCCGCTATCATCGGCGCCATCCTGCTGAGCATCGTTTCCAGCCTGCTGCATTGGCTGGTAGATGATAAGCGCAGGCGCCGGGGCTATTAAGGATCCGGACTATCACGGAAGCGGCGCCGAAAGGGAACGGACACGATGACCACCACCCAGCCACGGAAATTCCGGTGCAAGATCGATAACGCTGGAAGCGCGTCCCTCGCGTTCATCTGTATTCCATTTGACGTGAAAAAAGTCTTCGGCAAGGCAAGAGCGCCGGTCAAGCTCACGATCAACGATTTCACCTACCGGACGACCATCTGCGTGATGGGTGGAAAGTATTGCGTGCCCTTGCGTAAGTCCAACCGCGAAGGCGCTGGTGTAAAAGCAGGAGACGTTGTCCAGGTCAGCGTGGTTCCGGACTTCGAGCCGCGCACGGTGGAGGTACCCGCAGATCTAAAGAAATTCCTCCAGACCAGCAAAGCCTGGGGACACTTCGATGGCCTTTCCTATACGCACAAGAAAGAATTTGTAGACTGGATCACCGGCGCAAAAAAAGACGAGACGCGGGAAGCGCGCAAACAGAAAATGATCCGGATGCTGAAGAAGCGCGAGCATCTTTAAAGATCTCTTATGAAATTATGCACGCGAGACTTGCCGCCGAGTTTATGACGCGTTGAGCTTATCGTTCCGTCTGCTGGAAACGACTATAGGGTGCGCGACATGAAAGTAAGGATCAGGCCCGTCGGGCCTCCCAATAGTCCTCAAATCTACCACTGAGACGACAGCAGCGGAGGGCAACGATGGCATTGGCACCGCGAATGGTCCAGAACATGCCAGACAGTTTAAGGCGGCTGCCGATGACGGTTTTGCAACCGGCTTCGATCACACCGGAACCGACAAACAAATGCTGGCAACGGAACTGGGGGTAACGCATGCGCTCGGCGTTTCTTTCAAAGTAAGCAGCCGCCTTGTGCAGAGTTTCGGTCAGTTCCGGCCAGCAAGCTTGCAGCGAGCGTAAATAGGCAACCAGCTTTTCGATCTTGCCCTCGTCCAGCTTGGGCTGGTGCCGCAAGATCCATTGTCTCTGATGGGCATCCTCCCCAGGATACAGGAGGCGAGCGATATCCCAGAGGTGTTGGCGGGCGTGGAAGAGATCGACGATCTGGATAGCACCGGGAAAATGTAGACCGGCAAGGTTCCAAATCCAGTCAGCTCCATCGCCCATGATCACTTTCTTGATAGCTCGGTTCCAACCACGATTCTGGGCTTCGGCATAGAGGCGCTTGCCGAATTGCTCTGCGGTCTCTATGGCTCCGGTATAGGTCGTCGATTGGGGGTCGCGGATGGCAAAGCCTTGCGGGTCATAGGTAGTTTGGGTGAAGACACATCCCAGTTTCACTTCTCGGGTGCGAGCGGGCAGGCCTTCGATCTTGCCCACGGTACGTTCGGTCTTGGTAACCGGGACTCCCGTGCCATCCATTTGCACATACAGGATGGGAATGGGCTGGCCCACGACGATGGGAAGATCCAACTGCAGGGCTCGCTGCATCTGCTCCTGTTGACCCCTGGCGATGTCTTCCCCCAAGGCCTCGGCGGTTCGCTCCACCGCCTTGGTGGTTACAGCCAAGCCCGCCAGGAGTTGCATCTGCAGGCGTCCGTGATCAAACGGAGCCTCCGCGCCCACCAGCGACAACATGCGACGCACGCCCGGAGATAAACCCTGATGGTCAACATCGAGTTCGACGTCGAAGGGAAATTGTCCGTGATGACAATGGGGGCAGAGATAGTAAGGGCGCAGCAGTTCCACCTCGCCCACGACGGTGAGGATACGCCGGGAGCGCAACGCCTGATAGGGTGCGGTTTGACCGCAGGAGCAAGCCTGTTGCCGCTGATCGGGGCCGGGAGGATCGCACTGCAACAGCTGGCCCAGGGCCACCGCGCTGACCTGATGCATGGCCAACCGCAGGGCCATTTCCGTGGCTTCCATATCCAGCCTGCCGTTCTTGCGGCGCTCGTGCAAGATCATCGGCAGCAGGCGGCCTACTTCGCCGGCGACTTCCTGCTGGATGGCTTCGACCGTTTTTTTTCCTGCTGCGTCAAGCTCTGTTCCACGGGGCGTAAGCCGCAGATGTTTTCGTTCAGGGCAATGAGCTCGGCACAAAGCTCTTGAAAGCGATGGAAGGTTTCCACCTCTCGCTGCGCCTTGCGCAAGTCGAGGGGAGAAGCAAAAGTCTCTGTCACCGTCTTGCCCGCAATCTTTCGCGTGAGGCGGAAGTTGGGGCCATGGCCAGGATCGTTGGGTCGGAAACAGTGACATGTGGGGTTGCCGCATTTGCCGGAGGTGGTGGTGACAGAACCGCGGCGGAAATCCCCCAGATCGACGATCTGGCGAAATAGTTCCGCTCTTTGCTTTTCCAGTTGAGCCAGAGAGTCAGGCATAGTGTCCTCTTTAACCTAGCGTACATAGGCGCTAAGAAAAGGCCACACAAAAGGAAATCG
This sequence comes from Candidatus Angelobacter sp., assembly GCA_036522115.1. Taxonomy (GTDB): domain Bacteria; phylum Acidobacteriota; class Terriglobia; order Terriglobales; family Acidobacteriaceae; genus Angelobacter. The sequence goes on from DATDGL010000047.1 coordinate 7,433, forward strand.
AACTAATGCCAACTCTGATGTCGCGCACCCACGACTATAAAGCAGGTTGCCAAAATCTAAGATTGGATTGATACTTACATCCCGGCCCTAGGCTGACAAAAAATAGTTCGACACGCAGATCTCACTGAATCTCCCCCAGGTGCAGCGTGATCGGTCTGGCCTGACCTAAATGAATATAAACACGAAACCTGAACACGCCACAGTGCAGGCGTTGACAGGGAACCACGGAGGCTTATGGCGAAGAAGCCCGAGTTGATCATTCAGTCGATCGAAGAGTATTTGGCCAAAGTGGCCAAAGCCATCCCGCAGAAGATTCAAGAGGACGTGAAACTCCTGGAATGCCTGACGCCAATTTTGCAGGGCAGCGACGATCAATCGGAGTTGCTTCGGCGCGCGCTTGGTTTTCCTTCCAAGATTGCTTTATCGCGAAGTCTTCTAAAACTCCTGCGGTCGGAAGAACCTAGCCTCTCGACGCTGATCCGCGTCTGCGCCCAACGAATTTATCAGTTACTGTGGCGGTTCAAATACACGTTAAAAAAGATTGACGAAGCTTGGACGGACGAAGAGCTGCCGAAGGTTGCGGCTTTTTCCAATCTCTGCCAACCGTACCTCATGACGCAAAGACCCAGGCTGACAGATTTGCAGTCAGTCCTGAGTGAAAGCGCGCGGGATTCAGGGGCTGATATGAGGCGTTTTAGCGAATCTGTGGCAGATCCTATCTTGTTTGCGGTTCTGCGGGCGTTGGAATATGAGAGGGAGGAGCTATCAATCGATAACCGGAATCCCAACCTGGGAGCAAATGAACGGGCTGCCCTGAATTTTCTATATCAATATCTGGCGGAGGTTTGTGCCGACCACAATGAGGTGAACGATAGTTCCAATGTCTGGTGGGCCCTGCGATTAGGCATCGAATGGGGAGATTCGCGATTCGGAGATCTTCTCGGAAAAATGATTATCGCATTGCCGCAAGTCAAGATACCCAGCTTAGAAACAAGGGCGGCCAGCGTAGTTCCAGAAATTTATACGCCCCTGCGCAGCTCTGCTTACACCCTGGCCAGTATCGAAAGTATTCTGGAAGCACCGATAAAGATCTCGAGCGAAGTTCAGGCGCAACTGGAAGCAATGATCCCGAACATGCTGCAACCGCTGCTGGACACTCCCTTCAGCAAAAACGTGTACCTGGCATCAGTCCATTACGAGGGCCTGCGCGCCTTTCTCGACTATACCGAAAACAAAGAGCTGCTGTTTCCTGCAGTCCGCAGTGGAAAGTTGAGCATTTCTGATTTCTGCCCGGTTGGAAAGTTCACCTGTGTCGATCCTGAGCTCAAAGGCGATATAGCCGCCTTGCACATGTGGCTCAGCAAGGGAAAAGCGAATGGCAAACGAAGCTGTGTTCTGGTCTATGGCGCCTCCTCCACCGGCAAAACTTTTCTGGTAGACCAGTTCTTCAGGCATTTTGAGCAGGGAGAGTGGTTTAAGAAAGGCGGCAGGGTCGTATGCAGCCCGGACACGGACTTAAAAGAAATCCTCAGCGCAAGATTGGCGGAGGCTCTGGAGAAGATACCGGCAGGAAGTGTTGCTCCGGCGTTCATCTACATTGACGAAGCCGATGTAGAGCGAAGAGCGAGTATCTTCCCCGTGCTCCTCCAGTTGGTCGAAACCGGGAGGGTTGAAGGAATGCCTGCGGAAATGAAAGATTTGAAAGATCTGGTCCTGTTTTGGGGCGGTGGAAAACATGGATCGGTCGAATCACTCCGCTTGTTTCTCACAGAGAAGCAGGCAAGCCCCGATTATGAAAAAGGACTCGACCTTTTCAACCGGTCATCCAGAAAAATGAATCTTCCTGCCACTCTGCTACGAAACAAGAACTTGAAGGTATTGATGGGTTTGTCAGAAATCATTAACCAGAACTCCAACCCATCCAAAGTGGACACGAGTGTTTTGAAAGCATTGCGCGAAATACCCATGGCCCACGCGCAAGGAGCACGAACATTTGAAACATTTGTTTTGGGCCTGACCAAAGACAAGGACGGGGTTATTTTCAAACCTAAGTTAAGTCGATCAGATGTGACAGTGGAGGTTACAAGCTAGAGCATTAAGATCTTTTTCTTCTCTGACCTGCTTCCTTGGCCATTCTCTCCACCTGTCCCAGATGATTCAGGTCGTGCCCGGCAAACATGCGCACAATATGGGCCACGGACTCTTTGCCTCTCTCCTGATGTTGACCGTAGTTCTCCCACAGCTCTTTGGGCAGACCTTTGAGCATGGCGAGATTGCCTTTCCGAAGCACCCGAAAAGTTTCCAGGGACTGTTTGGGATCGCGCCGATGATAATTGAGGGTTGAAGCCCAGGCGTTCTGATCGTACGCCTGAATCGGCGCGCCGTTATTACAAAGAACGTGGCGCAGCCGCCAGGCGCCAACGATTTCGGAGTCGGCCAGGTGCGCCAGGATCTCAGTGATGGACCATTTGCCCGGAGCGGGCTTTCGCGTAAGTTGCTTCTTGTTCAGGCCGCGAACCAGCGCTGCCAGTTTCCTCGGGGTTTCGCGCTGCACCCGCAGAGGCTCTTTGCCTTCGATATTGCCCAGTATCCGTTGCGTGTATTGCTGCGGAGTCTCCTGCATCAATCGTCTCCTGCATCCAAAGTTTTGTTTCCCATATAGATTGCGTCTCGGCTGCCGGGATTCATGAAAATTGAACCTCGCGCAAACTCCTCGCGACTGTGGCAACGTCATTTTCTTGAAACAGCCTGATGGCTGCAATTCCATCTGCGCCCGCATGCATGCATTGCCGGGCGTTCTCCAACGTGATTCCCCCCAGCGCCAGCACCGGCATGTCGCGGTTGGGACTTTGGCACGCCTGCTCCAGCTTCTTGATTCCATCGCTGATTGTTCGGCCCTCTTTTTCAAAGACTGGCGCAAAGACAGCAAAGCCGGCTCCATGGGCTTCCGCATGAGCAAGCTCCTCCACGGAATGAACCGAGACACCAATCACCGGATGATCGCAGCCGGCGCGAGCCAGAATGGCGCGGGCCTCGCTCGCAGATAGATCATGGGCGGGCAGATGCACTCCATGGGCCTGGCAGGCCAGCGCGACGTCCAAGCGGGAATTGATCAGCAACCTGGCTGCTCCACCAGGAGGAAACAGCCGAACGGCTGCGCCTGCCAGCTCTTCCAGGGCCCGCGCACTTAAATCTTTTTCGCGCAGTTGAATGAAATCGATGCCGGCAGCAACGCATTCTTCAATTTTGCCCAGAAGTTGCCGCATCTGGTCGTCCGGCCCACCCGAAAATTGCCGCCTGCTGGTGATGTAGCAGAGCAGTAGCGGACCGTTGGGTCTTTTTAGATGGCCGCTATAAGGCAACTTCATGGGGAATAATTCCCTCTTTCCTAATGGTGGCGCTGGGAATTCAAATCGTCTGGCTATTCGTACTGGCTATGCCCGTTGCCGCCGTATCCTGGACCGTGACCCACGAGGAAGTCTTTCGGGAGCCGCGGGGTTACTGCTCCAGCCAGAGCGAATCCAACTCCCATCTGCTGGGGCGCAAGTTCTTCTTCATTTTCACCTGCGAATACTGTTTCAGCCATTATGTGACTGTTTTTTTTCTCTGGCTCACCCGCTACAAGCTCTTGTTCGACGACTGGCGGGGCTACCTGATCGGCGGGCTTGCCCTGGTCTGGGTGGCCAACCAATATATGAGCTTATACGGTCATCTGCGCCTTGACATCCGCAAAGAGCGGATCGAGATCAAACACGTAGAGCAGAAGGTGGAACAGCAGGAGCAGGAGAAGCGAGCGGCATGAAAGAATCGCGGCTATTTGGAGTAAACTTAAGCCGGAGGTGCTTCACATGCCTTTTGATCGCATCTCAATCGATCCGCAGATCTGTCATGGCCAGGCGTGTGTCAAAGGGACGCGAATTCCGGTCCACCAAATTGTTGGTATGCTGGCCGGTGGAGACACTATCGAGGATCTTCTTTCCGAATATCCCCCCCTTTCTCGAGAAGACATCATGGCATGCCTGGCCTACGCTGCAAATCTCGCTGAAGAACAGGTAACCCCCATCCAAACAGTGAATCAATAGCGGATGAAAATTCTCGTTGACGAGAACATTCCAAAAATGACTGTGGAAGGCCTGCGTGCCCTTGGTCATGACTTGAAAGACATTCGGGGAACATCGGAATGCGGCCTGTCAGACCCGGATCTGTGGCAAATTGCCGTCGCTGAATCGCGGCTGTTGGTGACGACTGACAAGGGATTCAGCAGTTACCGAACCTCAGCCCATCACGGGATTCTCATTGTGCGATTGCGTCAACCCAATCGCCACAAGATCAACAACGCCGTCATGCAGGCGATGCAACGTTTCGCGGAGAACGACTGGCCCAATCGGCTTGTAGTCGTGCGCGATACAACAATGAGTACCTCGCGATTCGGTTAGACCGCATCGAAGGACTGCTGACAGTCCGTCACGGCAGCGTCTTGGCGATCTCCGGTCCTTCCTCGGCACTGGCTTTCTGCGAGCGCGGATCCAGATGATAGCGTGTGAGGCCTTCTTTCAAGCACTCGAATGCTTCCTCAGGCGTATCGCAAAAGGTAAAAAGCTTCTGGTCATCCGGAGAGATTGTGCCTGCATCCGCCAGCATCTCCAGGTTTAACACCCGGCTCCAATATTCTTTGCCATAGACAATGACGATGATCTTCTTGGCCAGTTTTTGCGTCTGCGCCAGGGTGAGGATCTCAAACAGTTCGTCCAGAGTGCCAAACCCTCCAGGGAAAACCACCAGCGCTTTGGCCAGGTATGCGAACCAGTACTTGCGCATGAAGAAGTAGTGAAACTCAAAATTGAGCTCCGGAGTGATGTAAGGATTGGGCATCTGCTCGAAAGGCAGGCGGATATTCAACCCAATGGTTTTGCCTCCGGCTTCACGCGCGCCACGATTGGCTGCTTCCATGACTCCCGGCCCGCCGCCGGAGGTCACCACAAACCGATGGCGCTTTCCGGGCAGAGTGGTTGTCCATTCCGTGAGCATGTGCGCCAGTTTGCGCGATTCCTCGTAATAACGCGCCATCTGCACGGCGGCGTGCGCGCGCTTCAATGTAGCTTGAAGAGCATCTTCGTCCCGTCCACCCGGCTGGTCCTCCGGAGCAGCCGTCTTGGCTGATCCCGGTTTCTCCAGGATGGTCAGGGCATTTTTCGCCTCAGACAGGCACTTGAATCTTGCTGATCCGAAAAAGACCACGGTGTCCTGGATCTTCTCGCGGCGGAACCGGGCCAAAGGCTCGGAGTATTCCGAGAGGATGCGAAACAGGCGTCCATCCGGGCTGTTCAAAAAATCGCTGTTCAGATAGGCCAGCGCGGCGGAATGCAGCTCCGCAGGAGAGTCAGAATTCTTATTGTTGGTCATGAGAGTCTACAGGACGGCGGTCACGATACCGTGCAGCTTCAGAAATGCCCAGCCAGAGGTCGAGAAACCCCAGGCCGGAGACGGCTCCACGAACAAAACCATGTTGCAGAACATGCCTCACCGCAGGCCAATGCACCAGCAGGCGGTTAACATCCCACCACGGGGTCCAGGGAAGCATCACCAGCACCAGCCCCAGTTCGATGCAGAGCACAACGTACACAATCACAAACAGACGCTGCAACCACACTGGCGGTTCCGCCTGGGCTTCTACCGGCTGAGGTGAAACAGGGGGAGTTTCGAGATTGGTGAAAATGGGCTTCAAGAGTGGGCGGTCAAGGAGTTCACTACGATTTCAAGACTTTGATGCGGCTGGCTACGTCCCGGAAATCAATATTTGAACTGTAAACCTCCATAAAATTAGCCAGCGCGGACTTCTTGTCACCGGAGGCCTCGTAAGCGGAGCCTAAGTCGTAATAAATAGCGCAACGGCTGGTATGGTCAAGGCCGGGCAGTTGCAGCGCCTTCTCGTACCAGCGGAGGGAAGCCTCAGGCACTCCTTTATCTACCAGGCATTGCGCCAGCCAGGTGTAAGCCTGGATCGGCTGGGAGAAGTTGTTGCCGCGCTCCACTGCGTGACATACTTTTTGCAACTCCCCAATCGCCTCGTCCAGCAGTCCCATCTCTTTGAAGGCGATACCTAAATTGTAATGGGTTTCCGGATCTTCCGCTTCCACCACGTCCTCACCCAGATCTTCCTGGAGCTCAGAAAGAATGTTGCTGAGGACAGATGTGGCTTCCGGATCGCGTATTTCGCCGTTGGTCGGCAGGGAAGTTGCCGCTGACGCCTGGATTGGGACCGGAGGCGCGAGTGCCGGCGCTGGTTCAGCAGTTGGCGTCACCGAAGCAGAAGCCGGCATAGGTTGAGCAGGTTCGGCATCGCCTCCCGGAACAAAATCTCCCAGTGACGCCTCCAGGTCCGATACCAGATTGCCTAAAATGTCCTCTTCTTCCTCTAGCCGCTTCGGCGCCGCCACCGGCTGCACTGGCGCGACGGATGGCGGAGGGCTCGCCACTTGCTTACCGGTCAAAACCGGCCCTTCTTCATCCAACACAAGGAGTGGTTCCGCGTCTTTGACCGCGAGCCCGTGGCTTGAAGAAGGACTTGGCTCAACCCTCTTCTGCGCGGCCGCAGCAGCTTCAATTTCAGCAGCAGCTTTGGCGGCTTCAGCAGCCTCAGCTTCAGCAGCAGCTTTGGCCTGAGCAGCGGCAGCGGCTTGAGCTTCAGAGACTGCCTTTGCAACGGCAGCGGCTTCGGCTTCAGCAACGGCTTTTGCAGCGGCAGCCTCGGCTTCCGCAGCAGCTTTTGCGGCAGCAGCGGCCTCAGCTTCGGCGGCCATCTGGGCGCCCTCTCCGGCAGCTACTGCGGACCTGAGCTCATCCAGTTGCGGATTTCCGGGCGCCGTCTCCGCCAGATCGTGAATCGCGGCCTGGGCCATGTCCCAGAATCCCTGGGAAATGTAAAACCGGACCTCCTGTATCTTGTCTTCAATTACCGCTGGATCCGGCCCCGCAGCCACAGGTTCAGGCTTTGCCGCCGTATCCGGGTGAACCGCAGGCGCGGCTGACTCTACCGGAGTTGCCGCTTCCGATTCCACCGAAAGCATGCTCTCCCACTCATGGGAGACGTCCACTTCAACCTCTTGCGTCTGTGGCACTGCGGGTTCAAGCCCGAATTCCTGGACTGTGGCTTCTGCAGAAACCTTGTCCGGCGCAGGCTCATGAATCGGAGCCGGCGGCGCCTCGGCAATGGGCGATTCGAAAAACTCTTGCGGAACCTCGAGAACGAACTCCTGGACTGTAGACGCCGGAGCGCTTTGTTCTACCACAGGCTCCGGTTCCTCGACGGCAACCGGCTGGGCTTTAGCCGGCGGAGGAGGTTGCATCTCTTCAATGGCGGATCGCGCGCCGTATTTCTGGGCCTCTTCTCCGTAGCGCTCGGCTTCGGCGGTATGGCCAAACTGCGCATAGAGTTCACTCAGAGTCTTGCAGGCGTTGGATGCATCCTTGTACCGTCCGGCGCGCAGATAAAGCGAGGCCAGCCGCTGGTTCACCTGCAGATCTCGTGGCGCAACCGGAAGAATCGCTTCCAGCGGAGCAATGGCCTTCAGCGGAACGTTATAGGAAATGAACAGCTCGGCGTCAGTTAACGCCGCCTCAATTGCTCTCTCAACCGCCGGGGTATACTCCTGGTGGACTGCGGCCGCGGTGTGCTCCAACTCTTCCACCATCAGCGCTTGGTTGCTTTCCGCCGCCGTTAACATCCGGTTCATCGGGTCTTCACCCAATTTGGCCTGCATTTGACGGTAGTTCTGAACGTGCAGCGGATTTTCCGGCTCCAGTTCTGAAAGCTGTTTGTATAAGTCGCGCGCTTCTCCAAAATCGCCGGTCTGCACGCGGGCATGGGCCAGCAATTCCATCACTTCATTCAGGTGAGACGTGTCTCCTGCCTTTTGCAGCAGGCGCAACATCCGCTCCAGGGCGAACGGATTGTTGCGAATACGCGCGATCAGCGGATACAGCGTATCGATGAGCGCGGATGGCCCGCGCGAAAAGAAGCGTTCAGCATATTGATCGTACAGCTTGAGAGCATCTTCAACGTGGTTGTGGGCGACCATCCACTCCGTCAGGGCGGTGATTCCTCCCAGGTCCTGGTGGACGGTAAAAAGTTTTATCGCCAGTGCCTCATTGCCTTCCACCACTCCGGACTGCAATTTTGCGCGCAGCAGGGCGCGCAGGCCATCGGGGCGCGAATCCAGGTCAGGAACCTGCTCCAGGCATTGGATGGCTTTGCTGCTGTCGCCGGATTCCGCAGCCCCCATGCCCCGCAGCAGGAGCGCTTTTTTGTTGTCCGGCTCCAGCGACAACACCCGGCCCAGCGCTTCATCCGCTGCATCAAAAGCCCGGCGCGCATGCAGCGATTCAGCCGCGCTGTAATAAATGTTCCGCGCCTCCTCCTTTTTTCCCAGCTTGATGTAGAGATCAGCCAGCTTGGATTGAGTCGTGGTATTTTCCGGGTCCAGTTCCAGGATCTTTTGCAGGATTTTGGCCGCCTGGTTGTTGTCACCCGCTTTCAGAACGTGATCGGCAACCTGCATGTAGTGCGTACGCGCATCATTGAACAGGCCCTGCTGCGTATACAGCTCCGCCAGTTTGATGATGGCGTCGGCGGAGGAAGAAAGCTTGCTCAGCTTCTTATAGATAGCAATGGCTTTGACGGTAAAACCATTCTGCGCGTACTGGTCGCCTACTTTCTTGAAGTATTCACAGGCCTTGTCATTCTGTCCCACCCGCGCATAGAGGTCGCCGATGGTGTTCAGTACGGTGAGGTCTTTAGGGTCCTCTTTGACGACTTTTTCGTACTCAGTGATAGCGTTCTGCAGCTTGCCCTGCTGGACAAACTTCTCCGCTGAACTGAGCACCTTTGTCTTGTTGAACCCAAACCCAAGCGCCATAGAAAAATCAAAAGAAAATCGAAAGTCCTGCTACCGGTGGAGAGCATGCACAATTCCGGCTAAAGTATCACATTAAAACAGTCCAACCCAATCAGCAAGGTCGATTCCGGTGTGTTGTCGGTTGTTTACCTTACGGAAGTCGTACGTTCACCGGTATTGAGCCCGGTCACGGAACTCCTTCACCATCCCCTCCAGGAAGGTTTCCGTCTCCGGTGGGCGGGAGCGCGGATCAATGCCCAGCTTCATGCAGATCATGTCGGCAATGCGCGTAGCGCTCTGGTGGCGCGCCTCCCAGGGGATGTCCAGCCGGCGCGCAAGGAAAGTCTCAATCAATTCGACTTCCGGCGCCCCCAGGCGGCCCGCATGATAAACGGCAAAATCCGCCTTCTTCTCTGCCGCATTGAAAAAGAGAGCGGTCTCCTTGGTTTTTTTGTCATGGACCACCAGCGTGCCGGCAGCGAAGTCTCCCAGCCGCCGGTTCTTGGAATTCAGCAGCATGGTGACAATTCCTACTCCGTAAATCCCAGGAAGAAAATCAATCGCTCTCACCAGGTTCCGGGTTATCGCTTCAAAAGCATTGATGGCCCGTCCCGTTTCCTTGATCACGCGAATTCCCGCCCAGCGCTTACCCGGGGTTTGTCCGTTCCACAATGCCTCAAAGGCAGCGTAATAACCCCAATAAATGCAAAAGAAGATAAGAATAAGAACCGCCACCACCCATGCCTGAGAGGTGCTCCATTGTGAAAACATTGCTCCCTTAAGAGCAGTGAGATCAATGATGAAGATTGCAAGGGACAAGACGACCTGAATGATGGTATCGGCAAACACCGCCATAAAACGGCTGCCAATGTCCGCCAGCACAAATTCCAGGTGGACCTGTTCCGGAGTATCAATGGTAAGCTTGTCGCTGGGCACAATGATTGCTCGATTATGATCTCAACTTACTGGCTGGAAAAGAGAAAAAGCCATTGGGTACGCCTGGAACACCTCTTGGACCAGGCCCACAACCACGGCCTCAAATCTTTGACCCGGTCAGAATTGCAGGAACTCGGTTTGCTATATCGGCAGGCCGCAGCCGATCTTTCCGTGCTGCGGGAAGATCCTACCGCGCAAAACTACTCCCGCTCGCTCAATCTTCTCCTGGCTCGCGCCCACAATACCATCTATTCCGGGGAAAAATCGAGTCCTTTTAAGATCTTTCACTTCTATAGATACACTTACCCGGCCATCTTCCGGCGTCAACTTCCGTTAGTAACAACCGCCTTCCTCATCTTCTTCTTAGGATCTGTCATCGGACTCCTGTTGACTTTAACCAATCCGGACTTCATGCGGCTCTACCTGGGGCCGCATATGATGGAAACCCTGGAGCGCCATGAGATGTGGACCGATTCGGTGGTAGCCATAAAACCGGCGGCAGCCAGCGGCATCATGACTAATAATATGACCGTCTCCTTTATCGCCTTTGCCTTTGGCATTACTTTTGGCGCAGGTACGGTCTACGCCATGCTGCACAATGGCATTCTGTTGGGAGTGATTGGCGGCGCCTGCTGGTTCTATGGCATGAGCCTCTCCTTGTGGAGCTTTGTTGCCCCTCATGGCGTCCTCGAGTTGCCGGCCATCTTCATTGCCGGAGCCGCAGGGCTGTTGCTTGCCCGAGGAATGCTCTTTCCCGGCCTGCTTCCCCGGCGAGACTCCATCGCCCGCGCCGGCACGGAAGGGGTGCAACTGATGCTGGGAACCATTCCCATCCTGATTGTCGCCGGAAGCATCGAGGGCTTTATCTCGCCTTCCCACCTGGCCCCTCACTGGAAATTCACCCTGGCCGCCATCTTCGCCACTATCTTCTTCTTGTATCTGTTCCTGCCTGTAGAAAAATCCCGTATGCACGAACCTGCGTTGGCGATGGCCGCAAAGGGTTAATCGCTCAACACAATTAGAGCGCTTCCAGCCTCAATTTCTCCTTGCTCTTCCACGCCGTCTGCAACAGTCTGTCCACGAACTGGGCATCGTAGGCCCGGTTTTGCGCTTTCAGTGCCTCGCGCAATCCAAACAGGGACCGAGGATTGCGCGGATTGCGCTGCAAATCGTCGCGAAAGACCTTTTCCGCTTCCCCAGCATTGCCGTTCATCAGCAGCACGCCACCCAACGATTCCCGCACCGGGAAAAACCAATCTGGCGGCTCATCGTAGTTGAGCGAATCCTGCACGGTCACTGCGCGGCGCAACACCTGGATGGCGCCTGCGCTGTCATGTTTGGCCACCGCAATCCTGGCCGCCAGAACATTTACGCCAATGATGAAAACGTCTTTGGTGTGATTGTTGATCGGCATGGCAAAGATCAGGCCCGGAGGAGTGTGCTCTTCCGCGTCAGCCACAATTTTGTACTCAGCCTCCGCTTCGCTGACTTTCCCCGTACTGGCCAGGGCCATTCCTCGGGCAAAGTGCCAGAAAACCGTCGTGGTGTTCATAGCGGCCGGCGGTTGCGGAATCTTCATTACCTGGTCCCATTTTTGAAAACGCACCTCCACCATGATGGGGATAGTCATAAACGCTTCCAGCGGCGGGATTCCCCTCACCATCGGTCCCACATGGGTTGCCAGCATCTCCGCGGCCTTGTGGGCCTCCGCGTAATCACCGCTCATGCTGGCGCATGCCGCGATGAAGTGCAGATTGTGGCTGTAGTACATGGCCGCATACATGCCCTGAGCGCCGCTGGTCTGCATGTAAGATCGGTCCGCAGCGGCTGCCAGTTCGTTGGTCTTGACCGCCGACTCAAAGTCGCCGGTGCGGATGTAAATATGCCCCGGCATGTGGACCAGATGTCCGGCAGACGGAGCCAGCGCTGCCAGCCGATTGGCTGCCGCCAACGCCCGCTCCGGACTTGGAGACGCCTCCACCGCATGGATGTAGTAATGAATCGCACCCATGTGGTTGGGATCACGCCGCAGGACCGATTCCAGCGTGGCAATGATCTCCTCCGTCTCCGCTGCCGGCGTGCCATCGTGATGCCACAGGCCCCAGGGATGCAGGTTCATGGACGCCTCTGCAAACAGCGTTGCCGCGTCCAGATCGTCAGGAAATTGCTTCACCAGATCGCGCAAAGCGTCTCGCGATTGCTCCGCCGCCTGGTGCAGGTCAGCATTCGGATCGGCAGGAAAGCGTTTTGCCAGGGCCGCAATGTAGGCCTGCTCGCTTGGCGAAGCCCCGCTCGCCAGGTCCTGCGCCCTCTGGATGGCCTCATGCGCCTGCTTGAACCGCCCAGGGTCGCCGGGATCGTTGTAGTTGGGTCCAACGGCTTCCGCGATGCCCCAGTATGCCATGGCCAGCTTGGGATCGAGCTCAGCCGCGTGACGGAAGGAGACAACCGCCTCCTCATGGTTGAAAGCAAAGATCAGACGCAACCCCTGATCAAAAAACTTCTGCGCCTCAGCGTTGTCGGTTGAGACCGGATGATGAAGATCACTCAATCCCGTCATCAGCGTGGTTGCCTTGGATCGATCCGGCGATGGATGCTGTTGGGAAACTGCGGCTCCGCATATCAAAAGTGCGCCCAGAAGACGCGCCAGCCACTTCATCATGAGGATTTTCTCCTGCCTGTTAAATTTGGGGGATTCGAATAGCGCGATTTTAGCACCAGCCGGTTGCTAACGCCGCAGGCATAGTAATGTAAGACTTCCAAGGGTGTGTACCGATGAGAAAAATTTTCTTCAACTCCCGTGGCTTGCGCGCCGGTTGGCGCCTGATCATCTTCGTAGGCATTTTCGCGGGCCTCGCGTTCCTGGCCGGCTGGATCGTCTCCGGGGTCTTCCATCTCCAGGAACGGCCGGCCCTTGATCCTGTAGGCTTCATCTCTGACGAGCTGCAGGCCCTCATCCAGGTTCTGGTCGCCACCTGGATTATGGCCCGCATTGAGCGCCGCCCGTTCCACGACTACGGCATTCCGGTGCGTAACGCCTTCGGGCGCGACTTCTGGGTTGGACTCGCTTGGGGCTTGGCTTGCACTGCAGCGCTAGTGGGCTTGATCGCTGCGTTCGGCGGCTATCGTATCGACGGCCTGGCAATCCATGGTAACGCGCTCTGGTCCTTCTTGGGCCTCTGGATTATCGCTAATCTGCTAATCGGGTTCACTGAGGAGCTCATGTTCCGCGGCTATCTCCTCGCCACGCTCGCGGATGGAATCGGATTCTGGGCGGCGGCCATCTTGGTCAGCGCCGGCTTCGGCGCGCTGCACTATTTCCTGAAGCCGCACGAACGCTGGGAAGACTTCGCATCCACGGCCCTGCTTGGCCTGTTTGGTTGCCTTACATTGCGCCGAACCGGCTCACTCGCCTTCATCATCGGTTTCCATGCTGCCTTTGATTTCGCCAACTTCTTCCTTTGGTCAGGGCAAAACGCCGGAAGCTATGCTGTTGGCCACCTTCTGGAAACTCGCTGGCAAGGACCGCAATGGCTAACCGGCGGCCTGCTGGGTCCTGAAGCAAGCTGGATGGTCTTTGTGGTGATCGTGTGTATGTTTGGGATCTTTGATCGGTGGTATCGTCACAAGAAATTTCCGCTCTGAATTCCTTGCGTCTATGGATTTTGGGGCTGATTTTAAATGAATTACCAGGGTCGAAAATCACCAAGAGGAAACAGATTCAAACCGTACAGACGGTGCTCAGCACCGTCTCTGCGCCGAAGGCGCACCCTCTTTGCCTGCAACCCCATAAGATTTTCATGAGCTTTCGCGGGCCCCCAGGCCCCGGAAGACAACTTACCCAATTACCAAATTCTCTGCGCGAGCTTCGGTGCCTCCCTCGCAGGGAAAACAAAATTCTCGCAATCGCTCGCATTACGGCCTAACTGCCAAGAACCAGGTAATGGCTGGCGATTGCCATGAAGAGCAGCATGGGAAAAGAGAGCACAAAATTAGTGCGCGAGCTCAGCAGCGCCACGCGCGAGAGCTGTGCAGCTTCCGCCGGCATGGGAGTCCCGTTCGCCGCGTTGTCCCGCGTCCAGCGGATCAGCTTTTTCTGCACTCGCCAGATAATCCCCCACACATTCAAGAGCATGAACCACCCAAGTCCTCCGCCAATGCCGATGGCCAGCAGACGATTGCTTTCCCATCCATGCGCATTCAACGTCAAATACAGCCACGCGCCCGCAACCACTGCCACCGCCATGATTACGCTGAAGAACAAACCCTTTTTCAGCAATCCACCGGGCGACATCAGCAATCCCATCTCCACCGCGAAAACCAGCGTCCAGATCACAAAGAACGTTCCAATCGCCCTGCCGCCGTTGATTTGGGGGTTGTTAATTTGGGCGTTGTGAACATCCGTGGAGACGATGATCATCCAATACCAGATTCCGGCGAGCACCGTCACCACCGCCGCCCAGCGAAACCACCACAAGGCGCGTGACATAAGCAGCGGCATGATCTTGACTCTTGTGGCGGCATCAATCTCCTTGAGGAAAGGAGTGTTGACCAGGGTGAAGAAGTAGAGAAGTCCAACCCAGGTAATTCCGGCGCTGAAGTGGATCCACCGCAGCACAAGCTGCACATGCTGCGTAGAACCTCCAGGAAAGGCAATGTGCGGCAAATGACCTCCTGCGCTTACGGCGAGGATTATAGGTTAAGTGCAATACTATTCACTTAACCAGGACGCGAAAAAAAATCGTCATCCCGAGTGTTTACCCACGCGTTAGCGGAGGTAAATCGGAGGGACCTTGCGTTCAGCCGTTAACTAAAAAGTTCCGCAATCTCCTAAGTGAACGGTATTGAGGTTAAGTGGCTGGCGTAGCTTCGCCTTTGCATTGCTTTCTTCCAATGAACCGAATCTAGTGCTCCTCTGGACGCTGCGGGCTTGGCCCTCCCACGCTCATATCAACCACATTCAACTTCGAATCGAGAATCACATATCCTGCCAAAGGAAACGACTGGCGGTCCGATGAGATGCGGATAAATCTCCAATCAACAAATCGAACTTTATAGCCTTTCTCGTCCGGCAATCGTTCGGCCTCCACCACCGGATATTGTGCCCAATCCAAATAGATTCCGCCCAAACGCGATTTTTTTGCCGCCAGCGTGACCGCTGTTTCTTCCCCCTTGTAGTGGGGAGGGAGTCGATCATCAGCCTCAAATGTGCCTTGACGCGGATTGGCGGTCCCTGAAGTAAAAAAGTCCCGCGTCTCTACCACGCCAATCCATTCAAATGGATTGAACAATGTGGGATAGGCGGAAGCCCGGAGCGGCTCTTCGTCACGGTAGGTAAGGGAAGTAAGAATGTTGACGGCGCGGCGGTGCTCGAAATCGCGCACGTAGATCACCGCCAGAAAGAAAACCAGGGCAAAAATGGCGCCCCCTCGTCCGCGAACAGATTTTCGCGCCCCAATCTCATCTGATATCAGGCCCAACAGTGGAGGAATGACCAAACCCAGCACCAGGACTGCGAGCAACACTGGGTCCAGGATGAAAAGAATGTCCCACGAATACCACTTCCAGCTAAAGGGAGCAAATGGACGAATGCCGTAACTGTTGGTGAAATCGAGAAAGATGTGCAGGAGCGCGGAGAACAGCGCATACAAATACAACAGTCGCCAGTTGGGCGGCCGCTTGAACTCATGACCTCGGGACAACAGGAGACGATAAATGCCGTATACCACGCCCAGCGTGCCTGCAGCCACGAACGGCGCTCCCAGCAGCGTATGCGTGATTCCGCGGTGGTGCTGCAAATAGGATACGGACCCGCCGAGCGAACTGACAATATCCAGGTCGGGCATTTCAGACGCCAGCACCAGCGTCAGCGTCGCCAACCCGGTCTTGCGATTCAAGCCGGCGCGACTCAGGCAGGCTCCGGTCAGAAAATGAGTAACAGGCTCCAAGAAATCAGTCCCCCTTCGGGAACCCAGCATTCTACAAGAATCCTGATTTCAAGCCGGAACGTAGAGGAAGGCCGCCTGCAATCACTGGCCTTTTGACTCCCAAAACCAGAATTCTGGTAATCGCTCGGATAA